>JAXDVS010000001.1:0-49567 GCA_034088785.1 Treponema sp.
CCCCCCCCCCCCCCCATTAAATGCGAAGTATTCAAAGAAAGTGCACTATTTGCAGAAGAAAGGCTTTTTGAATTTGCAACAGTTCTTAAATTGCCCGAGGAAATCGTGCTGCTCGTCGGATTCACCTGAACCAAATATAGATTTTTCCCGGAAAGGTCGCCTGAAATATTCAGCGTCAAGACATCGCTTGTTACAAGATAAACCGGCCGATTTGAATCGTAGTTCCACGAGGCGGTTTCCGATGCTGAAACATTTCCGCCAAGAATCGCGTCTACAACTTCGCTAGCAGCAGAAGAAAAATCACAGCCGCCAAAAATCATCGGAAACAAAAACGCCGCAATTTTCAAAACATTTTGAACTTTTTTCGTTCTCTTTGATTTTCCAAATTTTTCTGATTTTGCCTTCAATTCAATTTTTGAATTCATTTTAAACAGTCTCCTAAAATTTTTTATTTATCAGAATATGATAAAATCACAAAATTCCTTGCAAAAACGCAAAGCGGCAGCGAAAGTTCAAAAATGCACGATTTCTTTTACTTACTCGCCAGCCGTATTATTTTTATCATATTTCTTTTACGCCGTCTCCAGACTCGCATGCAAAAAATCCAGCCGGATAGCCGATTTTTTCTGTGTAAAGCGACTGGGCATTTTCGATGAACGAATCGATTTTATCTTTTTGAACAAGCGCGATTGCGCAGCCGCCGAATCCCGCGCCAGTCATTCTCGCCCCAATGCAGCCGTCCTGGCTCCACGCGCTTTCGGCAAGCGTGTCAAGCTCGATTCCGCTCACTTCATATTTGTCGCGCAAAGATTTGTGGCTTTCGTTCATCAGCTCGCCGAGCTTTTTCAAGTCGTTGCTTTTCAAAGCATTTGCCGCGTCTAAAACACGAGAGTTTTCTTCAACGCAATGCTCGGCGCGTTTTTGAATTTTTTCATCTTTTATAAGAGACTTGCATTTTTGCCATTCTTCCGTGGTCAAATCGCAGAGATTTTTTATTTTTATTCCGTTTTCCTGCAAGATTTCAAGCGCGCTTTCACATTCGCTCCGCCGCTCATTGTATTTTGAATCAGACAGCTTCCGAACTTTGTTTGTATTCATCACGATAAATCTGTAGTCTCCAAGATTCAGAGGAACGTAGTCAAAATTTAAAGTCGTGCAGTCGAGCATTTCCGCTGTGTTTTTCTTTCCGGTCGCGATTATGAACTGGTCCATGATTCCGCAGTTCACGTTCATAAAACGATGCTCGCTCATCTGCCCGAGTTTCGCAATTTCCACGCGGCTCAAATTGAATCCGAAAATCTCGCTGACTGCAAATGCAAATCCGCACTCCAAAGCCGATGAAGACGAAATTCCGCCGCCAGCAGGAATATTTGAAGCCATCAAGATTTCAAATCCGCAAGAGAATTCGTGTCCGCTTTCTTTCAGCTGGCTTAAAATTCCGTTCAGATAATTCGCGTAGTCGTTTTTTTTGTCGTAGGAAAAATTGTCGTTCACGTCAAATTCAAAACTCCCCGGAAATCTCACGTCATTATAGAAGATTTTTGAATCCGCGCGCTTTCGCACCGCAAGATAAAGATAGCGGTTTATGCAGGCTGGAAAAACTTTTCCGCCGTTGTAGTCGATATGCTCGCCGATTATGTTGATTCTGGCAGGCGAAGAAAAAATCCGCACGCTTTCCTTTTTGCCGCCGTACATTTTCAAAAAATCATCGAGAAGCTCTTCCGGCGAATATTCATTTTTTGTAAGTGAATTCATATTTTTCTCCATTTTTATTTTTGCGATTTTGTCTTGATTTCTTTCCAAACGACTCTTTGCAATTTGATTTTGACCTGCCCAGACGACTTTTTCAGAACGATTCAAACTTTTTAGAATCAAAGTCTCCGATTTTTCAGGATTCCGTCTCAAATTCGTAAACCGTAATCTGATGATATTTTTCTCCGGGACGCAAAATGCAGCTTGGAAAATTTTCGTGGTTCATAGAATCTGGAAAACGCTGTGCCTCAAAGCAAATTCCGCTTTGCGCGCTTTGTTTTCCGCCGTTTTTTCCTTTGCAGTCAAGCCAGTTTCCCGTGTAAAGCTGAATTCCGCGCTGGTTCGTGTAAATGTTCATCTTGATTCCGGATTTTTCGCTTCTGCAAAAGCCAGCAAAAATTGCGTCCGTCTCGCAAGCCTTTGTGACAAAGCAATGGTCGTAGCCGCGCGTTGAAGAATCGGATTTTACCGCGTCAAAATCCTCACGGATTTTCTTCGGCTTTCTAAAATCAAAAGCCTTGTTTTCAGGAAGCGAAACGTCAATAAACTCGCCAGTCGAAATCATATTTTTTATTTTCAGGATTTTTTCGCAGTCAAGAAAGACTTCGAGGCCTAAAATGTCGCCGCCGCCGTTCAAATTAAAATACGAGTGGTTTGTCAAATTTACAGGAGTCGGCGCGTCAGTTTCTGCAAAATATTCGATTTTAAGCTGATTTTTTTGATTCAAAGAGTAAACGACTTTTATTTTCAGATTTCCTGAAAAATTCTGCTCGCCGTCGGGACTTATCCGCGTAAAAATAACTCCAGCCTCGCTCGCGTTTTCAAACGGCTCGCCTTTCCAAATCTGCTTTTCGTAGCGGAAAAAGCCGCCGTGAAGACAATTTTCGCCGTCATTCTTGTCGAGCGAATATTTTTTTCCGTCAAGAATGAACGAAGCTCCGCCGATTCTGTTTGCGAAACGCCCGACAACAGCATTGTGCGATGCGGTTCCGTTTTTCCAGCCATCAAAATCGTCAAAACCGAGCAGAACATCGATTTTTTGTCCGTTTTTGTCAGGAACAAAAAGATTTGTTATCGTGCAGCCGAATTCGATTGCGGAAAAACTCACTTTTCCGTTTGAAACCGTCCAGCCTTTTATCTTTTCGCTTTCGCCGCTGCTTTTAGCGTCGCCGCTTGCGTTTCCATTCAGGAAGAATTCAGAAATTGTCATCATTCAATATTGAAGCCGCTTTTTTCATTTGTCAAAGATTTTTTTATTCTGACAGATTTTGCGCAAACGAGACTTCAAAAAGACAAAACTTCAAGATTTCCGAAATGTTTTTTCAACACTGTTTCTCGTCAGTTGAATTTTTCGAGAGCGTCGGCGGCTTCCATCCATTTTTCGTTCAAATCGTCGAGCTTGGCAGAAAGTTCCTCAATCTTTTTCTGGACCGCTTTCGCTTTCTCGCCGTTCGAGTAAACGTCAGGATTCGCCATTTTGTTCTCTTCGTCTTTTATCTCGTTTTCGGTCTTTAAGATTTCGTCCTCAAGCGTTTTTACAGCTTTTTCAGCTTTCCGCTTTTCAGCCTCAAACTTTTTCCGCTCTTCCCAGTTCAGTTTCGCCTGAGATTTTGAATCAGAATCTTCCGTGAGATTTTCATTTTCGTTAGCGGCAAACGAAGAATCTCCGTTCGTGACAATTCCGTTCGCCTCGTCTTCAAGACGCTGCATATAATATTTGTAGTCGCCGGGAAAAATTCTGTGCGAGCCGGGCTTAAGCTCCAGAACGCGCGTAGACAAATCCTCGATAAATCCGCGGTCGTGAGAAACAAAGAGAACCGTTCCGCCAAAATCCTTTAACGCCTCAAGAAGAACGTCTTTCGAATGCATATCAAGATGGTTTGTCGTCTCGTCAAGAATCAGAAGATTTACAGGGCGGAGCAGAAGCTTCAAAAGCGCGACTCTCGCCTTTTCGCCGCCTGAAAGCACGTCAAAGCTTTTAAAAACATCGTCGCCACGGAACAAGAACGCGCCGAGCATATCGCGCACTTTCGGAACAAGCTCCAGCGGAGCTTCATTTTCAATTGTTTCAAGAATCGTCGCGCTGCCTTTCAAAGTTTCCGCATTGTCCTGACTGAAATATCCGACAGAAACGCCAGTTCCGAATTTCACCTCGCCCTGAAAATTTTTGTCAACTCCAGCGATAATTCTAAGCAAAGTCGATTTTCCTGCTCCGTTATGGCCTGCAACAACGAGCCTGTCGCCGTTTTCCACAACCAAGTCAAGATTTTCAAGAACGTTCCGTTTTCCGTCATAAGATTTTGTGATTCCGCTCAAAGTCGCGACCAAGCGGCCGGAATGAGGAGCCGGCGGAAATTTAAAATGAATTTTTTTCAGGCTTTCAGGAATAACAATTTCGTGCTCGAGAATTTTGTCGAGCATTTTCTGCCGTTCCTGAGCCTGAATCGCCTTTGTCGCCTTATAGCGGAATCTGTCGATAAATTCCTGCAAGTGCTGAATTTCTTCCTGCTGTTTTTCGTATTCCTTGATTAAAGTTTCAAGCTCCACCTCGCGCACTTTTTCATAATGAGTGAAATTTCCCGGATAACGGTGAAGCTCGCCGTTGAAAAGCTCGTAAACCTCGTTAATCGTGTGGTCAAGAAAATAACGGTCATGCGAGACAAGCAAAAATCCGCCTTTAAAATTGTTCAAAAAGTTTTCAAGCCAGCCGCGCGCGTCAATATCAAGATAGTTTGTAGGCTCGTCCAAAAGCAAAATGTCAGGATTCACCATCAAAGCCTTTGCAAGCGCGATTCTCATCTGCCAGCCGCCGGAAAATTCCTCGCAGGCGCGGTCCAAATCATCGTGCGAAAATCCAAGACCAGTCAAAACCTGCTCAGCCATCACATTTCTGCGGTTCCAGCCGGAATCTTCAAGCTCGTTCAAGATTTTATCGTGGCGTTCCAAAAGCGCGTTCTGATTTCCGTCTCCCGCTTTCAGCTCGTCGCCGATTTTGTCCAGCTCCGCCATAAGCTCGTAGCCGAACGAAAAAGCCTTGTCCGCCTCCTCGCGAAGCGAGCAGCCGTGGTGAGTAAGCCCGCTTTGCGGAAGATAAGCGATTCTCGCGTCTTTTGAAGCGGAGCGAGTTCCTTCATCAGGCTGAATAAGCCCCGCCATCACTTTTATCAGAGTCGATTTTCCAGTTCCGTTTGCCCCGGTGAGAGCCGCCTTGCTTCCTTTCGCAAGATTCACAGAAACTTTTTTTAAAATATCGCGGTCGCCAAACGCAAGCGAAACCTGCGAGAACTGTACAAATGCCATAAAATTTTCCTATTTTTTCTCGAAGAACATTACAATCGGGCTTGAGCCGCGCGCAGAAACCAAATCTCCGCGGAAAGCCGCCTGAGAAGCATCTTCGAGACGCAAGCCAGTGTCGGTAAGTTTATAGAAGAAATCGATTTTGTTTTCCATCCCCTCAAATTTCATCGTCAAAACTCCGTCAAAAGAGGATTTCAGCGAATTCGGAATAAAATATTCGATTGAGACCTCAACATCGTCTTTCGCGTTTCTTGAAATCACAGAAGGAACCAAAAGCCGGTAGCCTGTCCAGCGCAAAGAATCAAAGCTGCCGAATTTTATTGTTCCGTAGCTCGAGCTTTTGAATTCCGGGCCGGCCTCAAAAATCGCTTCAAGCTCCTGCTGTCTGCGCTCGATTTCATTTTGAACAAGCGCGCCGACATTTTCAGAAATCGCAACGAGATTTATGATTTTGACTTTTCCGCCTTCCATATACTGAAGAACAGCAGAGCCGCCGTGAACGCTCATCACGAGATTTGACGACTTGAACTCGTATTCATTTTTGGAATTTTTTGTGATGTCGGTAAAATTCCATTCAAGCGACTCATTTTCATCTTGATATTTCGCTTTTCCTGCCAAGATAATTTCGCTTGCCGGAATCGGAACTTCAATTTCAACCGTCTCGCCGTTTTCAACCGTTGTTTCTGTTTTTGCCGTCTGAATTCCAAAGTCAAATCCGTATTCAAGCTTCATTTTTTCAGGATTTATTCTCCGGTTTTTAATCATTTCCGCAAAATTTTCAGGATACCATTTTTTTGACGCAAGATTTTCAATTTCCTGCGCAACTGAATTTTCCTCATCAGGTTCAGAATCCTCAAGATTTTGATTGAACGAAACGTCAACTCCAGCCTCAAAAAGCTCAAGATTATGCGAAAAACACCAGCCGACCGTTCCTGTGCTTGTCAAAACGCGAAGCCACTCGCCGCTCATATTTCCGTGGCCGTTTGTTACAGCCGCACCAGTTCCGCGGTAAAGACAGCGCACAATTTCGCCCTCGCGCAAACGATAAACCTGCTTTGAAGTGTTCACCGCATCCTCGCGGATTGGAAGCCCGTCCAGCTTTACAGAAGCGTAAGTGTGGGCAAAATCGGCGAACCGTGCCTGCTGGCGCAAAGCCTTTCCTTTTGACTCAGGCTCGGTAATCTGCCAAAGCGGAATTTCAAATTTCTCTTTTGATTTTGGAAACGAAACGACATAAACCTGAGAAATATTCGACTTGATGTAGACTTTTAAGATTGCTCCGTCCTGAACATTATGCTCAGAATTGCTCCACAAAAGAACGCTGTAGCCAAGCGAGCCGCTAAAAAGCCCAGAACAGCCCGAAAACAAAGACAAAAATAACGCAAAAAAAAGCGCAGAAAGGCACTTTGCAAATTTCATAATTTTCAGATTATAAAAGAAACAAAAAAATTAGTCATCAAGAGAAGAAAACTATGATTTTGCAAGCGAACGAAAGAAAAAGCGGATAATTTTAAGAGGAAAGGAACGCGAGACCGAGCCATTAAGCGAAACAAAATGAAAAATCGAGCCGCGAATCGAAAAAAAATACAAGATTTAAACGTAAAGCAAAACAAATCTGCAAGAAAATGAAAAAACAAAGACTCGCCGCAAGTTTCCCAAGAAAAAAGAACGCGACAAAAAACTCGGCGGAAACAAGTTTCGTTTTTTAATGCAAAACAAGCCTCCGTCGGAGTTTTTTTCAGAAATCGATTTTCATTATATTGAGATTCCGAACCCGAAAGATAATAAGCCCGAATTCAGAAAATCTATAACCATATCCCGCACAGATGGTGAAATAAATTCAGCATGACAATATTTTTGAACAAATCAAAATCACTGCAACGTAGCAATGCAAAAATTATTTCGCGTTAATCAGCTTTTCGAAGAACGAATTTTCGCTTTTCTGGTCAAAAAGCCAGTCGCGCACAGCCTCGATTTTGTAGCCGTAGTTGAATGAAGCCATATGCTCCATTTTCTCATCATCTGTCAAAACCGTGCCTTTCTCAAATCTGATGAAATTCGCGTTTTTGCCTTCTGAAATCAGTTTTTTAGCGTTCTCATTCTGAATTTCGCTTGTTTCCTGCGCGCTCCATTTTCCAAACGAATAAGAAACATTTCTCTTGTCAAAATAATTCATCAAGTCTGTCTGGCCGCCGGTCGCTTTTTCGTCGCCCTCGGCTGTGATATAGAAAAATTTCGCGTTTTTAAGCGGCGAAAGCGAGTAAACCCACCATTGCCCGGAAACAAAAAGCGAGGCCGCAAATAAATTCGGATATTTTGAATTCAGATAAAGGCTCGTCATGCAGCCCATAGACTGACCGCTCGCGTAAATTCTGCCAGTGTCGATGTTATAGTTTTGAACAAGCGATGAGATTATTTTCACAGCGACTTCAATCTCGTCTGAAACATCGCAGTTGTCGTCCGCAACGATTTCAGAAAACGCCGGAACAAAAACAAAACATTCGTGCTTTTCCTGGACTTCCTTTGAAGCCCAAATGTCCGCGCCAAAATACTGCTCGACAAGCTCTTTTGCGTTCTTGCTCGCGCCGGAAGCGTCAGGAATGTACATCACGAGCGGATATTTTTTTGAGTAGTCCAAATTTTCAGGAATAAAAAGGCTGTACTCAAGCGTAATCTGCTTTTCGCCGTCGGTGAAAAAGCTCTGGATAAATTTTTCTTTCGCCTCGTCAATCACAGAGACAATGTAAGGGTCGGTTTCAGTTTTGACTTTCCGGTCGCCTTTTGCGCCAACGCGCATATTTTCAGGCAGTTCTTTTCGGACAAATTCCGGAGCGTTTTCAGTTTCGGAAGATTCCTTGACAGCCGCAACGGAAGAAGTTGAGCCGCATGAAATCATCAATGAAGAAGCGGCAAACGCGATTCCAAAAATTAAGGCAAAAGATTTTTTCATATCAATCCTCTTTTATTTTATGGAATAAATTTAACGCATTTTTTGAAAATCTAAAAGGAAATTTTATTTAATGTTTTAGTTAAAAGCAAACTCAAAATTTGTACACGCTTCATAAAAACGATATAATTTTCAAAGATTTTCATTGAATAAGGAAGAAACTGAGACTTTTAATGTGAAAAACGCATTGAAAAAGCAAGCGCGCTAGGGGCTGTAAGGGCAGCGAAGCTGTTCTGGAGTGAAGTTCCGATGATTCGCCATAAGTTTTGCCGCGGAACTTCACGGAAGAATGCAGCCGAATGGCGGAACCCTGAAAGACCCGGCCTGCGAAGCAGGAGCGCCCGAAAAATATTCATTATTGTTCTTGGTTTTAGTTGGATTTATGTCAGGATTTTATGATTTTTATGACGTTGCGGTTGTCGGAGGCGGACACGGCGGAATTGAGGCGGCGCTCGCGGCTGCCAGAATGGGCTTAAAGACGATTTTAATCACGCAGACAATCGATTCAATTTCAAGAATGAGCTGCAATCCTTCAATCGGCGGAATCGCGAAAGGAAATATCGTGCGCGAGATTGACGCTCTCGGCGGCGAAATGGGAAAACTTATCGACAAGTCGATGATTCAGTTCAGGATGCTCAACAAAAGCCGCGGGCCTGCGGTTCAAGCTCCTCGCTCGCAGGCGGACAAGCTGCTTTATTCGTCGCTTGCGCGCCAGACGGTCGAGACAACTGAAAATCTTTACACTTTGATGGACACGGTTGTTGACATTTTGACGACTGAGTCTGAAACGGAATTGCCGCCGGCTGAAAGCCTTCAAAAAGGCCAGATTCCGGGAGAGCACGCGGAAACTTCGCTTTTGACCGAAGCCGCAAAATCGGGAAAAAGGCAGAAAATCACCGCGGTTGTGACGGAGCGCGGAAGAGTGATTCCAGTGCGCTCATGCGTTTTGACAACGGGAACTTTTCTTGGCGGACGGATTTTTATCGGCGAATACGACGCTCCGTGCGGAAGAATCGGCGAGCAAGGCGCGTTTGGGCTTACGCAGTCGCTTAACAGGCTCGGATTTACGACAGGAAGGCTAAAGACTGGAACTCCGCCGCGGATTTTAAGGCATACAATCGATTTTTCAAATCTTGAAGTTCAGGCTGGGGACGAGGAAATTGTTCCGTTCTCTTTTGATGACGAAAAAGTTGAGCGGCCGCAAGTTCCATGCTATCTCGTATACACAAATTCAAAAACGCACGAGATTATCAGAGAAAATATAGGTCGTTCTCCGCTTTATTCCGGGAAAATCCACGGAGTCGGGCCTCGCTATTGCCCTTCGATTGAAGACAAGGTTATGAGATTTGCCGAACGCGAGCGTCATCAGCTTTTTGTGGAGCCGGAAAGTCTCCAGACTGACGAGATTTATCTGAACGGACTTTCATCTTCTTTGCCGGAGGAAGTTCAGGATTCATTCTTGCGGACTTTGCCGGGCTTTGAAAACTGCCACGTTGCGCGGCCGGGCTACGCAGTCGAGTACGATTATGTTGAGCCGACGCAGCTTTTTCCGAGCTTGGAGACAAAGCGCGTAGCCGGACTTTTTGACGCAGGGCAGATTAACGGCACTTCGGGCTATGAGGAAGCGGCAGGACAAGGACTTGTGGCAGGAATCAACGCGGGACTTTACGCGCGGGCGCACAAGGAGCTTTGCGGAGACTTGTGCGAGATGACTTCAAATCTCGGTCAAATGCCTGCAAGCGCGGAAGCAGGCTGTTTCCAGCCGAAGCCTTATTTTTCAGAGGAAGAGCTAAAGCATTTCGCGGAAATTTCTCAAAATGAAACCCACAAAGTGAACAAAGTTCTTGAAGATTTCCAGAAATCGCAGGGGAAAGAAAATTTCAGGAAAATTCCAAAGTGGCAGCCGCTGATTCTCGGACGCGACGAGGCTTACATCGGCGTTCTGATTGACGATTTGGTTACGCTCGGAACAAAAGAGCCTTACAGAATGTTCACTGCGCGCGCGGAATACCGCCTAAAACTCCGCCACGACACGGCAGACCGTCGGCTTGCGGAAAAAGCGTTTAAGGTCGGGCTGAAATCAAAAGCGCAGTTTGACGCAGTAAACTTGAAATACCAGCAGGTTGACGAGGCGGCAGAAATTCTGCTGAAAGACCCGAACGCTGAAAATCCGGGATTCGCGCCGCTTGTCTGGGAAATTGCGCAGGAAGACGCGAAATACAAATACTACATTCAAAAGCAGGATGCGAGAATCGCGAAAATGCACAAAATGGAAAAATTCCACATTCCGCTTGATTTTGACTACGGAAAAATTCCGGCATTGAGCGCGGAAAGCCGCACGAAGCTTGAGCAGGTTCGTCCGCTAACGCTCGGGCAAGCAAGCAGAATCTCAGGAATCCGAAATTCCGACATTATGCTTCTGATGGTTTATCTGAAATAAACACGACTGAAAAACAGAACAAAACTTTAAGATTTGCGGAGAACTTTCTGATAAAAGTCCGATTGCCGCTTAATTGCAATCAATCAGAGATTTTCTCCGCATTTTTTATGGAAGAGAGTTTTTTCAGGCGGAAATATTTTTTGGAAAACGAAGTATTTTCTCAGGAGATTTATTATAGAAAAAACATTTTTCCAGCAATTTTTTCCAGAGAAAGCGATTCATTTCAGCCGGTTTTTTTGTTAGAAAATCATTTCTTTCCAGCGATTTTTTCAAGAAAAGCGATTTCTGCCAGTTTTTTTTCCAAGCCAAAATATTTTTCTGCAAGAAAAACTGTCTTTTTCTGATTTCAGGAATCTTTGATTCCAAGAATTCCTGATTCAAAGAATCATTATCATTTTTTCTTCTGATTTTCAAATATTCGCGAAAAAGTTCAAGAATTTTCACCAATTTTCAATAAATCCCGAAAAATCCTAAAACTTCGTCTTTCGTGAAAAATCCTGAATTGCACAAGTCAACGGCGAACTGGGAAAGCGAGCTTTTCAAAAATACGAGGCTCGCGGTGCAGATTCTGACTTTTACGCCAAAATCGAAAAGTTTTCGCATAAATCTGTACTTTTTGAGCTTTTCGTCTTTTGACGCGGAAGAAAAATAAGGGCTGAACTCAATGCAGACATTTTGTCGCTTCATAAAATCCAAGCATTTTTCGTCGCAGATTGAATCAAAAGTGTCTTTCACAAAATTCGGTTTGAAAGTTTCAAGCGCAAAATAAAATTCATCAGAAGATTCAATTTCAAGGCAGTCGATTTCGGTTTTCAAACCTGACCCGCGCGCGGAATCAAAAATCTTCGCGTAAAACTCAGTTTTTTCATCTTGATGAACAAAATTTCTGCCGCCAAGAAAAACGCCGTCAAATTTCTTGGACTCAATAAAAGTTTCCGCAAGAAAAAGATTGTTCTCAACGCTGCTGTTCAAAATCAAGACCGGAAGAATTTTTGTCTGGCCGCTGAATTTTGCTTTAACATCGTCGATTGCAGCCGCAAATTCCGCAGGATTTCCGCATTTTTCGCAGAGAGCAAAGTCAATTCCGCCGTAAAGCGTTTTCACATTGTCCGCAGCAGCTTCCGCCGCAGAAAGATAAAAAAGCGACTGCAAATCTTTCCGTCCGCTGATTTTCACGTCTGTGTAAAACTTGAAATCATCGTAAAGAGAACGGTCGTAGCAGGCTTCGTTTTCAGAAAATCCCGGAATCACAAAATTCGCCCATTTGAGATAAGACGAGTACAACATTCCGGCCTGCAAATCGTTAAAGCCGTCAGTTTTTTGAATCTTTAAAAATTCTCCAAGTTCAAATTCCGCCAATTTCTACTTCCAATTTTCTTCAACGGAATTTTCGTAAGATTTTTTCTCGGAATCAGAAAGAAACGAATATTCAAAGCCCGCAAGAATAATTTTCTTAATATCTTCCATTTTAAAGCCAAGTTCCGAATAAAGATTCCAGTATTCGTCCAGAAGCTCAACGCCAAAAAAAATCGGGTCGTCGGTCGCAAGCGTCACAGGAACTTTTTTCTCGTAAAAAGTCTTTACAGGATGTTCAGCCATCGATTTCACGTATTTTTTTGTGAAAACATTGCTCGTCGGGCAAACTTCAAGCGCGATATTTTCATCACGGAGATATTTCATCAGATTTTCATCTTGAACCGCCGTAATTCCATGCCCGATTCTTTCCGCATGGCAAATTTTCAACGCGTCCCAAATCGACTCAGGACCGCAGTCCTCGCCCGCGTGCGCCACAACGTGATAGCCGGATTTCAACGCCGCATTGAAAACAGGGCCGAAATCTTTTGACGGGCCTTTGCTTTCCGCGCCGCCAAGCCCGATTCCGATAAATCCGTCAAAAAAATTTTTCTTGAACATTTCAAGATTTTTTTCCGCATTTTCAAGCCCAAAAGTCCGGCTCACGTCTCCAATCAGCTTGACTGTGATTCCAGTCTCTTTCTTGATTTTCTTCAGATTCTTCTCAAAATTGCAGACCATCTCTTCATATTTGAAGCCTTTTTTTATGAACGCCGACGGAGCAAAAAAAGCTTCCGTGTAGACAATTCCGTTCTGCAGAAGATAATTCTTGAAATCATCAAAAATCAGGTCGAAATCGTCAACAGAAGTGAACAAATCCTGAACTTTCAGAAACGCCGCAATAAAACCGTTCAAATCGGAATAGTCAAAAAGTTTTGCCATGTCGTCGTCAGTGAATTCAGCGCTGTTTTTTTTCAAGTAAAGCTTCTTGATTGTCTCGCGGCTCATCACCGCCTCAATGTGAATGTGAAGCTCGGCTTTCGGCACTTTCTGAAGAATCGAAACAAACTCTGACTTTTCCATAATTTCTCCAAACTAAGATTTCAAATCTTCGATTTTGAATTTTAGATTCTGAATCACGATTTCAAAATCCACGATTTTTGAATCTACGATTTTGTTGCTGTCTAAAAATTAAAAACCTTATGCTTTCTCAAACTTAGCCAGAAATTCATCCGCTAAATTTTTTAAGATTCTGAAATAAATTCAGAAATGACAAAAAGTTTTTAACTGTCTAAAAATTAAAGCAGTTTTTCAAGCTGGGCGACAATGTCCTTGAAAACGTCAAGCGCGGCCTGAACAGGCTCTGGAGACGACATGTCAACGCCCGCAACTTTAAGGCTTTCAAGAGGATAACGGCTTCCGCCGCTCTTCAGGAACTTAAAGTAGTCGTCTCTCTCTTTTTCGCCGCCGGTTGTAACGCGCTTTGCCAAAGCAAGAGCCGCGGAAATTCCAGTTGAATATTTGTAGACATAGAACGCGCCGTAAAAATGAGGAATCCTCAGGCCTTCCATATCAGAATTTTCTTCAAAGACCATTTCAGGCCCGAAATACTGGACAAGCAGCTCGCGGTAGATTTTCCGCAAAATTTCAGCGTTGAGCGGAGTTCCGTTTTCAACAAGCTCGTGCGCTTTAAGCTCAAATTCCGCAAACATCGTCTGCCGGTGCAAAGTCGCAAGAATATCGTCCGCGCGCATTGAAAGCAAATATTTTTTCATCTCGTCTGATTTCGCGTTTTTCAAGAGATATTCAAAGACAAGCTCCTCGTTGAAAGTTGAAGCGACTTCCGCCTCAAAAATCGTGTAGTTGTAGCACATAAACGGATTGCTGCTTTTCGAGAAGTAAGTGTGCATCGAGTGTCCGCCCTCGTGCGCCATCGTGAACAAGTCGCGGATTGAGTCATCTTTATAGTTCAAGAGAATATAAGGATAGCCGCGGTAAGCCCCGGAAGAAAAAGCTCCGCTTCTCTTGCCTTTGTTTTCGTAGCGGTCAGTCCAGCCGCCTTTCAGTCCGCCGCAGAGAATGTCCGTGTAGTCTTTTCCGAGCGGAGAAAGAGCGTTCCGGCAAATCTCAACCGCCTCATCATAAGTCGTGTTTGTCTGGCAGTTTTCAACAAGAGGAACGTAAACATCGTAATGGCGAAGCTCTTTTAAGCCCAAGACTTTTTTTCTGAGAGAATAATATCTGTGCAAATCCGGAAGATTTTTGTGAACAGTCTCAATCAGATTTTTGTAGACGCTTTCAGGAATTTTGTCGCCGTAAAGCGCGGATTCAAGCGAAGACTTGTAGCCTCTCGCGCGCGCAATAAACACATCCTGATTCACGCTGCCCGCGTAAAGGCTCGCAATCGTGTTCTGATGATTCGTAAATTCCGCATAGAAATTTTTGTACGCTTCCTCGCGCACTTTTCTGTCGTGATTGTGCAGAAAAGTTGAAAACGTCGTCTGAGTTAGCGGCTTTTCCTCGCCGTCAACGTGAACTGGCTTGAAAGTCATATCGACATTTGTCAGCAAACTGAAAGCTTTTTCCGCAGTACCGGAGCTTTCCGCCTGCAAAGACAAAATCCGCTCTTCTTTTTCGCTTAAAATGTGTTTTTTCTCGTAAAGTTCCTTTTCAATAAAGACTTTATAGTCCGCAAATTCCGGAAGATTCAGCCACGAATTTATTTTTTCATCTGGAATCGCCATAAGCTCAGGAGAAAAAAATGAAGTCTCGCTTTCTGCCTGCGTGTAAGCCATCATAACGCGGCCTTCCATATTTTGTCCGGCAGAATCGCTTTCATCGGCAGTGTGACGCAAAGAGGCGTAAGTGTAGACAGTCTCGATGACTTTTTCGAGCTGCTCGTTTGCTTTTAGCGCACCAAGAAGCGAATCTGAACTTTCGCCGAGTTTTCCTTTATATGAAACAACTTTTTCTGCAAGAGATGAAATTGAAGCCAAATCCGCTTCCCAGTCTGAATCTGACTTGTATAATGTCGAAAGATCCCATTTGTCTGACTCTGAAACATCTTTTCGCTCTGGAATTGTATTTTTTGCCATAGAGCCAAGTATAATGCAATTTTTTCCGATTTTCCACCTCGGAAGACAAAAAACAAAACCGCCCGGGCAACACGGCTTTTTCGATTTGGAGAAATTTGAAATTTATTCCGCAAGATTTTTGGATTTTTGGATTTTTTTTAGTGAAATCGAATCTGTGTGATTTTTATTTTACGGCATTTCCAATTTTTTCAGATTTTTCAGCTCTATCGTCAGAAAAGTCGAATCCGAATGATTTTGAATTAACGTAACTTTGAATCCGCGTAATTTCGCTTTTAACTCATTCAAGCCGCAACTCTCCAAGAAATAAATTCTCTTAAAGAATCCAAATTCTCACCGCTTCGATTTTGTGCTAATCTAGTTGCTATGTCAGAAAAAAACGAAAATCAAAATAAAAAATCAAAATCGCTTTTGTCAGCGGGTCTTTCGCTCTCGTTTTTCACGCTTTGCTCGCGGATTTTAGGGCTTATGCGCGAAATGACAAAGGCGGCTTTCCTTGGAACGTCAAAATTTGCGGACGCGTTCGGAATCGCGTTTATGATTCCGAATCTTTTGCGGCGGCTTTTCGCGGAGAATTCGATTTCGGTCGCGTTCATTCCGACTTTCAAAGGCTATCTTGAAGACAAAGATTCTGAGTCCGTAAAAAAGACGAAAGAATTTTTAAGCGCGACAATAACGCTGATTACATTTTTGACAACCTGCGTGGTCGTTCTTGGAATGATTTTCACGCCGCTAATCGTAAAGATTTTTTTGAAAGGAAGCGACAATTTTCTGATTCTGGAGACTTCGCTTTTGACGCGGATAATGTTTCCTTATCTGATTGTGATTTCAATCGCGGCGTTTTTTCAGGGCGTCTTAAACGGCGTAAAAATTTTCTCGCCTAGCGGATTCACGCCGGTTCTTTTCAATTCGGTCGTGATTGCGGCAACCTACATTCTCACTCCGGTTCTGATAAAATTTTCAGGCGCGGACGCTGCCCCGGAAACACGCTCGCAGATGGCGGCGCGCGCAATGTCAATCGGCGTGATTTCAGGCGGATGCGTGCAGGCTTTGTTCCAGCTGCCTTTCGTGCTTAAAACCGGCTGGAATTTCCATTTTGTCTCGCTGAAAAAGGCTTTCTCTAACGCAGGAACGCGCCGCGTTATGAAGCTTATTGTTCCGACGGTGATTGGAATGGCGGCTTATCAGCTTAACGACGTTGTCTCGACGGCTTTGGCAGGCCGCGCCGGAGAAGGAATCGTTTCGTCTCTTCAATATTCGCTCAGGCTTCAGGAGCTGATTCTTGGAATTTTCGCGGTTTCAATCGGAACTGTGATTCTGCCGGACTTGAGCGGGCTTGCAAAAAATCAGAACTGGCAGGAATTCAACAAAATGCTTGTCTCATCGGCAAAAATAATGGCTCTGATTTCGATTCCAATCACGTTTTTGTCGCTTGTTTGCGGAAAAGAGATAATCTCGCTTGTCTACAAGTCAAAAAGATTCAGCGACGAGTCGGTTCTGCTCACGCTTTCGGCGTTCAAATGGCACATCGCAGGACTTTTCTTTATTGCCGTAAACAGGATAATCTCGCCGGCTTTTTACGCTCAGGGCGACACAAAATCTCCGACATTCGCAGGAATCGCAGGCTTCGCGGTGAACATCGCGCTTGCCCTCGCGCTTGCTTCTCCGTTTGGGGGCGGCGGAATCGCGCTCGCGCTTTCAATCGCAAGCTTTGCAAACACGGTTCTTCTTTTTATCCTGATGAGAAAAAACAGAAATCTTGACGTGAAATTTGTCGCGGGAAAAACAGTTTTGTACGCGCTAAAGCTCGTCGTTCTTTCGCTGATTGCGGCAGTTCCGGCTTATTTTGTCAGAAACGCGCTTGTCCCGATTTTTGAAGAGCACGGCAGGCTGATTGGATTCGGCGCGCCGCTTTTGCTCACGTCTCTTGTCTACGGAGCGGCCGGAATCGTGCTTCTTTTGATTACAAAAGACGAAATCGTTAAATTGATAGTCAAAAAATTAAAAAGGAAATAGAAAAAATCAAAATTCAAAAGGAGATTTTATGAAAGAATATTCAAAAGATGAAATCAAGGCGATTTTTTCAGCCAGACGCGAAAAACTTTTCTCGTATATGGCTCAGAACGGAATCACAGCGGCAGTTTTTGAGGACACTGAGGGAAGACGAACTCCTGCAGTCAGATATTTTACAGGACATCCGTCAGACGCGATTTTTATTGCGACATCGGACGGAAAATGCGTTCTCGTTCCGTGGGACGAAAATCTTGCGGAACAGCGCGCAGTCGATGTGAAAATTCTTCCATATACAAAGTTTGAGCGGAGAAATTTGAAGGCGGTAAGCGAAGTCATGAAATCTTTCAAGATAAAATCGACAAGACTAAAAGTCGAGCTTGCGCCTGAAACGCCTTATCCGCTTTTTCTGAAATATGTTGACGCGCTTGAAGGCTGGGACGTTCTCTGCCGCGAGAATTCAACGCACGACTACGTTTGCGAGCTTCGCTCACAGAAAGACGAGTACGAAATCGAATGTACAAAAGAGGCTTGCCGCGTCGGAGACCACATCATCTCGGAAATCGAGCGCGGAATCAGGGAAAACTGGCTTCACAAGGAAATGGACGTGGCTCTTTTAATCGAAAGCGAGCTTAGAAAATGCGGTTGCGAGCGCACAGGATTCGACACTTTGGCGGCAGGACCTTCAAGAAGTTTCGCAATCCACGCTTTTCCAGGCTACACAGACGCTCCGTGGCCGGCTCAGGGACTTTCAATTCTTGACTTTGGAGTTGTCTACAACGGCTACACAAGCGACACAACTTTGACAGTCGCAAAAGGTCCGCTCTCGCCGAAGCAGGAAGAGCTTCTCTCGCTCGTTGAAAAAGCCGCGGCGGAAGCCTTGAAGCTTTACAAGCCGGGCGAGTCGCTTAAAAAAGCGAGCAAAGCCGCAGACGATGTTTTTGCAAAGGGAAAGCGCGCAATGCCGCACTCTCTCGGACACGGAATCGGGCTTGAAATTCACGAGGCTCCGTTTGTTACAGCGCGCGCAAGCGAAGACAAAGTTTTCAAGCCGGGAAACATCGTGACTCTTGAGCCGGGACTTTACGACCCGGAACTTGGCGGAGTGCGCCTTGAAAATGACGTTCTGATTACAGGAAACGGAAACGAAGTAATTACGAACTCAAAAATTCTCAGAATATAAAAACGAGAACAAAAAAAAGACGGCGGCCATCGTGATTATAAAGATGACCGCCGTTCTTTTTCACAGAAAATTATGGGAACTGATTATTCAAAGATTCAAAATCATATTAGTTTTAACGCCGAAACTATGCTGTTCCAAAGTTCAAAACCAGTATGTTCAGGCGAACTTTTTACGGTACACGTCTAGCTCGCTGAATTTTGTTCAGAAAGCAGAAGTTTCATTATGGATTCCGAAACAAAGCGAGTTCAATAGAACTCGAGTTCGGAATGACTTGCAGAGTTCAGAATGACGTGTTTTGGTCGACTTTCAACAGTTTTCTGCTCACACTGATTTTCGAACCACACCTCGCTCTAAACAAACTTTCTACAGTTTTCTAAGAAGCTCGTCGTTTTTTGAATTCAGGGCGATTCTTAGCGTCTCGTCGTCAAGACAATCTGAAAGCCGCCTTAAATTTGCGAAAACTTCTTTTGCAAGCTCAACGCCGTTATTGTCAGAGCCTTTCAGCGCAGGATTCTCGTGGATTATTCCTGAACTGAACAAGCCTTGAACCGTCGCGAAAAGTCCCGGGCGGCCAGCGAGCTTTGAAATAATGTAGTCGAGCAAAATTCTGTTCTCGCTTGAAAGAAATTCCTCGCGCTTTGTGTCAGGCAGATATTCAAGCATTTTCCGAAGCGACTTGAACATTTCAAGATAATTCTTGAACCTGAAAAACATCGCGCGGTCTTCAAGTCCGCGGACAATATCAGGAAGCATATCGATTGCGCGCTTCATCATCAGCTCTTCCGGCGTAAGCTCGTCGGCAGGCTTTTCAGCGGCTTCAAATTCCTCTTTTTCAGAAACAGAATCTTCCTCAGGAAGAAAATCAGGATTCACGTCGGATTCAGAAGGCAAATCTCCGAGATTCTCATCATTTTCAGCTGGATTCTCTTCAAGATTTTCGTCCAGCTCGTCCAAGATTTCAGGCTCATCTTCAGAATCATCGGCTTCTTCGGAATTTTCTGGCTCAACATAAAAATCGTCAGCAAGCTCTTTCTCAGGCAGATTGTCATCAAAAGGAATTTCGTCCTGAAAACTTGACAAAAGCTTTTCCGCAGAATCTTTCGCAGCTTCCGCCATTTCAGAAGCGGATTTTATTTGGTCTTTAAGAGAGTCGATTTCGTCGGAAAGTTCAGACGGAGACTTTTCGCTTTTTTCAGAATTTTTATCCTCGGAATCAGGCTTCCAGTTTGAATAGTCGAGCATTTCAGGAGCGTCAGTTTCCTCGTCCTCATCATCAAGTTGAGAATCAGAATCGTCTTCTTGAAGATTTTTCGCCGGCTTTTCCCGGGTCTCCCGGGTATCCCGGTTTTCAGGCTCGGAAATCTCTTCCGCTTTTTCGTCGGTGTTTTCCAAAAAATCAGAGCCGTCAGGAATAAATTCGATTTCAGGCTCGTCTTCCTCGTCAAGCGGCGCACCGTCGTCAACAAGCTCTTCAATGTCGGCTGGCTTGTCGCCTTTGCTCACTTCCTCTTCCTGCATCAAATCGTCAATCGAAGCGACCGAAATTTCCTCGGAATTTTCGTCTTTGAGCTTTTCCATTCCGAACTGCTCAAAGTCAAAATCCTCATCGACAGTTTTTTGATTTTTGCCGTCTTCATTTTCTTCGGATTTTTCATCTGTATCTGCCGCAGGATTTTCATCAAGAAGATTTTCGTCTTTGGAAGCGGAATTTTCAGAATCTGCTGATTCAGAATCTGCTGATTTAGAATCTGCTGATTCAGAATTCGATGACTCAGAATCAGCGTTTCCAAAATCTTTGCCGAAATCGTCATCAAGAAGATTCTCGTCAGGATTTTTTTCGAGCAAGTCGTTGTCGCTCGCCATTTCAATTTCGCCGACGGTCTTGTTCTCGAACTGCGCAAAATCATCGTTGAGCGGATTTGAAGTGTCGTTGAGCAAGTCAGGCAGTTTGTTGTCGTCAACAAGGCTCGGATTCTCGGCTTTTTTCACGATGAACGAAGCAGGATTGTTTTCATCCGCAAAAGGATTTAAAGGATTCAAATCGCTTTCGCCCGCGACAAATCCCGCGTTTATGTCATTTATGCCGGCAGCAATGCCAGTATTTATACCGTTTTCCTCAAGTTTTTCGGCTTCTTTTTTTGAGAATTCGTTGAAAATATCCGCGCGGCTGGCTTTTTTGTACATTGCAAGCGCGTCTTCCGGGCGTTTTGTTGACTCATAAATCTCGCCGAGATACATCATCGACTCTGCGTCTTTCGGATTCTGCTGGATTGCGGTTTTCAGATACTGCTCAGCTTTTTGCGTGTCGCCTTTCTGGATATATCTCGTTCCCCAGTCGCGGTAAATATCTTTATAGTCAGGCGCAACACGCTGAATTTTGTCAAAGCAGTTCTCAACTTTGCCTTCGTCGCCTTTTCCAATGTAATACTGGGCAAGCAGGCTGATTGTCTGCGGGTCGTTCGGATTTATCTCCCAAAGACGGCTGATTTTCTCGTATGCGGCTGAAAGAAAATTCGCGGAAAGAAGAACGTGCGCCGACTGCTTTATGATTGCGACATCGTCAGGATTAAGACGCGAGACTTTTTTGATTGTCTCGGCTGCCTCGGCGTGCTTTCCCTGCTTTTCAAGCGAATGTGCAAGTCCTGTGAGAGCAGGCTTATATTCATCGTTGCCGCTTAAAGCTTTTTTGAACTCGATTTCCGCGTTGTCAAAAATGCTTTTTCGGTTGTAGACATTTCCCATTGAAGTGTGCATTTTCACATCGTCAGGATTAAGCTTCAAAGCCTTCTGGACTGTGTCCTCGGCTTCTTTTACTTTGTTGTCTTTCAAAAGAAGATTCGCGTATTCCTCGATTGCGTCAAGCCAGCCCGGTTTTGCGCGGAGAGCCGACTCGTAATGAGAAAGTGCTTTTTTTGTGTCGCCGATTTCAGCGTAGCTTCTCGCAATGTTGAAATGGAGAATCGGATGGTTCGGGTCAAACTGGAGGCCGCGCTGGTAAGCCTCAATCGCTTTTTGCTGGTCACCTTGAAGCGCGTGGATTGCGCCCAGATGATTGTAGGAAAGAACGTCTTTAGGATTTTCAGCGATTACATTCTCAAAGCAGCGGAGCGCGTCATCATTGTTGCCCATCTGCCGGTAAGTGAATCCAAGATTATAGTTGATTGTCGCCAAGTCCTCTGGAGAATTGTTAGAGATAAGCAGAGCCTGCTCCAGAACAGCGACAGACTCGTCAAAACGCTCTTTACGGCGGTTGATTCCAGCGAGAGCCATAAGAACTGTGAGATTTTCAGGATTAGACTTCAAGATGACTTGGAAAACGTCAAAAGCCTGGTCGTCGTCGCCTGCCTTGACGTAAAGATTTCCGAGCTGGATTTTGTAGTCAACATTGTCAGGATTCTCGGAAATCAAAGTTTTATAATATTTTGCCGCCAGCTGATAATCTCTGGCCAGCATTGCTGATTTTGCGCGCATCAACAAAAGATTCGGGTCTGCCATTTTCTCGTCTGCTCCTCGTTTTCTATTTTTTTGCAAGTCTTGAGCTAGGTCTTGCGTAAACTTCCTTTGAAAGTGTTCCTATTATTCTACCATCAATCTTAGAATATGCGGCAACGGCGAAATAATAAATTTTTCCGTTTTGAAGCCCGCTCAAAGTGATTGAAGACTGGTTTCCGGCTTTTACAGGAGACGCGCCCTCAACTGCGGTTCGTCCCAAATATTCTCCCGGCCGGTTTCCGTAATAAACGAGATAGCCGCCCGCGCTGTCGTCAACAGAGTAGCTCCAGCTTAAAGTCACGCTTCCGTCGCCAGCGTTCGCAAGAACAGAGAAAGGCGGAAGAGGCTCGTCCTGCTCATCGTATTTTATTGCAAGTTCGGTGATTGCAGGCGTTTTTTCAGCGCCGCCGTCTGGAAGAAGCTCCGCAGAAACCTGAAAGTAAAGCCCCGAAACATCGGAAATATCCTCGCCCGGGACAATCTCTTTCCATTCAGGATAGGAATCTGTCCAGCCAAAGCAGTTGTCGCCTGAACGCACATAAAATTTCACGTCTGTCTGGGAAGGAACGCTCATAAGCGCGTCGATTTTTTTCATCACAGCAGAATGAGAGACGAGAATCGGCTCTGTCACGAATTTTCCGCCGTCAATCTTGTATTTTTCGTTCCCGGTTGTGAAAACGTCGGCAAGCTCCTTTCCGTAGGAATATCTATTGATTCTGATGTTGTCGATTTTTCCAGTGTAAGCCCCGCAGAATTCAAGCGAAGCCTTTTTTCCAAGAACAGGATTGCAGACTTCGCCGCTTTCGTGCCCGTTTTTTGTAACGTAGACCAAATCTTCCGTGCGGCCGTCCACAAGATATTCAAGAATTCCGTTCTCCTCATCAAAAGAGACTGTGTGTCGGCTCCATTTTTGCGGAACAACGTTTGAAATTCCCTGAAGAATCACTTTCTCATTCTTGAATCCGAAAAAGAGATTGTTGAAAGTCCAGACTAGATGATTCTTGCTCATAATCGCGCTAATCATCTGATGTTCAGCGTAATTGTTGTAGTTAAGAGACGAACGCCACGAGAAAACCGTCTCGCCGTTCTCGGCGATTGCCGGGCAAAGCCAGAATTCAATCATAAACGAGCCGGAATTTCCTTCCGAGCCGAACAAAGAGCCGTCTTTTCCGCGCAGGGTCAGGCCTTTTCCGTTGCCACGGCTTAAAGCCGCGCCGTCGCCTTTTACAGAGTCAGCGGTTGAGACAAGGCTGTTTTCAAGGATTTTGTAGTTTCCGGCCTTGTCAGAAAAATTTCCGTTGTCAAAAGTGACGAGCATATCAGTGCTTGCGTCGGCATTCTGCGCGGCGGTTGAAAGCACAATCGCGTCGTAGCCGAACTGCCCTTTTCCAAGCGCAAGCCCGTCCATTTCGGAGATGTTTTTCCAGCCGTTCTCGCCGCCGAGAACAAGCGTTTTCTGCGCCGCGAAAAGCGGAACAAAAGCGAAGAACGCAATCAAAACAGCAGCAAAGTTCCGCCGCACGGATGGATTTTTATTCCGCGTTAGCGCTGGTAGCGGCGGCGTTAGCCGTTGCGGAGCGGAGCGGAGCAATGGAGCGTCAGCGTAACTTTCGACATCCTGTCGATAACGAGTTTCTTTCAGAAACTCAGAATTTTTTTTGCTTTGTGTGCCATCCGTGGCACAGCTTGAAAAACTGATTCTGCGGAAATTGTGGTCATCGGCGGCAGGAACGCCCTTGAAATTTGAATCTTTATGAACCGGCAAAAACTGATTTTTTACAAGCGTTTTTTGTGATAGACTTTCCGAAAAATCTTTTGGAATCCTAGAAAATATTTTTAATTTTGAAAAAATCATATGAACAACACTAATAACCCAGATTATGAAACTCTTCACCAAACTGCGTTAAAAGCCCCCTCCTCAAGCGGCGTTTATATGTGGCGGAACGCGGAAAGCACCGTCATCTATGTAGGCAAAGCCAAGAACCTGAAAAACAGGCTGACTTCGTATTTTTCGGGCGAGCGGCAGATAAAGACTCAGCTTCTCGTCTCAAACGCAAAGTCAATCGAGTACATCACGACAAGCAACGAGTACGAAGCGTTTCTTCTTGAAAACAACTTAATCAAGAAATATTCGCCGAGATACAATATCCAGTTAAAAGACGGAAAATCCTATCCTTCGCTCAAAATCACGAACGAGGAATTTCCGCGCTTCTACAAGACACGGCTTATCAGGCACGACGGCTCGACTTATTTCGGACCTTATCCTGACGCAACGGCTCTCGACACTTTCATCGACACGCTCTACAAGATTTATCCTGTAAGGCACTGCCGAACGCTAAAAAAACGCGAGACTCCGTGCATGTATTACCACATCGGAAGATGCAAAGCTCCGTGCTGCGGCAAAATCGATAAACAGTCCTACAATGAATTTATCGAAGAAATCAAAGGCTTACTTAAGGGAAAAGACGACGAGGCTGTCCAGAAAATAACGGCGGAAATGAAGGACGCGGCGGCAAAACTTAACTTTGAGAAAGCCGCAAGACTGAGAGACGGACTGCGCGCGCTCACGATTATGCAGAACCAGAACATCGTCGAGGACTTCGAGGGCGAGGACAAGGACTACATCGCGCACTACCGGGAAGGCGAGCTTGTAAGCTTTACCGTGCTTAAAATCCGCGGCGGAAAGCTCACCGGGCGAGACAATTTTCAAGTTGAAAGCCTTGCTGACGACGGCGAGCTTCTCGAGGAATTCGCGGCGAAATATTATTCCGGCGACAACTCGCTTCCGTCAAAAATCTACGTGAGCGACGACGACGCAACGGAAATTCTCGCAAAATGGCTCGGGCAGTTTTCTCTCTCCAATGCAGAATTCGAAATGCAGAATGAAGAATCGCTGAAAACAAAGAAAAGCGATGACGGCAAAAGCAACGGAAATGAAAAATTGCTGAAAAATCAAAATGAGGAAAATCAGGGCGTTTCCCGCTCCGCGGGTCGCTATGTCCGCGGTTCCACTGACGCTCCATTGCTCCACGCCGCTCCGCTTCGTTCCGCAACGGCTGACGCCGCCGCTTCCAGCGCTAACGCAGAAAAAGCAAAACCCGCGACGCAAATCATAAAAATCTCTTCGACCGACACTCAGCACCGGCGCGACTCGGCGATTCTTGAAATGGCGAAGCACAACGCAAAAGAGGATATTATCCGAAGAATGAGAGAGCGCGGCGACACGCCTGCGCTGAACGAGCTAAAGTCGCTTCTCGGACTGGAACGGCTTCCTCACAGAATCGAAGGCTTTGATATTGCGCATATCGGCGGAAAATTTCCGGTCGCTTCTCTTATCTCTTTCTGGGACGGAAATCCAGACAAGAAAAACTACAGATATTTCAGGCTCAAAACCACGAACGGCGTAATCGACGATTTTGCGTCAATGCGCGAGGCTGCCTCACGAAGATACTCACGGCTCGCAAACGAGAAAAAGCCGCTTCCAGACCTGATTCTTATTGACGGCGGCATCGGCCAGGTAAACGCTGTTGACGGAATCTTGAAGGCGCTCGACCTTGACATTCCGATTGCAGGACTTGCAAAGCGCGACGAGGAAATCTGGCGGCCTCACGCGTCAAAGCCAATCTGCCTGCCGCGGAGAAGCGACGCGCTCCGTCTTCTGCAGAGAGTCAGAGACGAGACCCACCGCTTTGCGACAAGCCGAAACCAGAATCTTCGGACAAAAGAAAACACTGTTTCCGCATTTATCGGGCTGCCGCACGTCGGCGAAAAACGCGAGAAAATCCTTATAAAGACTTTTTCCACGCTCGAAAACCTTGCAAACGCTCAGGAAGCTGAAATCGCTCAGGCTCTGCACGTTCGTTCTGGCGAGGCAAGCGAAATTCTGCTTGCGGCAAAGGCGGCTTCCCAAAAGCGCATCGAGACAAAAAATCAGAAGCAGCTTTTCTTCCAGAGCCAGCTCGGCCAGAACGAGACTCAAAGAACAGGCGAAAGCGTTTTCGCGTCAAAGCTCGCGTCTCTCGCGCTTGACGACGAAATCAAAGTCGCAGAGCCTCAGAAATAGTTGCCATTCAACTAAAATTCAAAAAGTGATAAAGTATGCGCTATGTCAAAAATCGAAATTAAGCATGATTCTGCCGCAAAAACTTTTCTTGAAGGGCTTACAGCCGGAATTCCAATCGGACTTGGATATTTCGCAGTTTCATTTTCACTTGGAATAATCGCAAAGCACGCGAGCCTCACTCCGATTCAGGGATTTATCGCGAGCTTTTTCAACCTTGCGAGCGCGGGCGAGTACGCGCTTTTCACCGCAATCCAGAACGCGGCAAGCTATCTTGAAGTCGCGCTGATAACTTTGACCGTAAACGCGCGCTATCTTCTGATGAGCTGCGCGTTAAGCCAGAAATTCGGCGAGAAAACATCGTTTGTCCATCGTCTTCTAATCGGATTCGGAATCACAGACGAGATTTTCGGAGTCACAATCGCGCGTCCGGGAAAAATCAAGCCCGCATACAACTACGGCGTGATGACGGTTGCAGTTCTGCTCTGGTCTATCGGAACTTACTTCGGAATCATCGCCGGAAACTCGCTCCCCGAGCGTGCGGTAAGCGCGCTTTCTGTCGCCCTATACGGAATGTTCATCGCAATCATAATTCCGCCGGCAAAAAAGAATCTCGCAATCAGAATAATCGTTCCGCTGAGCTTCGCGCTAAGCTGGATTTGCTCCGTTGCGCCGCTTTTGAGCAGGCTCAGCTCAGGCACAAAGACGATAATCCTAACGCTGCTGATTTCAGCCGCCGCCGCGATTCTAAAGCCTGTCAAAGAGGAAGAAAAATAACGGCAACTTTCTTCAAATCTGACCAAAAGGAAATTTTTATGAGAAATCCATATATTTACATTTTCACGGCGTGGTTCGTGTCGTACCTTATTCGCGTTCTGCCGCTCACCCTAATCAGAAAGCCGATAAAAAACCAGTTTGTGCGCTCGTTTTTGTATTACGTGCCTTACGTCACGCTTTCCGTGATGACTTTTCCCGCGATTGTGGACGCAACGCAGACACCGCTAGCTGGAGCCGCCGCGCTTGTCCTCGGAATTATTTTAAGCTGGCTTGGAGCCGGACTTTTTCCAGTCGCCTGCGTCTGCTGCGCCGTAGTTTTCGCGATGGAATGGTTCTTAGTTTGATTTCAATGAAAAATGAGAAATTAAAAATTCCGATTAAGAATGAAGAATGGAAAATTTTGAAATAAAGAATAAAACTTCCGGCGGAGACAAAAAAAGAAAACAGCTTCAAAAATGACAAAAAACGCCCGCGAAAAGCGAACTGCTCCCATTAAGAAATTTTTCGCAGCAAAATCAAATCCGTGTGATAAAAAAATATGAACTGAAAGACAACGCCTGCGAGAAAAATATTTTTTGCAAAACGTTATGATGACGTTCGTTGACCTGACACTTTTTCGCGCTTCGTCATGATGACGTTCGCTGTCCAAATGCTTTTTCGCACTTCGTCACGGTGATGATTGCTGTCCAAACACTTTTTCACTATTCGTCACGGTGACGATTGCCGACATAACACATTTTCTACGTTCGTTTACCTGACACTTTTTCGACATTCGTCAAAATGACGATTTCTGTCCAAACGCTTTTTCCTGATTCGTCATCTGCAGACTGACGAGATATTCGATTTCCTCAGCCGTCAATTTCCTAAAATCGCCTCTGCCCAAATCTGCAGGAAGAGCAAGCCCCGCAAATTTTATTCTTTTGAGATTTTTGACCTCGTTTCCTAGCGCGCGGAAGATTCTCTTGACCTCGTGGAATTTTCCCTCGCACAACGAGATTTCACATTCAGTTTCGCTCCGCCACGAGATTTTAGCCCCGCCGCTTTTCTGCTCGCCAGCCTTTTTTTCAGCCGGAAGAATCAGCCCAGCCGCAGCTTTTTCAAAATAATTTTTCTGCTCGTAACCAAAAACTGGCGACGCAAGCACAACGAGATAAGTCTTCTCGATTTTGCTTTCAGGCCGGGTCAAAAAATTGCTGAGTTTTCCGTCGTTCGTAAAAAGAAGCAGTCCCTCGGTGTCAGCGTCAAGCCGCCCGACTGAATGAAGCCTTGCGCCGTTCTCGTCAGTCAAAACCGCCTGCGGAAAAGCCTCGTAGACAGTCTGCCGCCGGTCGCTCACAGTTGAGCAGACAGTCCCAGCAGCCTTGTTCATCAGAAAATAAAGTTTTTTTACAGGAATGTGCTTTTTTCGCATTTTTTATTCTATTCCGTCGCGTTTACGCAGAAGAGCTTGATTCCTTCGCCTTTGAATTTTTCTTTTACGGCTTTTATTATCGCGCGGACAATGCTGACTTTGCTGTCTTCAACATAGGAGACGAGAATAAAATTTGTCTCTGGCCAGGTTGAGTTTCCAAGCTTGTAGCTGTTTTTTCCGCGGCCTGTAACGGTCGGGATTATCGTGTAGAGGCAGTCGGGAATGTATTCTTCCAAAAGAACCACGATTTCTTCCTGAACCGACTGATTTGCAATTATCTCACAACGAATCATTTCTATCTCCTTTTTGAAAATCGTGCGCCACGGACGGCGCGACAAAGCAAAGAAAATCGCCTTGCCGCACAAATTCTGCCTGAGTTTTTGCCAAACAGAATTTTCCAGCCGGCGCAATCAACTTACTTGCTTTCGTCTGTCAAAAGAATTTCGATTCTGCTTTTCTCGCGTTTTTTCTCTTTCATCACGAGAGAGAAGAGAACCGGAATAAAGAACAGCGTCACGAAAGTTGATGAGGTCAAGCCGCCAGTTACCGCGACCGCAATCGGCTGAACCATCGCCGCGCTTCCCTCGGTGGCAAAGCACATCGGAATCATTCCGAGAATTGTCGTGAGCGTCGTCATCAGAACCGGGCGCAGACGGCTTGCTCCGGCTTCAAGGCACGCCTCTTTCATTTTATAGCCACGGTCAAGCAGAAGATTCGTGTAGTCAACAAGGATAATTCCGTTGTTCACAACGATTCCGACCAGCATGATGACTCCAACCGCGCTTGTCATGCTGAAAGCCTGCCCCGTAAACTTGAAGATGAACACAACTCCGATAATCAAGAAAGGAATTGTCGTAAGGTTGATAATCGGAGCTTTGAAGCTCTCGTAAGTTCCAGCCATTACGCCGAAAACAAGGAGAATCGCCATTATTCCAATCATCAGATAAGTTTTTCCCTGATCCTGAGTGTCTTTCCACGCGCCTTCGTACACGATTGAAACGCCTTCCGGCACGATAAAGCTTGAAGCGACTCCGTCTTTTATGTCCTGAATGATTTCAGTTGAGTTTCGGTCAGTCTTTTTGTCTGCGGAAACTGTAACCCGCCTTGTCTGGTTCTCGCGCTTGATTGAAACCGGGCCGAGTCCTTTTTTGACTTCCGCAAAGTTCGCCACGCTCACCATTCCGTTTGTGCCTTTAACGTAAATCTGCTCGAGATTTGAAGTCGATTTTCTGTCGCCTGTGTCGTAAAGCAAGATAAGGTCGTATTCCTTGCCGTTCTCGCGGTAAGTTGTCGCCGTAACGCCGTTTATCGCGTAGTTTATCTCCTTTGCGACCGTTGTCACATCGACTCCGAACGAGTAAGCGCGCTGGCGGTCAATCACAACCTGAATTTCAGGAAGACCGCGGTCTGTGTCGATTGAAACCTCGCCGACGTCTGGAATGCTTTCCATAACCTCGCGGAGCTGAGAGGCGATGTCCATCGCTGTGTCCAAATCGTCAGAGCTTACGCGGATTTTGAATTCCGAGCCTGTCATCTGCCGCGCGAATCCCTGGCTGAACGAGAATTTCGCCCCCGGATACGAATTGAAATATTTTCGGAGCTTGTTCTGCACGGTGTCAGAAGTGTCAATCTGCATTTTTGTGTCGCTCGGAAGGTTGATTTGAATTGAGCCTTTGTTCGTGCTTGAAGTCCGCCCTGTTCCGATTGAAGTGATTACGGTTGTGTAGCCCTGAATCTCCTCGCTTACGATTCTCTCAAAATCCTTGAGAATTGCGGTTGTCTCGGAAAGAGGCGTTCCGTTCGGCAAAGTCAGATTCATCGTCACGCTGGAGTCAGTTCCGTTGTTCATCATATTGACTTTCAAAGTCGGAATCAAAATGAACGACATCAAAAGAACGCTCACGCACACAATCACAGTTACCGCCCGATGATTCAAAGCAGATTTTAAGCCTTTTCTGTACGCTTTTGTTAGCCAAGTCATCGGCATTTCAAGAATCTCGTAGAATTTCGCCAGCGGCTTGAAGCGGATTGGCTTTTCAACGCGGTTTGTGAGCGGCAGAAAAACGCCAGCCAGAACTGGAACAAGGAAAATCGCGACAAAAAGGGAGGAAATCAGCGCGATTACAACAGTGAAGATAATTCCCTTGAACATCTGGCCCGTCATTCCCAAGTCTTTTATAAAGAAGATAAACGGCAAAAATACACAGATTGTAGTCAAGTTTCCGGAAATTACGCTCATCAGCATTTCCTGCGAGCCGAGAACCGCCGCAATTTTTGGCTTTGCACCGCGCGTCCTGTAAACGTAGATATTTTCAATCATTACGATTGACGCGTCCACAATCATTCCAACGCCGAGAATCAGTCCTGTCAAAGTCATCATATTAAGAGTGATTCCTGCGAAATTCATCGCAAGAAGCGTGATTATGATTGAAAGAGGAATCGAGATTGCGATTATCAAGGTCGATTTTCCCGATTTCAAGAAGAGGAACAAAATCAAGACCGCAAGAATCAGGCCGGAATAGGCAGAATCCAAAAGCGTCGAGATTGTGTCGTTGATTGACTCTGAATCATCGGAAATGATTTCAAGGACAACGTCGCTCGGCATCAGATTCTGGATTTCAGCGACTTTCTCGCGCGCCAATTTCGCGACTGAAACTGTGTTTTTTCCAGACTGCTTCGTAATTGAAACGTAAACTCCCGGAAGCCCGTTGATGTAGACTTCGCTTGTCTTGTCCTTGAAGCCCATGTAAACATTCGCCAAGTCGCTTAAACGCACAACGTAATTGTCGATTGTCGTGATTATCGTGTCGGCGACTTCCTCAACGCTCGAAAATTCGCCTGTCGTTCTGATTGTATAGTCTGTGTCGCCCTCGTTGATTTTTCCGCCGCCAAGCTCCAGATTCTGCTTTGACAAGGCCGACGAGATATTCGCCATTGTAAGTCCGTAAGCCTGAAGCCTGTTCTGAGAGACATCAACGCGAAGGATTTTTTCTCTTCCGCCGGAAACGCTCGCCTCGGCAACTCCGTCAACCTGCTCGAGCAAATCAACAATCTGGTCTTCGGCGATTATCTTCAAGTCGTCGTTTGAACGGTTTCCGCGGACTGCGATTCTCATAATCGGCATTGCATCCGCGCTCATCTTGAAGATTGAAGGAGAGCCTGCATCGTCAGGAAGATTTTTTGTCACACGGCTGATTTTGTCGCGGATGTCGTTTGTCGCGCTTTCCAAGTCAGTTCCGTAGTTGAATTCAAGGCTGATTGAAGAAGAGCCTTCCGAAGATGTTGAAGTCATCGACTTTAAGCCGCTCAAAGAGACAAGCTGCCCCTCGAGAACTTTCGTGACGCTTTTTTCGACTGATTCAGGGCCGGCGTTTGTGTAAGTTGTGCGCACGCTGATGTAAGGCGAGTCAACGTCCGGCATCAAGCTGACAGCAACATTTTTCAATGTAAAAAGACCGATAATTCCAAGCAAGACAAAGACAATCAATGTCAAAACCGGATGGTCAAGAGTTTTCTTTGAAATCGACATAGTTTCCTCAGTTCAAAAATTATAAAATTCTTTCGATTGGTGAAGCACGTTGTTTGGATTGCAATTCAGATTAAAATCAGATTGCTTCGTCGCTCCGCTCCTCGCAATGACGAGTTTTTTTAGCTTTTGCAATGACGAGATTTCCGTCGCAAACCGCAAACGCAAGTTCTCGCGAGTTGAAGCCACACGTCATTGCGAGCCTCGGACAAAGTCCAGGCGAAGCAATCCATCAGTTCTTTTTGCCTTGCTTTTCGATGTCGAGGATTTTTGAGCCTTCGCCCAAGCTTGACATTCCCTGAACAACAACTCTGTCGCCTGCTTTCACGCCGCTTAAAATCTGAACGTAGCCGTCAACGGAGTTTCCTTTTTCAACTTTGACTTTAGAAACTGTCTCGCCTTCATTTTTGTTGCCGCCATTATTATTTTCATTATTTCCGGCATTTCCGCCGTCGCGTCCATCTTTTCCTCTGTTGTCTCCGCCGCCTTTTTCTACATTTTCAGTTTTAGAATCATCAGAAGAATTCACAACGTAGGCAAAAAATTCATCTCCGTTTTGAACAAGCGCGTCGCTTGGCATTACAACCTCGCCCGCATAATCCTCTGTGTAGAGCTTGACTTTCGCGAACATTCCGGCGTTGATTCTCTCGTCGTGAGTGTCAAAAGTCAAAATCACTTCCTTTGTTCTCGTTGAAGCGTCAACAACCGGCGAAACACGGCTTACAGTCGCAGGAAAAATCACGTCCGGGTAAGCCTCAACGGAAATTTCAGCTTTCAGGCCTTTTTTCAGAACCGCAACGTAACGTTCAGGCACATTCGCCGTAACTTGAAGATTGTTTATGTCTCCGATTATCGCAATCGCGCTGCTCGTCGTGACTTTTGTTCCGTTTTTCAGTGGAGTTGAGATTATGCTTCCCGAAATCGGCGCGTAGACTGGAGAATATCTGTACGAAGTTCCAGGCTCGCTCGGGTCAACGTAGGCGATTATCTCGTTTTTCTTTACGCTTGAGCCGAGCATTACCGATGTTGACATCACTTTTCCGCCCATGTCAGGAAAGGCCGAGACAGAATTCTGGCTTTCAACCTCGCCGTTCGTGTTCACATATCCGTGCAGAGTCTTGATTTCAGCCGTCATCGTCTTTACAGAGACAACTGCTCCGTTTCCGCCGCGTCCGCCTCTTCCTCCAGGACCGCCTGCCATTCCAGGTTTTCCGGAAGATTTTCCAACCGTGTTCGCATAAACCGCCGTCAAAACAACCGCCAGAACCGCAATTCCGGCAACAATAAATGATTTTCTGATTTTCATTTCGTCAAGCTCCCAAATTCCGCACCAATTGTGTTTTCAAGATTTAAAATCGCTCTCGTAAGAGTTAAAATTTCGCTGTTCAAAGAAACCTGCGCGTCCAAAAGCGTGTTGTTCGCGTTTTGAAGCGTGAGCAAGTCTTTTGTTCCCCGGCTGTAAGCCTCGCTTGTCATATCGTAGGTTTTCTGCGCAAGCGCAACGTTCGCCTGCCTGTATTTTATTGCCTCCTGGCTTTGCTTTATCGAGCGCAGGCTCGCGTCAACTGTCCGCTTGATGTCCTTGTAGGCATCGTCAAGCTGAAGCTCGTAATCCTTCAAAGTGTCTTTCGCGCTGTCAACCGCGTCATTTTTTGACGACCACGGAAGAACTCCGTCCAGAGGAATCGACGCGCTCAAAGAAAGGCTCGCGGATTTTGAAGCGTCAGGAGCAGTTCCGTCGTAGCCAGCGTACCAGTTCGCGTCCCGCCATGAAAAAGACGCGTTCAAGCTCGGAGCAAACGCGCTGAATCTTTTGTCAAGAACGGAATTCTTCGCCGACTCGATTTTTGACTCGAGCAATGAAATTTTTGAGGATTTCACATCTTTCTGCTCGACTTTTATCTCATCAAGATAAAGACAGTCCGAAAGAGAGCCTGAAAGCTCCACTTTGTCGCCAATCATAAGCCCCAAAACCTGCTTGAACGAATCCATATCATTCTGATAGGTGATTCTCGCGTTCTCCACAGTCGGAATTTTCGACTTGTAGTTCACTTCCGCGCTCAAAGCGTCAACTTCGCTCAGTCGTCCGGCATTGTATTTTTGAAGATTGTTCTCGTACTGAGTTTTCGCGATTTTCAGGTTTTCTTCCTGAAGCTTTATGTTCTCGCTTTCATAAATCAGGCCGTAATAACTTTGCCGCACGCTAAGCTCAATTTCTCGAACCGCGTCGTCAAAAGTGATTTTCTGCTGCTCGTAAGCAAGCTTTGCCGATTGAATCTGCGTGTAAAGATTTGCGGAAAGCGAAACCGAAGCCGTCGCGCTGATTCCGAAGCTCGCCGCGTAGTCAGATTTCTGGTCGCCGCCTGTAAGAGAATCCAGAGGAACAGAGCTTGAAGCTCCAAGCGATAAAGTCGGGCTGACGCTGTTCCAGGAATGATTTTTGCTCCGCAAAGCCGCGTCCAAAGTAATCTGCGAACGCTGAATCGAAACGTTGTTTTCCTTTGCAAGGCTCACCGCGTCTTCAACAGAAAGGCGATATTCTTTCGGAATATTCTTGTTCCCGGAATCGTTTTTGTTCTCCGTCTTTGAAATCTCCGAAATTGAATTTCCCGAATTTCCAAAATTTCCGTCAGGAGAATTATTTTTCGCCGAATTTTCAAGTCCAGCCTGCGCAAAAACCGCGACCGAAACTGAAAATGCAGCGACAGAAAGTAAAATCTTTTTCATACTCAAAATATTATCGGTTAGAACAAGGCTTCTCAAAAAAAACTTGTTATTCTGACCGCGTTCTCCATTAAAAAAATGTTATTTCAAAAAATTTTCTGCCGCATTATAATGTTCGCATTATGAAAATTTCTAAACAAGCAAAAATCGCATTGGCTTTTTCAGCTTCGCTTTCGGCATTTCTGCCTGTTTTTTTCTCGGGCTGCAAAAAAGAGAACCGTCTCGCAGTTGAGGAGGCAGCAAGCTCGATTCAGGCGCAGAACAAAGAGCCTTCAAAGCTAAAAAAGCTCGACGCGCAAACAAAAGCGTATCTAAATGGGAAAAATATAATTCTGATTCTTGGTTACGGCTACAACGATGAAAATTCTATAGAAAAAATCACGCGCCATATGACGGAGACTTTCGGAGTTGAAACCGAGGAAAAATTAGGGCTTGTCTCAATTTTCGTCTATCCGAACGATTTTATGGCTGCGGGAAAGGCTCGCGTAAGCTCGCTCGTTAATCTTCTTGAAGACAAAAATCCGGCTGGAATTCTGATTCTCGGCGCGCCTGACGGAATGCACATCGCGCTTTCAAAACTTCAGGACAATTCCGATGAAAAAGAGCTTCCTTATCCTGTCTTCAGCTTTTTCTCGCAGGATGACGTTCTCGGCTCGGAAGCGACTGCGGATTTTGTTCTTGACTACGCGCATAAATCTGACAATCTCACGGCGGAAACAGAGGCGGCGGAATTTATTCCAGATTTTGACTTGTGCGGACTTTTGGACTCGGCAATTTTGGCGATGGCAGAAATGCGTCCCGAAAATCCAAGAGAATACAAGAATCTTTCGGCGTTTGTCTCGGGGCTTTTCGGCGGAAAAAGGACAATCACGCATTACATCGACGGCGAAACCGGCTTGCAGTCGATAAATCATTTTATCTTTGAATAATTTATGGTTAAGCTAGTTCAGCAGGCAAATTTTGCGCTTGGAGATGAAAATTCAATCAAAAAACTTGCGGAAAGCCAGAATTCAAAAATTCTCGTTGTCTCAGACTCGCATGGAAAACCGTGGATTCTAAAAAATATTCTCTATAATTTTGGAAAAGGCTGCGACGCATTGTTTTTTTGCGGAGACGGGATGCCGGACTTGATTTCAATTCTTGAGGAAGCGCATCTTGACTCAGAGCTGATGGATTTTATTCCCGGAGCGATTTTTTTTGTTCATGGAAACGGCGACAACTCGACAATTCCGCTTCTGACAGACGAGCGAAAGCTGATTCAAGTTCCGATTGAAGCGAAAGCCGTTGTTTCGGGCAAAAAAATTTTTATGACGCACGGCCACAGCTACAACGTCTATTTCGGCACAAAAGACTTGGCTTTTGCTGAAGCGAAGAAAGGCGCGGACATTATTTTTTACGGTCACACGCATTTGGCGGCAGTCCAGAAAAAGAAGATTCAAGAAAAGGAACTGATTATTTTAAATCCGGGAAGCTGCTCTCTTCCGCGCGGCGGAATGCCGAATTCGTTCGCCTTAGTCTCAATCGGAAAAGACGGCGTAAAAACAAGCCACATCGCGATTTTAAATGACGACGACGGAAATATTTTTTTCCAGCCGTTCAGTGCGCCTGCAAAAAACGAAGGCGAAATGAGATTTTTCTAGAAATTTTCAGAAAGCAAAAATTCGCGCTTGTCATGCCCTGAGAAAACAAGCGTGTCGCCCGCAACATTCTCAAGGATTTTTTCAAGGCTTCTGTGGATTTCTCTCTCGTCTCCGCCCGGCAAATCAGTTCTTCCCCAGCTTTGAAAAAACATCGTGTCGCCTGAAATCAGAATTTTCTCCGCGGAATTGTAAAAGCAGCAGCTTCCTTTTGTGTGTCCCGGCGTGTGGAGAATTTTCCATTCAGAAAGTTTCTCCAAGATTTTCTTCAAAGATTCTCCGCCGATTTTATTTTTTTCATCAGAAAAATTTTCGGAGATTTTGTCTCCAAGAGAATCAAAAAGCGATTTTCCGTCTTCGAGAAAGCAGTCCGCGTCAGGCAAATCGGAAACAAACGGCAAAAAAACGTCGAAGCCCATCTGACAAAGCCCTTTCTCCTGCTCGATTCCTGAATTTTTCCCGATTAAATTCGCGTCTTCATTATGAATCGCAACCGGAGGATTTGAAAAAGACGCGCGCAAAGATTTCAGCCCGGAAACGTGGTCAAAATGGCCGTGGGTCAAAACCGCCGCAACAGGAACAAGCTTATTCTGATTGAGATAGTCGGTCAAAAAATTGGAGTCGCGCGAAAAATGGCAGCAAGCGGAATCAACAACAAAAACAAAATTTTCCGCAAGCGGCACAACAAGCGTGTTTACTTTTAAGGGCCCGGTGTGAAGAACTTTTATCATATAGAAAGAAATGCAAAAAACAGCCGCGTTTCGCTGAGCTTCATTGCGTTTCAAAACCGAAAGCAAAATCACTCAAAGCGAACGCGGCAAAAATCAATTTCAAAGCTGTCATTCTGAACTTGTTTCAGAATCTATCCGAAAATAATTTTCGAACTTCATTCAAAAAAATTACTGAACGTCCGCTGAAGAGCTTGAGCGAGGACGGCGCGCAGCCAAGATTTCCTCGTCTGTCATTTCAGCCTGAGCTTTCGCAAATGCAGCCTGCTCAGCAACTGTGTCGCTGTTTGGTCTTGTGAAAGTGTCAGCGATTGGAGCCGACGCGTTTGAAACGTTCGGAACAGGCTCGTTGTTCTCGTAATTCTCGATTGTCTGGGCTTTTTCCGCAACTGGCGCAGACTCAGCTTTTTCAGCCTCGCCTGCGTTTTCGTCGTCGCGCTGGCGTGAATAGCTTACGCTAAGCGGTCGGCCGCGGAAATTGTATCCGTTAAGCGCGCTGATTGCCTTGTCCGCGTCTTCCTTGTAAAGCTGGACAAAAGAATAATTTGCAAGCACGCTGATGTTTCCGATTCTGTCTTTTTCGATTCCTGCAACGCTGATGAAAAGTCCCACCAAGTCGCGCGGATAAACACGGCGGTTTCTTCCGACTCCAACAAAAATTGAAGCAGCCTGCTCTGGAGCAATCTCAACGCGTGTGAAGCGTTCTCTTGGCTGCTCTGCTGAAACTGGAGCTGACGAAGCGTTTTCTGAGACATTTTCCGCTGAAACTGGCGATTCCTCGCGCTGTGAATTTCTGTGAGAAAAATCTCTTTCAGTTCTGTTCTCGTCTCTTTCCTTGCGGAATCCAAAATGAGCGATTGAGCCGCTTGAATTTCTCAAAAGATAAGCCGCAACCCAGCTTCTCATTGTGAGCGGAACGTTTTTCTTGAATACTTTTCTGAGCGCTTCAAATTCATCAGGATTTGCCTTTACTCTTGAAACAACTTCCTGAAGATAAGCTGCAGCCTGATCGAGATTGATTTCTCTGTTCTGTCTAAAATTGCTGCGTCTAAAACCACGTCTGAATGCCATAAATAAGCTCCTAAAAATAAAAAAATCTAATTGTCTGCCAGATGAGCCAGATAAACTGAACCTGATTTTTCAAAACCGCAACGATTTAACAAAGGTTCTAAGAATTCCGGGACAGATGTTTCGGCAATAATAAACCAGTGAATTCCGCGCTCTTTCAAAAGGGAAACGCAGCTAAAAAAAAGCTCTGCGGCAATTCCCATGCAGCGGTAATTCTGATTGACAAAACAAGCAGTAAAAAAAGCCGCTTCGTTCTGATTTTCTGAGGATTTCAAATCTGTCGATTTGGAATCTGAAGATTTTGAATCTGACGATTTAGAAACTTCTGAATTCTTCAATTTCAAATCTTTCGATTTTGAATCACAAGATTCCGAATCTATCGATTTTGGAAGAGAAAACAAAAGGCATCCGGCAAAGTCATCCGAAGTTGTGCGGCAAACAAAACCGCAGCTGTCAGAAATCAAATCATTAAACTTGCGAAGCCAATGCTGGCCAATCGCCAAACCGACTTTTTCCGGGTAAAAATCCTTAATCTCCTCCGCAATTTCACCTGCCTCTCTGGCAATGCAATCCGCATCCTCTTTTGGATTGTACTCGCTGAACTGAAAATCCTGCCTTAATAAATCGTTCGAGTCTTCCTGATTTTGACTGAAACTAAACGACTCAAGCCCCCAGTTTTCGCGAAGTGAATTGTACCAGTCGTAAACGACAGAACGCATTTTCCTTGTCTTGAACGTGTGAAAGCATCTTTCGAGCGACGGATACCGTTTTAAAGCGTTTTTAAAATTCTTGAACACCCCCCTGCCGTTTGAAAGAATCTGCCTAAGCTCCGCACGGATTTTCGCGTTTTGAAGCGTTCCGGTAAAATCTTCCAAAAGTTTAAAACCATCCTCCGGCTCCCAGACCGGAAGAACATAGCCTTTTTCCTGCTCAACCAAGTCGTCGGCGACAATTTCCGAGTCAATCGCGACAACCTGATTTTTTTCCGCATCAAAAACGAACAAGCTGTTCTGATTTTCCATCGCGAAAATAATATCGTCAACAATCTTGTCCGTAATTCCAAAAGTCATAAAAACAATTCGGGCGTTGCGGCTCAGCCGCCGGGCTTTTCAGGGTTCCGCCTTTCGGCTTCATTATTTTGCTTGGTTTCGGCAAAGCTCAACCTGCGCAAAACAACGGCTTCGCCGCCCTTCCAATCCCTAACGCACGCAGCGCAGACAGCCGTTATTTTGCAATTTCCTGAAGTTCTTTTCTTGAAGAAATCACCTTGCCAACAAGACCGTATTCAAGAGCCTCGTCCGCAGTAAGCCAATGGTCGCGGTCGCAGTCAGACGCGACCTGCTCGGCTGGCTTTCCAGTCTCAGCCGCAATCAGCTTTATAAGCTTTTCCTTTGACTTTGCAATTTCCTCAGCCTGAATCTCCAAGTCTGTCGCAACTCCGCGCGCAACTCCGCCAATCAGCGGCTGGTGGATAAGATAATGGCTGTTCGGAAGCGCAAGGCGTCGCTCTTTCGGCACTGAAAGCAAGATTATCGATCCCATGCTCGCAATCAGGCCAGTTCCGATTGTGTAAACAGGCGCGTTTATAAAACGGATAATATCGTAAATTCCAAATCCTGAATCAATCGAGCCGCCAGGCGAGTCAATGTAAATATAAATCGGCTTGTCGCTGTCAGCCTCAAGCAAAAGAAGCTGCTGAATCACTTTCGCAGTGTTTTCTTCATTTATTTCGCCGCTCAAAATAATCTGGCGTGTTTTCAAAAATTTTTCAGCGAGAGGGCTTTCCTTCTCTGAATCTTTTTTCTCTTCTTCGTTTTCGTTAAAAATTTTCATATTAGAAATATAATAAAAAAAAGGCTAAAAAACAACTGAGGCTGGATTTAGATATTCACACTCTAAAAACATTAGGCTAAGATTCGTGCTGGAAATGTCCTGATTTTCAGGCGGCGTCTCCCAAAATCAAACCAGATTTTCTGGATTTTTTAACTTGGGAGGAACGCTTATGACATGTGATTTTGTCATTGCTTTGGTGACTTGCGTTGCCACAGTAATCAGCACTGTTATAGATGTTCTTGCTTACTTAAAAAACAAGTAGTGAGCAAAACAAAAGCCGCCTAGTCTAACACACTTCAAGCGGCTTTTAGTCAAAAAGTGGAGATGACCAAATTGAAATCAGGCATTTCCTTTTTTTTCAATATATAACACTTGCCTGATGATGTCAAACAACGCCGTTTCAAGATTTCCGCACGCCGTCATAAAAAGCCACACGCTTCTTCGTCATTGCGAGGAGCGGAGCGACGAAGCAATCCATAACGTTCCGCGCTCAGTTTTCTGAGCTTTTCGCCTGCTCCCAACATTCCATCATCTGCTTTTTCTGGCTTTCGTCAAAAGGAATATTGTTTTCCTTCATTTTTTTCTCAACGAAAGTAAAACGCCGGTAAAACTTTTTGTTCGCCCTTTGAAGCGCAACGTTCGCGTCGATTCCAAGCCAGCGTCCGTAATTTATGAACGCAAGAAGCGCGTCGCCGAATTCTTCCTCAAGATGAAGCTGCGCCGCGTCCAGCTCGTTCGAGTCCGAGCTTACGGAAAATGGCTTTTCATCAGGATATTTTTTCGCGCTTTGAACTTCCTCGCGCGCGGATTTCATCTCCGAAAGCTCCTCGAAAAATTTCTCCGCGCACTCGCTTATGCTTCGCCATTCAAAATTCAGCTTCGCGGCTTTTTTCAGCATTTTGTAGGATTTCAAAATCGGAGGAAAATTCTCAGGAACTTCGTCCAGCACTGAATCAGATTTTCTTCCCTCAACATTCGCCTTGATTCTGTCCCACTGGCTCAAAGCCTGCTCGGAAGTTTTCGCCTCGTCTCTTATCTCGCTCTTGCCTTCGCTTTCCTTGAAAACGTGCGGGTGGCGTCGAATCAGCTTTTCTGTAATCGCGTTGATTGAGTCCTCAACCGTAAAAAGATTTTTTTCCTCAAAAAGATAGGCAATCAAGACAACGTTCAAAAGCACATCGCCAAGCTCTTCCTTTACGTGCTCAGAATCCTGCGCGGTGATTGCGTCCAGAACCTCGCAAGTTTCCTCAAAAAAAGTGGAGCGGAGCGAAAGCGCGGTCTGGTCCTTGTCCCACGGGCAGCCCTTGCGAACAGCCTTTACAGTCTCGAAAAATTTTTCAAACGCGTTTTCCGATTTTGATTCAGACTTCGTTTCAATTTCTGATTCTGTCTCTGATTTCGTTTCAGATTTTAATTCGGATTCAGCAAGATTTTGATTCTGACTTTTTTCCGAATTCTGATTCAAATTTTCTTTCGGATTTGAAGCAATTTTTCCGTTCTGATTGAAATCTTGGTTCTGGTTTTGAGGATTTGTCGCTTTTAATCTCATTTTTTTGTCTCTACGATTTTTTTCTTTGTCCATGACTGCAAAATTCTTTTCTGGTTTTCATCGTTTGAAAGAAGAAATTTCGCAAACATCTCGTTTGTCTGTGCAAATTCCTGCGCAAGAATTATGTTCTCGTCCGCCGTAAATTTTGAAAGAACATAGCCGGCAATGTCGCGGTCAACAGGCTTTGTAAGCCCGAATCGAAGCCGCCAGAAATCCGCTGTTCCGAAAGTCGTCTTCATCGAGCGCAAGCCGTTGTGTCCGCCGAGTCCGCCGCTCCATTTCAAGCTCACAGTTCCAATCGGAAGCTCCAGCTCATCGTGGACAACGAGAATTTCAGACAGATTTATCTTGTAGAAACGCGCAAGCTCGCCAACCGATTCCCCGCTGAGATTCATATAAGTTAGCGGTTTCAAGAAATAGATTTTGTCGGGAGCGTCTTCAGGAACGACAGGCGCGCTTCCGTCCTTTTTCGCGTACATTTTTGTGTCTGCGAACCACTGGGCCAGAGTTTTTGTCTCCACCGCAGCGTAGTCGCCTTTGAATTTATTCTGAAAAGAAAGTCTATCGTAAAAAGGAAGCTGCTCCGCAAAAGTCCATGCAACGTTGTGCCGTGTTCCAGCGTACTCAGCCCCGTAATTTCCAAGAAAAGCAACAAGTTTAATCATAATAGAAGATTATAGTGATTTTGAACGATAATTCACAATGCAAATTTTTTACTTTCGTCATAATGAACTCATCTCAAAAAATACAAGCCATGCTGAACTCGAACTCGTCCACAAGGTCGCTTGGTTTCAAAAAATCCGTCATGCTGAATTTATTTCAGCATCTGCAATTGCTTTGCCATACAGATTCCGAGTCAAGCTCGGAATGACATTAACTTTTCATTTGCAAATGTTATGCAGATTTTTTTTCAAAAAATGCATGTCATGCTGAACTTGATTCAGCATCTGTCTATTCATAGATTCCGGGTCAAGCCCGGAATGACGCAATTTTTCATTTGCAAATGTCATGCGGAATTTTTTTCAAAAAATAAAAGTCATGCTGAACTCGAACTTGTTCACGAGGTCGCTTGGATTCAGCAGCTATTTTATTCGCAGATTCCGAGTCAAGCTCGGAATGACGCGATTTTTACACATTTTGAACAGGTTTTTGGAACGCTTTTTTAAGAATCACGAGAAAATACGAGAACACGAAAACCGCGGTGATAATCCAGCTGCACGGAAAAAGCAGGAAAAGGCTCGGCAAAGTCTTAAAATGCGCAAAAACCGTGAAAATCCAGACGATTCTAAAGACGCAAGAGCCAAGCGAGACCATAACCGACGGAACAAGAGTTTTTCCAAGCCCGCGGCAAGCGGCAATCGAGTTGTCCATAAAAGCTGAAATGCAATAGGCAAACGCCATAATCTTCACGCGCTCAAGACCGCACGCAATGACTTCCTCGCTGTCTGTAAAAAGCGACAAGAATTCCCGTGCAAAAATCAAAAGAAGGATTCCAAGCGCAAGCCCCACCGCAAACGAGAAGACAGTTCCCCAGACATAGCTTTTCACAACGCGGCTTTTCTTTCCCGCGCCGTAGTTCTGCCCGATAAAAGTCGCCGAGCCCACATAAAAAGCCGCCATTATGTTGTAAATCAAAGTGTCAGCATTGGCAGCCGCCGCGTTTCCAGAGACCATAACAGCGTAAAAAGAATTCAAGCCCATCTGCATGAACATATTCGCAAAACCGAAAATCATATTCTGCAGGCCGGCAGGAATTCCAAGCTTTATAACGCGCAAAGCCTTCTGCCAGTTCACGCGGATTTTTCTAAATTCAAGACGCGCGTCTCCTGTTCCTTTCGAAAGCGCGAGCAAGACAAGAAACGCCGAAAGAAAATTCGCAATCACAGAGCCCCAGGCAACGCCGTCAACGCTCATTCCAAGCCCGATTACAAACACGAGATTCAAAAGCGCGTTTGCAACTCCCGAAGCCGTCAAAAAATAAAGAGGCCGCTTCGTGTCGCCAACCGCGCTCAAAACGCCGTTTCCGTAATTGAAAAGAGCCTCGAACGGAATTCCAATCATATAAATCTTAAAATACAGAACCGCGCCGTCAATCAGCTCAGGCTTCGTGTTCATCAGGACAAGAACCGGCCGCGCTAAAATCATGCCCGCCGCCATCAAAATCACGCCGAACACAAAACAGATTACAAAAGCCGTGTGAATCGTCTCCGACAAGTCCTTTTTGCTCTTCGCGCCAACAAAAAACGCGCAGATTGAATTCACGCCGCTTCCAAGCCCGATTACAAGCCCCGTAAAAATAAAAAGAAAATTAGGAACCGAGCCGACCGCGCCCAAAGCATCCGGTCCTGAAAACCGCCCCACAACAGCAAGGTCAGTCATATTGAACAAAACCTGCATGATATTCGTCAAAACAAGCGGAATACTAAAACGCAAAAGCTTCGGCGCAAGATTTCCAGCCGTCAAGTCCATCTCGTAATTTTTCATAAATGACGATGATAATTAGAAAAAGAAAATTTGAAAATAGGAAAGAAAAAGCAATTCAATTCCAATTTTTTATTCGGGCGTTTTCCTCGCTTCGTGCAAGCCCTCCGCTTGGGTCGGGCTTTTCGGGGTTACGCTAACGCTTCATTCCTACGCTATGCTTCGGAACAGCTACGCCGCCCCTACAATCCCTAACGCAAAAGTCTGACTAACATTTAAATTTTTGCAAGAAATCTTTTGGAGTAACGGCTTTTACAGGAGAAAGCTTATAGTCCTGAATATTTCTTGTGATGATAATTTTCGCCCCAACGTTTTTCGCGCAAAAAGCCTGAATCGCATCTTCAAAATCTGCCATTGGCGAGCTGAACGCCTGCCTTATCTGCTTTTTTGTTACAGAAAGAATTTTAAAGCTTTCGAAAAAGTTTTCTATGATACTTTTTTGCTGCACTGAATCCTGAAAAATTTTTCTTGTTATATATACGGTGTCGGCGACTGTCTGGGCAGACACGCAAGGCTGATGCCTCTCAAATACTGCCTGCAGCGTGTTGAAAGAATCTTCGAAAAAATCTTTTCTCTTGTTCAAAACATCGATTATCACATTTGTATCAATCAGGATTTTCATTTTTCTGTTTTCCGGACAGCAAGAATTTTTTCAGCGTCAATTTCACTCGGAATCATCCCGGCTGCGGCATTAAGTGAATCAAGTTTTTTCTGAATCCGGCGGGAAACTTTTTTTTGCTTTTCCTGCGGCAGGACTTTCAGTCCGTATCGGGAGGCACTGTTTTTGAATTTATCCGGATTTGCAAAAAAGTCAGAATATGAAACAACAATCATTTTTTCCTCCAGTCGGTTTTAAATATAGCACAGAAAAGCGGAATTTTCCATAAACAAAGCCCTGTGAGTTTTCAGGCGGAAAGAGTTGCATACGATTCTTGTCACAAAAAACGCACGTTATTTTTGACAAGTTTTTCCATCAGATTAGTTTCCTGTAAATAATTTTTCTTCATTTAGGTTTTTGGGCGTTTCCTTCGCTCCGGCTACCAGCAGGCAGTCAGGCTCAGACCGGGCTTTCCGGGGTTGCGCTAACGCTCCATTCCTGCGCTACGCTTCGGAACGGCTGCGCCGCCCCTACAATCTCTAACGCAAAGTCAAAATATAAATTCTTTAAATAATTTTATAATGAATTGTATCCAATATCAAAACTTGTTCGATATTGTGTAGGAATCCAATTTCGTACTTTATAGTAATCTTTGAAAACAAGTTTTAATGAAGAATCATAATCAAATACACCATTATCTACCAAGTATCTAATATATTCATCACAATTAATTCTGTTTCCTGTTCTTAGTTTGTCTTGAAATGCTAAAATTAATTTATGTGGATTACAATCAAAAGCTATTCTATAGACATCAGAATAAGAGCCTGTTACAGAATTCTCTTCATAAGTAATTTCACAACAATCATTTGTCAATTGTCCCAAGCCTTCGTAATATTCATCATTACTGATAAATTTCAATTCTGGATTATTTCCCCATATAAGTTTCATAAGTCCTCCTTTGTATTACATAACTTATATGTAGAAAGTAATAAACCTAAAATACATCGTCAATAAAAATTGGTTGAATAATGGTTCTATTCTTTATACAACTTTTCTGCCGTTTCCAGATATTCTGTAAACTTCTCTATCGGATAATCTCTGATTGTTAGATTTTTTCTGTCTTTTACCCATTCAATCTGGTCTTTGGAATCTGTAAAAATTGTTGGAGCTGTAAAGATACACTGGGCTGAAAAATTGTTTTCTGCAATGAAGTCTGCAAGATGCCTTTGAATCGGCCATATTTCCATCATTGTTTGGGTTCTGCCTTCTGACATTGTAACTTCAACTAAAATTCCGTTGCCGTTTTCAAAACATTCAATATCGCCTTTATTTCCTCCAGCAGTTGAAGTTGGAAGTCCTGTATCATCGCTTGAATAATTTGGCTTTACAACAACTTTTTCCATTTTAGATTTTATTGCTAAGGCTGTTAAAAATTCCAAACGGACGGGGGCTGCAAGAAGTTTCAATACAGAATCTTTTGATGTTTTTCGTTTTGCAAGATTTTTCATTTCAAGCTTTATTGTTTCCCAGTTATAAGTTTTTAGCCATTCTGAAAGCAAATCATTGGTTTCTTCTTGCGTTACAGGCTCTGATTTTTGAGCGATAAGTTCTGTGTCAATTTTTGACATATACTTAAAATATTCGTATTCATCATCATAATGCTTGTAGTCGGAATAATTGTTAAGAATATAGTCAACTTTATTATCTTCATTGTGGTTAATATCAATAAAACGACCTGCGCCACGAATTGAAATAAGACCGCTCATTCTCATTTTTCGGATAAACTCATCTGTGTAATCTTGCATTATGGATTTTGCTTCAAACTTCTTGTATTTTCCTTCCATAATTTCGTTTATGCAAATATCGATGATAACTTCATCGCTTGGAGAAAAGCCGTGTTCTTTTCTGAGTTTTATAATTCTGTCATAGAGCGAGCTTGCATTGTTGTCTTTCCAAAAAAGCAAAATTGGCAGCTCTTGCCGCGAAATTCCTTTTCCGCCATTAAAATTAATCAGTCTGATAGTTTGCAATAACAGAAGCAATGGAATATTATCATTCAAAACTTTTACAAACGGATTGCTTCTTTGAGATCTTGCAAGAGACTGCAAGAAAACCTGCTGCTCCTTTTCAGAATTTTCAAATGAAACAGAGATTTCATTGTTTGCAGTAATTTGAACTTTTACAATTGCCGCAAGAATATTTCCTAGTTCTGAAAACTCAATTTTTTCTCCAATTTTAAAATAAACAAAACCTAATTCCTTTGCTAAATCAAAAATAGTTGCAAATCTGCTTGGATAGCCCCAAGCAAAACCAGCCTCTTTATGTTTTTGAGGATTATTTTTTTGTATTTTTTCAACATTATTTTTATCTAACAGTTTTGTGGCAAATTCTCCTGATGAGGATTCTTTCCAAATCTTTTTTACTTCATTGGAAACTTTCACAGGTCTGTAAAGTCCGTAACTAATAAGTTCCCCTACGATTTTTGTTGCAAGGTCGTCAGTTAGAATTTGATTCTCAAATTTTTTCAGAACATAAAGATTATATTTTATTCTTTCAGGATTTCTGACAGTCGTTGTATACAGCAGTGGTTTATATTCTGCGTTTCTTGATTTCTTTTCACTCATAATTAGTTATCAAAACCTCCCTGAATGTTTTTATTGTATTATCGTGATAATTTATATAATTGCTTTTTATCGAATGAATATTATATTTTTCAGCCCATTTTAATAGTTCTGTATTTTCTTTTCCCTTGTAATCTATAACATTCGACATGGCGAAACGAATATTGTTTTTATCAAAAGCGTCTAATAAGTTGCAAAGTTCAAAATCATCATTCTGATTCCAGCGTTTATTGTATTCACTTGAAGTAATTAGATATGGCGGATCAAGATAGATGAAATCACTTTCTGTAATATTGATATTTGAAAGAAAGTCTTTGTAATCTGTATTTGACCAATGGGGATTTTTTTTACTAGTAAGTTTTATGTAATCTGTCAGGGAGTCAAATACATTCTGATTGAAATCTACATTTCCAACAGGAAGATTGAATTCTCCTTTTTGATTAAAGCGCAACATTCTGTTAAAACCATAAATTAGAAGCAAATATAAATCTGCAATATCTGTGCGGTCAGAATTATTATATTTTTCTTTCAGTTGTTTATAAGATTCATTATTGTATTTTGCAAAATATGTTTTAATGTATTTCTTTCTTAATTCATCAGGAACTGTTTTTCCTTTGTATGAACAAGAAAATTCGTATTCATCTATTTTAGAAAGAAGAATATTCAACAAATCTTCGGAATTTGCAAAAGATGATAAATATTTGTGAATTGAAATTATGTTTTTATCTATATCGTTTTCATAAAATTCATTTGCTTCAATATTTAAGAAAACAGAACCGCCACCAACAAACGGCTCAACAAATTTATCAATTTTGTCTGGAAAATATTTCTTGAGTTCTGGAATCAGTTTGTATTTATCACCTGTATAAAACAACGGTGAACGTATTTGCTTTATTTTTTTCATTTTACCTTTGTTATATACAATAATTCCTGATGATTTTCCAAATCCGTCTTGCCTGCATTGAAGAATCTATAATCTTTTGTAAATTTTTTTGTTTCTCCTTTTGCATTTAAAGTTTCTTCTATTTCTTCAAGTTCAATTTTATTTTTTGAGCTTCCGCTTTTTGAGTTGTATGTATTGTTGTAAGAAACTGCCAGATATTTTGCGTCCAGATTTTCGATTAAATCTGAAAATGCTTTTGGCGCTTGTGAAGTGCAGTATTTGCTCATATTTTCCGCAGGAGGTTTCATCGCAACTCCTGACAAAACCGGCTTGTCCCATTTTACTAGAGTTTCGTAAACGTGATAGAACCGTGAATATTGCCGTGAATTATATGGCGGATCGATATAGACCAAATCTGACTTTATACTTCTTGCAAGCTCGTTTGAATCTTCCTGAAAAATTTGCAGATTAGAAAATTGCTGCACATCAATCAGCTTTAATTTTAGCGGAGTCGGTTTTATCGGCTTTTTTATGTAGGCTTCAAAGTGCCCTAATGTATTTGCCGTTTTGTCTATATTATAAATCAATGTTGCAAGAAGAATTGCATATTCCTTTTCTGTTAATTCTGATTTGCTATTTTCAATGTCTTCTCTGATAAATCCTATTAGTTTTGCCTTGTCATAGTCAAAATATTTGCCGCCAAAATTTACTGAAAAGTAGTTGTCGTTAATTTCTTTTGGATTTAATGAATTATATTCGCTTATTTTATTTGCAATTTTTTCCTTGCTCCATTCAGAATTCTCGAAAAACGCTTTATAAATGATATGGTTTGAATATAAAGTGTCGTTCATCATCACATTCGGATAAAGGTGGAGCATTTTTTTTGTGATAACGCCTGTTCCTGCAAAAATATCAGTTGCTGTTTTTATATCGCTTGTATTTTCTTTGATAATGTCAAAAATCCAGTCAACCAGTTTTTGCTTGCAACCAATATATCTGCGGCTTTCAAGAGGAATTGTTGCTCCGGGAATTGAATCTGCCGCAACTGATAAATAATTTCCATTTGATTCCAGTTTTTGCTTTGCAACATCAAGAACCTGTCTTTGATTAGGAATGTTTTTTATAATCTCTAAAACTTTGTCGCTTTCACGTTGAATCTGAAGTTGATTTGAATCTATGTTATAAAATTTTGCAAGAATAAAAATCTGGTCGTCAGTAGGAAAACGGATTCCTGATTCTATTCTGCAAAGCTGGCTTTCTTTTATGCCTGTTTTCTTTTGTATTTCCAGCAAAGAAAAGCCTTGCTCTTCCCTTATATTTTTTAAAACCGTGCCTATATACATATTAAAATTTCCAATTATTGTCAATTTTAATAGAAAATAACTCTTTTTGCTAGTGAAAAAGAACTTATTACTTCTTTCCTCCACTTCGTACTCACTACGAACCTTCCCCACACATTTTTCATTATTCGTACTGAGTACGAATCGTGTTTTTTGTAATTTTCTTGAATCATAGTCAGTACGAATGTCATTTTTCGCAATTTTCTTGAATCGTACTGGCTACAAACGCTGTTTTTTCAAATTCCGCAAATCGTACTGAGTACGAATGTTGTTTTTGCAGAATTCTAAAATCGTACTGAATACGAAAGCCGGATTTCAGTTTTTTAATCGTATTCATATTTTGTTTGTCGTTCTCCAAGAATTTGCCTATCTTTAAATAATCGGTCAGGGAAATAAACAGAATTGCGCCGTTCAAAGACAGCTTGCAATTTTGCGGGAATCGGGTGTCGCCCGGAAACACGGAAAGAGCTTTGTTTATTTTTTTGCCAGTTTTTATAAGTTCAATTCAACATGGAGGAAAAAATGAACAAAGTAAAATCAACAGCACGTATCACAGAGGTGGACGGGCTTTCGGATTCAATCATCCGCATTTTCGGCGCGGACACAAAGGCTCAGGAAGACACCTTCCTAAAAGGCCAGATAGCGGAGCTTACAACTTTAAGCGACGCAATTACGGCTGCGATTCTGCAGGACAAGGCGGTGTCGAATCTTGACGAGGCGGACTCAAGGCGCGACGAGGCTGTCAGAAATCTTGGCGCGCTTCTTTCGGGCTACGCGGTTTTTCCGCTGGAGGAGAAGAAAGCTGCGGCTCTTGGTTTGAAGACG
>JAXDVS010000002.1:0-4612 GCA_034088785.1 Treponema sp.
GGAACAGGCGCAATGCACGTAGAAAAAGTTCTTGGCGACCTTGGACTAAAAGTAATTACAGTTCCACAGCAGAGAGAGCCGGACGGCGCATTCCCGACAGTTGAAAAGCCGAACCCGGAGGAAGCTCCAGCGCTTAAGCTCGCAGTTGAGCTTGGCGAAAAAGAAAAGGCAGACTGCGTAATGGCGACCGACCCTGACGCAGACAGATTCGGAACTGCATTTCCTGGAAAAGACGGAAAATTCGTTCTCGTCTCTGGAAACCAGATGGGCGCGCTTTTGTGCGAGTACGTTCTTCTTTCAAGAAAAGAACTCGGAAAAATGCCTGCAAGCCCGGCAGCAATCCGCTCAATCGTAACATCTCCGTTCTGCGACTACATCTGCAAGAAATTCGGCGTTAAAATGCACGAATGTTTGACAGGATTCAAGTGGATTGCCGCTGTCGAAGATGAATTCGAAAAAGACGGCTCAGAAAACTACGTTTTCGGTCTTGAAGAGTCTTACGGCTACAAAGTCGAAAAAGAAGTAATGGACAAGGACGGCGTCTCTGCAGCTGCAATGTGCGCGGAAATGACGCTTTACTGGGCTTCAAAAGGAAAATCGATTCTCGAGCATCTTGACGATATGTGGAAAGAATACGGATTCTTTGAGGACAGAGCGATTTCCCAGTATTTCCCTGGCTCGGCTGGAAAAGAAGTCATGGCAGGAATTATGACAAAGCTCCGCACAGAAGGCTTGAAAATTCTCGGCGGAAAGGAAGTTCTTGAAATCCGCGACATTCAGGAAAGCGTTTCTTACAATCCTGAAAAACCGGCAGAAAAATCAAAAATCGCGCTTCCAAAGTCAAACGTTCTCCAGTTTGTGCTTGAAGGCGGAACAATCGTTTCAGCGCGTCCGTCAGGAACAGAGCCGAAAATCAAGTTCTACATCAACTCTCGGACTGAGGTCAAAGGAACTCTCGACGAGGCGAAAAAAGAATCGGCTGCGGTTTGCGACAAGATTTCCGAGGAAATCAAAGCTCTTCTTGCAAGCAACTGATGAAAAAATCAAGTCTCCACTTGATTACTAACTACAAGCGGCTCCTGAAATCTTTTGATGCGGGAGCCGTTTTCTGCGCGGTTGACACAGAAACGACAGGAATCAAGCTTTATAAAAAAAATCCTGAAAATCCAGAAGATAAGACTCTTTTCTGCAGAATAATTGAAATTGGCGCGGTAAAATTCAGCAAGGACGGCGTGATTTCAACTTTTGACGCGCTCATAAATCCAGACGAAAAACTTTCGCCCTTCATAACGAATCTCACCCACATAACCGACGAGATGCTGCTTGAAAAACCAAAATTTCATTCTGTCGCGGAAAATTTTCTTAAATTCCTTGAAAATCCGTCAGACGATAAGATTTCAGAGAATTCCGAGGCGAAAAAAACAATTCTGATTGCGCACAACGCGCAGTTCGACATCAGATTTTTGAACGCGGAGCTTGAAAACTGCGGAAAAAGCAAAATGACAAATCTCGCAGTTGACACGCTAAGGCTCTCGCGGATTATCTATCAGGATTTTTCAAGCTGGACTCTCCAGAATCTTGCGGCAAAGCTAAATATTCAAGTAAAGTCGGCGCACCGGGCTGATGACGACGCACGAGTCTGCATGGAGCTTTTCAAGCACTGCATTGAAGATTTTAGACTTCAGCAAAAGCAAAAACAGCAGAAAAGCGCAATTCTTGCAGAAGAAGCTCTTTTGGATTTTTAAAAATCAGACAACATGAAAACCGCAAGCAAAACGGATTCAATCACGGCTTCGCTTATGCTGCGAAAAATCTCTGATTGACTGTAAAAATCGTAAATGTTAAAATATTTGCTATCTTTTAAACATATCAAAAAAGGAATAAAAAATGAAAAATAAGGGTTATTGGATCGGCTCGGTGATTATTTTCGTGCTTGCCGTCGTTTGTTTTGTTGTTTTTGGCGTTGGAACAGAAATCATCAACGTGCTTACAGGAGCTGGAAATGCTTCTTCTTTCGGCAAATACGACGGAAAAGATATTGAGCTTGTTCCTGGTTCTGATTTTGCGAACGCGGTTCAGAATTATTCGAACTATTTCCAGTCACAGGGACAAAATCTTGACGAAAACGCATATCTCTACATTTACAGCTACGCTTTCAACGCGGCAGTCCAGTCAATGGCTTACAAAGAATCTGTAAAAAAATCAGGATACGAGCCAAGCGAAAAGACAGTTTCAAGAGCAATGCTTCCTTATTTTTCAAGCAACGGAAAATTTGACCCGGCGCTTTACGCTCAGGTTTCAGAATCAGACAAATCTTCTATTAAAAAAGACATCGTAAACAGCCTGACTTATCAGCGTTTCGCAGAGGACGTTTTCGGAAGCTCCAGCGGAGACGAAAAAATGTTCGGAACTAAGGCTTCATCAAAAGAAGAGGCATTTGCTGAGGACATCGCGACAACAAAAAGAGGATTCGAGATTGCATATTTTGACAAGAATGCTTACCCGGATTCAGAAGTTCTTGCTTACGCAAACGAAAACAAAGACAAATTTGAGAAATACTCGCTTTCAATTGTTTCTTTTGACGACGAGGCAGAAGCAAAGAAAATCCGCGCCCAGATTTTGAACAACGAAATCACTTTTGAGGACGCGATTTCTGAATATTCAAAAAAATATTACAGCAACTCTGAAGGAAAAATCACAAACAGCTACGCTTATCAGATTTCTTCAAACATCGCAAACGCTGACGATTTCTCAAAGATTTCTTCCCTCAAAAACGATGAAATCAGCGATGTAATCAAAATGCACAACGGATACACAATCTACAAATGCACAGGCGACAAAGTTGTGGCAGATTTTGAAAACGAGGCGACTCTCAAAGACGTGAAATCTTACATCAAGTCAAACGAGTCAGGAAGAATTGAAGACTTCTTTATGAACAAGGCTAACGGCTTTGCGAAAGCTGCGGCAGACAACTTCAACGGTGCGGCAAATGAATTTGAAGCCGAGACTGCTTCTGTCGCTCCGTTCCCGCTCAATTACGGCGAGCTTTCTTTCGCTGACAAAATCACAGCTGGCGACATTCCAGCACTTGCAAACGCAGGCTCAAACGAGAATCTCCTTGAAAAAGCATTCGCTTTGAAAGAAAACGAGATTTCAGAGCCGATTGTAAACGGAAACTACATCGTTGTGATGAAGCTTGCAAGCACAGAAAAAACTGAAATCTCAGACGACGAGAAAAAAGCTGTTGCAAACGCTCTTGCAGAATACGACCAGATTTCCGCACAGACTGCAATTCTCACTTCTGACAAAGTTCAGAACAACGTTGCGCAGACTTATTTCAGTAGCATCCGTAACAAATAATTGAATCAAACTGATTTTCAAACGCCCTGTCTGGTTGATACTGGCCGGGGCTTTTCTGTTTATTATCAAAACCGCTTTCTCTATTCAAAATACGCGCCGAAAAAAACGATTGTAAATGCGCTTGAAAATCTCAAAATTCTTCCAGGGACAATTTTCTTGATTTCCTCGCCGCTTTTGTGGCACGGTCTTGAAGAGCTTTTGGAAAATCTTCCTGAAAAATGCTTTGTTCTTGCGTTTGAAAAGGATTTTGAGCTTTACGCTCGTGCAGAAAAATCCTTAAAAGAAAAAATTGAAAAAAATCCTGAACTTAAAATCGCAGAAAAAGTTAAGCTGCTTTCGCCTGAAAAAATTCCCTACATCGTGAACATCATCTTGAATCAAAATATTGAAAAAAAAGATGAAATTCCGCCTGTCTATAATTTCAGGAGAGTGATTCATCTGGAATTTTCTGGAGGCTCGGCTCTTAACAAGGAATTTTATCAGAATATTACGCTGCTCGCCCAAAACGCAATCGGCTCATTCTGGAAAAACCGGCTCACTTTGACAAGGCTCGGAAGATTGTATTCAAGAAACATTTTCAAGAATCTCGAAAACTTGCCGAATGCAACTGACTTTTCACAATTCGAAAAGAAAATTGAAAAGCCGATTTTCATTTTTGGAGCTGGAGAAAGCACCGTTGAGACATTAAAAATTATCCGCCCGGAAGAGCTTCAAAAATGCTTTGTCTTATGCGTGGACGCGGCGTTGCCTGTGCTGAGCGCGTTCAAAATAATTCCGAATGCGGTTGTGGCGGTTGAAGGCCAGCTTGCTATTGAAAAAGCGTACATCGGGAACGCGGAGCTAAAATCATTTATTTTTGCGGATATGGCTTCAAGAAAGCAGGTTTTGTCGCACTCAAAAAATTTTTCATATTTCGCCTCGGAATATTCAAGGACAAATTTTCTTGAAACCTTGAAAAAGCAAAGATTTTTTCCAAAGACGATTCCGGCTTTAGGCTCGGTCGGGCTTACGGCTTCGTATCTCGCGCTTGAACTTAGAAAATCGGAAGAGATTCCAGTTTTTGCGGCAGGTCTTGACTTTGACTTTTCGCTTGGAAAAACGCATGCGCAAAACGCTCCGGCGCACATTTTGCGTCTTGTTTCTTCAAACAGGCTCAAAAAAATCGCAAATTACGATTCGGCTTTCAAAAACGGAGCTTTTAGACTTGAAAAAGTAAACGGAACAGATTTTTTCACCGATATTTCGCTTTCAA
>JAXDVS010000003.1:0-8317 GCA_034088785.1 Treponema sp.
CTACATGGGCAAGCAATGCTAATGCAAAAATCGTTCCTCCATTCAATATTCCTGCTTACGAGCCACTATCAACAGCTGATGACAACGGCGACCGCCAGGAGCCAACAGATGAAGAGAAAGCTTCAGGAAGAACACTTTTCGAAGCTGATGACGATGATTCTCCAGCTTACGGTGTTGTAAAAAACATTGGAACTCTCAAATCAATCGCTGTTACAACAATGGGTATGAACTTCCCACACGGACTTTATGTTCTCTTGGGAGACAACGACGGTGTAACACGCCGCTATTTCATGGGCTACCTCGGATTCGACGGCTGGAAGACTCTCCAGTGGAACAACCCAGACTACATTTCAGAAGTTCGCACTCGCGAAATTCGTGTATACCCAATCTATCCACGCGGACTTCCTTTCGTAAAATTCGAAGGATTCCAGATTACGCGTGACGCAGCTCACGTTGGCGGAGATTTCGTTGGATATTTCAAAGATGTAAAAGTTATCTATGACAAAGCAGAACTCACATCAGAAAGAGACATCGCTGATGAAGACTTGTGGGGAATCGTAACTCGCAAGGAAAGAGCTCGCCAGAACCTTGAGATGACACGCTTTGGAAACAAACAGGTAAACCGCTACCTTGAAAAGGCTAAGATGGCTACAGAGGAGCAGTTCACATCTTCACTCGATGAGAACTCATCTTCTAACGCTCAGTCAAACGGCGGTCAGGCAGCTGACGCTAAATAAGTTGGCTAGCTTCTTAGTTTAGAACGGTAAACTTAGAACCGCTTGCATTTTTTGCAGGCGGTTTTTTTTATGTCCTTTTCTGTCGAAAATAATCGTTGCTTAATGTTTTTTCTATGATATGATTTAAATATGGAAACTTTCGTTAATTCTCTTCCTAGCAAAAACAGCATAAAAGCAACTTATGAGCTGTACAAGCCTGTTCTTGCAGAAATAATGCAGAACATTGAAAACAAGCTGAAATCGTCATTGCATCTTGCGTCGTCTCCTACGTACAAGTCGCGTGTAAAATCATTCAACAGTTATTATAGAAAAGTCTTGCGACTGAAATCTGACGAAGCGAAAAAATCGAATTTTGTCGCCCTCACAGATGTTATGGGAATCCGTGTAATCTGCGCTTTTTTGGAGGATTTGCCGGAAGTTGAAAAGCAGATTCAGCAGAATTTTGATGTCAAGGAAGTTGAGTACAAGGGCGCGGATCAGAATTTCCGTGAATTCGGCTACGAGTCTATACATGTTCTTGTTGCGATTCCGTCTGACTGCTATCCGAAAGAGGCGAATCTTCCTTTGCCTGAAAATATTGTCTGCGAGATTCAAATCCGGACAATATTGCAGGACGCTTGGGCTGAAGTGGAGCACGAGCTTATCTACAAGTCGGAATTTACGCCGTTTGATATGCCGCTCAGAAGAAAACTTGCTTCAATCAATGCGAGTCTTACTCTTGCGGATATAATTTTTCAGGAAATCCGGGATTATCAGAAAAAACTTCAGGGAGAAGTTGAGGCGCGGCGCGAGTCGTTCTATGAAAAGGCCGACGAGCTTACGTTAAATGAAAAAAAGAAAAAATCTGAGCAGATTGAGCCTGAGAACATCAACCGTGTTTCGCCTTACGTCCATGGAACAATCGACGATTTGATTCTTGAGGCGATTCAGGCGCACAATCATGGAGAAGTCGAGAAAGCTGTTGAAATTTACACTGTAATTCTGAATTCAAAGCCGACTCCTGTGAACGCAGTCTTGACAGTGATTCACAAGCACCGCGGAATGGCGTATTTTGCGATGAATAATTACAATGCCGCACTTGATGATTTTAAGGCGAGCGTGAAATATGACGAAAAAGCATTCCGCTCTTATTATTACATCGGGATAATCTACAGCATAATGGACGAGCAGAACGAGGCTATCGACGCTTTCACAAAATCCCTTGAGATAAATGAGTATCAGTCGCACGCGCATTTCAGGCGGGCGGTCTCTTACTATAAGCTCGGCGAGTACGAGAACTCATTGAAAGACTTGACGGCTGCCCAGTCTTTGGGGCTGAACGACGATGAAACGGAAAGTTTACATTCAAAACTTATGGAAAAATTCGGAATGAAGATGTAAAGTATTCGTCTGATGAATATTGAAAAGCGATTTAGCCAAAGCTGCATAATTGAAATGAGACGCCAGATTAAGGACGCTGGCGGAAACGAAGTTTTTTTTGTCGGAAAAATAAACGAAGACGGCGTTGTTGTTGCAGTTGCGGCTTACGCGCGTGGAAATGTGAATTCCGTTCCTGTGAATTTTTCTGGGGCAAGGCAAGGCTCTGTCCTAATTCATAATCATCCGTCTGGAAATCTTTATCCTTCAAATGCAGACTTGAATATCGCTTCTGACTGCTCGGAGAACGCTCAGGGATTTTATATCATAAACAATGATGTTTCCGATGTTTACGCGGTGATGGAGCCGATTCTCCCGAAGAAAACTGTAAAGCTCGATATAAATGAGACTTCCGGCTACCTTTTTTCCGGCGGGCCTCTTTCTAAAATTTCTGAATTTTTTGAGGAACGCCCAAGCCAGATTGAACTCGTCAAAAAAATTGCTGAGAGCTTCAATGAAAATTCTGTCGGAGTTTTTGAGGCTGGAACTGGAGTCGGAAAATCTTTCGCGTATCTGATTCCGTCGATGCTTTGGGCTTTGTCGAACAAAGAGCGGGTTGTGGTCTCTACCGGAACGATAAATCTCCAGCAGCAGCTTGCCGAGAAAGACATTCCTCTTGCGGAAAAAATTATCGGAAAAAAAATAAAGTCCGTTCTAGTGAAAGGCCGTCAGAATTACGTCTGTCTCCGCCGCCTTTCTGACGCTGTGAACGACCGCGAGCTTTTCAGCGATGACACTGAGATTCTGAATAAAATTTCATCGTGGGCAAAAGAGACTGGAAGCGGAAGCCGGAGCGATTTGAGCTTCAATCCACCTGAAAATGTCTGGCAGCGTGTAAATTCAGAAGCCGACGCGTGCATGGGAATGCGTTGTCCGAACCGAGAGAAATGCTTTGTGATGAAAGTCCGGAAAGAGGCGAGCGACGCGAATCTTCTGGTTGTGAATCATCATATGCTTTTTGCGGACATTGAGTCGAGAATGGAAGGCGCGGGCTATGATGACACGGCAGTTCTTCCGCCTTACAAGCGCGTTGTTTTTGACGAGGCTCATGGAATAGAAGATGCCGCGACAAGTTTTTTTTCAAATTCAGTCACGAGATTCAGAATTTTAAAGCAGCTAAATCTTTTGTACAGGCAGAGAAAATCTTCCGCAACGGGATTTTTGTTCACTTTGTCCGCGCTGTCAAAAATCGAGGACAAGTCTAGCGAGGTCATCGAGGAAATCGGAAAGACAAAAGAGGCGATTTTGTCTCTTGAAAACTGCACGCAAAATCTTCTTGGAAACAATTTTAATATCCGGCTTTTCGGCGGAAACTATCAGCTTTTTTCGCAGGTTCTCTCAGAGATGAAAAATCTCCAGTCGCATGTCGCTTCGATTTCTGGAATCATGAAGGAAATTCTTGACGGAATTGACGATGACGACCGCGACAATTCCGCTGTTTACGAGACAAAATCGGTTTTGCGCCGCCTTGACGACGTTGTTTCTGTCTGCAATAAATTCAACGAATGGGACGAGCACTCCGACCTTGTTTTTTGGATTCAGGCGAAAAGGCTTCCTCCTTCACTTGCGAAAAATTTTGAGAATCCAGTTTATTATGAATATGTCCAGACTCCGCTTGACATTGCCTCGATGATGAACAGCGGCGTTTTTGAGCCTTTGGATTCGGTTGTGTGCACTTCCGCGACAATCGGAATCGGCGGAAAATTTGATTTCTGGAAGTCGCGTGTCGGTGTCAGCTTTGTCGAAAAAGAGCGCGTGAAGTCAGGCGAGTTTTTGTCTCCGTTTCCTTATGAAAAAAATATGATTTTCTGTGTTCCAAATGACGCGCCGTTTCCAGACAACGAGAATTTTCAGGATTTTGTTGAAGACGCGGTTGTAAAGCTGATTGAGGCTGCTTCTGGAAAAACTCTGGTTCTTTTTACGTCTTATGATTCTCTTCGCCATGCCTGCGACACTGCTCGCACAAGGCTCCGCTCGTCTGGAATCACAGTCTTGAAGCAGGGCGATGATGACAGATTCCGTCTTCTTTCTGCGTTTAAAAGCGACACTGCCAGCGTCTTGTTTGCGACTGATTCGTTCTGGGAAGGAGTCGATGTTCCGGGCGAGTCGCTTAGCCAGGTTGTCATCGTGAAGCTTCCGTTCGGAGTTCCTAACGACCCGGTTTTTGCCGCGCGCTCCGAGCAAATCACAAAAAGAGGCGGAAGTCCGTTCATGGAGCTTAGCGTTCCTGATGCTGTCATAAAATTCCGGCAGGGATTCGGCCGTCTGATTAGAAGAGGAGACGACACTGGAGCTGTTGTTGTTCTGGACAGAAGAATTGTCGAAAAAAAATACGGGAAAATCTTCACTTCAAGCGTGCCGATGACAAAACGTTTTTACAAGCCTTTGGCCGAGATTTTGCCAGAAGTCAGGAAAATATGCATAAAAAAACCGTAAAGCCCTAAAGTGCACTTTGAGCTTTACGGTATTATGCGAACGATTTTATCCTAATCAAAAATCTTATTTGAAGTCTTTAGGACGACGTTCTGTACGCTTGCATTTCTGGCATTCAGCATAGTTCTTAAGTCTGCCGTTTTCAAGCTTTGTTTTCATTTCAACTTCACCACCACAAGTGCAGAAGAATTTTTGTGTCGCAACTGTAGTACGAGAGTTTTTTGATGCACCAGCCATTTCTAGCCTCCATATGTTAATCGATTATCAGTCTAATATATATTTTTCCGTTTCATTGGTCAAGTATTGAAAAATGTCTTTGCAGATTCAAAAAATTCGGTTTTATGTGTGAATACGCCATTTTATGCGGAATCATATCATTCTATTATCGAAATTATTTTATTGATAATAAATAAGAAAAAAGATAACAACAAATTTATTGATTTTGAATTGTTTTCGATTATAATGTTGATAGTTTTTGCATTGCGAAAACTTAAAGAATATTTTAAAGATTGAGAGGTTTGCATGGACGTCCAGTTACAAGATTTGATTGAAAAAATCAAAAAAGATGGTGTCGAAGCTGCCGATAAATCTGCATCAGAAAAAATAGCCCAGGCGAAAGCTGAAGCTGAAAAAATCATCGCTAATGCGAAAGAAGAAGCAGACAAGATTATCAAAGCAGCAAAAGATGAAACAGCAAGAATGGAAAAGGCAAGCGAAGACGCGATTCGTCAGGCTGGCCGAAATCTTATTTTGTCGTTCAGAGAAAGCGTTGAAAAAGAGCTTTCCGCAATCATGACGGCTGAAACTGCAAAGTCTTATTCGCCAAAATTGCTCGAAAATCTTATTCCGGAAACTGTCAAGGCGTGGACAAAAAACACGGACGCAAGCGATGTTTCTGTTCTTTTGAACGAGAAAGACTTGAAGGAGCTTGAGCAGAATCTCGGAGCTGCGCTGAAAGATGAAATCAGCAAAGGACTCACGCTCAAGGCTGACAACTCGATTGAAAACGGATTCCGTATCGGAGTTAAAGACGGAGCCGCGTATTATGATTTCTCTGCGGAAGCTGTCGCTGACTTGTTCAGCGCGTACTTGAATCCGAAAGTTGCTTCCATTATGAAAGAGGCTGTAAAGGCGTAATGGAGGCGGACAATGAGTAAGCAGTATTATCTTATGTCTCAACTGCCTGAATTTTCTGTAAGCGATGACAGAAATGTTCTGCCGATTACTTATGATTATTTTTATGACCTCTGTTCACGATTTCTCGGAGCAAAAGAGATGAAGATTCTTGAGAGCCTTTCTCTTGAACCGCCGATGGAGGCTTCTTTGACCGGCAACGATTTTATCGACAGCTGGAACGAAAAAGAGAGAAGCCTGCGTCTGGCTTTGGCTCAGATTCGCGCTTTGAAAATGAAAAAGAAGATAAGCGCGGTCAATGAGTCAATATCTCCTGATGCTGTGCAGGCTGCCAGAACAGCAACTGGAATGGACAGTCCTCTTGCGGCGGAGCAGTTTTTGAATCAGTACAGACTGAGCGTCATCGAAAATATGCGTCCGACTGATGGATTTTCAATTGATTCTGTTTTTAGATACGGCCTGAGACTTTTGCTTGCAACCCGCATGAAGAAATTCAACGCGGAAAAAGGAATGTCTTCTTATAAGCAAATCTACAACAGAATTCTTGAAGGTAAATAGTTTAATTGGAGAAAATTAATGACGGATACAAAAGGAAAGGTAGTCGGCGTTAATGGAAACATGGTTTCTGTCGAATTTGACGGAAATGTTTCTATGAACGAAGTTGCCTATGTAAAAGTTGATGATGTAAGCCTTAAAAGCGAGGTTATCCGTATCCGCGGAAACGTAGCCCAGCTTCAGGTTTACGAAATGACAAAAGGAATCAAGGCAGGCGACAATGTTGAGTTTACAGGCGATTTGCTTTCTGCTGAGCTTGGACCTGGTCTTTTGGGACAGGTTTATGACGGCTTGCAGAATCCGTTGCCGTTGCTCGCTGAAAAAGCCGGCTGGTTTCTTGAAAGAGGAGTTTATGTCAATCCTCTTGATAAAGAGAAAAAATGGGATTTTACGCCGACTGCAAAGCCGGGCGATGTTCTGAAAGCAGGCGAGTATGTCGGTTCTGTTCCTGAGGGAGCTTTTACCCACAAGATTTTTGTTCCTTTCTACTTGCTTGGAAGCTACACTGTAAAATCGATTGTTCCTGCTGGCTCTTACACATTGAAAGACAAAATCGCTGTTCTTACAGATGAAAAAGGAAACGATGTTGAAATCGGACTTTCATTCAAATGGCCTGTAAAGCGCGCGATTTCCTGCTACAAGGAGCGTCTTGCGCCGACTGAGACGATGGTCACAAAAGTCCGCTTGATTGACACATTCTTCCCGGTAGCAAAAGGCGGAACTTACTGTATTCCAGGACCTTTCGGAGCTGGAAAAACTGTTTTGCAGCACACAACTTCAAAATACGCTGATGTTGACATCGTAATCATCGCGGCTTGCGGTGAGCGTGCCGGTGAAGTTGTCGAGACACTTACTGAATTCCCTGAGCTCAAAGACCCGAAAACTGGAAAGTCTTTGATGGAAAGAACAATCATCATCTGCAATACATCTTCAATGCCTGTTGCTTCGCGCGAGGCTTCGGTTTACACGTCAGTAACATTGGCGGAATATTACAGACAGATGGGCTTGAACGTTCTTCTTCTTGCAGACTCGACTTCCCGATGGGCGCAGGCTTTGCGTGAAATGTCTGGACGCTTGGAGGAAATTCCGGGAGAGGAAGCTTTCCCGGCTTACATGGAGTCTTACATTGCGGCGTTCTACGAGCGCGCAGGCCAGGTTGTTCTTCCAGACGGCTCAAAAGGCTCTGTAACAATCGGCGGTACGGTTTCTCCTGCCGGCGGAAACTTTGAAGAGCCTGTAACTCAGGCGACACTGAAAGTTGTCGGAGCGTTCCACGGACTTTCCCGCGCACGTTCTGACGCGCGAAAATATCCTGCGATTGACCCGATTCAGTCTTGGTCAAAATATGACGGAATCATTTCTTCAAATAAAGTGAATTTCTGTTTTGATATAATGAGAAAGGGCGTTGATGTCGCTTCCATGATGAAAGTCGTCGGTGAAGAAGGAACTTCGCTTGAGGATTATCTCGTTTATCTAAAAGAAGAAATGCTCGACGCTGTTTATTTCCAGCAGAACTCTTTTGATGCTGTTGATGCTAATGCGACTGTCGAGCGTCAAAAGTACGACTTGGACAAGCTGATTTCGATTTTGGGTTCTGACTTTGCTCTTTCAGAGAAAGACGAGGCGAGAAGCTATTTCAACCAGCTGCGTCAGAAATTCATCGATTGGAACTACACAGAGTTTGAAAGCGATGAATTCAAGAAACTTGAAAAAGAGATTGATGACTTGTACTCATCAAAATCTGGAAAATTGACTGCGCAGGCAGAAAATCTTCTAAAAGCATAAGTAAGGACGGTAAATCGAAATGAACAAAGTTTACAATAAAATTGATTCAATCACAGGTTCCGTAATTACTGTAAAAGCTGAGGGCGTAAAATACAACGAGCTTGCGGAAATCACTACAAGATTCGGAAAATCGCTTGCCGAAGTGAACAAGATTGACGGCGACACTGTATCGCTTCAGGTTTTTGCCGGCGGACGCGGTGTTTCAACTGGCGATCAGGTTCGCTTTCTCGGACACGATATGCGTGTTTCTTTCGGCG
>JAXDVS010000004.1:0-4478 GCA_034088785.1 Treponema sp.
TTCCTGCTCAGGACCAACTGTTGTCGCAACGTGGCTAACGTCCTTTCCGAAAAGTTTAAGGATTCTCTTTGCCTGCTTGTCCAGCGCTTCCATTGAACGCAAAAGCGGAGTTTTCTTGTCCAAAGCCTCGCCTGTGTAAGAACAGAACGCAGTCGGAATACAAAGCGTGTGCTCCTTGATAAAAGGATAAGAAGTCGGATCCCAGACAGTGTAGCCGCGCGCCTCGAAAGTCGCTCTGTGTCCGCCACTTGGAAATGAAGAAGCGTCAGGTTCACCTTTTACAAGTTCTTTTCCGGAGAACGACATGATTACTGTTCCATCGTCCTGTGGATTTATGAAAGAGTCGTGCTTTTCCGCAGTGATTCCTGTCAAAGGCTGAAACCAGTGAGTGTAATGTGTCGCGCCTTTTTCAATCGCCCATTCCTTCATCGCATGAGCCACAACATTTGCAACGTCAAGCGGAAGCGGAGCGCCGTCATCAAGAGTTTTCTTGAGAGCCTTGAAAGTCTCTTTCGGCAGGCGGTCTTTCATTGTTTTCTGGTTGAAAACCAAACTGCCAAAAACTTCAGGTACATTTGCTGTCATTTTCCCAACCTCCTTTGAGGAAAACAAAAAGACGCCGAACTGCAATTATAAAAGCGGAAATTTCCGCTTCTGCAATCCGACGTCTTTGTCTAAATTATTCTCTAAAATGTTTAAAAACAGGAAAGGCCGCAAGAATCTCTTTCCTGCGACCTCATTGCCGTTTGATGTTTATGTTATATCTTTTTTATCAAAAATCGTCAATCGGATTTTGAGTGCTTTAATCCGAATTTTGAAAAAAAATTACACTTTTGTATTATTTTTTTGATTCTGACCGTTTTTCTTCTTGAAAATATCGTAGATTTGTGTGATTAAAATCGCACAGAACATAAGAGCGCAGCCTGAAATCTCGCGCGCAGAAAGCTTCTCGTGAAGAATCTCAGCCGCCGACAAGACCGCAAAAACGCTTTCCATGCACATCACAAGCGGTCCGACCGCGGAATCGCAAAGACGCTGGCCGAAAATCTGCAAAGTGTAAGCAACTCCGCAGCTCATCACGCCGGAATAAAAAAGCGGCAAGGCGGCAGACTTTATCGCGCTCAGCTTCGGAGACTCGAAAATGAACATTAAAATCAAAGAGATAAATCCTGATACAAAAAACTGCACACATGAAAGCTTTACGCCGTCGCACTTTGAAGCGAAATTGTCAATGCAAAGAATATGCGCCGTGAAAAAAAACGCGCAGACAAAAGCCTGAATGTCGCCGCGGTTCAAATTTGAAAAGCCCGAGCCTTTCGCAAAGCTGATAAAATAAAGCCCCAAAAAACCAAGAAAAATGCTGAGCCAAGACACAGACGAGATTTTTTTTCTGAAAATGACAAGAGAAGCAAGCGGAACCAAAAACATATAAGTCGCCGTGATAAAAGCGATTTTTCCTGCCGTGGAATGATAGAACGCGAACTGCTGAAAATTCGCGCCGCCGCACAAGACAAAGCCTTGAATCACGCCGTAAAAAAGCGAATTTCTGTTTTTTCTTTTTATTTCAAGAAGTTTTTCATCAGATTTTCTGTTTTCAGGAGAAAGAGAAAGCCTGTATCTCCGTTCAGACAGAAAAGTCAAAAAAACAATCGGGAGCAGGCTGATTCCGCCCAGAACCGTCCTTACTCCCTGAAATGTGAACGCGTCGATTTTTTCCGCGCCGTCGCTTTGCGAAACAAAAGAAGTTCCCCAGATAAAAGCCGTCAAAAGCAGGAGAAATATGCCTTTCAAAGATGTCTGTTTTTTTTGCATGCAGACAATAATATTGAAAAACAATTTTTCCTGCTATATTTTCCGGTTTTCCAAAAACAGATGCTGAAACGAGTTCAGCATGACAAAATAAATGTCATTCTGAATTTAAGGCGAACAATAAATCGCTCGAATTCAGAAATCCGCAAACGACAGATGCTGAAACAAGTTCAGCATGACAGGGCGTCATTCCGAAGCCATTTCGGAATCCGTAATAGACAAAGATGATAAAACCAGTTCAGCATGACGGCGAACCTGCTCAAAATGACATTTCTCACCCGACAACGGCTTTTATCCTCACCTCCGGAGCATTGTTCTTCGCCTTTACGTTAAGGCCGTCAAGAATTCCGTTCTCGTCGCATGAAAGAACAACGTTTCCGCTGTTGTTCCGGTTTTCAACTTCGATTATGAACTTTGTGCCGTTGAATTCGCGCGTGATTTCAGCCTTTTTGATATGGCTCGGCAGGCGCGGCGCAATGTGAAGCCCCTCGTATTCAGGGCGAATTCCGCAAATATATCTTGAAAGAGCGACAAAATTCCATGCGGCAGTTCCTGTAAGCCAGCTGTTTTTCGCCTGCCCGAAATTTCTCGCCTCTTTTCCTGCAATCATCTGGGAATAAACATAAGGCTCGGTTCTGTGAATCTCGCTGAATTCCTCAACATAGCTCGGAGCGATTTTCTTGTAATGCTCAAAAGCGTCGTCTGCCCTGCCGTTCACAGCCTCGCCGATAATCACCCACGGATTGTTGTGGCAGAAAATTCCGCCGTTTTCCTTGTACCCAGGCGGATAAGACGAGACTTCACCAAGCTCCACGTGATAATCCTTGTACGCAGGAGACAAAATCACAATTCCGTATTTTGTGTCCAAATATTCTTTAACGCTGTCGAGGGCTTTTTCAGGCAAGCCTTTATCAGAGCCGATTCTCGCCATCGAACCGAATCCTTGAGTCTCAATGAAGATTTTTCCGTCATCGCAGTCCTTCGAGCCGACCTTGTTTCCAGCGTCGTCATAAGCGCGCAAGAACCATTCTCCGTCCCAGCCCGCCGTGCAGATTTTCTCTTCCATTTTTTTGGATTCCGCTTCCGCAAATTCGGCTTCTTTTTCATCTCCCATAAGACGGCACATCGAAGCATAGTCTGGAGCAACAAAAACAAACATTTCGGCAATCATGACAGACTCGGCATTTTTTCCGTCCTTGTTCGTGCAGGTCTGGAAAGAATCGTTTGGATTCGTTGAAAAGCAGTTGAGATTAAGGCAGTCGTTCCAGTCGGCGCGGCCGATTAAAGGAAGCGAATGAGGTCCCAAATGATTTGTGATATAGCGGAAAGAACGCCTTAAATGCTCAAAAAGAGTCGCTGTGTTTTTCTCGTCGTTGTCAAAAGGAACTTGCGTTTTCAAGAACTCAACATCGCCAGTCTCCTTGATATAATTTGAGACTCCGAGAATAAGCCAGAGCGGATCGTCATTGAAATTCGAGCCGACATCGGCATTTCCGCGCTTTGTGAGCGGCTGAAACTGATGATACGCGCTTCCGTCCTCAAACTGCGTCGCCGCAACATCAAAAAGACGCTCGCGAAGCCGCTCTTTAGGCAAGCTATGCACAACGCCGAGCATATCCTGGCTAGTGTCTCTAAAGCCGATTCCGCGCCCGATTCCGCTCTCAAAATAAGAGGCAGAACGCGCAAAATTGTATGTCACAATGCACTGGTACTGATTCCACAAAGCCATTCTGTCAAGCTTGTCATCTCCAGTCTTCAAGGTGAATTTTGAAAGAATCTCGCTCCAGCTTTTCTTCAAGCCGTCAAAAGCCGCAAGGACTTTTTCCTTTGAGTCAAATTTTTCCTGAATTTCCAACGCTTTTTTCTTGTTTACAGGATGGCTCGCGCAGTTTGTTCGGAAAAGATTTTTTTCAGAGTTTGGAGACAAGTCGAATTTCTCATTTTCAGCGTTTTCAACATAGCCAAGCAAAAAGACAAAAGTTCTCTCCTCGCCCGCTTTCAGCTCAAATTCGATTCTGTGGCTTGCAACAGGAGACCAGCCGTCCGCAACAGAATTTTTTGATTTTCCGCTTGCGACAGACTCAGGATTATCAAGTCCGTTATAAAGCCCCAAAAACGCCTCGCGGTCAGTGTCAAATCCCTGAATTTCAGAATTCACGGAATAAAAAGCGTAATGATTTCTTCTTTCCCTGTATTCTGTGCGGTGATAAATGCAGCTTCCTTGAATCTCGACCTCGCCTGTCGAAAAATTGCGCTGAAAATTTGTCGCGTCGTCTTGGGCGTTGTACAAGCACCATTCCACAAACGAGACAAGAGAAATTTTCTTTGCCTTTTCAGAATCGTTTTTCAAAGTGAGCATCTGAATCTCAACATTTTCGCTGTCAGGAACGAAAAAAAACAAGTCAGACTTCAAGCTGTTTTTTGAGGAGAGAAATCTCGTGTAGCCGAATCCGTGATGGCACTCGTACGAATCAAGCTCCGCCTGGCATGGCTGCCAAGCAGGATTCCAAGTTGTTCCGCCGTCGGTTATGTAAAAATATCGTCCGTTTGAGTCGAGCGGAACGTTGTTGTAGCGGTAGCGGGTGAGCCGCCGCAATCTTGCGTCTTTATAAAACGCGTAGCCTCCGGCAGTGTTAGATATAATAGAAAAGAAATCGTTTTTTCCAAGA
>JAXDVS010000005.1:0-20604 GCA_034088785.1 Treponema sp.
GTGCGAAGCCTAAGCGCGAGAAGCGGAACTGTTATTATCGAGATGTACGGAATCGAGCTGAAAAACGGCCGCAGGTCGGTCGAGCCGATTCCACTGACAAAAAATTTTGAGACGAAGAAAAATCTGAAAGCGCAAAAAAGAATCGTCAGAACCGAAGAAACATAAAAAAGCGGGTCGATAAAAAAAGAGCGCAGAGAAATTTTGTAAAGCGAAGTTTTCAAATTTTAACCTCTTATTCAGGCTGAGTAAGGCGGAAAAAAGCCTCTTCCAAAGAATTTGAATTTGCGGATTTTATGATTTCAGGAATTGTTCCGTGCGCTGCGATTTTTCCGTGGCTTAAAATCAGAATGTCGTCGCAAAGAGCCTCGGCTTCCTGCATTATGTGGGTGGAAATTATTATCGTCCGATTTTTCCGAAGAGATTTTACGAAAGAGCGCATTTTTATGATTTGGGACGGGTCAAGGCCGCTGGCAGGCTCATCCAGAATCAAGACCGGCGGATTGAAAATCAAAGCCTGAGCAAAATTGACTCTTTGACGCTGCCCTTTTGAAAGCTTCTTGATTTTCTTGTTCATAAGCTCCTTTAAGGAAAGCTTTTCAAAAATCTCAGATTTCAAATTTTCCAGCGAAAGCGAATTTTCGGCAGAATGAAGAGACAAAACGGAATCAAGATACTCGAAAACCTTGTATTCTGGCGGCATTTCAGGCTCTTCCGTGACAAATCCTGTCAGATTCCGAACACTTTCAGTTTCTTCTGCCACGCTCTTTCCGTCAACGAGAATCTCGCCAGAGGTCGGAAGATGGCGCGCGGAAATCGCCTTTAAAATCGTTGTCTTTCCGGCTCCGTTCGGCCCTAAAATTCCTGTAATCTTGCCTTCCTCACATTCAAACGAGACATCTGAAACCGCGAGAAAATTTTTGTATCCTTTTGAAATTTTTTTTACAACAACCGGCATTTTTTTAGCGTTTTTCAGTCTTCAAAAGGAATTTCGAATCTCATTCTGTCGCGTGTAAGCTCCGCGTTCGGATAAACTTCCCTTGCCTGCTCTAGCAAAACTGGAAGCTCCTTGTCGGTGTAGCGCGGGCTGTAATGAATCATCGCCATGCGCTTTGAATTTGAGTCTCTTGCGATTGTCGCCGCCTGCCGCGAAGTCATATGTTTTTTCTCTTTCGCCTGATCCGCGCAGTCGTCTGAAAACATTCCCTCGCAGATTAAAAGGTCGCTTCCTCTGACTTCCTGCGAAATCGACGGAAGATAAAGCGTGTCTGTTACAAAGCTGAATTTTCTTCCGCTCCGCTTCTCGCCCATAACATCTGACGGCTTGATGACTTTTCCGTTTTCAAGAGTGATTTCCTCGCCCCGCTGGAGCTTTCCAAAAAGCGGTCCCGGCTTTACGCCAAGAGAAACGGCTTTTTCAACATTGAATTCGCCCGGACGGTCAAGCTCTTCCAAAGTGTAGCCGACGCAAGTTTTTGTGTGCTGCAAAGGAAAAGCCCGAACGTAAAATCCGTCGCCCTCATGCACAACGCAAGGCGCGGTTATCTCTTTCACGATAATCGGATAGTTTATGTACATATCGAGAACGCTTCTGCTGGTCTCAACATATTCCTTGATTTTCGGAGGACCGTAAATGTAAAGCGGCTCGGTGCGCTCAACCTGCGAGTTAAGCATCAGGATTCCCGGCAAGCCTGTCACGTGGTCGGCGTGAGTGTGCGAGATAAAAATCGCGTCGATTTTCTTCCATTTAAGATTGAGTCTTTTTAGCGAAACCTGAGTTCCTTCTCCGCAGTCGAACAGAAACAAGTCGCCTTTCCGCCTGAGCAGAACCGAAGTCAAATGACGGTAAGGAAGCGGCATCATGCCTCCGCAGCCTAAAACAAATGCTTCCATATAATATTATCTTCCTCTGATTTTTTTCATAATTTTCTTGTGCCAGAAAGCGCGGAAATCTTCCGCAAGAATGTAAGCCTTGTAAAAGCGGCTCAGCGGAATGTCAACGCTTCCCGGCCTGTGGACTTCTCGTCCGCCGAATCCTGTCTTGAAAAGATAAAGCCCGTGCATCGGGTGATTTTCATCTCCAGTCGGCGGAATTCCGTAGAAATCATAAATCTTCGAGCCGTAATTTTTCGCGTCGCAAACCGCTGTCCATTGAACAAGATAATTCGGCATAAGGTTACGTTTTTTGTTTGAAGAGCAGCCGTAAAGATAAACCGCCTCGTCCTTTTGAAAAAGCGTTATAATTGCCGCCAAATCCTCGTTCTCGTGGCTCGCGATGTAAAGCGTGATTTTCGTCTCGTTGTCAGTTTCAAGAGATTTTTCGCCGCGCTCAAGCAAATCCTTGTAGTAAGAAAGCGGATGAAGCCCGATTCCGTCGCGCTCGGCAGTCTCCTTGTAAAGAGAATAAAACGATTCCAAGTCTTTCTCAAAATCAGGCGATGAAGCCGTAATTGCCCGCACTTCAACTCCGTGCTTTGCCGCGTAGCGGATATTGTACCGCCACTTGTTCTTCATATTTTTCAGAAGTTCGTCTTCGGAAAGCGACAAGTCAAGAAAAGTGCTGTCAGGCGGCTGAATGTCAACTTTCGTTTTTTTTAGATTAACTTTTGAGATTCTGCAAAGCTCAGGCAAGCGGAAAAGATATTCGTTCCGGGTTTCAACGTCGGGCATATCAAGCGGAATGTCAAAACGGAGGCAAAGCGTGTTTTTCGGAAGTTTTGAGCGCACATTTTCCGCAAAATCTCCGAGAGACTTTACATAATCAACTTCGCTTCTCGCCTGCTCCTCAAATCCCGGAACAGCGGATTCCGCCTTAAATTCAGGAGCCATCGGAACATAGGCGAGCGAAAAAGAAACCGGGCCTTTCCTAAAAGAGCGGACTAGAACATTTATTTTGCCGTGATTTATTTTTTCCCAGCCGTGCGCGCACTTAAAATCGCACCAAAAGCCGGACTGTTGAAAGCGTGTAGACATAATTCAAAAGATTTTATCAAAAATCAGAAAATTGGAAAATAGGAAGGAAAATTTCCTAAAAAGCGCAAACAAGATGAAAGATGAAACGGAAAACAAACTAAAAATCGAAATGGAAAAAAAGAAACTGCTCTGGCGTTTTTTCTTTATAAAAAGGATTCGGACGGAGATTTTGAAGAGCAGCCAGCGCTGAAAAAAGCTCCGCATAAAAATCGAAAACAAGCCCAGCTATCCGCGGTTTCATTGCCGGGCAAAAATCTAGCGTTTTATTCGGTTTCATAAATTGCGCGCGAAAAAACGCAGAAACTTCAGCAGCTTTCTAAAAAAAATGCCCGGCAACACGCTTCACGCGCCGCTACTATCTGGCGTAGCATTTTTCTTTGCGTTTCAGACGCTGAATTTTCTCTTTTTAGCAAAAAGCCTTTCCTTGACACTTGCCGAAAAATCAAAGAAAATTTTCCGCATGAAAAGCATCATTTGCATGGAACTTGAGCGCGTAACTCATCCGTTTGAGCCTTATTATCAAAGCGACTCAAAAATTCTGATTCTGGGAAGTTTTCCCTCAATAAAATCCCGCGCGGACGGCTTTTACTACGGAAACAAGCAAAACCGCTTCTGGAAAATGCTTTCAATAATCTTTGTGGAAAAAACGAATGTAAAATCTGAAATTTCAAAATCATCAGAAAATTTTGAACCGCAAGAATCATCAAAATCGTTAGAAACATTAGAATCATTAAAAACGATAGAACAGAAAAAGAATTTTCTGCGGAAAAACAAAATCGCGCTTTACGACACGATAAGAGAATGTTCGATTTCAGGCTCGGCAGACAGCTCAATCCGAGGCGCAGTTCCAGCCGACATCAAAAAAATTCTGGAAAAGTCAAAAATCGAAAAAAATCTCCTGAACGGAAAAACCGCCGAAAAATATTTTCAAAAATATCAAAGCAAGGAGCTTCAGGCGATTTCAAAAACAATGCCCTCGACAAGCCCTGCAAACGCAGTCTGGACGCTCGAAAAGCTCGTTCAGTGCTGGAGCAAGGAATTTGTCTGAATTTTCTCTAATTCTCGGCAATATTTTTTTGTATTGAACAAACTGTTCCGTTTCGCTAATATGAAATTCCGAAAGAACGGCAAAGGAGCCGTAGATATAAGCATCGCTGTCTGATTGTCAGCGCGGATGTTTTTGTCTACGGCTCTTTTTTATTTTACAAACTTTTTTGGAGAATTTTTTATTATGGAAGGCAAGGTTTCTAAATTTATTTTTGTCACCGGCGGCGTTGTTTCGGGACTTGGAAAAGGAATCACAGCGGCGAGCCTCGGACGGCTTTTAAAATGCAGAGGACTTAAAGTCGCTTCTCAAAAGCTCGACCCTTACATGAATGTTGACCCAGGCACGATGAGCCCTTTTCAGCACGGAGAAGTTTTTGTTACAGACGACGGAGCTGAAACCGACCTTGACCTCGGACATTACGAAAGATTTATCGACGAGAATCTGAACAAATATTCAAATCTCACTTCAGGACGTGTTTACTGGAACGTTCTTAACAAGGAGCGGCGAGGAGAATATCTTGGCCAGACAGTCCAGATTATTCCTCACGTCACAAATGAAATCAAGGAATTTATCCTTAAAAACGCGAAAGTAACTGAGGCTGACGTTTCAATTGTTGAAATCGGCGGCACAATCGGAGACATTGAAAGCCAGCCTTTCCTTGAGGCAATCCGCCAGCTTTCAACTGAGGTTGGACGGCGAAACTGTCTTTTTATCCATGTCTGCCTTGTTCCTTATATTTCTGGAAGCGACGAGTTCAAGTCAAAGCCGACACAGCACTCTGTAAAGGAAATGATGGCTGTCGGTCTTCATCCTGATATTATCGTCACGCGTTCGGATTCTGAAATTCCGCCTGAAATCAAGAGAAAAATTTCATCTTTCTGCAACGTTTCGGAAGACTGTGTAATCGACAACAAGACTTTGTCTTCGCTTTATGAAGTTCCTCTTATGCTCCATGACCAGAAAATGGACGATGTTGTCTGCCGCGAGCTTGGAATTGAAAAAACGAGAATCGACTTGACCGAATGGAAAAAAATGGTTGACTCAATCCACACACGCGACGGCGAGATTCAGATTGCACTTGTCGGAAAATATGTCAAGCTACACGATTCATATCTGAGCATTGTCGAGAGCTTGAACCACGCTTCGTTTGCAGTCGGAAAAAATGTGAAAATCAAGTGGGTTGACTCGGATTCTGTTACGGACGACTCTGCCCCGGGAATTTTCGGAGACTGCGCAGGAGTTATTCTTCCGGGCGGATTTGGAAGCCGCGGAATTGAAGGAATGATAAGCACAGCGCGTTACTGCCGAGTCCACAAAAAGCCTTACTTTGGAATTTGCCTTGGAATGCAGATTGCCGTAATCGCTTTTGCGCGCGATGTCCTGGGATTGAAAGACGCGAACAGCCGCGAGTTTGACGAGGTTTGCGAGCATCCTGTAATCGACTTGATGAAAGATCAGGAAGGCGTGATTATGGGCGGAACGATGCGCCTCGGAAAATATCCTTGCAAGATTCAGAAAAACACGATTCTGCACAAGGCTTACAATTCAGACTTGATTGAAGAGCGTCACCGGCACCGCTACGAGTTTAACAACGACTATCGCGAAGAGCTTAAAAAACGCGGACTTATCATCGGCGGAACAAGCCCTGACGACAAAATCGTCGAGACGGTCGAGCTTTCAGAAAAAGAGCATCCGTTCTATGTGGGAGTTCAGTTCCATCCTGAATTCAAGAGCCGCCCGAACAACGCAGGACCGCTTTTCGTTGAATTTTTGAAGGCTTGCCTTTAGGTCTTTCAGACGGAAAATTTTTGGAGAAAATATGTATACAGAATCAGAAGTAATGGATTTTATCAAAGAGGAAGATGTCAAGTTCATCAGGCTTGCTTATTTTGACCTTGCCGGAAAGCAGAAAAACGTGTCGATTTTGGCAGGCGAGCTTGAAAACGTTTTTAAAAATGGATTTCCGTTTGACGCGTCTGCCGTTGACGGATTTGAGAAGCCGAACAAGTCTGATTTGTTTCTTCATCCTGACCCTTCAACTTTGAGCGTTCTTCCGTGGCGGCCGAGCGCGGGAAAAGTCGTGCGTATGTTCTGCGACATCAAGCATCCCGACGGAACGCCTTACAAGAAGGACTCGCGCTATCTCTTGCGGACTGCGGTTGAGAAGGCGAAAAAAGAATTCAATTTGACTTTGGATTTTGGAACGGAATTTGAATTTTATCTCTTTAAATTGGACGAAAACGGAAACCCGACGAAAATTCCTTTTGACAACGCCGGCTATATGGACATTGCGCCTGAGGACAAGGGCGAGAATATCCGCCGCGAGATTGACTTTACGCTCGAGCAGATGGGAATCACGACGGAGTCCAGCCACCATGAGGAAGGCCCGGGGCAGAACGAGGTTGACTTTAGATATTCTGACGCATTGACAGCCGCAGACAACGCTTCAACTTTCAAGTGGATTGTCAGGACTAAGGCTGCCGCAAATGGTCTTTACGCTGACTTTGAGCCTAAGCCGCTTCAGGACAAGCCGGGAAACGGAATGCACATCAATATTTCAACTTCAAGAAAAGAGCTGATGCCTTCAATTCTGGCTGGAATCATGGAGCATCTTCCTGAAATCACTTATTACTTGAATCCGACAAGAAATTCCTATGACAGGCTCGGCGAGCATAAAGCTCCGAAATACATCGCATGGGGACACGAGAACCGCTCGACTGTAATCAGAGTGCCTGCCGCGAAAGGAAACGAGAGAATCGAAATCCGATCGAGCGACGCGGGAACAAATCCTTATATCGCGTTCACTCTCCTTCTGCACGCCGCAATGGACGGAATCAAGAAGAATATGGATCCGCTTGAGCCTTGCGAGGAAAATCTCTTTGACCGCGAGACTGCGGAAAAATATAATTACAGGGCGATTCCAGACACTTTGAACACCGCGAAAGACCTTGCGGAAAAAAGCCAGTTTATAAAGGAAATCTTTAAATAATGAATTCTGACACTCACAGCGTTCTTGTTGTTACAAAAGACCCGAAAATCTCCGCGCTTGCTTCTGCAATGCTGATTTCGCCAATCTTCGACACGACTGTTACGCAGAATTTTCAGGAGGCGCGGCGCATTTGCTCGGAGCGGGTCTACAACATTGTTCTCGTTGATTTTTCTGACGGCGAAGGCTCTGATTTTGCCGCCGACATTTCAGACTCCACAAGCACGGTTCTGCTTTTATGCCCGAATCATCTTTACGAGCAGGTGAGCTACAAAGTCGAGCCTTACGGAGTTCTTACGGTCGCGACTCCTTTTGACCAGTTCTATTTCTACAGCATGATAAAGGCTGCGATTGCGGTTCAGTACAAAGTGCAGATTCTTTCAAGCCAGACGATAAAGCTGAAGGAAAAAATGGAGGAAATCCGGCTGATAAACCGCGCGAAGCTTCTTTTGATGGAGCATGAGAAAATGAGCGAGATGGAAGCGCACCACGCGATTGAAAAGCGTGCGATGGACACCGGCGCAAAAAAAACTAAAGTCGCGGAAGAATTGATTAAAAAGTATTCAAACTGATAAAATCTTTGTATGTCTAATATTGTTGTTACAGCAGAGAAAATGGTTTCTGGCGGAGACTGCCTTGCGAAAGTCAACGGAAAAAACGTTTTTATCCCTTTTGCAGTCCCGGGCGAGAAACTTGAGATTGAAATCACAGGCTCTTTCCGCGATTATGACAAGGCGAAAATCGTAAGGATAATTTCTCCTTCGCCGCACAGAGTCGAGCCGTTCTGCCCTCTTTACGGAAAATGCGGCGGCTGCAATATGCAGCACATCGACCCGGAATATCAGATTGAGCTTAGAAAAAATATTCTCCGCGAGTCTTTTGAGCGCGAGGGAATCAAAGTTCCAGAAATAGAAGTTGTCTCTGGCAGCAACAAAGGATACAGAAGCAGAATCCAGCTTACAGACGGCGGCTTTAACGAGGCTGGCTCAAACAGCGTTGTCAGTCTTGACTTTTGCCCAGTCGCAACAGATGAAATCAATGAATATCTTTCAAAAACTCCGCAGGAAAAGCGTCCGCGTGGAAGAGTCCATATTTTCGGCGACAAAAGAATTCTTTCTGAAAACAAAGTTGTTGTCGCACAAGAGACAGAAAGACTTTCGAGAGACGTGAAGCTAGAAGGAAAAATCACTTCGAACCGCAAGAAAAATCTTCAGATAAGAAAAAATACATATTTTGCAGGAACAAATCTCAACAGCGCGAACAAATGCTCTGTGGAAATTTCAGGAAAAAAAATCGAATTCGATGTTCAGGGGTTTTTCCAGTCGAATCTTGAAGTCCTTGAAAAATCAATCGCTGAAATCAAAAAGAACATGGGCGGAAAAAACTGCCTCGATATGTATTCAGGCTGCGGAACTTTCAGCGTTTTTCTTTCAGATATTTTTGAAAAGACTTTTCTTGTTGAGCATAACCGCGAGCAGATTGTCTTTGCGGAGACAAATCTTCTTGGAAAAAGCCACGAAAGCTACGGACAGTCAGGCGAGAAATGGGTCAAGGAAAGCGAGCCTCTGATAACTTCAAACAACGGAAATTTTGACGCGGTTGTGATTGACCCGCCGCGCTCAGGAATGGAAAAAGGCGTTTGCCAATGGCTTTGCCGCTCGAAAATTCCCCAGATTCGCGCAGTGAGCTGCAATCCAAGCACGCAGGCCCGCGACGCGGCATTTCTGATAAAAGCGGGCTACAAGCTTGAAAAGCTTTATCTCCTTGATTTTTATCCTCAGACGGCGCACATAGAAAGCCTTGCGAATTTTGAGAACGTTTAGAAATCAAAATTTTCAGATGGGCCAAAAACGAAGAGTCAAAGTTGAAGAATTGAAAAATCATAATTAAAAATAAAAAAGAGAGAACAAAAAGTGCCTTGCCCGAAAATCAGATTCATTAGAAAAAAGTTTTTATTTCTCTTGATTTTTTCTTTGGGATTTTCACTTTTCAACATTCTTTTTGCCCAGACTCCGCTTAGAACCGTAAATTTAAGCGGCCAAAAGCCTTCATGGCAGGCTGTAATCGGCGGCGAGGCAATTTCTCCGTGCGTCGAGACTTCTTACGGAATCGCGGTTGTTTCCGACGGAAGAATGCTTTCCGCCTGCACAAACAACGGAAACGTAATCTGGCAGCGTTCGATAAAAGGCCGGCCGTCAAAATACATAAGCGCGTTCGGCGATTTTCTCTATGTTGTCACGGATTCTTCCCATCTTAACCTTGTGAACCCGAGCGGAATGACAATCTGGAGCGCGGTCTGCCCTTTTGAAATTTCAGCGAATCCTTTAGTCGGAAAAGACGGACGCGTTTTTGTGCGCGGAGCAAAAGGAGTCGCCTGCTACGGGCTTGACGGCAAAAGAAAATGGTTTTTCGAGACATCTCCTCTCGCCTCATCTTTCCCGATTTCCCAGTTAAAAGACGGCTCTGTGATTGTCTATCTTTCACAGCCGAAAGACGGACACACGGTCGGAAAACGTTATTCCGCTTTTGGCGAGCCTCTCGAGGATTTGACTTTCGCCGGAATCGCAGTGAGCATTGAAAACTGCGACGAGGGAATTCTGATTTCCTTGAATAACGGCTCAATCGGCTTGATTACAGTTCAAAGCGACGGAAAAGCCGACTCAAAATGGGTTTTTCAGGCTGGAAACGCTTCCGGCGCGTTTTCTGTAGCTTACAGGGCGCAGACAAGGCACGCGGCTTACTTTTTTCAGAACGGAAGCACAACGGAAGCTCTTTTGGTCAACGTCTCAGACGGAAAAATTTTAAGACGCTTTCCTGTCGGAAACATAAGCATAAAAGGATTCAAAGGTGCAAAAGCGTCAACTTCAGGATTTTTTATCTCAGGCTCTTATTCTGCCTGCGAATTTTACGAGGACGGAACGATTTTATGGTCGGCTGTCCTGCCTGCCTCAAAAAACTGGAACGAGCTTTGCTACACAAAGGCGAACTATCTTATTTTCTGCTTCAACGACTGGTCGATGTCGTCTTTCAAGATGAATTCTATTCCAGGCGGAAGCCCTTCCCAAAACAAAATCTCTACGGAAAGTCTCGTGGGAATAAAAGAACTTGACTCAGTCTCAAAACAGTTCGGGCTTCACACGCTTACAATGGAAAAAATGACGAAAATCAGCGCGGATCTTAAATCAGGAGATTTGGACGGAAAGGAAGAAAATTATCTTTCGGAGATAAAATCTGAAAGCTACGGCTATTTGACCTCGATAAATTCAATTTTAAGCTCAAATTTCAGACAGGAGCAGAGTTTTTACGCGGCAAATCCGGCATACACGAGAAATCTGATGTATCTGATGAGCCAGTGCGGAACCGCTGATTTTTCTTCTGTTTTCGCGGACATTCTAAAAGGCGAAACCGACCCTTATTTGCTTTCCGCGGCGATTGTCTATTCCGGAGATGAAGGATTCGACCCGGACGGCTTGATTTTAAATGCTTACGAATTTTTGATTCAGAACCGGCTTTCAAGCGGCGACAAGAAACTTCTTGAAAATATCTGCGATTCAACCTATAAAGTCTGTAGATTTATGGGGCGGCCGGCTTTCAACAAGCAGGGAAAAGCGATTTTAAGCAGGCTTATGTTTCCGCAGTTTGACAAGGAGACAAGGGAATACGCGCGCAAAACGCTTGAAAAAATGATTGGACTTGAAAAATAATGATTTTTTTTCTATTTAGATGTGATATAATTTTTTAGGTGTCTTTAAATTATTCACCTTAGAATATTCGGAGGAAAATGATGAATATCAAAAAGATTTTGGGCTGCTCAGCTTTTGCTTTCGCCGCTTTGACAGCCTCATTCGCCATTTCCGTTGACCAGCCGGAAATCGAGTCCGCTGGCGGCGCGAACACTGTGGTTTTCAGAAACTACACAGGACCTCACTCGGTTATCAATTCTGCCGCTGAAATCAGGGCAATCGGCTCAACGCTCGGAAGCAATGTGAGCCAAAGTCCGGACTCGTCAATAACAGTCGGCTCTTCTAACCGCTACCAGTTTATCCACGTTGTTGACCCGTCTGTAAAAGAAAAGCTCGACGCTGACATCTTCATTATCGGAAGCGCGGCGACAGTTGACCACATCGACAACGTAAGAAGAATAATCTCGGCTTATCTCGAGTCTGCCTACGGATATTCTAGAAGAGACGCTGACACAATCGCGGTTTTCGTTACAGTTTACAACGCTGTCTACCGCGGAAATTTGAATTATTTCAACTCAAAATACAAGGAAGCTGTAACAAGAAATCTTTCATCTGCAAATGTCGGTATTTCAACAGATTATCAGGAATGGCCGGGAAGAACTCAGATTGTGATTCCTCTTTCAGATGTGAACGGTGGGCTTTCGACAATCGACACTTCGATTATTTCTGACAGAAATGTTGTAAAGTCAATGCAGGAAGACGACGGAAAAAATATCGACGCAAGAAAAGATATGGTTGACATCAAGGAGCGCGAGGCGGACAACGCTTCTGAAAAAGCTCAGGAGGCTCAAAAGCAGGCGACTGAGGAAAACGCAAAGCTGAAAGAAGAGCAGCAGAAATCGGCTCAGGCAAACAAGGAAGCGCAGACGGCGCAAAAAGAAGCCGACAAAGCTCAGAAGCAGGCTGATAACGCGCAAAAACAGGCTGACAACGCTCAGAAAAAGGCCGACGCTAATCCTGATGACAAGAAAGCGCAACAGGATGCGGCTGCAGCCCAGAAAAAAGCCGATGACGCGCAGCAGAAAGCAGATGAAGCTCAAAAAGAAGCTGACAAAAAACAGGAAGTTGCTATCGAGCAGAACAAGAAAACTGAGGAGCAGGCTCAGAAAGCTCAGGACGCTTCTTCTCAGGCGGAAGCCGCTCAGGACAAGGCTGACACAAAGCGTTCAGAGGCGCAGAATGAGCGGACTGAAATTGCAAAAGACCAGCAGACAATTATCCGCGAGAGCGCGCAGAACGAAGGCGCGAATGTCATTTACGGCTTGAAGAATGTTGACGACCTGGGCCAGACATCAGAAATCGTGAAGATGAATTCTGACAACGGCTCTGTAATCAAAGAGTCTCCTGTAACAGTAATCAGGGGAAGAACAGTTTATGAGGACGGAGACAATTTTGTGGCTGTTGCAGGCTCGAACTTCGGAAACGGAGCTGTAAAGCTCGTTCTGATTGGAAAAGAGAATCTTGAAATTGTATCGCAGAGCGCGGAAACTCTTTCAGAGCTTTCTGTTCTCGTTGAAAAAGACGGAAACTATTACTGCACAGTCCAGAACGGTAAAAATTACTATGTCGCAAAATACAGCAACAGCCTTGAGAAACTTCTCCAGTCGCCTGTTGCCGTAAAAGCCGCGACTCCAATCACAATCACCGCGAAAGGAATTCTCGTTTGCGCGGCTTCGGGAAATCCTGCAATCTTGAATCTTGACAAGCTCACTTTAATCGGCGAAGGCTCGACAAGCAATTCAAACAAGGCGGCAAACGTGATTAACTCGGCGACAAATGTAATAAACGATGCCGCGAACGCAAAATAAATCAGAATCTTTCTGAAAATGAAAAAAATCCCCAAGCTGAAAAACACTCAGTTTGGGGATTTTTTTATGATTTTGAATTTTCGGTTTTATCCTGATGAATGAAAATTTTTAGTTTTCGTCTTCGTGGGCTTTGTTCTCGAATCTCGTGATTGAGCTTAAGAACAACAGCGGAACATCTCCAATCGGACCGTTTCGCTGCTTTGCCACAATAAGTTTCGCGTCTTGAACTGGCTCAATTTCGCCCTCCTCGGACTTTTTCCGTTCACGGTGGATAAACATTACAACGTCCGCATCCTGCTCAATAGAACCTGAGCCGCGGAGCTGCGCCAAAGTCGGCTCGTTTCCCTCAGCGTCGCGGGCAACCTGGCAAAGAGCCACAATCGGAATATGAATCTCGCGGGCAAGCGATTTCAGCGATTTCGAGATTTCGCTAACCTGCTCGTAGACAGGCGCGGTCGGATTTTCGGTCGAAATAAGTCCGATATAGTCAATAAAAATGATTTTAACATCGTGGTTCGCTTTCAGCTTTCTTGCAGTCGCGCGCAGGTCAATCAGCTGCATATTCGGCGTGTCAACAATGTAAAACGGCGCGTCATAGCATCTTCCTGCCGCGTCATTTATTTTCTGGAAATCGCTCACCTGCAACATTCCGTTTCTAAGCTTGCTTCCCGGAATCCGCGCGTTTTCAGACAAGAGACGCTGGCCAATCTGCTCGTAGGACATTTCCAAAGAGAAAAATCCGCACGGAATTTTTTTGACGACGGAAATGTATTCCATCATGTTCAGTGCCATTGCGGTTTTTCCCATCGAAGGACGCGCTCCGATAATAATCAGCTCGGAATCTTGAAATCCTGATGTCATTGAGTCAAGTTTCGAGAATCCGGTCGGAATTCCTGTATAGTTTGAATGATTTTTATAGTTTCTTTCGATTAAATCCACAGTCTGCGGAACAATCTCGCCCATTGTGTGGATTGCCGTTGTCTCGTCATTTTCCGCGAGAGCCATGACTTTCCGCTCAGCCTCATCGAGAATCTGCTTGCTGTCTCTTGTCTCGTCATAGGCGGCCGCTTTCATTTCTGACGAGATTGTAATCAAATTTCTTCTCGTCGCGCGGTCAAAAACAATTTTCGCGTAATATTCAATATTTGCGGAAGTCGGAACAACGTCTGTAAGCGAGGCGATATAGGCAGCCCCGCCCGCTTTTTCAAGCTTGCCTGTTTTTGAAAGCTCGCTGATTAAAGTCAAAGTGTCGCATTTTATATCCCGCGTAAAAAGGGAAACCATCGCCTTGTAGATAATCTGGTTCTGCTGGGAATAAAAATGCTCTTTTTTTAAAAATGTGACGACTGAATCCGCGCATTTCCAGTCGATAAGCATTGCGCCAAGAGTCGCCATCTCGGCGTCTGCGTTGTGCGGCGGCACAGTGTCTTTTAAAATCTCGTTCATAAAGCCTTAAAGTGAATAAAAAAAGCCAGAAAGAAAAATCCTTCCGGCTTTCATAATTAATAATCAGTCTGAAAAACTACTCTGATTTTTCTTCAGAAGCAGTTTCCTCAGCTGGAGCTTCCTCTTTTGCTGGTTTTTCAGCTTTTTTTGCAGGAGCTGCAGCATCTTTTGATTCCTGAGCTTTTACAGAAATCTTGACTTCTGCTGTCGCAGCTTCGTAAAGGTGAATTACGCAGTGGAAGTTTCCAACAGTCTTAATTGTTACGCCAGGAATCTCGATTCTCTTGCGCTCAATATCAAAGCCGTTTTTGTTAAGATAGTCAGCAACTGTAAGAGATGTTACAGAACCGAAGAGCTTGCCGTTTGCCGCTGCTGGCAAAACAAACTCAATAGCTGTAGCTTCAAGCTTATCTTTAAGGCTAGCCGCGTCAGCTCTTTTCTGAACTTTGCGAGCTTCAATCTCTTCTTTTCTTGACTCGAAATATTTTACTGTCTGGTCATTGTACGGAACAGCGTACATATGAGGGAAAAGGAAGTTGCGTGCGTATCCGTTAGCAACATTTTTTACATCACCCATTTCTCCGAGTGATTTTACATCTGCATTAAGAATAACTTTCATTTCAAGCTCCTATTGAAATAGATGCTCTGCGTTACCAGGAGTTGGATCGCAGAGCAAGTTGTGATTTTTACTTACTCTGTTACGAATGGAAGCAAGCAGATATTGCGTGCTCTCTTGATTGCAACTGTAAGCTGTCTCTGATGTTTTGCGCAAGTTCCTGTGATGCGGCGTGGAAGAATTTTGCCACGCTCTGTTGTGAAGCGTTTCAATCCGTCAGAATCTTTGTAGTCGATTTTTGCTTTGTTTGCACAGAAACGGCAAACCTTCTTGCGGAAGAATGTTTTTCCTTTTCCGCGTGGTGCTTTGTCTTCGCCGTCGCGTCCTTCAGAAGCAGCCTGTGCATTAACAACCTGTGGCTGCTCTACTTTATTTTCTGAAACTTCATTTGACATATCATGTCTCCTAATAGATTTTGTTGATTAAAATGGAATGTCTTCAGGGAATCCGCCGTCAGGAGAACCGCCATACGCTGATTCTTCAAAAGGCTGCATATTCTGAACTGGATTTGAGGCATTGAAGCCGTTCTGCGCAGAAGCGTTATTCTGAAATTTCGGAGTGTAACCCCCGTTCGGCTGTGAGCCGTTATCCGATTTTCTTCCAAGCAACTGCACATTGTTCGCAACGATAGAAACAGAACTTCTTGTCTGTCCTGTTGTCTTGTCCTGCCAGCGATCCTGTTTCAAATAGCCGTCAACAGCGACCTGCTGCCCTTTCTTCAAGTAAGGCAAAAGATTTTCCGCTGTTTTTCCCCAAATTGTAACATTGAAGTAATTTGCCTCGTCAATCCACTGCTCACCCTGCTTCCGGCTGCGGTTCACAGCAATGGAGATATTGGCGCGAGCCTGTCCGTTCGGCGTAAAAGCGTATTCTCTTTGGTCTGAGCCGTTGAGATCGCGTGTCAAACGTCCTACAATCGTCACCGAATTAATATCTGTCATTTTTGTGTGCCTCCGTTTTTAGATGACTTTGGATTAGAAAAGCAAAAAACTATCTGTCATTTTCCACTTTTACGAAAAGTGATTTCAAAAGATTGTGGTTAAGAGCAAACTGTTTGTTGATTTCTGCAATCTTCGCAGGATTTGCGTTCACGATAAAGAGATGGAAGCGGCCGCGCTTGTTCTTCTTGATGATGTAAGCAAGGTCACGGTCTCCGTAAGATTCTTCTTTTTCGATTGTTGCACCGAATTCCTGAAGCACAGCTTTTACTCCGTCTGTGCCAGCTTTGAACTTCTCATCCTCGATAGGATAGATAGTCATGAGTTCATACTTGTTCATTTGTATGTTCTCCTTATGGACATTTGGAGTCCTCATACGAGGACTCAAGGGGTATTCGATATAGTATCAGTTTTTATGAGTTTTAGTCAATTATTTGCAGCCTCTATCGATTGCTTCTTTATAGACTTCCTCATATTTTTTGCAGCTGGCTTTCCATGTGAAATCCATTTTCATTGCCTTTTCCTGCATTTTTCTGATGTGGCCTTTCTTGTTGTAATACGCCCAGACTGCCCAGCCGATTGTGTCGTAGACGCTTCCTGGAGTAAGGCTGTCGAACATAAAGCCTGTTCCGTCGCCTGTCTCCTGATTGTAGTTCTGGACTGTGTCGGCAAGTCCTCCTGTTCTTCTGACAATTGGAAGAGTTCCGTAAAGCTCGGAGTACATCTGGTTCAAGCCGCAAGGCTCATACTGCGACGGCATAAGAAAAAAGTCTGCGCCCGCCTCAATCAAGTGGCTTAAATTCTCTGAATATCCGATTTTCGCGCGGAAATTCGGAAGCTTTGACTGAAGATTGTTGATTTCTTCCTCGCACCATTTTTCGCCGCTTCCCAAAAGAACGAACTGCAAGTCCATTGTCGAGCAGATTCTGAAAAGGCTTCCGTAAGTCGGAGCGAAAACCTCAGCGATTCCTTTCTGGCTTACAAGACGCGAGATAAGCCCGATTACAGGAACGTCCGCACGAACTGGAAGCCCGAAATATTCCTGAAGAGCTTTTTTACATTCAGCTTTTCCTACCATGTTTTTTACGCTGTAGTTCGCCGGAAGATATTTGTCTTTTGAAGGATTCCAAGTGTCGATGTCAACGCCGTTCACAATTCCTTTTACAACGTCTGTTCTCACACGCAAGAGACCGTCAAGCCCGAATCCGCCCTCTGGAGTCTGAATCTCGTGGGCATAAGTCGGAGAAACCGTCGTAATCATATCCGCGCAGGTGATTCCGGCCTGCATAAAGTTGATTGCGCCGTTTCGCTCAAAGCCCGCTCCATAGTAAAGATTCCAGTCGATTCCTAAATCCGGGAATTTTTCCTTTCCGTAAACGCCCTGATAGCCCATGTTGTGGATTGTGTAGACCGAGGCTGTATGCGAGAACTGCGGCTGCTGGCGGCAAACGTGCTTCAATAAAACTGGAACAAGCCCTGCCGACCAGTCATGCGCATGAACAATGTCAGGAAACCAGCCAAGCTTGTTGCAAAGCTGGAACGCTCCGTGCGCCAAAAGCGAGAATCTGTAAGGGTTGTCGTGGAAGTCAGGTTCGGATTTTGTTCCGTAAACGCCGTCTCTTCCAAAGCAAAGCTCATGGTCAATAAAGTAAACTTCGACAGCAGGAAATCCCGGGAGATTTGTCTTGTAGACCGCAGTCCATTCCTGCCCCATTCCGACTGGAACTCCCATCGAGCCTTCAAGTTTTGTAAGCTTGTTCCGGTCGATTTTGTAATAGCGCGGCATTACGATTTTGACTTCGTTTCCAGCCAAGCTCAAATTTCCTGCCATCGCGGAAACAGCGTCCGCCAGCCCGCCTGTCTTTGCAAAAGGAACAGCCTCTGCGCTCACCATCAGTATTTTCATAAAATTTATTCTCCAAAAATATTAAAGTTCTTCCATCGCTTTTACAAAAGCTTTTTCAGAATTCACAATTGTTTTTTCAGACACGCAGTAAGCAAGCCTGAACCAGCCTCTTCCGCCGAATCCGTTTCCTGGTGCGGCAAGAATCAGATATTTTTTCAGATAGTCGCAGAAAGCGGAATCGTCTCCTCCGAATTTCTCAGGAACTTTCACAAAAAGATAGAACGCGCCTTCCGGCCTGTAATATTCAAGCCCAGCCTTGTCCATAATCGCCATGAGCTTGTCGCGCCGGGTTTTGTAGCTCGAATAGTCAACTTTCGCATTCCAGCTTTTCGCAATCACTTTCTGGAAAAAAGCCGGAGCGTTCACGCAGCCAAGCACGCGGAGCGCAAACGTCACAGCCTTTATGAATTCGTCTTTGCCGTCGCTTTCTGGATTCACAGCCACATATCCGATTCGCTCGCCCGGAAGACTCAAATCTTTTGCAAAAGAAGAAACAATCACAGAATTCTTGTAGAACTGGAAAACCGGCGTGATTTTTGCGCCGTCATAGACAATCGCGCGGTAAGGCTCGTCGCAAACAAGATACGGAAATCTTCCAGTTTTTTCTCCGTGCTCGGTCAAAACTTTTGCAAGGGACTTTATGTCGCTTTCAGAATAGATTTTTCCTGTAGGATTGTTAGGATTATTGATTAAGACAGCGGCAGTTTTTTTGGAAAGATTCGATTTTATCTCTTCAATATTCAGATTGAAATTTTCTTTCGCAGGAATTTCAACAAGTTTTCCGCCGTGGTTTGAAGCGTAATGGCGGTACTCGGCAAAAAACGGAGCCGGAACGATAACTTCATCGCCTGGATTCAAGATTGCCTTGAAAACGCAGTTCAGCGCGGAAGCCGCTCCGACGGTAATCACAGTGTCGTCAAAAGAAAGATTTGCGCCCTGCTCAGCCGAAACTTTCTTGGCAATCGCGGCGCGGGTCTCAGGATAGCCGGCATTCGGCATATAACCGTGGCAGCCGTGGCTCGTGTCTTTCGCAGTCTCCTGAATCGCAGCCACAACTTCTTCAGGCGGATCCAAATCAGGGTTGCCAAGCGAAAAATCAAAAACATTGTCATCACCGAACTTTTTTTTAAGAACGATTCCTTCCTCGAACATTTTTCTGATTACAGACGCACCTTTTGAGTTAATCGTCTCACGAATTTTATCAGCTATCATAATAGAAAATTATATCACAAAACTTGCCTTTTGTTAGATATTTTTTTAAAATCCATTTTATGAAGGCTTTGAGGAAAATCACGTTTCTTATTCTTTTTATTTCATTTTTTCTCGCTGGAGCGGCCGCTGAAAATAAAATCCCGGAAAATCTCTTCAGCGAAAGGCTTTCTGATTCCGGCAGAAAAAAACTTGAAAACGGCGAAATTCTTTTTGAAAGCGTCGGAAAAATCAAAAATATCAAGATTAAAGAGACAGAAGAAACTTCGCAGGCGATAAACGTGATGAAAAATCTCAAGCCGAATCATCTTTCTGAGATAATTCAAATCCGCCCGTACAAAGGAAACGAAAATCTTGTTCAGGAAATTTCTGAGATTCTTGGAAATGTCGAAAACTACGTTGGAATTCCTTATTTTTCAGAGCGCGTTCAAAAATGGTACGATTTGTATTCAGAAGCCGAAATTTTGAACATTGAAAATGACGGAAAAGCTGAAATTATCGCCGCTAGATTTTATATGAAGCCTTTTGGATATTACACTTCCGAAACGAGAATCGAAAACCGCGGAAATTATTATTTTTTCACGATGAAAAACACGCAGAAGCTCAGATATTACGACAAATTTGACGCGGTCGGAAAGGAAGATATGCAGGCTACGATTGCGGTTTTTCGCTCAGGAGAAAGCTGGGTGATTTACGCGCTTGGCGGAGCGAAAATTATCGATTTGCCTTTTCTTGTAAAGCGCGCGGAAACTTCGTTCACAAACAGGATAAAATCTTTTGCAGAGGCTATATTTCAAAAACTTCCAGAGAGCCGGTAATCGGATTCATAAATTTTATTTTAAAGGCTTCAAACCGCATTTTTTCATTTTCATTTTTTCCACGCGAGACAGGATTATAGATTTTGTCCCCGGCAACAGGAAAGCCGAGCCAAGCCAAATGGCAGCGGACTTGGTGACGGAATCCTTTTGTGATATGCGCTATCGCTTTTTCCTCGGACAAAAAAGCGATTTCAGTTTTGTAAAACGTTCCGCCGGATTTTTTTCTTGCGGCTTTTCCAGAGCTTTCTGAAACCGGGCGCACTTCTTTTCCGCCGATTCCAAATTTTCTAAACGAGCTTTCAACCAAAATCATTTCATTTTCTGCAATTTTTTTTTCAATTTCATTTTTTGAGAACGGCGGAAGCGGAAAACCGTCTATTTTTTCGTACAAGCTGGAATCTTTTTGAACATCTGCCCTGTACCATTTTTCAAAACGGTTTTCATTTTGCTCGCTCTGCATAAAGTCATAAAATTCTTGGCTCAAAGCGACAAGCACAAGCCCGGAAGTTTCCGTGTCGATTCTGTGAATCAGCCCGTGCTCGACATTTTTTTTCCCAGAAATTTCTTTTATTTGAGGAAAATTCTCAAGCGCGAATGTAAGCGCGGATTCGTCTCCGTCGTGAAGCGGCGCGGAAGGAAGCCCCGACGGCTTGTTCAAAACAAGAAAAGGATGAAGCGAATCTGGAGAATTTATGATTTCGATTTTATTATTGCTCATTTTTTTATTTCCCGATTTTTTTGAGTTCGAATCTGAAAATTTTCAGTTTTTCGAGTATTTTTCATGCAGAGTTTTCAAAACTTTCTTGAATCTTAGAGGAACTTTCGCCTTGAAAACCATTCTTTCTTCGTGTCCGGGAATTTTTATTTTCAGGAGATACGAATGGAGCATCAAAGTCGCGCTTTCAAACGGCGAGCCTTTCAGATAATTTCCGTAAATCGGGTCTCCCATTATCGGGCAGCCCAAATATTTCATATGGACACGAATCTGGTGGGTTCTTCCTGTCTTGATTCTGACTCTGAAAAGCGAGAACGGGCCGTAAGTCGCAAAGCATTTGTAAATCGTGCAGGCATATTTTCCTTCCGTTGTGCCGACAACTGCCTTGAAACGCTTTCTGT
>JAXDVS010000006.1:0-14525 GCA_034088785.1 Treponema sp.
TGGTCTGGCTTGTAGTTGATTGTGCATACAGGCTCGAGATTTGACAAATCTTCTGTGATTACTTTCTCGTAAACAGCGTCCTCGTCGTCGCGCCATTTTGAATAGTCGGCAACCGCGTCTTCTCTTGACTTGTAGTCATCTTTGATGAATTCCCAAAGATAATCGACAGTTTTCTCATCAGGGAAGCAGATTCCGCTTGTTCCGCCGGCTTCAACAGCCATATTGCAGAGAGTCATGCGCTCTTCCATTCCCATATTGTCAATGACAGGACCTGTGAATTCAACAACGCAGTTTGTCGCGCCGTTCACGCCGATTCTTCCAATAAGATGGAGAATAACGTCTTTTGCATAAACACCGTCTTTGAGTTTTCCGTTCAAGACAAATTTGATTGTTTTCGGTTCTTTAAAAGAGCAGACTCCCTTCAAGATTCCAACTTCAAGGTCTGTTGTTCCGACGCCTGCCGCAAAAGCTCCGAATGCGCCGTGTGTGCAAGTGTGGCTGTCGCCCATGATTACAGTAAATCCAGGGCGGACAAATCCTTTTTCCGGGAAAATCGCATGGCAAACGCCGTTCGCGCCAATGTCAAAAAAATCTTTGATATTGTTGCGTCTTGCCCAGTCTCTTAAGATTTTTCCCTGAGTTGCAGTCTTGCTGTCTTTCGCTGGAGTTACGTGATCGATTACAGCTTTGATTTTTGTCGGGTCAAAAACACGGTCTTTTCCGCGCTCAGCCAAGTCGTTGATTGCAACCGGAGTTGTAATCTCGTGGCAAAACACGCGGTCAAGCTTCAGAACATAAGTTCCAGGAAAAGGCTTGTCTACAAGATGAGAATCAAAAATTTTTTGTGCAATGGTTTTTCCCATTTTCTGTACCTCTAAAGTTTATATAAAAAATTAATTTACAACGTTTATAGGATTTCCGTTCAAGAAGCTTTTGATATTGTCAACCGCAATTCCAAGAAGCCGCTTTCGTGTTTCAAGCGGAGCCCATGCAAGATGCGGCGTAATCACGCAGTTTTTCGCTTTGTAAAGAGGGCAGTCTGCTCTCATCGGCTCATTCAGAATAACGTCCGCCGCATATCCTGAAATCAAGCCGTTTTCAAGCGCGTCTCTAACAGCCGCCTCGTCGACGAGACCACCGCGTGCAGTGTTTATCAGATATGCAGATTTTTTCATCAAAGCCAGACTTTCTTTATTGATGATTTTTTCAGTTTGGGCTGTCATCGGAGCGTGGAGCGTCACAAAATCTGAAGTCTTCAAAAGCTCCTCAAAAGAAACTGCTTTTTCATTTCCTTTGAATGATTTTTCGCTGTGAACACAAATCTGAACATTCATTCCGAACGCGTGAGCGATTTCTGCGACTTTCTGTCCGATATGTCCGAATCCGAAAATTCCAAGCGTTTTTCCTGAAAGTTCAAAAAGAGGCGGAATCCAATAGCAAAAATCAGGACTTTTTATCCAGTCGCCGTTTTGAACTGACTGGCTATGCTTTTCAACTTGATTTGAAAAATTCAGAATGAAAGAAAAAACGTGCTGAGCGACAGCTTCTGTGCTGTAGGAAGGAATATTTGTTACAGTAATTCCAGCTTCACGGCAAGCTTTTGTGTCAACAACGTTGTAGCCGGTCGCAAGAACGCCGATATATTTCAAATTTTTGCACTTTGAAACAATATCTTTTGTGATATTTACTTTGTTAAGAAGGATTAACTGACTGTCGCCAATTCTCTCAGATACAAGTTCCTGAGGCGAACGGTCATAAACGGAAAAATCATCGACAAGGGATTTCACACAGTCCCAAGAAAGATCGCCAGGATTTAAGCCGTGGCCATCAAGAACAGTAAGTTTCATTTTTTAGTCCTATTCTCTTTAGCCTAAAACTGTGATTCCAACAGAAGAGATTGCAGCGTTGATAGCATCTTCGATGCCAGCGACACTCTCATCAAAATCAACAAGAACCTGCGACTTGTCAGAATTCGCATTGCAGTTTGTTACGCCAGCAACAGCTTTTACAGCCGCTCCGACTTTGCTGGCTGTGTCCGGGTCGAACATTCCGTCAACATATATTTTCTTTTCCATTTACGAACATCTCCATAAATATGATTATTTTATTATAAAATGTATGTCCTTAAATTTCAATAGATGTGCCTAGCCCTTGATTTTGTCTGCAAGCGTTTTTCCAAGCTGGCCGCAAGCTCCGCCGATTTCTCTTCCGCGCCTTGTCCTGAGCGTGACATTCAGACCTGCTTTTTCAAGATGATAGACAAAATTCTTGCATTCTTTTCCGCTCGGCTCTGAAAAAGGCAAGCCCTCAACTGGATTCCACGGAATAAGATTTAGATGAACATCAAGATTCCGCGCGAAATTTATCATATTTGTCGCGCTTTCAATGCTTGTGTTTGTGTCGTGAAGAAGGGCAGCCTCGAGCGTCACGCGCTTTCCTGTTTTCTGCGTAAAATATTCAATCGCTTTTCTAAGCTCTGGGAGCGGATTCGCCTTTGAAATCGGCATAATTTTTTCGCGCAAGTCCGCGTCAGCAGTCGTGAGAGAAACTGCAAGACGGATTGAAGGACCGTTGTCAGCCAAGTCATAAATTCCTTTTACAACGCCGGAAGTTGACAAGGTGATTCTTCTGCCGGAAAGTCCTCGTCCATCTTTGTTTGTGAGAATTTCAATTGCTTTCCGCACATTCGGAAGATTCATCATCGGCTCTCCCATTCCCATAAAGACGATGTTATCCAAAGTTCCAGCGTGCTTTTCAAGATGAAGAAACTGCTCGACGATTTCACCTGCGCAAAGATTTCTTGCAAGTCCGAGCGCGCCGGTCTGGCAAAAAGCGCATTTCATCGCGCAGCCCACCTGACAAGAGACGCAGGCTGTCTTGCGGTTTTCACGGTCTGTCAAAAGAACTGTCTCAACTGCAAGTCCGTCGCTAAGAGAAATTTGAAGTTTTATCGTGCCGTCCGGGTCTTTTAGGACTTTTGAAACGGAAGTTGAACGCAAAACAGCTTTTTCTTTTAATTCTTCCCGAAGCTGGACGCTCAAATTCGACATCTCGTCAAAACTTTCCGCGCCTTTTCCAATCCATTGAAAAATCTGCTTTCCGCGGAAAGACTGTTTTAATCCGAGTTTCTCACAAATTTCTGCCGGCATTAAGCCGCTGAGTGCAATTTTTTCTGACGTTTCTGACATAGAAAATTATGATAAAGAGATTCTCACGCGCTTTCAAGCCTTGAAATCATATCAGTGATTGCAGGGCTTTTTACGCCCTGTTTTCCGAATCCTTTCAGGACTTCCAGAGCCGCGTCTTTCTTATTCATTTTCAAATAGCAGTCCGCCACATCAACGTAAAATCTGTAGTTTTTAGGGTCGATTTTTATAAGCGAGTTCAGCCGCTCAATCGCGTTTTCGAATTTTCCTTCTCCCTTGTCGATTAGAGCAAGCCCGAGTGCCGCATAAATGTCAAATTCAATGCTCAAAGCCTTGTTGTAATACGCTTCAGCAGTCTTGTAGTCGCCTGTATTTCTGTAAGCGTCGCCTGCGCGCGCCAAAATGACTTTGTTGTTCGGGTCTATTTCAAGAATTTTGTTCCAGTATTCAATCGACTTGAACTGCTGGTTCATTCCGCGGTAGCAGTCGGCAAGCCCGAACAGCGCGTAGAAATTTTTCGGGTCGCGGGCAAGCGTCTTTTCAAAATACGGAATTCCCTTGTCGAAAGTCTTGAGCTTTCTGTAGCAGTTTCCGATTGAGGTCAGAACGCGGATATCCGCAAACTCCACATTTTTCTCGAGCATTTCAGTCCAGTAATACAACGCGTCCTTGTATTCCTTGAAATCATAATGAAGATGGCCAAGCCCGATTAGCGCGTAAGAATTGTCCGTTTCCATATCGAGAACTTTTAGGTAAAATTCCTTTGATTTTTTGAAGTCCTTGATTTTTCTGTAAGCGTCCGCAACTCGCGTCAGAACTGTGATATTTCTGTCGTCATGGACGAGATACTGCTCCCAGATTTCAATAGCCTTGTGATACTGATTGAGAGCCTTGTAGCAGTCTGCAAGCCCGAACAGCGCGTAATTGTTTCCAGGATGATAGGAAAGGCATTTTGTGTAGTAATCAATCGCCTCTTTAAAGTTGTTCTGCTTTCTCTGGCTGTCGCCAAGCCCCACGAGAGCATAATTGTTGTTTTCTTCGATTGTCAATATTTTTGCGAAGAAGACTTCCGCCTCTTCAATATTGTTTTCCTTCAGCTTTTGATAGCCTTTTTTTGAAAGCTCGGAAATCTCGCTGTTTGTTTTTTCCGCCTGCGCAAGCGGAAAATCGTTTTCGGTGCGCGGAAGCTCAAATTCCTTCAGTAAATCATCGCTCATTTTTTACCTCATTTTTACTTTTTGAATTCCATTTTATGAAATTATTTTATAATTGCTGAAATTAAGTTCGACAGCTCCTCGAAAATCGGCTCAGCCTTTTTTTTGTCTCTTGCAAGAAGATAATATTTCAAGGCTGTAAGGCTTTTGCTTTGCTTTGCGTACAGGTCGCCGATTCTGGTCAAGCCGTCGGAATATCCAGTTGTAACGAAAATTCTGCACGCCGCGTCATATTTTCCTTCATTAAAAAGAACGTTTCCTTTTCTGTTTAGAATCGCTTTTTGTTCTGATGTCAATCCTTGAACCGGCTTGTCTGTTACTTTTATAAAGCCGTCTGGAATTTCATGAGCGGAAACAGCATTTTTTACTTTTTCATTGTCCAATTGAATATCCTAAAAATTGTCTTAAATTTTAATCTATTTGATGATATTGTCAAGAAAAATTCTCGTCTGAATTTTTATCGGAAGAAGAATTCCCGTTTTCAAATTTATAGAAATGAACTATCGAGCGTCCATAAATTCTCTTGTCTTTTAAGACGAGGCTTCCGATTTTTTCAGGCAGCATATCTTCCTCAGGAAAATGAATCATCACAGTTCCTTCAGGATTTACAAGCTTGCGCTGCTCGATGATTTTTAGCAGGTCAAGCCGGTATTTGTAAGGAAAGGGCGGGTCAAGAAAAATGTAGTCGAACGTGCTTTTGCATTTTTTCAGAAAAAGCTCAACCGCCATAAAATGGCAGCCAATTCTGACTCCAAGCTCTTTTTCCGTGATTGAGACGTTTTCAAGAACCTGCTTGATTTTGATTTTGTCTTTTTCGCAAAGCTGAACAGATTTTGAGCCGCGAGAAACCGCTTCAATCGCGATTGTTCCGCTGCCGGAAAACAAGTCCAGCCAGGATTTTCCGCTCAAATCTCCGAGAATCGCAAAAACCGACTCTCTCATTCTGTCCATTGCCGGCCGGATAATTCCTTCCGGGCATTTTATGACTCTTCCTTTTAATAATCCGCCTGTGATTCTCAAAATTCTTACCGCCGTTTTTTTAATTTATATTTTGAAATTGCAATTTTTTATTTTAATTTGGATTCAAGACTTGAAAGCAATCTTTTTTTTAGATTTTGTTTTTCTCCGCATAGCCTAACGCCGTTTTTGTGGCTTTCGTAAGCTTTGTCTTGTCTCTGCCGACATTTTTGTCCGCGTTTTCAATAAAAGTGACCTCAGAAGATTTTAAAAGCTCTTCTGGAATCAGGTTGTCTTTTGCAATGTTTTCCGCATAATCGTAAAGATAAATGCTTTCCGTTTCTGAAACCGGCGCGATCATTTTGTCAAGCTCAATCAAGCTGTTTTCTTTTGGCTTTGCGGACTTTTTCTCATTTTGAATTGCAGCGATTTCTTTTTCTTTTGGATATTTTTCCTGAATTTCTTCGATTTTATTTTTTTCGTCTATTTCGGAAACTTTTTTTTCTTCGATGGCAGGAACAGTTTCAGCAACAGCAGGAACCACAGCGGCGGCAACAGGAGAAAAAGCCCCGGCAGATTCCGCAGGCAAAATAGGTTCAGCTGGCAGTTCAGACAAGATTTCTGCTTCTTCAAGATTTTCAGCATTTTCGTCTGCATTAGGCGCAATTTCAGTTTCGTTTTCAGTCTCTAAGGACGGAATTGGAACATATTTTGAAAAAAGGGCTTCAATCTCGCTTTGCTTGCTGTTTTCTTTCGCATAGTCAAGAGCATTTTTTCCGTTTTTATCTTTTTGAAGAATCCGCTTTTTTCTTTGAAACTTAAACGGCGCATTGTATTTTAAGACCGTGTTTATCGCCTCAATGTCGCTTTCGTTCTCGCTCGCGTACATCAAGGCTGTTTTTCCGTTTTTGTCTTTCGCCTTTGGAGAAATTCCCGCCCGCAAAAGAGACTTTACAACGGCATTCTCGCGGTCAGCTTCAAGAGCCGCCATCAAAAGATTCTGTTTTCCTTCGCGCTTGTATTTTATAAAAGAATAATCGGTCTCAACCGCCTTTCGGATTTCTTTGACAGTTCCGTTTTCAACTGTTTCAAAAGCCCTGTCAGACCATCTTGAGCAGAACGCAAAAAACGAGAGAAAAAACAACGAGACTCGCAAAAAATTTCTTTTCATCTTATTCATAAGAAAATTATAATGCTGATTTTTTCAGATTACAAGATTGCAGACATCGCTTAGCGATTGAAACTGCTTTTTCAGTCTGCAAGCCGCACAACATTTTTAGAATTCCGACCATTGGCCGTCGGCCGTCATATTCCAGTCGGAAAGAACGTTGCTCGTGTCTGGATTGTACCAGCTTACCGAGCCGTTTCTGTTCAAGACTGCGATTTTGTTTCCGTTTCCGGCGACTTTCAGCGGCATTGAAGCCGAGCGTTTATAAAGGAAACTTTTTCTTGTCTGCAAATTGTACGAGCGAATCTGGCTTTTTCCAATGTTTGTGTAAAGAACGGAATTCCTTAGATATGTGAAAGCCTCGTTGTCCTCGTCGGAGATTGTCAGAAGATTTCTGATTGATTTTCTTGAAATGTCGAACGCGAAAACAGAAGTTGTGAGCTTTTTTGACCTTGCGTCTGTGTAAATCAGAACGCCGTAAAATTCATTCGGGCGGTTTCTGTCAAAATTCAGGGAATAGGCGATATTTCCGCGCACGTTTGAAAGAGGAACAGTCTCCTGAGTCTCGATGTTCACGTAAAGAAGCGGAACTTCAGGATTTGACGCACTGGATTTTGCGATGTACAAGTCTTTTTCGCTTGTCGCAAGCGCGTCCTGAATGCCTGTTCCTGAGTAAACCTGCTTTTTGTTTCCTGTCTCCAAGTCGATTATGTTCACAAAAGAGCTTGCCTCAACGTCAATCAGGCTGTTTCCAAAAATTCTCAAAACCTGAACAGCAGATTTCGGCGTGAAAACCGTTCTTGAAACGCCTGTTGAGACATCAAGAAGCTCAACCGGGCGTCTCGTGTCTTTTGACCACAAGACAACGTTCCCGCCGTTTGCAATCACGTTTGTGTGTCCTGAATTCAAGCCTTTTCTTGCGACCGAATTGTTGTCATAAGAAGACTTGAAAAGCGAATTTTCCGAAAGAAAATAAAAATCGCTTCCGTCAGAGGCAACGTCAAAAATTTTGTCATACAAAGTGTCGCTTATCGGCTGCACAACATCGACGCGCTCCGCCTGAACATAGTCAAATTTGTAGATATTTCCGCGGTTTGTTCCAGCGTAGATTTCTTCTCCAGCGAAAGCCGCGCACACAATCGCTTCGCCGTCTTTAAGTCCTGAAAAAGTTCTCATAAGCTCAGGCGCGATTACAGCCTTGTTTCTGTCATTCTGGATTTTGTAGACTTTAAAATCGTGATTTTCACTCACGATATAATACAAATCCTGACTTTTGTTCGACGCGATTAGAACCGGGCGTTGCGCGCTGTATTTTCCGACGGTTTTTCCTGTCACAGCCTGAACAATATAGATATTGTTTCCGCGGACTCCGGCAAGAAAGACATTGTTGTTGAAAAGTCCGACCTGAGAAAGAGAGTCTTCAGTCAGATATTTTGCCTTTTGCTTTCCGTTCAGAAGATTGTAGTATGAAAGCACGCCTTTTGATGAATATGCGATTGCAGTTTTTTCGGTGTCGGAAGTGCAGATAAAATTCACAACGCCGGCTCCAGACGGAATTTTTCCGTTCACAATGTTTCCAGTCGAAGAATTTATCATGCTCAATCCGTTCACAGAAGCCGTTCCGACCATAAGATAAGTTCCTTTTGCGGAATAGCTAAGGCTTGTGATTGTGTCGGTAAATCTATACGCGAATTTTCTTGTGAATGTGCGCCAGTTCCATACGCTCACGCGGTTAAGCGAAGCTCCGTCAGACTCGTAAACCGCAATCTCGTAGCCGTTCGGACTTCTTGAAATCATCTTTATCGGCAAGTCAGAAACCTGATAATGCTCGCCGGTTCCGTCGTTTCTCCATTTTATCAAAAATCCGTCTTTTCCCGCGCTCAAAGCCGAAGATTCTCCGCCAGATTCAAGATAGGCGATATTCGTCACATCTGAAAAATGGCTCTGCGTCGAGGAGCTTGCCTCGGCAAAAATAGAGACGCAAAAAAAAGGCGCGAGAGCAAAAGCGAAAACAGATTTCAATTTATTTTTTGACATTTATCAACTCCATAAAATAGTGAAAGTCGCCGGTCATCGCCACAGCAAAAAGAAGCGCGATAAAGGCGATTCCGATGAATTGTACAATATTGCGGACTTTTGGTGAAATTCGAATTTTGAAGATTGCTTCTATTAAACTTGTCAGAACAAGAAAGCCGTCAAGAACCGGGATTGGAAGAAGATTCATAATGAAAAGCGAAATGCTGATTAAGGCCATGAACTGCAAGACGCCGGAAAGACCGTTTCTGAATCCGGACGAAAATCCGGCAGCCGCGGCAGAGCCGAGCATGGAAGTTACGCGGGCCGGTCCTGAAACAGATTCCGTGATTTTTACGCCTTTGAAAAGCGTTGAAATTCCTTTTACAGTCAGAAAAATCATATTTCCGGTTTCTTTCGCGCCGTTTGCCAAAGCTCCGAAAAATCCGTAAGTTTTAGCCTCGCGTTTTTCAACAGAATCCGGGTCTGAGACAACTCCGATTTTTCCTTCGCCTGTGCTTTTGTTTATTTCTGTGTGGACATTGAATTTTAAGATTTCTCCGTTTCTTTCAACGAGAACTAGAATGTCTTCATCAGGATGAGTTGCGACTTGCGTGTACAAGTCAGAAAAGTCTGAAATTTCCGCAGAGTTGATTTTTATGATTTTGTCGCCGCTTTTTATTCCTGCGTCTCCGGCAGCGGAGCGCATTTCAGGATAAACGTCCGTCGCGATTTTTACTGTGTTTCCGGCAGAATAATATGTGTAGCCGACAAGCGAAACTGTGAAAAAAGCAAGAAAAGCGAAAATCACGTTCGCGAAAGGCCCTGCCGCCCCGATAAAAGCCCGCAGAACCGGCTTGACGCCGAAAAAGGAATCCTTGTCAATTTTTGCTTCCGGGTTTTCGTGGATAAAATCCGCGTCTCCTTCGCCTTTCATCGAGCAGTAGCCGCCGACAGGAAAAAGCGAGAGCCGCCAGTCGGTGTCTTTTATTCTTTTGTGGAAAATTACCGGTCCCATTCCAAGAGAGAACGCCTCGACTTTCACGCCTGACAGCTTTGCAGCCGCAAAATGCCCAAGCTCATGAAAAAAAACGATTATGTCCAGAAGAAAAAGCCCGAGAATTATTGTCAAAATTGTCATCTGATTAGATTTTCTGCCTTTTTTCTTGCGTCTTTGTCAGCTTCAAGAACATCGGAAAGATTTTTTGGAAGCGCGGACCAGTCATTTTGATGAAGAACGTTTCCGACACAGTCTGCAATCTGCGTGAATCCGATTTTTCCGTCAATAAAAGCCTGAACCGCGACCTCGTTTGCCGCATTGAAAGCAATCGGATAGCTTCCGTCCTTTTCCGCGCACTCAAAAGCGAATTTCAAGAGCGGAAAATCGTCCATCCGAGGCTTTTCAAAAGTCAGCGTCCGTTTTCCGTCCAAAGTATCAGTCAAATCGAAAGGCTTCATAAAATCAGGCAGAATCTCAGGCCAGTCGAGAGCCTGTAAAATCGGGTGCTTCATGTCAGGCTCGCTGAACTGTCCGTAGACAATTCCGTCATTTGTCTGAACAAGCGAGTGAATCACGCTTTGAGAGTGAACAACAACCTGAATCTGGCTTGCGCTGACGCCGAAAAGTTTTCTCGCCTCAATCACTTCAAGACCTTTGTTTCCGAGCGTCGCAGAGTCAATCGTGATTTTCTTTCCCATGCTCCAAGTCGGATGCTTCAAAGCGTCTTCAAGCTTTACAGATTTCAGTTTTTCAGACGAGAAAGTCCTGAAAGGGCCGCCGCTCGCAGTGATTATGATTTTTCTGATGTTTTCTTTTCCGCACTGGTGAATCAAAGTAAAAATCGCGGAATGTTCAGAGTCAACAGGAAGAATTCTCGCGCCGCTTTTTTTTGCCGCCTCGAACATCAGATGTCCTGCCATAACGACAGTTTCCTTGTTCGCAAGGGCAAGGTCAACTCCGCGCTCCAAAACTGCCATGCTAGGCTCAAGCCCCGCGCTTCCCGCAATTCCGTTTATAACGATGTCGGGCTTCGCCTTGTCGATAAGATTTTTTATTCCGTCAATTCCGTCTGTTTTTGTCAAAGTTACGAGACAGTTGAATTCAGAGCCTAAAGACTTCAGCTCCTCAGCCTTTGAATTTGCGCTTAATCCGCAGCACAAGAATCTGTCGCTTTGATTGCGCAAAATGTCAAGCGAGCTTTTTCCGATTGAGCCGGTGCATCCTAAAACGAGAATTTTTTTCTGCTTCATTTTTCTTATATTAAATATTAAAAAGAAGATTGATTCCTATGTAATAGACTGGAGCCGCAAAGAAAATACTGTCAACCGAGTCCAAAATTCCGCCGCGTCCAGGAATAATCGAGCCGGAATCCTTTATCTGGGCAGAGCGTTTCAAGACAGACTCCACCAAGTCTCCGAGAATTGACACAAACGCCATTACGATTCCAAGCGCGACAACCTTGAAGACAGGACCTGAAAAAAGGTTAGGGAACAAAAGCCAGCCGATGATTCCGCTCAAGACAGAGCCTGCAAATCCGCCTAAAAATCCTGCGACAGACTTGTTCGGGCTTGCCTTGATGATTCCTTTGTTGTTTTTTCCGAAAAGAATTCCAAAAAACCAAGCTGAAGAATCGCACATGCAGACCATAAGAATGAAAATCGCAATGTACTCGCGTGAATGTTCAAAAATCGTCATCCTTGAAACAAAAGTCGGCAAGAAGCCTGCGTAAAGAATCATAAAAGCCGACGACATCAAGTGCTGCACGGATTTCTCAAATGTCTTCTGCGCGAGAACCTCGTAAGCCATGCAGACCATAACCGCGCCAAGAAAAATGTAGTCGATATAGTAAGGCGGAAGCTCGAAAAGCACGCAGAAAACCGCAAAAAAAGCCGGCAAAACCGACATCACGAGAACGAGCGGGCGGGGCTGGAGCGAAATATTCTGCGCAAAAAGATGATAAAGCTCGCTTGCGGCAAGCAAAGAAGCCAGAAAAATAACAAAATGCAAGGCGATGTGATGAAAATCATTAAACCAAACAATTGCTATGATTAGAGGCAAGCCAATAAAAAAAACAAGAAGCCGCTGGACAAGTTTACTCATAATATCCTCATTTTATTGATTCGGCACTCCGCCGAATCTTCTGTTGCGTTTTTGAAATTCTTCAATATCTTTACAAAATTCCTCTTCATTGTAGTCCGGCCAGAGAGTGGCGGTGAACACAAATTCCGCGTAAGCGTTCTGCCACAGGAGAAAATTGCTGAGACGCTTCTCTCCGCCGGTTCTTATCAAGAGGTCAACCGCTGGAACATCTCCAGTGTCTAAAGATGAAGAGATAAGCTCTTCCGTAATTTCTTCGGATTTTTTATTCTGATTTATGATTTTTTTGACAGCGCGGACAATCTCGTCGCGTCCGCCATAGTTGATTGCAAGAATACAAGTTGTGCCGGAAAAATGCTCTGTGTCTTTTTCCGCGTTTATGATTTCTTTTTGAACGTCTTCTGGAAGTCCGGCCAAGTCGCCAATCTGCTTAATCCGAATTCCGTTCTTCTTGTAGAACTCAAATTCCGCACGCAAATGGCTTTTTATCAAATTCATCAAAAAGCCGACTTCTTCCTGTGCGCGCTTCCAGTTTTCTGTTGAGAATGTGTATAAAGTTACGTATTTTATGCCAAGCTGAGCAGCCGCCTTTACAATCTTCTTTGCAGAAGTCAAGCCTTCCTTATGGCCGGCTGTGCGAGGCATTCCGCGTTTTTTTGCCCAGCGTCCGTTTCCGTCCATAATTATTGCAATATGTTCAGGAACTCCGCGGGCAATTATTTCTTCAGTATTCATTTTTGTAGAATAATTTGCAGATTAAGCAAGGATTTCCTTTTCTTTTGCGTCACAAACCGCCTGAATGTCAGCAACATATTTGTCTGTGAGCTTCTGAAGGTCGTCAGTTTCCTTTTTAAGCTGGTCTTCTGTGATTTCTCCAGCTTTCTGCTGCTTTTTCAAGTCGTCGTTTCCGTCGCGGCGGACATTTCTGATTGTCGTCTTGTAGTTCTCAGCGATTCCCTTAGCCTGCTTTACAAGCTCCTTGCGTCTTTCTGCGGTAAGGGCAGGAATAGCGATTCTGATGACTTTGCCGTCGTTTGAAGGATTGAGTCCCAAGTCTGCAACCTGAATAGCTTTCTCGATTTCTGAAATAAGAGACTTGTCAAACGGAGAGATTACAACTGTGCGCGCTTCTGGAATTGAAATTGTCGCAACCTGATTGAGAGGCGATTTGTTTCCATAATAATCCACACGAACTTTATCGAAGATTGCGGCTGATGCGCGGCCGGTGCGGATTGTGTTCATCTCATTTTTGAAACCTTCGAGAGTTTTTTCCATTTTTGATTTTGCATCAAACGCCATAGTAATTCTCCTTTATATAATAAAAATCAGCAAAATAAAAAACTAAAAAGCGGCCAGAATATTAACTCTGACCGCTTTTTTTAGGCAAAGTTATTTACCAAGAATGTAAAGAGCAACTTTCTCGAATGAAAGTTTTGCGCCAGAAGATTTTGAAACTTCAGCGAGCTTCTTTGCAACTGTCACTTTGTCATCTTTTACAAAAGCCTGATCAACGAAGCAGATTTCAGCCAAGTGCTTGTTGATTTTTCCCTGAAGAATTCCAGCTTTTACATTTTCCGGCTTAGAAGCCATTTTTTCGTCCTGAGCCATCTGAGCTTCAAAGATTTCTTTCTGCTCGTTGATGTAGCTTTCTGGAACGTCTTTCTGTTCAATATACGCAGGTGTGAATGCAGCAAGGTGCAAGCAGCAGTCCTTTGCGAATGTCTTTACTTCATCAGCATCTGAGCCGTTGATTACAACAACTGCAGCTGTCTTGAAGTCAGAGTGAACATAGAATGCAGACGCATCGCCAGCTGGAACATCGATAACTTCCAAGCGGCGGAGAGCCATGTTCTCACGGATTTTTGTAGCAAGCTCGAGAACGAGGTCTTCAAGCTCTTTTTCGATTTTTGTGTAGCCTTTAGCAAATACTGTGTCAACAATCTTGTTTCCGACAGCAATGAAATCAGCGTTCTTTGCAACAAAGTCAGTCTCGCAAGTAACTTCAGCGACAACGATTTTGTTTCCTTCCTGGCGGATAAAGATACGTCCTTCAGAAGTTGCTCTTTCTGAACGTTTTGCTACAGCAGCAAGACCTTTCTCTTTAAGGATTTTTTCTGCCTCAGCAGCGTCACCGTTAGCTTCTGTGAGCGCTTTTTTGCACTCCATCATGCCTGCGCCAGTTTTGTCGCGCAAAGCTTTTACATCAGCAGCTGTGATTGCCATATATAGCTCCTAATTTTTTATTTAGTGAATTTTTCTTCGAGGTCTTCTTCCTCAGCAACATCTTCCTCTTTTGGCTCAGAAGGAGTGTAGTTTGAGTAGTCAACGATTTCCTCATCATCTTTCTTAGTAGAAGCGTCAGTCTGAACTTCCTCTTCATCTCCAAGAGTCTCGATGATTTTAAGACCTTCCTCATTGTTTGCTTCTACAACTGCGTTCGCAATAATAGAAGTAAAGAGAGAAATTGCGCGGATAGCGTCATCGTTTCCAGGGATTGGATATGTGATTCCTTCTGGGTTGCAGTTTGTGTCAACAACAGCAACTACAGGAATTCCCATGCGGCGAGCTTCAGCTACAGCAATCTGCTCTTTGTGTGTGTCGATAATGAAGAGAACTCCAGGAAGATCTTTCATCTCTTTGATTCCGCCCAAGTTCTTTTCGAGCTTAGCTTTTTCTTTCAAGAGATTTGCGACTTCTTTCTTTGTGAGATTATTGAAAGTTCCGTCGACTTCCATCTTCTCGATTTTCTTAAGTCTCTGAAGTGATTTTTTGATTGTAGAGAAGTTTGTAAGCATACCGCCAAGCCAGCGGTTGTTGATGTAGAACATTCCACAGCGTTCAGCTTCTTTCTGGATTGCCTGCTGCGCCTGCTTTTTTGTTCCAACAAAAAGAACTGATTTTCCAGAAGCGACAATCTTGCGGACAGCCTC
>JAXDVS010000007.1:0-4561 GCA_034088785.1 Treponema sp.
ACTAAAAGACGACAACGAGCGGCGCACAAAATTCATAATGGGAATAAGCCACGACCTGCGCACTCCAGTCGCCGTGATAAAAGGCTACACAGAGGCGATGAGCGACGGAATGTACGAGAATCCGGACGAAATCAAAAAATCGCTTGAAATAATCGAGACAAAAACCGACCAGCTCGAAACGATGATTAACACGCTGATAAACTTTGTTAAGCTCAACCAGACAGACTGGCTGCAGCAGCTAAAAAAGCAGAAACTTTTCCCGGTAATCTCCGAGTTCGCGAAAAATTCCGTGACGACAGGCGAAATCTTCAAGAGAAAAGTCAGCGCGAAAATCGAAATCGACGAGAATCTTGAAATTCCTTTTGACAAGCTGCTTTTCCAGCGGAGTCTGGAAAATCTTTTTTCAAATGCAATCCGCTACACAAGCGAGAACGACTCGGTTGAGATAAGCGCGGTTCAGGATAAAATCCAGGAAAAAAATCAGAACAAAAAATCTGTGAAAATCGCGATTAAAGACTCTGGAATCGGAATCAAAAAAGAAGATTTGGACAAGATTTTTGACCTTTTCTACCGGGCAACAAATTCAAGGCGCGAGGAAGGAATGGGAATCGGGCTTTCAGTCGTAAAGACAATCGTGAACGCGCACGGCTGGGACATAAAAGTCTCATCTGAAAAAGATGTCGGCACAGAATTTGTAATCACGATTCCGATTTTATATTTTTATAATTGAAGAAAGTTAAGAAAACGCACGTCATTCCGAGCTTGTCTCGGAATCTGAGCGAAGCAATCCATATCGTCAACAAAAAGAACGTTTAACAAAGAATAGATTGCTTCGTCGCAATGCTCCTCGCAATGACGGCATAGGAAATAATAGTTCCGCTACAATAACGGCACAAGAAAAGACAAAGCTAACACAGACGCTGAAGCAAAGCGACCACATCGCGCGGTCGAGTTCAGCATGACGCAGATTCACAATTCATAAACCGTCATTTCAAAAAAAATGTCATTCCGAACTCGAGCAGTATTATGCTCGCTTAGATTCGGAATCTGCAACTAAAAAATTCGCAGATGCTGAAACAAGTTCAGCATGACACAGTTTCACCTCAAATAACTCCGTGTCATTCCGAGCTTGTCTCGGAATCTCCAAATAAAAAATTCGCGGATGCTGAAACAAGTTCAGCATGACACAAATTCGTCTTCAAATACCCCCGCGTCATTCCGAGCTTGACTCGGAATCCACAATTAAAAAAATCTACCAAATCAATAATTTCCCTCAAAAATCAAAATCCTTAAAAGCCCCGAAAAATCGGCGTTCTCGCCTCTCACCACAGCGGTGATGATTTTTTGATGACCGTTTGCGGGCGTTTTTCGTTTACACAGATTTTTTTTGCGGTATCTTAAAGGCACAAGGGCAAGCAAAACAGCTTTGAAAAAATCGCAAAGCTAAAACCGCTTCCCTTTTGGAGGTCTTATATGCAGCTGAAATTTTATTATTGCAGACATTGCGGAAAAATCATCGCAATTGTAAAGGACTCTGGCGTTCCGACAGTTTGCTGCGGAAGCGATATGCTCGAGCTTGTTCCGGGAACAATGGAAGGCTCAATGGAAAAGCACATTCCTGTAATCAAGGTGGCGGGAAACACGGTTTCAGTAACGGTCGGCTCAAAGCTCCATCCGTCGGAGGCAGAGCATTACATCGAATGGATTTTGCTTCAGACCGACAAGGGAATCCAGCAAAAATGGCTCCAGCCCGGAAATTCTCCGAACGTGGACTTTGCGGTTATGACAGGCGAAAAAGTCGAGGCGGCATACGAATACTGCAATATCCACAGGCTCTGGAAAGCGGAATTTTAGGAAATCGCAGTTTCTGCCCGTTTCGTCCGTCTTCGTCTTCGTAAATTCACGTTGCGAAAAAATCAGCCGTTTTGTCAGCAAAAATCAAAAAGAAAATAAAGGAGAATCTCTCAAAGACAGCTGAAAACGACTGAAATCTTGTCAAAATCACAAAAAAGGAGATTTTATGAAAAAAGCTACACCATTGACTTCAATGCTCAACACGCAGATTCAAAAGGAATTCGAGTCGGCGTATCTTTATCTTGGATTTGCGGCGTTCTTTGAACATCAGGGGCTTCAAGGATTTTCAGAATGGTACAGGCAGCAGGCTGAGGAAGAAAAGGAACACGCCGTAAAGATTTATGACTATCTCTGCAAGACAGGACAGCCAGTAGAGCTTCTGCCGATTTCGGCTCTAAAAGCAAAGCCTGCTTCAATCCAGCAGGCGCTTGAAAAAAGCCTTGAACACGAGGAATACATCACAAGCCTGATAACCGCGCTTTATTTTCAGGCAGAAAAGGAAAAAGACCTTTTCGCGAAAAATTTTCTGAACTGGTTTGTGAACGAGCAGTTTGAGGAGGAGCAAAAGGCAGGCGAGCTGATTATAAAATACAACCTTTTCGGCTCGACACCGGAAGGGCTTCACGCGCTGGACAAGGAGCTTGGCTGCAGGTAAAAGCCTTGAAAAAACGCACGGAAAGCCGGAATCAAAAATCAAAACGCATGGCAAGAAGAAAAATCTAAAATCCTTTCTTTTCGGACTTTTTCGCCTCGGCTTCCGCGCGCTCCTTTTTGAACAAGTCCATAAGCTGCTCGCGGGTGAGATTTCCGTTCCGCTCGCGCGCCGCTTTCAGCTTTCTGTAGACCGTGTTCTCGCTGAATCCCTCGACTTCTTTCTGATAGATTTTTCCGCCCGAAAGCTGCTCGAGAATCTTCACCTCGTCCTCATAAAGAACCAGCTTCTTGCGCTCAAACTGATTGTCAAGAACAAAGAAAACGCTTCCAACAAACCAGATGCTCCGCGAGATATGAATCAGAAAATTGCACAGACTCTCGCCGTTCACCGAAAAAGCGACGCACACAACCGAAAAATAAAGGGCCAAAGCGATATATTTAATCCGCGGCTTTATCATGATCACAATGCAGACTAGAAAAAGAGCAGTAAAATTATTGAAAAGGAAAGTTCTCTCAAACGCAATCATAAAGACAAGAATCACAGCGTAAACAAGATAAAAATAAGAGAAGCATTTTCGCCGGAACAAAAACGCCGCAGGAATATAAAGGAAATTCATCACGGCGACAATCCAAGTTCCGATAAAAAATCCCTCGCTCACGCCTTTCCAGACATAAAGCAGGCACAAAATGCCCGAAAGAATTCCTGTAAAAAGAACAAAATGGTCGCTCAAAAAATCACTGAACACATCGCTTTTCATCCGCTTCCCCCAAAACTTGTTTAAATTTGAATTCCGATATAAATATCGATATAAATCGATGTAAACCGATATGAAAAATTGCAAAAAGCCGCCTCAAAACGCAAAAGATGACAAAAACTCAGCGGAAAGCAAAATCAAGCCGCAAAAACGCACAAGCAAACACGCAAGATTTATAAGAAAATTCTATCTACTTTTATGATACCACCTTGCACCTGATTTTTCACTGAAAAATCAGGTTTTCAACGGAAAACAGCAAAAAAAAGATTGCAGAACGGAAAAATTTTAGGAATGAAAAGCACGCTATTATAATGACGGACAGCCTATCATTATAATGACGAATCAAACGCCATTGCAATGACGCGCTGTCCGCTATTACCGTGTGCGGCACCACCACATTACAATGAAAAAGCACCGCACATTGACTTGCAGAATCTAAACAAAATGAAGAACCTACTCATACTTCCATTCGCTTGCCTTTAGCTGCGTGGAAATCATCTTGCTGTAGAGTCCGCCCTTTTCGCGCAGTTCCGCCGGGCTTCCCTGCTCGGCAACTACGCCGTCTTTAAGCACAACAATCTTGTCCGCGCTGGCGACGGTTCTCATACGGTGTGCGATTATCAGAACGGTCTTGTTCTTTATCAGCCGAGAGAGAGATTCCTGAACGAGCGTCTCGTTGTCAACGTCAAGGCTCGCGGTCGCCTCGTCGAGCAAAATTATCGGAGCGTCTTTTAGAAATGCGCGTGCGATTGAGATTCTTTGCCGTTCGCCGCCAGAAAGCTCCGAGCCGTTCTCGCCGATTACCGTGTTCCATTTTTCAGGGAGCTTTTCCACAAAGTCGTCGCAGCGGGCAAGGCGTGCCGCCTCAATCACCTCGTCGTCGGTCGCGTCCTTCCGCCCGATTCTGATGTTCTCCATCACTGTGTTGTTGAAGAGCGTAACGTCCTGAAAGACGATTGAGTACATTCCTAGAAGAGTTTCCGGGTCGATTTTTGAGATGTCCATTCCGCCAACGCTGATTTTTCCCCTGTTCAAGTCCCAGAAGCGCGCAGCAAGCCGGCTCACCGTCGTCTTTCCGCTTCCGCTCGGCCCTATTAACGCCGTGACTTCCCCCTGCTTTGCCGTGAACGAAACATCTTTCAGGATTTCCTTTCCGTCGTTGTAAGAAAAGCCCACGTTCTCAAAGCTGATGTCGTAGCCTTTGTTTGAAAGCTCCGTTTTTCCAGTCTGCTCATCGTGGCTTAAAATCTCGTCCATTCTTGAACAGCGCACATCGCAGCTGATAATCGCCGCAAGAT
>JAXDVS010000008.1:0-21838 GCA_034088785.1 Treponema sp.
CAGAATCTGATTCTTGTGATGCAGGAGGAAAGCAAGCTTCTGGACTCAATCTTGAATCAGCAGGCTGTTCTTCATTCTTGCGTAAAGGAAAAAAACTGGGAAAAACTCAATGTGAATATTGAAAATCTTCAGGAGCTTAGCGACAAATTTGTTGAGCTTGAGGAAAAACGCGTTGCGCTTGCTGATTCGGCGGATAAAAATGACGCTGAGGTCAAGCCTGTTTTGAGCGAGGTGAGGGGAAAACTCCAGCGTTCAAAAATCGAGAACAAGGCTTTGAATGAATATATCGCGACCACGAGAAAATTTCTTCAGGGCGTTTTTGATTCTGTCGTTCCGCAGCGGAGAAACAAAGTCTACACGAAAAAAGGCGAAATCAAGAAGCCGGAGCTTAGCAGCGTGGTCATAAACCAGCTGATGTAGAGAATTGCGTTTGCCTTTCGGCAGATTTTTTTGATTGTAAAAAATAGGAGAAGAATATGGCTAATTCATTTGCAGGAATCGAAATCGGAAAACGGAGCTTGATGGTTCATTCGCAGCAGGTTCAGACTGCCGGACACAATATTTCAAACGCCGACACGGAAGGATACAGCCGGCAGCGTGTTCAGGTGAAGGTCTTTGACCCGATTTACCGTCCTGACCTTGAGCGGGCGGAAACAGCCGGCCAGATTGGACAGGGAACAACTGTAGAAAGCATTAACCGGCTCCGTGACGAGCTTCTTGACCAGAGAATCACTGCGCAGTCGAACACGGAATCTTACTGGGCGACTCGCGAAAAATACTACACGATGATAGAAGATGTCTATAACGAGCCAGACGATATTTCAGTGCGCACAAATATGGACAAATACTGGCAGTCTTGGCAGGAGCTTTCCGTTTATCCTGAAAGCCAGGCGGCGCGGCAGGCTGTCGCGACACGCGGCGAGACTTTGGCTGAAAGCATTCAGCAGCGTTACAAGGCGCTTTCTGGAATCGGAACTTTGATTAACGGCGACATCGAGGCGACAGTTCGTCAGGTGAACAACTACACAAAGCAGATTGCCGACATCAACAAGGAAATCGTCAAGTCAAAGGCGATGGGCGACAATCCAAACGACTTGCTTGACCGCCGCGACCTTCTCGTGGAAAAACTTTCAACTTTAATCAATATCACAAGCGACAACCGCGACAGCGACGAATTTATGGTTCACATGGACGGCCAGATTCTCGTTCAGGGCGGAATCGCGCGCGGTTTTGACGTTGAGGCGAACACCGACAACAACGGCTACAGCACAGTTGTCTGGAGCGACAGCGGAAACAAGGCTCATGTTTCAGGCGGAACTTTGGGCGCGCTTGTCGAGCTTCGCGATGTTGACATCCGCTCTGAAGTCCAGAATCTCAACACGATGACAATGAATTTCGCTGACCTTGTAAACGATGTGCACAGAAACGGAATCGGAATGAACAACGTTACAGGGCTTGACTTTTTTGTCCAGCGGCCTTTCGTGACAAGCACAAACGGAAATTTCGACAGAAACGGAGACGGAACTGACGATTCTTCATACATTTTCAGATTCACAGGAACAAATTCTCTCAATCCTCAGGACAAAGTCGGTCTTGAAGGCGTTATGACATTCTCTGGAAAAGACGGAAACATCACAGTTCCTTATCATCCGACGGACACAATCGAGGAAGTCGTCGCGAGAATAAACGATTCTGACGGCGAGGTTAAGGCTTATCTTGACCGCGACAGCCGTCTTGTCCTGAAGGCGACAACTTCTCTTGCGATGGAAAATCCTGACTTTGTAATCCGCCACGTTGAGGACTCGGGACTTTTCCTTGCCGGATATTCAGGAATTTTGAACGCGTCTGGCGCGGCCGGAGCTTATGACTTTGCTCAGGCAGACGCGGTGAACGCTCTTTCTGGCGATTTTGCGGTTGCCCCGGTCTTGAATCCTGCAGGCTACATTGAAGTGAATCCTGCGATAAAGTCTGATGTTTTGAGTGTTGCGGCGGCTTATCCGAACAATCAGGGAAAATCGATGATTGGAGACGAACGGGCGGCTGTTGAAATCGCCTCAATCAGAAACACTCAGGTGATGATTGGAAAAGACCGCACTTTTGATGACTACTTTGCGAATTCAGTGACAAATGTAGGATTGAAAGGCGAGCAGGCGGAAACGAATCTTCTAAGCCAGAACGCGATTATGAACGACCTTCGCGACTTGCGCGACTCAATCAGCGGAGTGAACGTGGACGAGGAGCTTGCCGAGCTTATAAAATTTCAGCACGGCTACAATGCGGCGGCAAAGTTCGTCAGCGTGATTGACAATATGCTCGACACTGTAATAAACAGGCTTGGAGTTTAATGCGTTAGGGAAACGCCCGAATTTTGAAAAAGGAGTTTTAAATGCCGACAAGAATATCAAGCCAGCTGAACAATAACAGGACTCAGTACAATTTGCGCAGACAGGAAGTCAAAAAGGCGAAAATTGACAATCAGATTGGAACGCAGTCGAGAATTCAAAGCCTGCGCGACGACCCGATTGCGGCCGGACATCTTGTGAAATATCAGTCTTATCTGACCCGTGTGAACAATTTCGAGAAAAACGCGGCGACTTTGAGCGACCAGTTTGTCTACCGCGAGAGCTATATGTCTAATTCGCTTGACGTTATGCAGCGTGTGCGCGAGCTTGCTGTTACAGGCGCGAACGGAATCAACACGCCTGAGGACTTGCAGAACATGGCGAGCGAGGTTGACGAGCTTTTGAAGGAGCTTGTGCAGAACGCTAATGCGGTCGGCCCTGACGGAAACGCGATTTTTGCCGGAACAAACACTGATGCGCGCGCTTTTGACGTGAGTCTCGGGGCGGTTCCAGGTTCTGATGTTCCTTTGATTGAAAAAGTCGAGTATAAAGGCTCGATTGACTTGAACAAAATCGAAGTTGACGAGAACAAATATATTTCTGTTGACAATGCCGGAAACCGCGTTTTCTGGGCTGAAAACCAGATGCTTTTCGGCGGACGGGATGCTTCATCTTGGCAGACAAAAGAAGATTCCGTAATCAGCGTGGACGGGCAGAAAATCGTTCTTGAGACAGGCGACAATGTCTATTCGCTTATCTCGAAAATCAACGCGAGCGGGGCTGCTGTAAAGGCTTCGCTTGACCCGGTCACAAACGCTCTCAATCTTATGACCACAGATGCAAGGCAGCTTTGGCTTGAGGATTTGAGCGGAAACGCGCTTAACGACTTGGGAATCATAAAGGATTCTAGCCAGCGTCCGCCTTACAATATCGGAAATTCCGTGCGCGTTACAGGCGGAAGCCTTTTCGACTCTGTTATCGCTTTGCGCGACGCGATGCTTTCAGGCGACAACGAGGCAATCGGCGGAAAAGTCCTGATGAGCCTTGACCGCGGAATCAGCACTTTGACAGGCAGAATCGCAAAGTCAGGCGCGGAGTACGCAAGGCTTCAGAACGACATCACGCGGAATTCCGCAGTCGCCTTGAACGTGAACAGCCAGATTAGCCGCGAGGGCGACCTTGATATAACAAAGGCAATCACGGACGAAAAAATGCTCGAGTATACGCAGCAGGCAACTTTAAGCACTGCCGGAAAAATGTATTCTTCGAGCCTTCTGAATTACATGAGATAAAAATTTATAAGGATATTTTGACATGGAAGTTAAAACAAAGACGATGGGAAAAGTAAATGTCGCAGATGACAAAATCATCGATTTCCCATATGGACTTTTAGGATTTGAGGATTATCACAAATTCGCCTTGATTGAGTCTGAGTACAAGCCTTTTTACTGGATGCAGTCTGTCGATGAGCAGAATCTCGCGTTCCTGATTATCGACCCGTTCATAATCGCCGAGGACTACGAGCTTGACGTTGACGACAAGACTTTGTGCGAGATTGAGGTTGAGTCGGCTTCTGACGTGATTGTTTTTGCGATTGTCACAGTCCCGTCAGACGGAAATCCTGTTACGGCGAATCTTCAGGGACCGGTTGTAATCAACAAGGTGAACAACAAGGCGATGCAGGTTATTCTTTCAGACACAAGATGGACGACGAAATTCAATATCGTTAAGGCTCTGAAAGCTAAAGGAGCGAAATAATGCTGATTTTGTCGAGAAAAGTTGATGAGAAAATTCGGATTGGAAACGACATTCTGATTCAGGTGATAAGCGTCTCAGGCGATCAGGTGAAAATCGGCGTTGACGCTCCGAAAAATGTGAAAGTTTTCCGCCAGGAAGTTTTTGACGACATTCAGAGGCAGAACAAGGAAGCCGCCGCAGGAAGCGTAACGCTTGAGGCTTTGGCGAATCTCCTTGAAAAAAAGTAATTTTGTTTGCTTATTTTTTGCTTTCGAGCGCAAGCTCCGCTTCTGATTTTCTGATGTAAACCGGGCCGTTGTAATCTGCAAGCGGCTCTTTTTTTTGCTCAATCATTTTCTCGGCGATTTTAAAAAGCGAGCCTGTCGAAAGCGGCTCGGATTCTGCCCAGCAGATTTTAAGATTCGGCTCGAGTTTTTTTAAGATTTCTCCGAAGATTTTTGCGTCAGGACCTGCAACGATGACTTCCTCATCTTTGCTGATTTTTGAGAGAATTTTTTCCGCAGTTGTGTCCTCGGCTTCCATCAAAGTCTCGTCTCCGCGGTAGACAGCGGCGAAAAACTGGTCTTTCTTCGCGTCAATCACAGCGACAATCTGATTCGGAAAAATTCTGAACGGAAAAGCGTACGCTTCAAGGCTTGGAATTCCGTAAATCGGAACATTGTGCGCAAGCTCAATCGCCTTTAGCGCGGAAAATGCAAGCCGCAGTCCTGTAAAAGTTCCTGGTCCAGAGCAGAGGGCAGTGTAGTCAAGCTCTTTTGCCTCAAGTCCGGCTTCCTTTAGAACGTAGTCAATCGCCGGAAGAATTTTCTGCGACTGTTTTTGTCCCAAATCCAAAGAGACAGTCGCTGTTATGTTCTCATTTTTTGCCGCGATAATCATATTTGTTGCCGCGGAATCAATCGCAAGTGCTTTCATTTTTATTTTATTTCCCCGTATGGCCAGTTTTCGATTTCGATTTTTCTTTGAGTTGTTCCCTCAATCGGATCGATTTTCAGGATTATCGTCGATTTTGGAAGCTCTTCCATGATTTTCTCGCTCCATTCGATAATGCTCACGCCTTTTCCGTAAATCAAGTCTTCCGCTCCGAGATTTATAAAGTCCTCGCCGCCGTTGAGCCTGTAAACGTCCATATGATAAAGCGGAATTTTTCCTTCATATTCGGAAATAAGACAGAAAGTAGGGCTTGTGATTTCGTCTTTGACGTTCAAAGCCTGAGCGATTCCTTTTGTGATTGTCGTTTTTCCAGCCGCAAGAGTTCCTTGCATCGCGAAAATTTCTCCGCCTTTAAGGAATGAGCCGATTTTTTTTCCAAGCTCGATGGTCTCCTCGGCGGAATTTGTTTGAAAATTCAAGCGCACGGTAATTTGCCTTCGTTATCCATTTTTAGAATATAAGCCTTCAAGGCTGATTTTACTGGAATCAAAGGATAATCAATATCGGTCGCAGGGTCAATGTCAACGTAGATATTTTTGTCTCCCAAAGGACCGACTTCAATCGTGAACGAGATTTTTATTTCTGTCGTTTTTGAAAGCATCTGCAAAGACGCGTAAGCCGTGTAATTTCTTCTGTAGTAAATGTATGTGTCATCAGTCGAAATTCTTGAAAGTCCTAAAACTTGCATATGTTAAAACCTATATTTGCCTTTAAATTTCAGTAAAAACCATTTCAGTCATCATAATGGATTACCATAGCATTGATTCTGTTTGCGACAGCCTGTTCTATTTTTATGAACTTTATATGAAGAACAAATACGTCCTCGCTTCTCTTTGTTGTCCTGACTATGACTCCGACTGCGGAATCCAAACGTTTCTTGTTGAACGGGCCTTTTATGTTTATGTTCTGGCCTGCTTTTATCGGAAGGCTTGTTGAAAGCTTGCAACCTCCTGATGAAATATCCTCGAGTTTTCCGTCATAGTCTTTCTCGGAGATTTTAAAGACTTCGCGCTCTTTCTTTCCTTTTTTCTCGATTTCAATTTTTACCGAGTTGAATTTGCATGGAAAATCGATGTCGGCGCGCTGCTGCTCGCGTTTTTGAAGATTCGCAATCTTGTCCGTGTGGGCGGCGATTATCTGCTGGCTGCCGTCTTTTCCCTGCTGAAAGCGTACAAGACGAGACTCGATTGTGTAAGGAGAGCCGTCTTTCGCCTCAAAGACAAGCGATATTTTTTCAAGAGGCTTTGGAAGGTCGGTCTCAACATTCAGCTCGTTTGGAATGTCAATCACCATTCCGTCAGCAAGATTTTCCGCAAGAACAAGCCGGTAGTGGAATCCTTTTGCCTTTGTGTAGACAAATCCGGTTCCAACATCAAGCAGTTTTGTGTTTTTTATCACATATTTTTGGTTGTAGACATTGAAAATTTTCTTTCTGAGCGAGAAAACGCACGTTTTTCCGTTCTCGTTCTGGATAGAATCGTATTCTTTGAAAAGTTTTTTAAGAAGAGAATCAAAGAGATTGAAATCTTTCACGAGATAAAGAATGTTCGGAGTCTTGTTCCGTCTGCAAAAGTCCGATAGAACATCTTTCTCGTCTTTTTCGAGCCGGCATGCAGAGGAAACTTCGTTGAAATCCTTTTGCGTTGTAGGGCGTTTTTTCTTTTTTTCAAGATACGCTTCCGACTTGAAATATTTCGACAGAATTTTCGACACAAAAAACGCGCAGACAACACCAAAAACAGCGATTGCCACGATTATGACGATTGAGACGATATTTTGTCCTACTTCTTGCCTTGCAAGAATTGTTGAACCTGTGTTTCCGCCCATTATAATTCCTTGATTGAGTCAGCGATTGCCTTCAGGCGCGGGCTGATTTCGTATTCGGCAAGGTCGCCCATCAGAACTGTGTCGTTTGAGCTGATTGCGCCTTCAAAATCATTCAAAATCTGCGAGAAATCCGAGAAGAATTCGCCGAGAGGCTTTTCATCGATTTTAAAATTTCCGTAGGCTTCAGGAAAAATAGCCGAGAGGGAAGCAGTGTGGCAGAATTTGTCAATCAAGTCCGCAAGAATTGTAATCAGAGCGTTCGCTTCCTTGTCTTTTCCAGCCTGCAGCTTGCCCTGAAGCTCCTGAATCTTTTCCGCTAGGCTTTCGCAGTCTTTCGATTCCTGCACAAACATATTTTTGATGTCTGACTGCGAGACCGTTATGAATTCAAGCTTTTCCGCTTCTTCAACCGGCTTTTTGCAGATTTCGTCAAAATGCTCCGCATCGACCGTGTTTCCGTTCAGGGTGATTTTTATTGTTGTCGCGTTGTTTTTCTCACATTCTTCTTCAAATGATTTTAAAACGTCGCCGATTGTCTTTTCATCTTCAAGTTGTATGTCGATTTTTTCGTCATTTACATAAAATTCCATAATTTACACATCCTAAAAGCTCAAAGTGCTGTATAGAAATTATCGGCATTTGCCTTGAATGATTATACTACTGTTTTCCGCTATTTGCAAAATTACTTATCGTGCTTGACTGCGCGTTAAGGCTGTTGAGTGTTCCTTCCATCTGGCCGTATTTGCTTCTAAGATTTGCCTCTTTCGAGGCGATTTGGGCCTCAAGTCTTTTGATTTTTGTTTCCGAGGCTTTTATCTGCGTGTCGAGATTCCGGTTTTTTGTCGCGATTATTCCGCCGCTTTGAACCCACGCCGTAAGCTGCCTGTCGAGCGCGTAGCCGATTCCAGAGTCAATCACAAGGTCGCCGTCAGAATCATATCCGAAGAGATTTTTTATCTGGTCAAGGTCGTTTTCAAGCGATGAGTCGAGCTTTTTCTCGTCGATTTCAAGGTAGCCGCGCATTTGAGCAGCGTTGTAGCCTCCTGAGCTTCCCGAGGCTCTGCTTGAAATTCCGATTTGGTTCAGCATTGTTATTGTCGCGCTTTCGTTCCAGCGGTAGCTTCCTGTCACAATCGTTCTTAAAGATGATTTTCCGTTTGTGAGCGAGAAGTCGCCCTGAAACATTCCAAGCTGCTTTTCCGCCGCGTCTTTTTCGTCCTGCGAAAGATAGTCCAGCTCCGAGATGACTTCCGGCTTGTTGTCGCTTAGAATATTGATTTCAGCCATGACTTGGTTGTATTTTCCGACGAATTCTATTAAAGCGTCTTTCGCCGAGTCCTTGTCCGGCGAGATATTTATTGTGGCTGTTTTTTCTGTCGGCTGTTTCACGTTCAGCGTAACGTGCGGCACAACATCGTCAATCTTGTTTGTCGGCCGCCTGATTGTGATTCCTTCATATTTTATGACCGCATCTCCAGCCTCGCTTATCGGATTCACAGCCGTGTAGCCAAGATTTTTTTTCTCGTCGTAAAGAGAGACCGGCGAAACTAAAATTTGCGTTCCTGTGTTTCGGTTTCTTACAACGAGATTTTCGATATTCGGATAGTCGCGGAGCGAGATTCCGACCGTTTTTTCTCCAGTCGTCTCATCTGTTGCATATTTGCTTGTGTCGATTTTTTCTTCGCTTCCGTCTGCGTTATGAACATAGAATTCCGCCGCGCCTGAAATCGGAACAAGCGGCTCTGATGGAACTGGCGGAAGATTCGTCTCGCTCTGCTCGTTTTCAATCGTGATTGTCTCGTAAGTCGCAGTTCCTGCTTCTGGAAGCTCCGGGCGGGTAGTGCGTTTTATATTAAGCTCCTCGGTGATGTCTTCTGTTTCCTGCGTCGAGAAAGTGAATTCAAGCCGCTCTGAATCGACAGACTTGAATTCATCGCCGATTTTTATGCTGTAGCCGCTTCTCGGCGGAACAATTATTTTTTTTGATTCCTCATCTGCCGTAACTTGCTCGGTTGTCATCGCAGGCATTCCAATCTGCTCGACTTCCGGGAATCTCTGCTCTTCCGGCGGATTTTCAAGCTCTTCTACCGATGAGGCGATTTCTGTGATGTCTTTTCTGTTTTTTTCGACGATTTTGTTTTCAATCGCGTATTTTAAAGCGTCGTCCTTGAATACAAGCCGGCTGTCGTTTCCAGTTTTAAGAGATTCTATTAAAAGCGATGATTTTGAGTCGTTCACGCCCACAAGAGATACTTTTAGCGTGTTTGTGCTTCTTTTGTTCAGTGAAGTGATGAAGTCTGTGAGTTTTCCGCCTTTCCAGTTGAATGTGATTGTCTTGTCCGCAACCTGAAAAGTGTATTTTCCTTTCGGAACTGTTGAATTTTTTGCCAGCTCCCCGGAGAGAAATCTGTCTGCCTTTGCTTCCTGTATCACGTCGATTTTAAATGACTCGTAGGAAGCTTCTCTTCCGGCTTCTGCCGTGATTGCGTTTTCTTCTGTTGATGTAGCGAGCTTATTGTTGAACGGATTTTCAAAAGAGTAGAGATTTTTTGTGCTTGTGCGCAGCGATGACATTCTCGTGTTCATGTCTCTCCATGCGCTTTGCTGTTCTTTGTACCTGTCAAGCGATTCCTGCTCATGGTTGAGAGGAATCCGCTCTTTTTTCATCAGGGCTTCAATATAATCGTTTGTCTTATATTTGTCACTGACGCCAGGTATTGAAATATCAGCCATAGTAATTATCCCCTCGATTACTTTGCCACAAATTAAATCATCTCGTCAAACAGAAGACCGATAGCCTTCCTTATGCGGACTTTTAATTTCTGGACATCTTGGGATGGTATCTCCTTGATGACTCTGTCGGTTGATGGGTCGATTATTGAAACAACGACTTGATCCAATTCCTGATTCACAGAAAATGTGACCTTTCGTCCCATAACAGCGTCTGACAGCCTTTGCAGCTGCCTTACATCTTCCTTTACTTGGGCGATGTTTTCGGTAATGTTCTGGACCACTTGCGCAGCGTCAGCCATTGGAGTTTCTGCTGTTTTTATCGCTTCCGCAGATTTTGCGCTGACTGTTGCTGTTCTTCCGGAGTTGTTTTTGAAGCGGCCATCCATTGCCAAATTCTGCCCGATTGAATTTATAACATTCATAGGGCTTTTTCCTCCTGAAAAATAAGAAGGAAAGAGGGGCGCACCCCTTTCCTTCACGTCTATCTAACCGTAAAAGACAACATCCAGAAGTCTCTTTTGACTAGAAATCCGATTTTTATTATTGGTAAAAAAACTAGCGAAGCAGTGCGAGTACGTTCTGAGACTGTGAGTTAGCCTGTGCAAGCATTGCTGTACCAGACTGTGTAAGAATCTGGTTCTTAGTGTATTCAACCATTTCAGAAGCCATGTCTGTGTCGCGGATGCGTGATTCAGCTGCCTGAAGATTTTCAGCAGCAACAGCAACTCCGTTTGCAGCCATCTCAAAGCGGTTCTGATAAGCGCCGAGGTCAGCTCTCTGTTTTGAAACTGTTTTAAGAGCTTCATCGATTGAGCCGATAGCCATATTTGCTGTATCTGGTGTCGAAATTCCGATTCCGCCTTCTTCACCCTGCGCGCCTCTGAGACCGAGCGCCTGAGCTGTCATTGTTCCAATGAAAGCCTGAACACGCTGATCCATGTTTGCTCCAACCTGGAACATCATTACGCGGCCAGAAGCTGAGTCCTGAGCAAAAGCGCCTGTAAGAGTGTTCATGCCGTTGAACTGAGCCTGAGAAGCGATGCGGTCAACCTCTGCTACAAGCTGAGAAACCTCAACCTGAATCTGCATGCGGTCTTCATCAGAATAGATTCCGTTTGCCGACTGAACTGCAAGCTCGCGGATTCTCTGAAGAATGTCTGTAGTCTCCTGCAAATATCCTTCTGTTGACTGGATGAAAGAAACGCCGTTCTGAATGTTTCTGTTAGCCTGATTCAATCCGCGAATCTGGCTGCGCATCTTTTCAGATACTGCCAATCCTGACGCGTCATCTCCAGCTTTGTTGATGCGTTCTCCTGAACTAAGTCTTTCAATGTTGCCTACGAGCTGATCGCTGTTTACACCCAAAGTGCGGTTAGCATACATTGAGCTCATGTTGTGATTAATTACCATATTTGTGCCCTCCATGATAAATAAAACAATTCAACATCATGTTGTAATGTTCCCTTTTTTCTGTGCAGGCTGCAGCCGGTTATTGCGCCCCCGGATGCGGGTTTAGACCTTTACAGTGGGAATTGACCATTAACCTTGCATTAAGAGTCAATTTCCACCGTCACAGAAAAACATGGACGGCTTGTTTTCAAAGAACTGCGGCGTAGCTAAACTTGCGCCGTTATATGCAAAAATCTGAATTTTTCTGCAAAACGAGTTATTCGAATTCTAGATGATTTTAAGGATTTGTAAAGAGGCAAAACGAAAAAATCACCGCGAATTTTTGATGTCCTGAAAAAAAATAATCAAGACATCAAAAATTATAATGTACTATCTGAGCAAAGACAATACGTTCTGAGACTGAGAGTTAGCCTGCGCGAGCATAGCTGTTCCAGCCTGAGAAAGCACCTGGTCCTTTGTGAACTCAACCATCTGCTTAGCCATATCAGCATCGCGGATTCTTGATTCTGATGCCTGGAGGTTTTCAGCAGAAACGTTCAAGCCCTTGACTGCATATTCCATACGGTTCTGATATGCGCCGAGGTCTGCACGCTGTTTGTTGATCTTTTTGAGAGCTTCGTCAATAGTACCGATTGCGCGGTTGGCCAATTCTGGAGATTCCAGACTCAAAACATTTTCAGATCCTGTCTCGCGCACGCCGAGAGCAGCCGCTGTCATTGTTCCGATGAAAACCTGCATTCTCTGGTCCATGTTAGCTCCGATGTGGAACCACATAGAAGCAGTAACTGCGTTTTCTCCGGACTGAGCTGCAAAGCGTCCTGTGAGCATGTTCATACCGTTGAACTGTGCCTGAGAAGCGATGCGGTCTACTTCAGCAACGAGCTGTGAAACTTCAACCTGAATCTGCATACGGTCTTCATCTGAATAAATGCCGTTTGAAGACTGAACTGAAAGCTCGCGGATTCTCTGCATGATGTCAGTTGTTTCCTGCAAGTAACCTTCTGTCACCTGAATGAAGCTGATTCCATTCTGAGCGTTCTGTGAAGCCTGGTTCAAGCCGCGAATCTGGCCGCGCATCTTTTCAGATACTGCGAGCCCTGACGCGTCGTCTCCCGCACGGTTGATTTTTTCGCCTGAAGAGAGTTTCTCCATGTCTTTTGAAAGACTGAGACCTGTTACACCAAGCTGTCTGTTGGCGAACATTGCGGACATGTTGTGATTGATGACCATAATTTTCCTCCGTGGAAATTGTGTCAGACTGAAATCCTTTTCAATCTGTTTGTAAAAGGAAACTTCTGTATTACAAGGCTACATCCGTTTCCTTCTACGTTTGACTTGCTTGGGCGCCGTTCTTCTACGAAGACTTAAACGCTCATAGTTCATCATTAGTTAGTTTCGGCAGACAAGGCGAAAAACTTTAGCGAAAAATCGAAAAAAAATGAAAAAAATGAAAGATTCTGAATTTTGCGGGAAGTTGGGAAGTGTTTGTGTTTAGTTAAGAGTGGAAAAATCAGCACGACGGAGGAGGGGAGCTGGCGATAGAAAAATTGTTGAATTTATGAAGTTGAATCAAAGATTTTGAGATTTTATGATAAAGGGAAAATCGCTGTTGCGAGCCTTGTTTGGAATCGGAGAGTTTTGATTCGAACTTTTCGATTTCAAATTTTTTGATAAGAAACTTTTTAGTACAGATTCTGAAATAAATTCAGCATGATGCGTTTTTTTGACAAATCTGGAATCTCTTGTATGGAATTTCTGAACTTCCGATTGACGCGGATTCTGAAATAAATTCAGCATGACAAGGTTTTTGGCAATTTTTAGAATTTTTTATATGCAATTTCTGAAATGAATTAGTACAGATGCTGAAATGAATTCAGCATGACGCGTTTTTTGACAAATCTGGAATCTCTTGTATAGAATTTCTGAACTTCCATTTGACGCGGATTCTGAAATAAATTCAGCATGACATCATTTTTTTTTGAGAAAATTAGCCGTTGAGCTGCATTTTATGAAAATTCTGACTAAAAATCAGAATGACGCTGCTTTTTAGTCAGTTTTGTTGTCTGTCAGAAAGTCTTGAGAATTTCGGCGATTTTTCTTACCGCTTTTCCTCTGTGCGAGATTCTGTTCTTTTCCTCTGCGGAGATTTCAGCGACGGTTTTTCCGTATTCCGGAAGATAGACAATCGGGTCGTAGCCAAAGCCGCCGTTCCCTGCCTGCTTGCTGATGTCATCGATAAGCTCGCCTTCAAAAATGTCCTGCGCGACATAAAGCTGGTCACTTTTCACAAAAAGAACCATCGCGCAAGTGTAATGGCATTTTCTGTTTTTAGAGCTAGTCGCGTTGAGCTGCTCGATTAGAAGCCTGTTCTGCTCGTCCTGAGGAATTTTCTTTCCGTCCGGGCGGCCGTGCGGAAAGTCCGGGCCTGCGTATCTCGATGTGAAAATTCCAGGCTCTCCTGAAAGCGCGTCAACGCAAAGTCCTGAGTCGTCCGCAATGACAGGCTTATTTACAATCTGCCACAAAGCCTTCGCCTTGATTATGCTGTTCTCGTAGAAAGTCGAGCCTGTCTCGTCTGGATTAAAGTCGATTCCGTCGTCCGCAGGAATTCTGATTTCGTAGTTCGTCAGAATTTCCTGCATCTCTTTTTGCTTGTGTCTGTTTCCTGTTGCTAAATATAAAACCATAATGGACGGAATTTTAATGAATCAGCGGTTGACAGTCTAGTTTTCATTCTGTCTCAGTCTCCTCGTCGCCTTTGTATTCTGAATTTTCAAGATTTCCGAAAGTTTTTCTTGCGCAGAACAGATAAAATCCGACAGTCCGCGGCTTTAGCCCGAGCTTTTTCGCGATTTCGTTGTTTGAGGGGCTTGTGACGCTGCTTCGTGTCAAAAGCGCGTTGTTTTTTATCCAGTTTTTGCTTTGGTTTTCGTATCTTTCTTTTAGATTGCTGTAGGAAAGCGCGTCGTTTCCCAAATTCTGCATTTCAAGGCCGTATTTTCTGCGGAAATAAAACGCGTTGTTCCGCTTTGCAATCAGCTTTTCGCGTTTTTCCTCTTTTTTGAAGGCGACGTTTTTCATTTCCTGCACGAGTTTTTGGAGGGCGTCCTCAGTCAGTCCTGTGAAATCGCTTATTTTTGAAATCAGATTGTCGTCAATCTCGCGGCAGGCTTTCAAGGTTAAAATCAGCATTGTGAGAGCTTTTATTTTCATCTTGCATTTTGAGCCGTTTTTAAGATTTTTCCTATTTTCATTTTCGGATTCTGAAAGACTGTCCTCGAATTTTGATGAATATTCGTCTTTTGATTTTCCAGCCAGAAAAATTCCTGCTGTCTTGCTGCTGATTTCTTCTTGTCTGCGCTTCTTTTCCCACGATATTTTTCTGAATTTTATGCAGCCGCGCAAAAAACTTTGTAGGCAGCCTTGCTTCTCGTCGTAATTTTTTAGAATCAAGATGATTTTTTCCCGGAAATCAATCAGAAAATCGCTTTTCTCGTCCTCGTCAAAATCCTGAAGACCGTAAAAGTTCGGCTTTGTGTAAATTTCAGCCCATAAAATGTTGATGATTTCCTGCTTTGTGATTTTGTTTTCCCAAAATAAATTCGGCAAATCGTTGATACTGACTTTTTGCATATTTCCTCCGTCTGAAAACTGATATGCAAAAACCGTGCCAACCGCCTAAAAACCGCTGAAATTTGCAAAAACAACAAAATCCAACATTTTTCTAACAAAAAAACAGCAAAAACCAACAGAATCCAACAAAAAACAACAAAGTCAAAAAGAAGAATAAAAAAATTTAGAAAATAAAATGAAGGAACTTAAAAATCAAAAAAAATCCGGCAAAATTAAAATGAAAAATTGCCGGACTTCATTATGAAAAAATTATTTCAGGACTTTCGCAAATTCTTGGCAGATTTTCTCGGATACATCTTTGATTTTTCCGTCGATGCTCAGTCCCGCCGCGTTTTTGTGTCCGCCGCCGCCGAATTTTGCGGCAATCGCGCTCACGTCAACTTTGTCTTTCGAGCGGAATCCGCAAGTGCAGGTAAGCTCGCTGTCCTGCCGGATAAAAAGCACCGCCTCAACGCCGTCAACGGAAAGCAGAAGAGAGTAGAGCGAGTCGCTGTCACGGCCTTCCTGTCCCCATTTTCTTGTGTCTTCCATTGTCTCGTATGTGATGACGAGCTTGTTATTGTATCTTCTTTCTGCGCGGTCGAGCATTATTCCGAGAAGTTTCCGCGTTGAATACGCTTTTCCGCCTGTGATTATGTCGTAAATTTTTCGCGGATTCACGCCTGCTTCAACAAGCCGGGCTGTCTGTTTGAAAACTTCCGCCGAGCCTGTGTCGAGAAATCTAAAATATCCGGTGTCTGTCGCCATTCCGAAGAAGAAATATTCCGCGGTCTTCGGCGTGAGTTTTCCGACGAGTTTTTCGTAAATCTGCTGGACAAGGCAGCAGCACGCAGGAGATGTCGGGTCGATGATGCTGTTTTCTGTCATTTCGGCGGTTTTGTGATGGTCGATTGTGAATGTGTCGAGATTCTTAAAGTCGCCTTCAATGTCGCCAAGTCGGCTGTATTCCGAGCAGTCGAGCATTATGAGAGCGGCTTTTTTCCGCTCCGGCTCGGAAAGAAATTTCATCTCGCTGCTGAAAAGCCTTGCTTTCGGCTTTATCTCGTTTCTCTTGAACGGTCCTGCCGACAAAAGCTGGTATTCAAGTCCCTTTGACTTTAGAATTTCCGCAAGAGCAAGACAGCTGAAAATTGCGTCTCCGTCAGGCTCTCTGTGTCCTATCACATAAAAAAAATCGTGTCCGCTTAAAAAAGACTCAAACTGCTTGATTTTCTCATCTGAAATAATAATCATTTTTTCCTCATGCTTTAATTTTGTTCGTATAAAAAAATAGGCTGCCATTTTTTCAACAGCAGCCGTAGATTATAGATTATTTTTCAAGTCGATTCCAGCAAGACGAATCTTGCCATAGGAATTTAATAGACGATTTCAAGAGTGTCCTTGTCAGCGTCATCAACCTGATAAGAGCTGTCCGCAACTCCCCATACTGAATCAGCACGTGAAGTTGGCATGTTCAAGATGACTCTCTCGAATGAGCCGCTGCGTGAAATTACAGTCATATATGGAGACATCGCTTTTGGAAGGCTTCTGAAAGTGAGCTTCGCGTCAGCCTTTTTCATGCTTGAGTACCATTTTTTCGGGATTGTTACAGAACCGACATCTCTGTGGCCTTTCGCGTAAGTTACAATGTAAGCGTCTTTATGGTCCAAGACCTTGTAGATTGTGACATTGTGGTAAGAGACTTCAGACTCCTGAAACGGATACTTGTATTCGCGCTGCGCGCTTTGAGCGGCAGATGAGAACAGAATTCCAACAAGAATCAACGCAGACAAGACAAATGATTTTTTCATACAAAAACTCCTCTTTGCTCCGCCAGTCTTTTAGATAAGCGCGAGCATGATTGCTTTAATCGTATGCTTTCGGTTTTCAGCTTCGTCCCACACTTTGCTTGCGGAACTTTCAAAAACGTCCTCGGTAACTTCCTGGCCTAGAACAGCCGGCAGGCAGTGCATAAAGATTGTGTCTTTCTTGCCTGTGGCAGCCATCAGCTCCTTGTTTACCTGATACGGTCTCAGCAAAAGGGTTCTTTCTTCTTTGAGCGCTTCCTCGCCCATCGAAACCCATACATCAGTATAAAGGCAATCCGCTCCTTTTACAACCGAAATATCATCAGAAATCTCAATTTTTGAGCCGCTTTTTGCCGCGAGCGGAGCGCAGATTTCCTGAATGTCTTTTGGAGGGAAAAGCTCTTTAGGAGCGAAAATCGCAAAGTCGATTCCAAGCTTAGCGGAAATAATCATAAGAGAGCGTGCAACGTTATTCCGTCCGTCTCCGCAGAAAACCCATTTGAGTCCTTTGAGTTTTCCAAAGTTCTCTTTAAGAGTCATGATGTCGGCTAGAGCCTGTGTAGGATGAAAGTCGTCAGTAAGACCGTTGATTACTGGAATTCCTGAAAATTCTGCGAGCTGCTTAACGTGGTCCTGCTTGAATCCTCTGAACTCAATCGCGCTGAACATTCTTCCGAGAACCCGCGCTGTGTCCTTGACGCTTTCCTTTCCGCCGAGCTGAATATCCTGAGTTGACATGAAAACCGGATGTCCGCCTTCCTCGCCGAATGCTGTCTCAAAAGAAGAGCGGGTCCGTGTCGAGCGTTTCTCAAAAATAAGTGCGATTGTCTTTCCCAAAAATCTCTGGTGGATTTCGCCTGAGTGCGACTGTTTTTTTACCAGAAAAGCGTAGTCGAGAATCTGCAGAATCTCTTCCGGCTCGTAGTCAAGCCAAGTCAGCAGCGAGCGGCCTTTAAAAGGAGACTCAAATTTTTCAGCTTCCATTTTTTCCTCCTGAAAATGCGCATAAACAAGAAAAGCTAGCCATTTCTGACTAGCTTTTATCAAAGTAGGGGCAATAGGACTTGAACCTATGACATACGGAATATGAGTCCGGTGTTCTACCAGCTGGACTATGCCCCCAAGTGATGTATTTATCTTATAACACCTGATGATTTGTGTCAATAGCAAAAAAGATTATTTTTCATTTATTTTTGAATTTTTTATTTCTTTTATGAATTCGTCCAAAGTCTCAAAGTGTTTGTAGACAGAAGCGAAGCGGATATAAGCGACTTTGTCTGTCTTGTAGAGGCGGTCGAGGACGAGCTCGCCGAGCTTTTCTGTCGGGATTTCGCGGCTGGTTTTTCCAATCATCACGGCCTGGTCGTAAATGTCGTTTGTGATGTTCTCAATCATGTCGGAGGTTACAGGGCGTTTTTCAAGCGCGCGCTCGATTCCTTTTTCGAGTTTCGCCTGGTCGAAAGGCTGGCGTCTTCCGTCTTTCTTCACGACCATGAATTTTTTCTCTTCGATTCTTTCGTAGCTTGTGAAACGGTACCCGCAGCTCATGCATTCGCGCCGTCTTCTGATTGATTCTCCGTTCGCCATTGTCCTTGATTCAAGAACTTTGTCGTCGAGGCTTCCGCAGTAAGGGCATCTCATTTTTTTCCTCCAGAACTAGATTTTAGAAATTCCATTCGCTGAAATTTATGGAAAATGTCTCTTTATATGAAGAAATTGTTTTCATTTGCATTTTTTCGCGCTGCTCGTTTTCGTGGCTTATGCAAAGCGTCGAGATTTCTTTTTCGTCTTTCTCGTTCTCAAAATTCTTTTTGACTTTGAGAACCGCAAAAATCAGGCAGAGAATCACGGCGAAATGTGGCAGCCAGTTTCCGAATCTTGCAAAAATTGTCATCTGACGTTCGAAAACCGGAACTTTGCATGAAAGCGCGCCTTCCTCGAAAAGCGGGAGAGAGGCTAGGACTTTTCCAGTCGGCGAGATGACGGCCGTAAGCCCAGCGTTTGCCGCGCGGATTGTCGTTGTCCTGAATTCTATGCTTCTGTAGTGCGCGACTGCGAAATGCTGCGTCTCGGCGGATTTTGTCTTTGACCATGAGTCGTTTGTGATGTTCACGAAACATTCCGTTCCTGAAAGAAACATCGCCCGGCAGACTTCGATTGCGGAGTCGTCAAAGCAGATTGGAGTTGTGATTCTGACGGAATTTTTCTTGTTTTCGCTTTCATCAGAGCCGCCGGATTTTTTTTCTACGAGTGAAATCACGTCGAAGTTTGAATTTTGCTCCGGCTGGCTTGAAACGAGCGGAATTTCAAAAACGACAGGCTTTTCCCCCGGAGCCCAGCCGTAGCTTCCCGCGATTTTTTTCACGATTTTTCTGACCGCCTGATATTGCCGCCCAGGAATCCGCTCCGCAAACGGAACAAGATGCATTTTTATGTATGCGCCGCGGAATTTTCCGTTTTTGTCGAACAAAAGCGCGCCGTTTCCGTAGTCCTGCTTTTCGGCGTTCATTATGTAAGGGCCGCCGATTACAAACGGCGTTCCAAGATTTTTTATGAAAGGCAAAAGCGGCTCGTCTTCAGGATAATGATTGTAGAAATTTTCCGCGTTTGGGAATCTCTTTGCAAGAACTGCCTCGCTCCAAACGACAAGGTCGGTCTCCTCGCCGTATTTTGCGCGGATTTCCTCTGTTCCTTTTTTTGAAAGTCTCTGAGAGATGTAGATATTCTCTCTTTGGTTTCGGTTCCACGAGTCGTTGTTCTGCTGGACAAGAACAGTGTTCATTGTCTTTACCGGCTTGCGTTCTCTTAGAATCTGATACGCGCCGTAGACTGTTGAAATCAGAAAAAAAGCCGCGCAGCAGAGAAATGTCTGCCTGAAAGCGTTGAAAATCTCTTTTTTTGCGCCGCAGTTCTGGATTTTTCCTAAAATCAGAATCGCCTCGCCGAGGCAGGACGAAAAAAACACGAATAGAAAAGTCACGCCCCAGACTCCTGTGATGTCGGCAATCTGCGTGATTAGCGGCCATCTGAAAGCCGTCATCGAGACTGTTCCCCACGGATAAGCCAGAAATCCTGTTGACTTGCACCATTCGTAAATCACATAGACAAAAGTGAACCACAAAATCTTGAACGGAATCTTGAAAGTTGATTTTCCCGAATTTTCTTCCAGATTTTCGGATTTTCTTGAATACAAAATCGGAAAATAGGAGACAAAACTGATGAATCCGCCGATGAATCCTGTTCCAACGAGAGACGCTCCGAGCGTGAAAACTGCGAATCCGCGGAAATTTCCAAGCCAGAAGCTCGAAAGAAGATGGCAGACAGCAGTCTGGATATATCCGCAAAGAAAAGCCGTCTTGTATGATTTTGAAGTGTTTATCGCGATGTAAAGCGGAGCCGCTGAAAAAAGTCCCGCCGCAGGAATCCCATAAAGATAAAAATTGTTTGGTATACCTAATGAAAGAATACAGCCCGAAAGCAGAGAATAAAAAACTTGTAAAATGGGGAACATATCGATATAATTTTATTATCTTGTTTTTTTTAATGCAATGATATGATATAGAAAAAAGTTGGGGATAGTCAGGTGGAGCTTATTAACGAAATTCACAAGTCAGAGTATTCGGCTTCGCCCCAGGTTGTTGTTGAGACTCCAGGGCGTTTTCATCTCATCGGCGAACATTCTTGGTTTTTTAGAGACAAGACTCTTTCGATGGCGGTGAATCTTCCTGTCTATGTTGCAGCTTCGCTCCGTGACGACGGCGGAGTTCATTTTTATTTTCCTCAGCTTAAAGACTCAAAAAAATCCACTCTTACAACACTGAAATATAAAAAAGAAGACAAATGGGCAAATTCCATAAAAGCCGTGCTTTTTGGCTTTATTTCAAGCGGATACGACTTGAAAGGAATTGATTTTACAGTTTATTCGGATATTCTTCCGTCGGCTGGATTCGGAATTGCGACCGCGATGAAAGTCGGAACTGCCTACGCGGTGCGGAAGCTCTTGAATCTTGACATTGATGACGATGCGCTTCTCCGTGTTATCGAGCGCGGAAACAGAAAATTTCTTGGCGCGCAGAACTATGTCTCAGACTTTTTCGCGGCGATTCATTCTGAGGAAAAATCGCTGATTTTGACCGACCATTCATCAAAGACTTACGAGATTCTTCCGTGGAATTTCAACAAGAAAATTCTCCTTGTTGACGCGAAAGTTCCTAGAATCGAGATTTGGGACGAGAACATGATTCGACAGCCTGAATACGCGTTGATTCTCGGCGAGCTTAAAGAGACAAAATCGAATGTGAATGGCGGCTGGATTTACGAGGAAAACCCGCATGAGGTGAATCTTGTGCTTTCCGCGACTCCAGAGCCGGTTCATAAAAAGCTCAATTCGATAATGAAAGAGCACGAGTGCGTCTTGAAGGCGAGCGACGGAATCAGGAACGGAGCGTTCGGCTCTTTTGCACGCGCGGTGAACATGAGCCACGAGAATATGCGCGACGATTACGAAATCTCCTGCCCGGAAATCGACTGGCTTGTAAAGCGGCTTCTTGAGATTGAGCCGAATAATGACGACTCGCGGAATCCTTTCACGTGCGGAAGAATCACTGGAAAAGGCTTCGGACGCTGTATGTACGCGATTTTGGATGAGCATAATGTCCCAGAATTCAAGAAAAAGCTTGTGGAATTCACGAAAATATTCGGCGCGCATGCGACCTGCTACGAAGTAGAGCCTGCAAGAGGTGTTCATATTGTCTCTTAATAACGACAGAAAAAAAATCCTTATTTCAAATGACGACGGAATCGGAAGCGAGGGCTTGAAAGCGTTAAAAGAGGAGCTTTCCAAAGTCTGCGATGTTTACGTGATGGCTCCATCGGAAAACCAGTCTGGAGTTTCTTCAAAAATCTCGCTCGGAAAAAAACTTGAATTCGTGAAAATTTCAGAGAACGAATATTCCTGCTCGGGAACTCCTGCCGACTGCGTTATAAGCGCGCTTTGCCACGATTTTTTCGGCTTTGGCTCGGACAGTGAAAACGGAAAATATGTGAAATTTGACGCGGTTTTTTCTGGAATCAACCGCGGACCGAATCTTGGAACTGACACGCTTTATTCAGGAACGATTGCGGCTGCCCGTCAGGCGGCTTTGTATTCGTTTCCAGGAATCGCCGTTAGCCTTGAGTCTCCTGAATTTGACTATTCTGACTCGAATTTCAATTTTGCTCCGCTTGCGAAATTCTGCGCGGAAAATCTCGAGTCTCTGATTTCTCTTTGCAAAAACGACTTGTTTGTGAGCATTAACGCGCTTTCTTCCGAAAAATACAGCAGGGCTGAGTTCACTTCGCTTTGCAGGCGCGACTACAACGACACTCTCGAAATTCTAGAAAAATCGGCTGAAAAATGCGCTGGAGCTTGCCGGG
>JAXDVS010000009.1:0-4226 GCA_034088785.1 Treponema sp.
CTTACAACATCATCAAAGAAGCTCAGTCTAAATAAGATTAGATAATGATTCTTGGAAAAAGCACAGGTTATAGCCTCTGTTTTTTATTGCATTTTGTTGAAAAATATGATTTTTTCAAAAAAAAACATTAAACCGGACAGAAAAAGGGCTTTGGAAAGATTCTGCAGCGAGCTTTCTATAAAGTTTTCAAACTTGAATCTTTTGGATTTGGCTTTTCATCACAGGTCATTTTCAAACGAGGGGCATCAGGACAGGCTTGAAAACAACGAGCGGCTCGAATTTCTGGGAGACAGCGTACTTGGACTTGCCACTGCGGACTATCTTTACAAACTGCTCTCGGAAAACCCAGAGGGCGACCTTGCAAAAATCAAGAGCAATGTCGTTTCAGAGCAGGTCCTAGCTCCAATCGGCTTTAAAATGGGAATCGACAAGCTGATGATTCTCGGAAACGGCGAGGAGCGGAGCGGCGGAAGGCAGAAAAAAGCGATTATCGCCGATGCTGTCGAGGCTGTAATCGGCGCGTATTATCTTGACAGCGGATACAAAAAGGCCGAAGATTTCGTTCTCTCGTTTATAATTCCTGAAATAAAGAAAGTTCTTGACGACAAAGGAAACAAGGATTTCAAGACAATGCTTCAGGAATACCATCAGAAAAAATACAAGACTTGCCCAACATACGAGCTTGTGAAAGAGGACGGGCCTGACCACGACAGAACGTTCTGGGTTTCAGTCCATCTGAAAAACGCGGTTTTCGGGCCAGAGGCTGGAAAAAGCAAGAAAGAAGCCGAGCAGAATGTCGCAAAAAAAGCATGGAAAGAATTGACTAGCAAATAGTCTTTTTATTATAATTAGAAAATCTTTTTGTGGTATTGTCTTGATTTGTAACGGTGAGGGAATGATACGGCACTTTTTTTGTGTTATGTAGTGCTGACCGGCATTTCTACAGTATCGGGCAAGAAGAACAGGAGTTAAATTATGAAAAAGGGAATTCACCCGGATTATCAGTTGACAAAAATCACTTGTCAGTGCGGAAACGTGATTGAAACACGTTCTACAGTAAAGGACATCCATGTTGAAATTTGTTCAGCATGCCACCCGTTCTACACAGGAAAACAGAAACTTGTTGATACTGCAGGACGTATCGAAAGATTCAACAAACGTTACGGCGTTAAAACTGAAAAGTAAAAAGCGTATCGCTTAGAAAATCCCGTTCAGGTCGTTTCGGCTTGAGCGGGATTTTTTTTCGCAGTGAAAATATTTAGGGCTGGCAGATTTCCGTCGTTTGGAAAGAAAACTTGCCAGCCCTAAAATCAAAATATCTTGTTTTTAACGCGGAATAAACGCTATTTTCCGTTTATTTATTGCTTTGCGTTTTTCGTTCAGTTTTCTGTCCGCGAGATTTTCCAGCATCTCCTTGATTTCGAGACTTTGTAATCCTCTGGAATTGACTCTTCCGTAATATCTTCTATAAGAATATCGTTTTCCGTGATTTTGCCGTTGTAAATCAGGTTCTCGTCGAATTTAAGACGCTTTGAGTTTGTGGAAAAATAAAGCACGCCATTTTCGTTCAGAAGATGTATACATTTTTCGACAAGAAACGGCCAGTCGCGGTTGATGTCCAGCGTGTTCCGCGTGTTTTTTGAGTTCGAGAAAGTCGGCGGATCAAGAATTATGATGTCGTAGCGGTTAGAGCCGTCAGAATTTGGATTTTCTGTGCATTTTTCGTCGAGGAAATCCGTAACATCTCCGCGCGTGAAAACATATTTTTTGTCTTCCGGGTTGAAATCGTTAAGGGCGAAATTGAATTTTGCCCAGTCAATATAAGTGTTGCTCAAATCCACGGACTCGATTCTCTTTGCGTTGCCCTCGGCTGCGTAAACGGAAAAGCTCGCCGTGTAGCAGTAAAGGTTCAGAACGGATTTTCCGGCGCAAGACGAGCGAATTTTTGAACGTAGCGGGCGGTGGTCAAAGAAAAGCCCAGTGTCAAGATAATCGCTAAGATTGACATTGAAAAGCTGGCCGTATTCCTGAACATATCCTGAGACAGTGCGTTTCGCCTCGATTTTCTCGTACTGGCTTTCGCCTTTCTGCTTTTTTCGGAGTTTTCTTATCACGTGGTCTTCTGAAATTCCAAGAACTTCCGCGCATGATTTTGAAATTTCATCAAGCCAAAGCTCTTCTTCCTTTTCGTCTTTCTCGTAAGGACGCTCATAAAGATAAAGGTGCGCGTAGCTTCTCGCGGATTTTTCCTTTGCCGCCGACAAGTCATTTGCGGAAATTCTCGAATCTTCCTCGAGCAAAAATCTTGCGGCCTCAATCTTGCTGTCGATTCCGTCAGGGAGAAATTCATACAAATCCACGGCGACAGGAACTTCAGGAATGTCGCGGTCGTAAAGGCGGTAGCAGGTGATTCTGTTTTTTCTTGCCCATTTTCGGAGCAGCTTGAATCTTTTTGAAAGCCGGTTCGCGAAAATCTGCGCCTGATATTTATTTTTTTCTTCTGAGTTCTGATTCATAAAATGACCTTTTGACTTCTATAAAATTTTCTGATGTCCGACAAGTATATACAACATTTTCAGTTTAGAATATAATTGAAGCAATTTATTATGAACTATTCTGAATTAAATTTAAATGAGAATCTGAAAAAGGGACTTGGCGAGTGCGGATACGTAAAATGCACGCCGGTTCAGGAAAAAGTTCTTGAAGTTTCTTTGGACGGAAGCAATCTGTATGTTCAGTCGCAGACAGGAACTGGAAAAACTGCGGCTTATCTTGTTACGGTCATGCAGGAGCTTTTAAAGCCTGAAAACCAGGAAAAAAACGCTCTTGTCCTTGTTCCGACGCGCGAGCTTGCCGTGCAGGTTGAGGAAGAGGCAAAAAAGCTCGGAAAATACTGCGGACTTTACTTTGCGTCTTTTTACGGCGGGGTCGGCTACGAAAAGCAGATTTCAGACTTGAAGAAAGGCGTTAAAATCATAATTGGAACGCCGGGAAGAATCATCGACTTGGAAGAGTCGAAGCACATGGATTTGAGCAAAGTCGGATTTCTCGTGATTGACGAGGCCGACCGGATGTTTGACATGGGGTTTTATCCTGATTTAAGAAAGCTGATAAAATTTCTTCCAAGCGACGAGAGCCGCCAGACAATGCTTTTTTCGGCGACGCTCAACTCGTATGTTAAAAATCTTGCGTGGGAATACACGAAAAACGCGAAGGAAATTTCGATTGAGCCTGAAAGTGTTACAGTCGACGAGATTGACCAGGAGCTTATCCACGTTTCAAGCGGCGACAAAATGTCGTTGCTCGTCGCAGTTTTGAAGAAAGAAAGTCCTGAAAGCGTGATTATTTTCTGCGACACAAAGAAAATGTGCGAGATTGTCTCGAAGCGGCTCCGGATAAACGGATTTGAAAACGAATATCTTATTGGAGATTTGCCTCAGTTCAAGAGACAGAAGATAATGAACTCGTTCAAGGCGCGGAAAATAAAGTGCCTTGTCGCGACAGACGTTGCCGCCCGCGGAATTGACGTGAACAACCTTGCAATGGTTGTGAACTACGATCTTCCGACAGAGGCTGAAAATTACGTTCACAGAATCGGACGAACGGCGAGGGCAGGAAAATCGGGAAAAGCGTACACATTTTGCTCTGAGCGCGATGTTTACTCGCTTGCGCCTATTGAGCGTTACATTGGCAAGCAGATTCCGAGCCACGTTGCAATCAGCGAGGACTTGGCGGAAGACAAAAGCCGTAATGTTTACATTAAGCTGGACGGAGAAAAACCGCGAAGCGAAGAGCACGAAGAATACGGAAAACGAGAAAGCAGAAGTCCGAAGAAAAACGGCAGAAAACGCGGCGACAGAAATGATAGAAATGATAGAAATGATAGAGATTATAGAACGGAAAACAAGAAAAATGACGCAAGCTCAAACGAGGAGCTTGAAAAACTTTCAAGAATGACTTCCGATGAGCGGCTCTCATATTTCAAGGAAAAGTACGCGAAAGTTTCAAAAAGCGCGGCAACGCGGAATTTTAATTCTAAAAACAAAGGCGATAAAGCCGTTACTGTTAATAAAACAAAAAATCAGAATCAAAAAAACAGCAAAAAACAGAGCCAAAAGAATTTCAGCGGCGGAAAGACTTCAAATGCAAGCGTGAAAAGTTTTGAAAAGATTAGAAATTCTGGAAAAAACAGGGGCGGGGCAAAATCAGTGAAAACCGGCAAAGCC
>JAXDVS010000010.1:0-5757 GCA_034088785.1 Treponema sp.
CTTGCAGCCGGTTCTGGAGAAGTTGCTGTAAAACACGGAGAAGCATCTCAGGCAACACTTTTGGGATTCATTCCGCTTTCGAGAAACTGCACAATTTTAAAGGCGGCTCAGAACGGAGGAATCAAGCATATCGCGACAGTCGATATAAAGTATTTCTCTTTCCTCGGGCTTTACAACTCAAAAACTACAATTGTAACAGGCGACTAATTCTCCGCTGCTAAAATCATCATGCCGGTTTTTGATTTTGTCTGAACAGAATCGAAAACCGGCTTTTTTATTTTTTATCAATTAAGAGAGGACAAAAATGCGCTCAAAATTATTTTCTATATTATTGGCTTTATCTTTTTGCTTTTTCGCCTGCAAAGAAGAAACGCAAACCGACATTTCAGGAAACTGGCAGACAAAGTACACAGTTCGAAGCGAGTTTTCAGAATCTGAAAATTACGAATCTTTGGATTCCAAATCTAGCGATTCAAAATCCCAAAATTCAGAATCCAAAACTTCCGAATCTCCTAAGCTGTTCTTGAACGTTGAGCAAAAAATCAGCTACGAATTTTTCAAAGACGGAAAATACACAAAAAAAGTATTTCAAGAACTGAAGTCGGTTGAAAATCCAGACAAAATTGCAATTCCGACGCAAGAAGAAATCGCGGAACAAATCAACAATGAGCTTACAATTTTCGGAATTTATAAAACCAGCGAAAAGCAAATTCATTTTTCAGCGTATGAAATCGAACTTGCCGACGGCACAAAATTCAATTATGAAGATTATATGGAACTGAATGCGTTCATTGACCCGTGCGACACAGTTGAAGAGTTCGAGCTAAAAGACGATGTGCTGCTGATTTCGGGACTGAAATACAAGAAAAACGTTTAAGCAAAAAAAGGATAAACACAGAAAATTCCGCGTTTATCCTTAAAATTATCTACAAAACAATCCAGCTTTTAGGCAAGGCACTTGTCAAGCTCGTCCGCGATTGCTTTTTTGTCCAAGTTCTGGCCGATAATGCAGAGCTTAATCATGCGGTCGCCGACTTCTGCGTCCCATTCCTTTTGAATCTGAGGATTTTCAGCAAGGATTTTTTTCTGCTCGCCTGCCGGAGCGGAAGCAATCCACTGTCCTGAATATCCAGCTGAAATTTGCCTGCCGGAAGTCTCAAAGACAACTGCCATTTCAGGCTCGTCCGAGAACCAGCACAACCCCTTGCAGCGGATAATCGACTTTGGCCAGTTTCCAGCGAAGTTGTCGAGTTTTTTGCGGTCGAACGGCTTTCTTCTATAATAAATGAAAGTTCCGATTCCGTATTCATCTTCATCTGCGCCAGAATCGCCCTCATGCTTGTGCTCATGGTGATGATGCTCGTGATGCTCATGCTCGTCTTCGTCATGGCCGTGCTCATCATGGTGATGCTCTTCATGCTCGTCGTCATCATCTTCCTCTTCCTCGAGTTTCTGGCACCAGCCCGCAGAAGCGTAAACGTTCTCAAAATCAAAAGAGCCTGTTGAAAGAATTTCATCAACATCGACTTTGCCGTGGTCTGTCTCGATGATTTTTACTCCAGGATGAAGCACCTCGATTACCTTGCGGACTTTCTTGAACTCATCTTCCGTAACCAAATCCTTCTTGTTAATTACGAGAGTCGAGCAGAATTCAATCTGCTGAACGAGAAGGCTTTCAATATCTTCCTCGCCGATTGCCTCCTTGTTCAAAAGCTTGTTTCCGCCTGCGAATTCGTCAACAAGGCGCGCCGCGTCAACAACGCCGACAACATTGTCAACTTTTCCGTTCTTGATTGTCTCAAGTTCCTGCGCGATTGGCATTGGCTCGCAAACGCCGGAAGCCTCAATCATAACATAGTCGTATTTTCCGGACTTAATCAGATTCTCGATGTTCTGCGCAAGCTGAGTTTTGAGCGTGCAGCAGATACAGCCGTTTGTAAGAGGAACGATGTCAGAAGTGTCTGTGATTTTTGCGCCGTCAGCGATAAGTTTCGCGTCAACATTGACTTCTCCAATATCATTGACGATTACTGCGACTTTATATCCTTTCTGATTTGAAAGCACCTGATTCAAAAGAGTTGTTTTGCCCGCGCCAAGATAACCGCAAAGCAAAGTGATTGGTATTTGTTTTTTTGCCATAAATCCCCCAAAAAATATTCGCGTTTAAATATAATGAAAAAACATTCTATCGGCAAATGCAAGTTTTCAGGAGGAATGCGCACGATTTCAGATAAAATGAAAATGAGCGATAAAACGTTGAAACGCCGCCTGCCGTGTGTTAGGCAGGGGTGCTGACATGTACACGGCAGGGGGTCTGCCCAACGCTTGCAACACCCCCTTACATTCGCACGCAGGAATAAAAACGCCCGTAATTCCATGCGACAATGACTGCCGTCCACTTGTTTTTATGATACAATTTTCTTCATTATGACAAACGCGCACCAGCAGAAAGCGGCAAGAGAATTCGCCGAACAATGGAAAGGCAAAGGATACGAGAAAGGCGAAAGCCAGAAATTCTGGCTGGAATTGCTGGGCAATGTATTCGGCGTTCAGGACTTTTCAGAATTCATTCTCTTTGAAAGCCAAATAAAAGAAAAATTCGCCGGAAAAACGATAACAAATTTCATAGACGCGTACATTCCAGAAACGAAAGTCATAATCGAGCAGAAAAGCTCAGGGAAAAGCCTCAGCGAGCCGATACGCCAAAGCGACGGCTCAATGCTCACACCATTTCAGCAGGCAAGAAAATACATCGCATCTCTTCCGCTCTCGCAGCATCCGCGCTGGGTTGTAACCTGCAACTTTGCGGAATTCAACGTCTACGACATGGAAAATCCGCAGAATCCGCCGGAAGTGATTTACCTTAAAGACCTAGCAAAAGACTTCTACCGTCTGGAATTCCTTGTTGACAGAAAAAACGAGAACATAAGGCGCGAGGAGGAAGTCTCCATCGCCGCAGGAAAGCTTGTCGGAAAAATGTACGACGCGCTTATCAAAGAATATATTCCGCAAGGCGAAAACGACGAGCTGACGGCTGACCAGGCGCGCTCGCTCAACATTCTTTGCGTGCGGCTCGTGTTCTGCTTCTACGCCGAGGACGCCGGACTTTTTGCCACACGCACAACCTTCGAGGATTATCTTCGCTCGTTCAATCTGCAGAATATAAGGCTCGCACTCATAAATCTTTTCAAGGCTCTGGACACAAAAATTAAAGAGCGCGACAAGTACGACACATCGCTCGCTCCGTTTCCCTATGTGAACGGCGGACTTTTCAAGGACGAGAAGATTGAGATTCCGAACTTCACGCAGGAAATTGTTGACGTTCTCTGCGATGACTGCGCGGCTTTCAACTGGAGCGAGATTTCGCCGACAATCTTCGGCGCAGTTTTTGAATCGACCTTGAACCCGGAGACACGGCGCAAGGGCGGAATGCATTACACCAGCATCGAGAATATCCACAAGGTAATCGACCCGCTATTTATGGATTCGCTGAATAAGGAATTTGAGGCAATCTGCGGAATAAAGAAAGAAAACAGTCATTATCCGGCTCGACCGGATAATCTCCAAAGCATGGATTCCCGTGTCAAGCACGGGAATGACAGAGGAAGTGGACATGGGAATGACAGCGAAACAAGAATGTCATTGTCGAGCTTGACCCGACAATCTCGCGGGAACACCATAACGCTCTCTAAGTCCCAAAAGGAAAAACTGTTCGCGTTCCAGAAAAAACTCGGCTCGCTCACGTTCCTTGACCCGGCCTGCGGAAGCGGAAACTTTTTAACGGAGACATTTCTCTCGCTCAGGCGGCTTGAAAACAAAATAATCTCGCTTCTGAACAAGGGCGAACGCGTGTTCGGATTCGACGAGTTTATCCACGTGAAAATCAGCCAGTTTTTCGGAATCGAGATAAACGACTTTGCCGTAACAGTCGCAAAAACCGCGCTGTGGATTGCCGAAAGCCAGATGATTAACGAGACCGAGAAAATCATGGGGCAGACGATAGACTTCCTGCCGCTCACCACAAACGCATTCATCGTTGAGGGCAACGCGCTTAAAATGGACTGGGCGACGCTAAAGCCGGTTGACGGAAACACGATGCAAGAAATGCCAGACGGCGGGCTTTTTGCAGGAATCACGACGCACGTGGACGGAAGCGCGCACCACTACGACTACATCATGGGAAATCCGCCGTTCGTGGGGAAAAAAGAACAGTCAAAAAAACAAAAAGAAGATTTAATAGCCCTTGCAAAAGAAGCAAAAGGAATTGGAAATCTTGATTATGTTGTAGGCTGGCATCTTAAAGCCGCCTCTCTTATCTATGAAACGAAAACACACTGTGCTTTTGTATCAACAAATTCAATTACGCAAGGTGAGCAAGCCGCAACATTTGGAAAACTGCTGCTTCAAAAAAAAGTTTCTATAGATTTTGCATATAGAACATTTAAATGGAAGAATGAAACATCAGATAAAAAAAATATGGCAGCTGTTCACTGCGTGATTATTGGATTTTCAGCAGATGAAAACAGCAAACCAAAAACAATTTATCTAAATTCAGAAGAAAAAATCACAGCAAGTAACATAAACAGTTATCTTCTTAATGCTCCTAATGTATTTATAGAATCACGGACAAAACCTCTGAAATCGAATCTTCAAATGCTTTACGGCAGCATGCCTATCGATGACGGACATCTGATTCTCTCTGATGATAATGTAAAAGAATTGCTAAAAGAAAATCCTGAAAACAAAAAATTCATACGTCAATATATGGGAGGAGATGAACTAATAAATGGGAAAAAACGTTATTGTCTTTGGCTAAAAGATTTCTCACCGCGCGAAATGAAATCCTCAAAATTTATAGCGGAACGTGTCTTGCAAACAAAGAAATTTCGAGAGCAAAGCAACCGTTCTCAGACACGCGCGCTCGCTAACACACCGTGGCTTTTTGGAGAAATTCGCCAAAGCAATGCAAATATGATTGTCATTCCGAAAGTTTCATCAGAAAATCGAAAATACATACCGATTGATTTTGTATCACCTGAAATCATAATAAATGGAAGCGCTCTAATCGTGCCAAACGCAAGCATGTATGATTTCGGCGTACTCACAAGCAACGTACATAATTCATGGATGAGAGCGGTCGCAGGCCGGCTTGAAATGCGGTATCAATACTCAAGCAACATAGTCTATAATAATTTCCCATGGTGTAATGCAACAGATGAACAAAAACAGAAAATAGAACAAACAGCACAGGCAATTTTAAATGCACGTATAAAATACCCGGACTGCTCCCTTGCCGACCTTTACGACGAAACTTTCATGCCGCCCGACCTCCGCAAAGCCCACAACGAAAACGACCGCGCCGAAATGCAGGCGTACGGATTTCCGCAAGAGGCGACAGAATCTGAAATTGTGGCAGAACTGTTTAATCTATACCAAAAAATGTGCGCGAGGCCTTCGTAATAGAAGAAAATCGATAGCAAGCGCAGCGAACGGCAGATTGTCGCACGGCGGTTTAAGATATACGAGAGATTGAAGCAGGGAAAATAGCCTGCGCAGAAATCCAGCCAATTTCCGCGTTTGACGAAACAAAGAAACCGTGCTAAATTAAAAGAAAGGAAATGCCCGATTAAGTCGGTCATCTCCACTTTTGCGAATAGCCGCCGTCAGTGGGTAAGACTTGGGCGGCTATATTTTTGCACTCTACTTATTTTTAAGGTAAGTGAGAGCCGCAAGAATCAGAGCGGCTAAGTTAATAGC
>JAXDVS010000011.1:0-3631 GCA_034088785.1 Treponema sp.
ACGGAACTGTCGCGGGAACAGCCCTCGAATTTGCATTTTCTTTCACAAGCTCAAAAATTTTCCTTGCAGGATTCGACCAGGCACCGGCAAAAGGTTTTCAGCACACGCAGCCAAACGCGCTAGAAATCATCTCGCAAAAAAACGACTTTCGACTTTCGCCAAAAGAAACAAGGCTCACAAAATCAAGATTCGGCTCAAAAGAAACGCTCGAAATTTACAGGAACTGGTTCGCCTCAAATTCAAAAAGATTTTCCAGCAGAGTTTTCAGAATTTCAGATGATTACGATTTTCCGTTTTCGCTCGGCGAAATAAAAGACATCAGCTGGAAAGATTTTGAAAAATTTTCAGAAAAATCTGATGAAAACAAAAGCGAAAGCAAGCAAAATCAGATTCAAAAAAAATATTTCAGGATTCAAATTCCAAAATCAGAACGAAAAGAAAAAATAATTTCAAAGCTAAGAGAACTTTCTTCTTCGGAATTTTTCATCGGCGAAGTTTTTCCGCTCGATTTTCTTCTATTAAAAAGAGAAATCTGCGAAGAAAAAAAGCTTGAATTAAAGAAAAACCTAAAAGAAAAAACAGAAAATCTCTTAAAAGAGATTGAAGAAAAAATCTGAAATCTTTTTAAAAGAAACTGAAAAATGAGCGAAGAAATTTTTTATTCAGGCATAATTTTCTCGAAAGACGGCAAAAAAATTCCTGTGAAAGACGGAATTTCGTTTCATTCAAAATATTCGCCTGAGCGAGAGGCTGAAAATTTCGCCGCCCAGTTTGAAGAAAACGGATTTTTCATTGTCTTGGGGCTTTGCGGCGGCTACCACATAAAAAAACTGCACGAAAAATTTCCGTCATCAAAAATAATCGCAGCTGAAAATTCAAGCGCGGACATCGATTTTCTCTCGCAGATTGAAACTGTGAAAAATCTAAAATCCGAAAAAAATATTTTCATCACAGACAAAAAAAATCTTGAAAAAACGATTGTCGAAAATTATCTTCCAGCCGTTGACGGAAATCTTTTTGTAAAGCCGCTCCGCTCCTATGAAAATGCGTTTCAAAAAACTGCAAAAGAGGAAATAGAAATAATAAACCGCGCGATAAAAACTGTTTCCGCAGACTATTCGGTTCAAAAGCATTTTGGAAAAATCTGGCAGAAAAATATATTAAAAAATCTTTCTTTTGCCTCAAAATGCGAAAATTTTCAGGACTTTGTCTCGGATTTTCCAGTTTCAAAAACGGCGGCGATAATTGCGGCGGGTCCGAGCCTTAACGAAACGGTAGAAGAACTAAAAAACAGCCGCGAAAAATATTTCATAATTTCAACAGACACGGCTTACGGCGCGCTTTCAAAAAACGGAATCGACGCGGACGTTGTCGTCTCTGTTGACGGGCAAATGGTCTCGCACTCGCATTTTATGTTTTCTCCAGCAAAAAAAACGAAATTTGTCTTTGACTTGTGCTCTAATTCAGACGCGGTTCAAAAAATCATAAAAAACGGAAACAAAGTTTTGCTTTCAGAGTCATCGCATCCGCTTGCAATTTACGCAAGCCGCTACAGCGGAAAAAAACATTTTGCTCATCTTGAAACCGGAAGCGGAACTGTGACAATCGCGGCGGCAAATTTCGCAGTTCTATCAGGATTCAAAAATCTAAGGCTTTTCGGAGCGGATTTTTCCTATATAAACGGGCTTCCATACGCAAAAGGAACTTATCTTGACGCGAATTTCAGGCAAAATGAAAACAGAATCAAAAACGCGGAATCAAAATTCGTGAATCTTCTTTACAGGACAGAAATCAAGGCGATTTCAGAGAATCAGTTCACGACGGAAATTCTCGAGTCTTACAAAAAAACGATGGAAGATTTTTTTGCTTCTCACGGAATCGAAAAAAAATGGGAGGACGAATATTATTCAAAAAATCTGCAAAACGGAGCGAAAAAAAATTTTGAAAGATTCGATTTCCAAGATTTCAAGAAAAATTACATCGCCGAGCTAAAAAAAATCAAAAATTCAGAGAATGAAATAAACATAAACGCGCCGATTTTTGCAACGTTGCTTCCGCTTTGCGCCGCGCTCGACGGAAACCGTTTTCTTGCATACTCCAAAGCATTAAGTTATACTGAAAGTCTATGAAAAGACCAATTACAATAATTTCGATTATCAGTATTTTACTTTTTATTGCGGCTTTATCGTGGTTTGGAATTGGCATTTATCAGGACGGAAAATCAGGCAGCGAGCATAACGAGCGTGTTTTTGACACTTTAGTTTTCAAAACCGTGAACGCCGCGAACCAATACAAAATCGGAACGCCTGACTTTTCAAAAAAATTCATAGAAGCGATTGGAAAAATCGAAAATTACAGCGCGCTCCGCCTTGAAGCGAACGGAAACCTTATCTATTCTTATCCTCCGGCGGGATTTTCGCTGCCCTCGCCTTCGCTCACAAATACTTTCAAGAAAAATCAGATTGCAAACGGCGGAATTTCGCTCACGATTTCGGCTTCGATGTACTCAATTCAGACAAATTCTGTCTATCATTACGCGCAGTTCGCCTTTGTGCTGATTCTGCTCGGAACTTCAATCTCGCTGCTTCTTCTCGTGATTCTGCGCGACAAAAAAGAAAAGACAGATTCAAAGACAACAAATAACGCTGACAAAAATCTTAACGATGAGATAAATATTGACTACGGAGACGAGAACAATATTTTTGACGACAACGCAAACGACGCGGAATTTTTAGACGAGACTGATGAAAAAACAGAAAATGAAGAAAATCCTTTTGACAAAATTGACTTTGGCGAAGACGAAGATGACGCGGAAAAGCAAATAAGTCAGGAAAAATCAGAGGATTTAGAATCTAAAGATTCAGAATCTTCTGATTCAGCTTCAAATTCGCTTTCTAAAAACAAAGAAGAAAATCAATTTTTTGAATCTTACAACGGCGAAACAGAAAAAACGGACAGAGAACATATAGAAGAAAATGCTCCAAAAACAGCGTCAACGCAAGAAAATCCAAAAACAGGAGAAACGAAACCGGAGGATTTTGATGAAAACGCGGAAGAATCAGAGCTTCCTTTTGCGACAGATATCTCAGACGGTGACTTTGACATTCAAGACGATAACTTTTCCGCTGGCTTGAAAAACGAAAAAAACGATGAAGATTTTTCAGAGAACTTAAACGACGCTTCTTATTCAAAATCTGAAAGAAATAATGAAAATGACGAAAAAACTCTTGAAGAAGCAAGCGCGATAAACGAATCAAATGCAGACGATGACGGAAACTTTGGCGAAGAAGAAAAATCAGAAAAATTTGAAACAGAGTCGGCAAATGAAAACGAAAACAACGATTTTCTCAGCAATTTCGACTTTGACGAAAACGCTGACATTTCTCCTGCGACCGGCTTAAAAATGCAAAGTGCTCTTTCTAAAAATCTCGGAGAAAAAATAAAGCAGTCGCTCAATGAAAAAAAGGAGCTTACGCTCGCGCTTTTGAAAATCAACAATCTTGACCGCGGAAACGCGATTTCAAACAAGCTCGTCGAAATTTTAAAAAACGACATTTCAGAAACTGCGGAAATTTTCGAATACAATTCCGACGGCTACGCGATTATTTTATACGATGAAGATTTATCTTTG
>JAXDVS010000012.1:0-4895 GCA_034088785.1 Treponema sp.
ATTCCGAAATAAATTCGGAATGACTTGCTTCTGTCATGCGGAATTGCATTTTTTGATAGCAGATTCCGAAACGAGTTCGGAATGACAGTTTTACAAAAACGAAAAACTCCCTTAAATCTAAAAATCTTTGCATAATCTTGACAATTCCAATAAAAAGTCTTGAAACGCCGCCTGTAACATCGTCTTATCAAAAAAACGAGGGGAACGGAATAGATGCTTGAGCGTTGAAGTCCGTGAGTTTTGAATCCGAAACGTTTTTTTTGATAAGGAAAAAAATTATGAAAAAATTTGCAGTTGTTATCGGCGCGGCGGCTTTGCTTGCAGGCAGTGTTTTTGCACAGGAATTCGCTTCTTCTCCGCTTTCAGATGCTGACGCGGCTGGCTTGAATGTTCAGAACGAGGCTGTTCCGGCTGATGACGGCGTTTTTTCGGCTCAGGAAATTTCAAAGTCAATTGAAGAAGTTGACGGAATCAAGGTTTTTGCAGAAGTTCTGAAAAATTCTTCTGACACAGTTGCTTCTGTGGCTTCGGCTTCTGGCGTTACTGTTCTTGCTCCGGTTGACACTGTCGCTGATTCTGAGAAACTTTCAAAAAATATCGCTGACTACATTGTTCCTGAAAAGCTTACAAAAGAGTCTCTTGAGTCAAAAAATTCTGTTCAGACTCTTTCTGGAAAAGTTCTTCCTGTTGAAGTTTCTGACACTGCGATTCTGATTGACAATGTTGAGATTTCTGATTTTTCTTCCAGCGCGGACGACAAAGTTGCAGTCTGCCGTCTTTCAGGAGATTTCAGCGAGAAAAGCCTTGCGCTTGCCGACTAAAATCCGGGGAGGTTTTTCAGCTTGCAGGCTAAAAAATCAAAATAAAGCCATATAACCATATAAATAGAAGAAAATAATATAGAGGAAAAAATTATGAAAACTGTAAAGAATGTAAAGAAAACTTTTATCGCCGTTTCAATGGTTGCGTTTGCCGCAATGATGTTCTCATGCGCCGGAACAAACAAGAATGCGCCTGCTGCGCAGGAATCTGTTCAGGTTCAGGATCAGCTGGACAATGCGGAAGCTGCAACCGGTTCGGAAGCTGCAACAGAATCTCAGACAGAAGAAAATGTTTCTGAGCAGAATGCGGCTCAGAATGAAGCTCCGGCTGCCGTTCAGGACGAAATCGCTCAGAACAGCGAGGTTTCAGCTTCTGTTTCAGAATAAAATCCACCCTTAAACATAAATAAAACATAAAAAATCATCCTTTTTTAGCAGGGCTGGATATGTCTCCAGTTCAGTCCTGCATTTTGTCTTGAAATCGGATTTTTTCGTTTATATAATTCTCGTCGAGATTTTTTTTGTGGAGATTAAAGAAAAATGAAATCATCTCGTCTTTTTTGCGTGGGAGCGGCTTTTTGCCTTGTTTTTGGAACGGCGGAATTTTTTGCCCAGAGCGCGCTTCCTGATTCTAAAAATAATTTGGCCGCCTCGCCAAAGTTCAAAGGTTCGCCGGTTTCTGTCACAGAATACAGGGGAGCTTCTCCTGACAGCCTTAAAAAATACAGCGTTCTTGAATTTGCGGACGGGCGGATTTTAAAGGAAAGGCAGTTCAGCGATGACGGCTCTGAAAAAACTGTTGTTGAGCGGAAATTCCTTGATGACGGAAAAATTTCATAAATCACAGGGCTTGACTCCTCAAAAAACGTGAAGTGGCGATATTCCTACGGCTACGATGAAAAAGGGCTTCTTTTAAGTGAGACTTCCTATTCTGGAAGCGGCGAGGTTGAATGGCGCGCTGAATATTCGTACAACGCAAAGTCAAAAGTTTCGGAGTGCAAGACTTATTCGGCATCCGGCGTCCTTAATTTCACTGAAAAATACATCTACACCGAGGACGGTCGCATAAAGGATTATTCTTCGTTTTATGCCGACGGAAAACTTTTCAAGCGCGTCGAGTATCTTTACAATGCGGACTCCACTTTGGCGCAGCAGAAAAACTATGACGCAGGCGGATTTTACGAGAGCGTGAACTATTCGTATTCAAACGGAAAGGCGGTTTCTGTAAGAACGCTCGGCGCGGACGGAAGCCTCAAAACCGAGGAGGCACGGACTTTTTCTAGCGGAAATATGATTCATTCAGTTTTAAAAAATGCTGAAGGAAAAACCGTTTCCGAAAAAGAATTTTTCTACGACTGGAACGGAAACGCAGTAATGGAAAAAAATGCTTCTGGAATCACTTTGCGGAATTTCCAGTACAATGCGCCCCCTTCATCATCTTCTACGGTTTCGCCTTCATCTTCATCTGAAAAAAAGGAAAACTGAAAAATGGCTTGCGTTATAATTGTTGAGGACAACTCGCTGATTCGCGACGCGGTTTCAGGCTACCTGAAGCTTGACGGCTACAAGACGCTTGAATTCGGCGGAGTTTCGGGCGTTCTGGACGCGGTAAAAAGGGAGACGGCCGACCTTGCGATTCTTGACGTTATGCTGCCTGACGGAAGCGGATTCGCGCTCGCAAAGGAAATCAGGGCTTCAAGCGACATTCCGCTGATTTTTCTGACCGCAAAGGATTCAGAGTCCGACAGAATTTTGGGATTCGAGCTTGGCGCGGACGACTACATCTGCAAGCCATTTTCTGCAAAGGAGCTTGTTCTCCGTGTTCACGCGCTTTTGCGCAGAAGCGGAAAAACTGACGGCGGAAAAAGCGCGGCTTCCGGCGAATGGCAGAGCGGAAATTCCACCGTGTTTATTGACGAGGCGAAGCACAGCGTTAGCGTTGACGGAAACGCGGCGGAACTTACCTCAACGGAATGGAAAATCCTCCTGTATCTTGCGTCGAACGCGGGGCAGGTTGTCTCGCGCGAGCAGCTTTTGGGCGAATGCTTGAACTATTTTTTTGAAGGCTCGGAGCGCACGATAGACACTCACATGGCAAACCTGCGCTCAAAAATCGGGCAGCAGTGGATTTCAACAGTAAGAGGATTCGGCTACAGGTTCAGCGGAATAAAGGCGGATTTCAAAAAATAAAATATGAAGTCAATCTTTGCCCGGATTCTTACAGGATTTATAGCCGCCTCTTTTGCCGTAATCGCCGCAATGTCCGTAATTTTCACGGTTTCGGTTAGACGCTCGATAAACGACTGGAACACGGACAAGAAAGACGACTTTGTGGCTCTGATTCTTCCGGCAATCTCAAAAACGTACAGGCTCACGGGAAGCCTTTCCGCCTCCGAGCTTGAAAAAGCCGTAATGCCTTACACGACGGATTCTCTTTACATCTACATTTTCGACGGAAACAAAAAGCCGGTTCTTCTTCTTGAAAAAGGAAAAGTCAGCACGCAAGGCGACGTGGAAAAATCAGTCGGCTCGCTTTCAACTTTCTTGACGCTCAATTCCCCGGTTCAGATAAAGGACGGAGACGAAACAATCGGCTATCTTTGTGCGGACAACGTTGGATTTTTGGCGTACAAGGCGAACAGAATTTTCGTTTCCACGATGGAAAAAGGACTTTTCATTGGAATCATTCTTGCAGTCTCGCTCACGATTGCTCTTTCTGTTCTGATTTCGACGATGCTCTCAAAAAAGGCGCGCACTCTTGCCGGCTACATTTCTTCTCCTGATTTGATGAAAACAGAGCTTGGCGCGCTCGGCGTGAACGAGTTCGACAGAATTTTGGACTCGGTGAAAAAGCTTAAAAACCGGCTTCTGCACGAGGAGACGCTTCGCCGGCAGTGGATGCAGGACATCTCGCACGACTTGCGCACTCCGCTAACGGCTGTGAAAATGCAGGTTGAGGGAATGAACGACGGAGTTCTTGAGGCGACCGCCGAGCGTTTTTCCGCGCTTTATTCCGAGCTTACGCTGATTGAAAAGCTCGTGTGGAATCTTCAGGACTTGAGCCGCTTTGAGTCCCCGGAGATGAAAATCTCGCTTGCGTCCGTGAACGCATGGAAATTTGCCGACGATGTCTCGTCCCGATTTGTCCTGCTTGCGGAAAAAAATAAAATAAAATTCACTGTCCAGAAAAAATGCGCGGAAGATTTTGATTTTACGGCAGACCCGCTGTTGCTTATGCGTTGCGTCTCGAATCTTCTGCAGAACGCGTTCCAGTACACGGCGGACGGCGGCGAGGTTGCGCTCTGCATTGAAGAGCAAACTGAAAAACGCGCGAAAATTTCCGTGCTGAACACAGGCGCGATTTCAGAAGACGACATTCCGCACGTTTTCGACCGGCTTTACCGCGGCGACCGCTCAAGAAGCACGGCAGGCTCAGGGCTTGGGCTTTCAATCGCTCAAGCAATCGCAAACCTCCATGGCGGAAAAATCGAAGTGCAAAACGAAAAAAATGAAATGGGCGAAGCGTACGTGTGCTTTTCGGTGACGGTGTAAGGTTTTGTGGAATTGGGTGCGGTCGGGGAGCGTAAAAATAACATTCCTAAAAATCGCGTGCTGTCAGCGAACATTAAAATAACGCTGGCTGAAAGTGCTTGCGGACAAGAAACGTTATTATAACGTTTATAAAAATGTCGTGCTGTCGGCAAATGTTAAAATAACGCTGGCTGAAAATGTTTGCGGTCAGAAAAAATCAAAATAATGTTTGAATTATGTCAGGTCAGGGAACGTTATAAGAATACAGAATGTGAAAAATGTATTGGCGAAAAATCTCTAAAACGGCAAATTCACGCCAAAATATGGCTCATCCTCGTGAATCTCAATAATTCCGCGAATCGGCTTGTCGGAGTATTTCAGGATTTTATCGCGGTAGGTCTGGCGAATCTGCGGATTTTCAATTTCCTCGCGCCGCGCCTTTGAAAGTTCCAGAAATTCAGTTTCACGGTCGATTCCCAAAAAACGGCGGTTCAAAAGAGAGGCGGCAATTCCTGTTGTGGAGCTTCCTGTAAACGGATCTAA
>JAXDVS010000013.1:0-4401 GCA_034088785.1 Treponema sp.
CCGTAGTCATTGGAGGAAACTTATGAAGACATTTGAAGAAAATTTAAAGCAGCTTGAAGCCCTTTCGCTGGACATCCGCAGGCAGGACATCTCTCTCGAGGACGCTCTGAAAGACTTTGAGGAAGGAATAAAGCTCGCGAAGACTCTTGAAAAAGACATCGAGAAAATCGAAGGAAAAATCCAGATTCTTATGAACCAGCCAGTCACGGAAGAAAAAGCGAAAGCCGAAGGGAAAAAGCCGGCCGAGCCTCAGCTTGACCTCTTCACGCAGGCGGACTCCGCAACAGGAACGGCAGGCGCGCCAGCAGAAGGATTAAGGCAGTAAGGACAAAATCAAGATGGCAGACCACAGACCAGTCAGGCAGCTAAGCGTTGATGTCGCGCGGAAAATCGCGGCAGGCGAAGTGATTGACCGTCCGCAGGCAATTGTCCGCGAGCTTATGGACAACGCGGTTGACTCAGGCGCGGACAAAATCACGGTTGAAATCACAGGCGGCGGAATCGAGAAAATCAGAATTTCCGACAACGGAAGCGGCATGACAAAGGAAGACCTGAAAGCATGCGCCCGCCCCCACTGCACAAGCAAGATTTCAGACTCGGAAGACCTTCTAAATCTTACAACGCTCGGCTTCCGTGGCGAAGCTCTTTCTTCAATCGCCGCAGTCTCAAGGCTTTCAATCGCAAGCGGAACTTACAAGATGAGAGCCTCAATCACAGAAGACCACATCATAGAGCCGATTCCGCCAGTTCAAGACGGACGCGGAACAATTGTGACAAGCGAGGGGCTTTTCGAAAATTTTCCGGCGAGAAGAGTTTTTCTAAAAAGACCTTCATCAGAAACGATGATGTGCCGGGACACATTCGTCGAGAAATCGATTCCGCGCCCAGACATCTCGTTCAGGCTGATTGTTGACGGAGCGGTAAGAGCTGATTTGCCGTCTGGAGTCTCGCTTTCAGAAAGATTCGCGCGTGCATTGGAACTAAAAGAGTCTTCATCGCTTTTCTCGGAGCTAAAAGCGTCCGGAACTGAAGCCGACGGAAAGTCAAAATGGAGCTTCTCGCTCGTGATTGGAGAGCCGTCAGTTTTCCGCGGAGACAGAAAAAACATCTACATTTTTGTGAACGGAAGGCGCGTTTCAGAATATTCTCTTTTGCAGGCGATTGAGTACGGCTGCCAGGGCTTTTTCCCGAACGGAACGCATCCTGTCGCGGCGCTTTTTCTCCGCGTCGAGCCGAAAATGGTCGATTTCAATATCCACCCGGCAAAAAAGGAAGTGCGCTTCAAGGACATTTCTTCGGTTCACCACGGAGTAAGCTCCACAGTCCGCGCATGGCTCAAAGGCTACAGCATAAAAGAATCAAAAAACATAACCGATGAAGATTCCGGCGAAACTGCCGGCAAAAACAGCAACAAAAACGAAAATGCACAGCAACGCTTCAATTTCTCGAATCTCGTAATGGAAGCGTTCAGCGAGGACTCGAAAAATTCCACAAGAAGATTTCCGGAAAATTTTACGGAAGATTTTTCAGAAGCAAAATCAGAAAATTCTTTTGAAAAATCGGAAAAATCATCATTTTTTGAAAAATCAGGAAATTTTGACAACAGTGAAAATTTCGATTCTCAAAAAAACTACAGCGATTCTTCCAGACAAAAAAATCTTGGAAATTTAATAGAAAGCGATGAGAAAAACTACGCCGACCCGTTCACAGGAAAAACGCTTTCCGCGCAGTTTGAAGCCCTAAATTTCTCGCTTCCGCGAAAAGAAAGCGTCTACAACACTTCGCACACAGGCGCAAGCAAAGAATCTCTTCTGGATTTTGACAAATTCTCTTCAAATCAGAAAATGTCGAACATTCAGATGAAAACGCTCGCCGAGCCAGACGCACTTTCACAGCCAAGAGCGTCATTCGCCTATCTCGGGACTGTTTTCGGAACTTTTCTTCTCGCGATTTACAAGGACACGCTCTACATGATTGACCAGCACGCCGCGCACGAGAGAATAAATTTCAACAGGATAATGGCGGCAGGCGGCGAAAAGCAGAAACTTCTTGTTCCCTACGAGATTCACACGGAATCAAAATCCGACGACGACTATCTTGAATCTATAAAAGGAATTCTTGAGTCATCAGGATTCGAGACAAAAAACAAGGGAAACGGACTTTGGGAGATAAGCTCGATTCCAGCGAGATTCAATCTAAGCCAAAAAGACTTGGAAGAAGCATTATTAAAAGACAGAAAATCCCCGGACGAGATTATTTACCACATTGCGGCAACAACGGCTTGCAGAATGTCTGTAAAAGACGGCACGATTTTAGGACCGAAAGCCGCAGAGGAGCTTGCATGGGAAGCCCTTCACTTGAAAGACCCGCACTGCCCGCACGGACGGCCTGTCTGGACAACTTTCACAAAAGAAGAGCTTTTCGCGCGCGTAAGGCGAACAAGGTAAAAAAAACAGACAAAAGTCCAACGGCACGAAAGGCGATAAAAAACTCCGTGAAAATCCGTGTTATTTCTGACTTTGCGAAAATCAGAAATCGGAATTTCCGCTAGTTTTTGCTTAGTAGAAATTCCACGCGGCGGTTGTATTCCTTGTTCTCGGTTTTTCCGTCGCCGTTTTTCGCTTTTACGCGCTCCTCGCTTATTCCCATTTTCACAATCTTTTTCTTCACAGATTCCGCGCGCTCGAGGGCAAGTTTTTTCTCATCAGAAGTCCATTCGTCTCCGTCAGGATTCACGTAGCCTGTAATCGTCACTTTGAGGTCTGAATATTTCTTGTCGCTTAAAATCTCGTAGACTTTGTTCACAGTCTCGTTGTTCGACTTGTTTTCCACGAGATTCGCGCTGTTCACTTAAAAAGAAAGAGTCGGGATTTTTATGTCAACAGTTCCGTCGTCATTCTCGCGAACTTCAACCTTGTCAGGAACTGCCGCAGGATTCAGTTCCGGGTCGTCCTCGTCAATCTTTATGATTGAAGCCTCTTCCATTTCCTTTTCAAGCTCTTCGCGTGCGCGCGCGGCTTTTTCCTTCTTTTCTTTTTCAAGTGAAAGTGCTTTTTCAGCCTTCTCGCGCTCGATTCGTTCGCGTTCCTCTTCGTCCTTTTGATAATCATCTGTGACAAGGCTTTCCGGGTCGATTTTTTCCATTGCAGCCTCGCTCTCTTCATTCTGGACAGCTTCAGGAATTTCAATCTCTCCAATCGATTCAAGATTCTCGTCAGGCTTTTCTTCAATTAAGTCGTCATTTTTTGCGACTGGAAGAACCGGCGGATTTTCCTTTATTTTCTCGCTTTTCTCATTCTCGTCGATTTTTTGAGAATCGTTTTCATTTTGAAGCGCGAGATTCTCGCCGACTTTCTCTCCGTCGTCTTTTTCAGTTTTCTCGACAGGAAGAGCCGGAGCCGCCGCGCTGATTTTCTCAGGCTCCAAAGGCTTTTCCTCAGCATAAGACGGAAGCGTCTCCTGAACTTTTTCCGGAGCTTCGACAATCTCCATTTTCTCGTTTGAGACAAATTCGTCAGGATTTATAAGCTCAGGCCGCTGCTTTGCGCGAAGTGCGATTTCCTCTTCAAGAAGGCGGATAAGCTCCTCAATCTTTTCTTTCTGATTTGAGTCAGGCGAAAGCTCAAGATATTTTAAGTAGTTGTTTTTCGCGTCCTCAAGATGATCCATTTTGAGCTGGGCATTGGCGCGGTTAAGAACGGCAGGCGCGTAATTCTCGTCCTCTCGGAGCGCAATCGCGTAGCTTGCATCGGCACGCATATAGTTCCCCATCGCGTAGCAGGAATTTCCGGCGTTGTAGGCAAGAACTTTCCGGTCAGAGTTTTCCTTCGCAAGACCTTGAACGCAGACTGCAAGCGACTTGTTGTAGTCTCCTGTCTGATAATAAGCGACTCCAAGATAGACATAAACGGCAGGATTCACATTTTCAGCCTCAAGAGCCTTCTCAAAATACGGAATCGCCTTTTCAGGCTCGTTCAGCGAAAAAAGCTCCTCGCCTGCCGCAAAATCCGCATTGAAAACGACCGGAGCCGCATTTTTCTTTTCTTTTCCAGACTTTTTATTCTGAATTGCGGCTTTCGCCTCCGCGCTCATTGTTTTTGAAGACGCAGCAGAACGGCTTTCGGAATACATTCCGGAATACATTCCGGACGAAACGCTCTGCGCGGACAAAATCCCTGAAAAAGCCAAAAAAAACGCGAGAAAAACGCCCCGCCTTGCCCTGTGAAAATCATCAAAATCAAAAAAAATCATATTTCTGTCTCTAAATTTCATATAAAAAGTTCTAAACCAAAAAGCACTTTATCAGATTATCGGAATATTTTCACTCAATCCGCAAAATCATGAAAAGTCAAAATCTTCCGAAAGTTGATAAACCGCCGTTTTTCCAATATAATTTTTAAG
>JAXDVS010000014.1:0-23873 GCA_034088785.1 Treponema sp.
GATTTTTGTTTGTCTTGGGTTCGGAATGGCTGGCTTTTTGCGTACCTTGAATTTAGAATGGCACGTTTTCTGCATAAAATGCCAGATTTTCGATTTAATGAAATGTTGGCTAAAAAAATCCGTCTTTGCGAAAAACTTCCCACAAAGACGGATTTTAGCAGCTGAATCCAAAAATCAAAAAAATTATTTTGTTTCGTTCGCCTGCGGAATTTTTGCAAGCTCGAGCTTAGAAAGTTTTTCGTATGCTCCCGGAGCTTCGCCCGGGCTTGTCTTTGAGTAAATGTCGATAATCTCGTTGAAAACGGCCGAAGCCTGCTCGTATTTTTTCTGTTTCATGTAAATGTGTCCGATTTCGTAGCTTGCCTCAACGTAAACTGGAAGCGAGTCCGCGTATCTTTCTGTAACCGCATTATAATATCTGAGAGCGTTCTTATAATCTTTTGACTCGAATCTGTCCTGACCTTTCTGAATAAGCTCCTGAGCCGTGAGTTCTACAGGAATTTCGGCCTGATTTGAAGCGCAGGAAGCAAGAAAGGCAAGCGAAGACGCAATAATTACAGAAGCGATGTTTTTTGTGATTTTTTTCATGGCAGCTAGTTTATCATTCATAAATATTAAAACTCAATACTTTGGAAAAAGTTGCAGATAATTTCACCGCTGGCAGCTTGTTTCGCGGATTTTTTCCGCAGTCGCTTCGCCGGCTAAAATTTCCACAAATTTCATTGCGAACTGCTCGGCAGTTCCGGGACCTCGTCCGGTTAAAACGTTGTTGTCGAGAACGAACGGAACGTTTGAAATATGATGGCTGTTTTCAGTAAGTTCCTGCGCCTTTATTTCGCTTCCGCAGTATTCGGTGAGATTTTTTTCCATTCCCGGATAGCAAGTCCATCTTCTGTTTGAAAGAATTCCTGTCGGAGCAAGAACAACCGCTGGAGCTGCGCAAATTGCCGCGACGAGCTTTCCTTTCCGCTCCATTTTGATTATGAGATTGAACAAAAACTGGTTTGCCGCAAGATTTGACGCTCCCGGCATTCCGCCCGGAAAATAAACCGCGTCCGGCACTGAATCTCCAAGCCCGCTTGTAAAATCCTGAAAAGAACGGTCTGCAACAACCGGAATTTTGTGGCTTCCCGTAACAACCGCATTGGATTTTCCATTCCCGTCTGTCGGAACGCTCACCGTCAGCACGTTTTCTCCCGCGCGGCGAAGATAATCCACAACGGTCAAAGCCTCAATCTCCTCAAATCCCGGAGCTAAAAATACAACAGTTTTCATATCAACCTCTGATTTTGGATTTTATCACAAAAATCTCTTTGTTGAAATTGCGCGCGTTTTAAGTTTTTCTGCTCGTCTTGAATTCGAAATGACACCCGTCATGCTGGACTTGTTTCAGCATCTGTAAAAAATAATTTTCGAAAATTTCACACATTTTACAGATTCCGAAATCGAGCAGTTTTCTGCTCGCCTTGAATTCGGAATGACGGCAAAATTTTTGTTCTTATAAATTATTCTGAATATGATATAAGATTTGGAGATTTTGGATTTATAATTGAATTTCCATTTAATTTTAGCCGATAGTCAAATAAGGAAGTTTAAAATGAAAAACGTTTTGATTATTGATGCGCCTGTGATGTTGCGTGAATTTCTTACAGAAAAGCTTTCCGCGGAAAAAGTTGCTGTTGAGTCTGCCGACAGCCAGCGGGACGCAGTTGCGCGAATGTTTTCAATTCTTCCGGATTTAATCATTTTAAATGTTGAAAAAAGCGTTGAGGACGTTTACGAATTTCTTTCAAAAAAGAAAAACGATGTGAACGGCAAGAAAATTCCGATTATAATGTGCGGCCCGGTTCTTGGAAAAGAAGAAGTTGCGGACTTGGCTCAGTACGGCGTTATAAAATATTTTGCGAAGCCGATAAAATTCGACATCTTTTTTGAGTCAATCGGGCGAGTTTTGCGTATGCCTTTTGCGGTTGACGACACGCCTTGCATTCTCGACATTCATCTTAGCAAGAATATCATTTTCATTGAGATTGCGCTTGGCTTGAACCACGAGAAAATCGCGATGCTCAAATACCGGCTTTCTGACATCATCGAGAAAAATCATCTTGCGATGCCGACAGTCATTTTGATGCTCACTTCGCTTAGCCTTAGTTTTGTTGACGGCTACAATCTCGAGTATCTTTTTGAAACTGTAACTTCGGACAACCGAATCTTGAAGAAAAACATAAAAGTTCTGTCGCTTGACTCAATCACAAAGGAATTTATTGAAGGACACACCGAGCTTAACGGAATTGAAGTTGTGGAAAATCTTTCAAGTGTTCTGAATTCTCTTGTTGAAGGAAACGTGACTACAGACGCGCAGGATGTTATTGCCGACACGCTTCTCGTTCCTGAAAAAGACGTTTCCTCTAGCACGATTGAAATGCGTTTTTCAGCTGAGAGCGAGTCTGAAAAAGAAAAGAAAAAAATGAGCGCGAAAATCGCGGTTGTCGATTCTGACCCGGCGGTTTGCCAGTCGCTTTTGAACGTTCTTCAAAGCATTTCAAATGAAATTTCGGTTTTTCAGAACGGAACTCAGTTTGTGCAGTCTCTTTCCCAGAAAAATTACGACATTGCGATTATGGAAATTTATCTTCCTGGAATTAACGGCTTCCAGATTTTAAAGACTCTTCTCGATAAAAATATCTCGCTCGACGTGATTGTCTATTCGCAGATAACGCAAAAAGAATACATAATGCAGACTTTGCGTCTCGGCGCGAAAAGCTACATTTTAAAGCCGCAAAAGCCGGAAGTCGTTTTTCAGAAAGTTGTGGAAATCTTAAATGCCAAATAGCAGCAATATTCAGGAAGCGAACCGTTATCTTGCGAACACGCTCCACGAAATCAGAACTCCAATTCAGACGATAATCGCCGCTTCCGAGCTTATTCAGGGAACGAACCTCGACAAGGAGCAGGCGGAATACGTGCGGCAGATTCAGTTCAGCGCGGAAGGTCTTTTGAGCCTTGCCAACAACATTCTCGACATTGCAAAGCTCCAGTCAAACGAATTTAAATTTGAGTCGATTCCTTTTGACATCAGATATATGACCGAGCATATCGTGGATTCGGTGAGCCTGCGCGCGTTCAACAAGGGCGTTGAGATTTTTACCGACATTGACTTGGACGTTCCTGCGATGGTTTCGGGAGACTCAATGCGCGTGCGGCAGATTATGCTGAACATCGTTAGCAACGCGGTTAAATTCACCGAGAAAGGCTACATAAAAGTCAGCTTGGAATACAACAAAAAAGACGGAATTGTTTTTCAGGTTGCGGACACGGGAATCGGAATTTCAGAAGACAAAAAAAAGAAGCTTTTCACTGATTATTTTCAGGCGGACATTTCAACTTACAGAATTTACGGCGGAACTGGCTTGGGGCTTTCAATCTGCAAAAGCCTTGCCGCAAAAATGAACGGAAAAATCGCTGTTTTTGACAATCCTGACGGCGGAACAATTTTCAAGGTTTCGCTTCCTCTTTCTGTCGCGATTGAAAAATCTGGAGACTTTAAATTCCAGAAAAATCCTGACGGCTACAAAGTTCTGATTGTCGATGACAACGAACTTGCCGCGAAAAGCCTTCAAAAAAAGCTCCAGAGTGCGGGTTTCAGGCAAATTGAAATCTGCCTGAATTCAAAAAATGCTGTCGGAATTCTAAAATCCGCTGTCGAGGAAAAAAATCCTTTTAAAATCGTCTTTATCGATATGATTATGCCTGAGCTTGACGGCTGGCATCTCGCGTTTGAAATCAACGGAATCGACGAGCTTAAAAATTCCGCGTCGCTTTATCTTCTTGTTCCTGAAGGGCAGATGGGCGCGGAGGCGAAAATGACCGCTCTCGACTGGTTCAAAGGCTACATTTACAAGCCTGTCAAGCGCGAAATGCTAATAAACACGCTTGCGGGCGAGCTTTCTGACGGAGAAAAGCTCGAAAAACTTTATTCTCCCGAGGGCGCAAAGCCGAGTCTTGCCGAGCAGTTTTTGGAGCGGAAAAATGATTCTGAAATTGCAGGCGACCTAAAAATCCTGATTGCGGAAGACCATCCGCTCAACCGCAAACTGATGGAATCGTTTATGAAAAAGTTCGGCGCGCAGATTTTTCTTGCCGAGGACGGAAACGAGGCTGTCGGGCAAATCAAAAATCATCCTGACATCGACATGGTTTTTATGGACATTTATATGCCGAAAAAAAGCGGAATTGAAGCGACTGTTGACTTGCGGAATTCTGGCTACGGCGGAATTATCGTTGCCTGCACCGCGAACAACGACCCGAACGATTTTGAGGAATATATGAAAATCGGAATCAACGACATTCTCGTAAAGCCGTTCAAAAGCGAAATGCTCAAAAACATAATCGAAAAATGGAAAATGGTAATGCAGACTGCGGCTGTAAAGCAGATTGCGACTCTTCATCAGGACGAAAATAAATTATGGAAAAACTAGAAAATTTGCGGGAAATTCCGTTCACAAAGGCGAATCTTCACACTCACTCAACTTTTTGCGACGGAAAAAACACGCCGGAAGAAAATGTTCTTGCGGCAATCAAAAAAGGATTCAAGATTTTGGGATTTTCAAGCCATTCGCTTTATCCTTTTTGGACTGAATGTAATATGCTCGTGGCGGATTTTCCGAAATATTGCGCTGAAATCAAGAATCTAAAGGAAAAATACAAGAATCAGATTGAAATTCGGCTCGGTTTTGAGGCGGACTACATTCCGGGAATCACTTTTCCGCGTTTTGATTCTTACAAGGAATTTCAGCCGGACTTTTTGATTGGCTCGGTTCATTTTATTTTTCAGAAAGACGGAATTTTTGCGGTTGACGACACTCCCGAAAAGCTTTTTGCGATGCTCGAAAAATATTACAAAGGCGATGAAAAGCTTCTTGTCGGAGATTATTTTGCGGCGGAACGTGAAATGCTTGAAAAAGGCGATTTTACGATTATCGGGCACGCGGATTTAATCAGAAAATTCAACGAGAAGCACAATTTTTTTGATGAAAACGCGGAATGGTACAAGCGCGAGCTTAAAACGCTTGCAAAGGCGATTTCAAAGGCCGGAGTCATCGCGGAAATAAACACTGGCGCAATGTCAAGAAACTGGACGACAAAGCCTTATCCGTCTGAATATTTTTTGACTTTGCTCCGCGAAGAAAACGTTCCTGTAACTTTAAGCTCTGATTCCCACGCGGCGGAAAATCTTGATTTTGGATTTGACTTGGCTTTGTCCTGCGCGAAAAAAGCCGGCTACACGGAAATTGTTGTTCCCGGCGCCGGCTTTTTCAAGATTTAGAATAAAATTCAGACAAATCTGAAAATTTCTATCAAAAATTTTGATGAATTCTGCCCGCTGATTTCTTTTTGCGAAATTGCGGAAAAAAGCGCGGCAGATTTTTTGCTTTCTAGCGGTTTGCGCGCTCCTGCTCTGCCTTGCATTTTATGCAAAGAACTGTTTCCGGCAAAGTTTCAAGGCGTTCCTGCGGAATCTCCTGATGGCATTTGAGGCATTTTCCGTAAGTTCCCTGCTCGATTCTTTTTAGCGCGTTGTTAATTGAAGTGAGCTTGTTCTGAGCCTGAACGCCGAGCGATTCCAACATTCTTCCGTCGATTACGTCAGAAGCGACATCGACTTCGTCTCCGTGGTCTCCTCCTTCCATCAGTTTTTTATAGTCATCGTTCTGGTCTGAAAGAGATTTCAAAAGATTCGCTTTTTCCTCTTCAAGTTCCTTTTTCATTTTTTCGATAAACGCTTGATCCATAGTTTTAGTCTCCCATGTTGACAAATTTTTGTTGAATTAGATAATAATATAGATAAAATCCTTAAAAGACAACTTTTTTATTTTGGATTTTTTTGTTAAATTCTTGGAGGAATCGTGGCTAAAGAAGAAGCGATTGAGGTTGAAGGCATTGTAAAGGAAGCCTTGCCTAACACAATGTTCCGCGTAGAGCTTAAAAATGGCGGACATATGATTATGGCGCATTTGTCAGGAAAAATGCGGAAACATTTTATCAGAATCGTACCAGGCGACACAGTTAAAGTTGCGCTTTCGCCATATGATTTGAACAGAGGAAGAATTATTTTCCGCGAAAGATAATTCAAAGAAAATTTTCGAATTTATAAAAAGAAAACGCCGGAGATTTTGCGAAACTTCCGGCGTTTTTTTATGCGTTCTAGCTTTTTTTGAAACTTAAGAAGCTTGTCAGAGATTTTATCGCGCCCGTAATTCCTGCCTAAATCGCATAGAAGCGCAGAATCGGTCCGAACGGAATAATAAGGAAAGAATATCGCAGAAAAGAGATTCCGAGAAAAGCGACCAAAATTTTAAGCAGAAACTGAAAGAGAAGAGACGCTCGTGTTTGCGGCTCGGACTTTGTTGTGTAAGTGTAAGTCCTAAAATTTCCGCTCTGCGAATTCTGGCTGTTTTGCCTTGTGTATCTGAACCATTGGTCAAACGCGTCGCCAAAGTCGTCCTGCGTTTCCTGTCCCCAAGTTCCGCTGTTCCAGCCGTATTGAGAGCCGTAAGGATTTGCGTTTGCGTAGCCTTGCTCGTAAGTATTTGACGCGCCGAATCCGTAATCATCATATTGGCGGCGTTTTGTCTCGTCTCCGAGAACATCGTAGGCCGCTGTTATGCTTTTGAATTTTTCTTCCGCGGCTTTGTCTCCCGGATTTCTGTCAGGATGATATTTCATCGCGAGTTTTCTGTAAGCTGATTTTATTTCGTCTTGAGTGGCTGTTTTTTCAACGCCAAGCACTTTGTATAAATCTTCCAAATTAACTTCCTCTTGTAAAAAAAAATAATCAATTCCGGGGCAAGTTACAAGTTAAATAATTGTTATTTTTGCCTTGAAAATTTTCTGGAAATCCTCAAAATCTCCGGGATTCCAAATCTTCTATTTTATGATGACCCAAGTTGCGCCGTTTCCGCCCTGATTGTGGTCTGGATGGCCGCTCGTGCCTAAATTCTGGTTCTGCTCGATAAAAGTTCTGACCATCGGACCTAAAACCGGGTCTGAGCCGTGGCTGTGGTTGCCTTTTCCGTGGACAATCAGGATTTTTTTCATTCCGCGGCTGACGCACGTGTTCACGAACGAAGTGAGCTTTGCCCAAGCCTCGTCTCGCGTAAGCCCGTGCAAGTCGATTCGCGCTTCCGGCCGCATTGTGCGCAAATATTCGCGGCTTTCCATTTTTGCGCGCTCCTGATATTCCTGCGCTTCTTTGTCTTTGTCGGTAACGCCGTAAATTCTAAGCCACGCTTCCATCGGATTGACGCGCTTTTCCGAGTCGGCTTTCATTTGCTTTTCGTAAAAGTCATCTTGAAATTTTCCCTGCGCCTTAAGCTTTGCGATTCGTCTCTCTTCTTTTTCTTCTGGAGTCGGGGCGTTTGGCATTTTGTGCGAGACAACCGGCTGCTTTGCCTTTTGCCTGCTTTTTTGACTTTCAGAACGCTGAACCTCGTCCCACTGATTTAAAATATCACCGAAATTCATAAAAATGCCTCTTTTTGATTTTTGAATTATTTTATTATGAAAACTGAATCTTCCTTTGCCCAGCCTGAAAAATCTTTGTTTTCAATAAAAATCCAGCCGCCGGCCTTTTCTGATATTTTTACGCGCTGGCCTGCAGAAACCGTAAATCCGTTTTTTTCAGCCGTTTTTGCTTCTGGAACCGGGCTGATTTTTCCGCCTTTGAAGATTGCGAATTTTCCGCCGAAAAATTTTGAAAAAGGATTTTTCGCTTCGTTTTCGCCTGAAACAATTCCAATTGAAAACTCAAATTCGCGCCGTTTTTCTGCCGCCGCACCTGAAAACAGGCTTTTCCGTTCTTTTGAGCGCAACTCGGCAAGCTTTTTGCAGTCTTCAGACGTTGGAGTATATCTTTTTGCGGAAATTGAATCCATATCTTGCGGAGACTTTGCAAAAGCCGACTTGTAAGCCGAGTCAAAATTTTTTTTCAGGCTTGAAATCGGATTTTCAGGATTTTTTTCATTCGCTTTTCCTTTTGCCACGCGGACTAAAACCGACGGCAGAGCAAGCTGCTTGCGCGAGCCGTTGTAAGAAACCGCTTCTATAAAAACTTTTGGAAGCTCGTAGTCGCCTTCTTTTAAAGGCTGCCAGGAAAATTCAGCGACAGGAAATTTTTGCGGCGTGAATTCCTTGCTTAGCGAGGCGCGCGAACTGTTTTTTTCTGCAATCTCGTATCGCTTTGTCTCCAAAAAAATCGAGTCTTTTGGAAGATTCCACGAATAATTTATGATTTGAAGAAAATATTGAATGTTCACTCGGTAATTGATTTTTTCTCCGGTCTCTGAATTGTAAATCAAATTTCCGCTTTTTTTGTCTCTTGAAAGTTTCGATTCGTCCTCAAATTCAATAGAAAGAAGAGGCGAAATCAGATTCGGATTTTCGTAAATTTGAACTTCCTCAAACGGAAGATAATAAGTTCTGTTCTGGATTTTCGCGATTAAAGGCGGAAGTTTTGCGATTCCAACGTCCGTAAAAGTGAACCAGAACTGAATCCGCGTTCCTCTGTCTCCTTCGTCGTCAAAAAAATCTTCTTTCTTCGACGAGACAAGCTTGACTCCAGCCGGCAAAATTGCGAGGTCGTTTTGAACAAGCGAGCTTTCAATCCCCGGAATCAGAATCGTGTAGCCGTTTTCCTGCGCCGTAAAAAAAATTTCTGAGTCTGCCTTTACAACAAGATTTTTGATTTCCTGCCGCGAAAGAGTTTTAGAATAAATCGGAAGATTTAGAAAAATCAGCGTGAAAACCGCCGAAAAAATTTTTAATAGTCCAAAATGCCGTTTTCTTCCGGCTGAGATTCCATTTTTTTCCATTGTTTGTTCTCGTTTTCTCTGATTATATTGAAAATTTCGTTTTGCATTTGCGATGAATTTTCTTTGCTTTCTGAAAATTTCTGCATTTCGCTTTCCGCCTGAGCCGCTTTTTGCTCTTCAAGATGACGGCTGCAAAGCTCCAGATTTATTTTTGCGTCAAGATAATTCGGGTCGCTTAAAATCGCCTTTTTGAAATATTCGCTTGCTGTCATAAAATCGTTTTTGCGCGCGAAAATTATTCCCGCATTGTAAAAAGCCGCGCTTTCAAGCTCCTTTGGAACTGCCGCCGTTCCTGTGAGAATTTGGCTTGTTCTGTCTAAAGCCGCGTCGTATTCGTCAACCGCAAGATAAGTTGCCGCAAGGCCGAAAAGCGCGTACTGGTGCGCCATCGAGTCGTCTTTCGTTTTTATTGTCTCGTCCAGAAATTGCGCCATCGCCGTTCTGTAATTTTCCTGATAAAAATTCCACGAGCCTTTCAAAATTTCCTTTTGATTTTTTGAATTTGCTCCGCACGAAGTCAAAAATGCAAGGCAAAAAACAGCCGAGATTGCCGAAGCCGTTTTTTTGACTTTCGTTTTTGATTTTTTCTTTGGAAGATTTGAAAAAGTCAGTTCCTCCGCGATGAACGAAAGCATCAAAAAGATGAGCGCGAGAAAAATAAACAGAGAGTGGCGTTTTACAGAAACTGTCTCGTATGTGAAAATTTCGCCGTTTTCCTGATTTTCTGGATTCTCCAGTGTGCCGCGAGTTTTTATCTGATTGATAAGAAAATTCGCGCTTCCGTTTTGCGCTGCGGAAACGTAATGAATAAGTCCGTTTTCAGAATTTTTCTTTGATGAAAAAAATCTTTTTCCGGCAGATTCTGCAAGTTTTTTCATTTTTTCTGCGCGGAGAGCGGTTTTCGCCTTTGTTTTTCGGTCTCCTGTGAGGATTTCAGTCTCGTTTTCGCTTCCAAATCCAATCATTGTGACGGGAATTCCGTTTTTTCCAGCTTCTTCAAGCGCGTTCTGCAATGAATTGTCGGTTTCGTCTCCGTCTGTGAAGACAAAAATGTAATTTAGTTTTGCGGAATTAAGAGAAAGGGAGCGTAGTGCGGACAAAATTCCTTTTCCGATTGAGCTTCCCGGCGTGCTTACGAGATTCGGATTTAAGTTGCCTATAAGCGACAAAATCGCCGAAGTGTCTTCCGTTTCTGGAATCGCCGTAAATCCGTCGCCTTTTGAAAGAACCGCCGAAAAAGAGCTTCCCGGAAGAAGCGCGACCAAGTTTGCGGCGTAAAGTTTTGCCGCGTCAAGGCGTGTGAGCTTTCCCGGGCAGTCCGCCGCCATCATTGACCACGAAATGTCAAAGACAAAGCAGACTGTGCTTCCGTTTTTTTGAACTGGAATTTTTTTGTTTCCCCAGCTTATGCCGGCAAACGCGAGAATCGCGCAAATCCACGAAAGACTTCTGAAAAAAGTTCTCAGAAAAAGCCGTTTTTTTAGATTTTTGAAAGTTTTTGATTTCGGCTCTTTCTCGTAAAATCCGGAAACAACGCGGGAAAGTTTCTTGAAGTGAAAATTTATGAAGAAAATCGCTGGAATCAAAAGAAAAACTGCGAGAATTATCTGCGGACGTTGAATCGAAATCATCAGACAAGCTCCTTTAAAATCACGCGCTTTGAAATCCACGCGGCAATAAAAAGCAGAAATGCGAGAACCAGAAAACTTCTGTAGCAGTCTGTGTCCACGGTTTTGTAATGAAAAGTCTGCGCCGTGTTTTCTTTTCGTGCGATTTCAGACAAAGATGAGGCGAGCGAGGCTGTCGTCTCAATCCCGAAATATTTTCCGCCTGCCGCCGAAGCGATTTCTTCAAGCGGTCTCGTGTCAAAGTCGGATTCATAAAATCCTGAATGAAAATTTCCGCTCGGGTCTGAATATTCGATAGGAACAGTTCCTTTTGTGCCGATTCCGAAAGTATAAAGCGTGATTCCGTTTTCCGCCGCGAGAATTGCCGCAGTTTCAGGGTGAACCGAGCCTGCATTGTTTTCGCCGTCTGTGATTAAGACAACGCATTTTTTCGGTGCTTTGCTTGTCACGAGATGATAAACCGCCGTGCAGATTCCAGTTCCGAGCGCGGTGCTTTCGCCAAGCGCGCCGATTTTAAGGCTTTCAAGCCGCTCCAAAAAAAGATTGTGGTTGCTCGTCGGAGGAATTACAGCCGCGGCTTCGCTTGCCATTGCCACAAGTCCGTAGTTCGCGCCGCTTTCCGCGTTCACAAGCGTTCTGATTCCGGCTTTTGCGGCTTCAAATCTCGTTAAAGTTCCGTTTGCAACTGAAATGTCTTTTGCCGCCATTGAAGGGCTTGTGTCCAAAACAAAAAGAATGTCTGTTCCCCGGCTCGTGTAGATTTTTTCTTTTTGCCGGATTACCGGGCTTGCGAGCGCAGTCACAAACGAAGCGAATGCGAGCCAGACAAAAAATCTCGACAAAAATTTGAAGAACGGAATCGCTTTTCCTTTCCATATAAATGATTTTCCGTTCCAGTCTGAAAAAGTGAGCGGAAACGACGGTTTCGTGAAAATTTTGTAATGCCGCAAAATGTAGAAAACTGGAATTGCAAAAAGCAAGAGAAATGCCGCCGGATTTTCAAAAATCATAGTTCATTTCCTTTTTTTGAATTTTTTGAGCCGCGTTTTTCGTTTTTATTTTCCTCATTTTCAATTTCGTTCTCGTTTGTGTCAAAAAGACTCAGCATTTCAAGCGATTTTAAGATGATTTTTTCGCGTTCTCCGTCCTGAAAAGCCGAATTTGGAGAATATCGTATGAAATCTGTGCGGAAAAAAACTTCAATCAGATTCTCAACCGCCTCGTCCTGAAATTCTGAAAGTTCTCCGCCGAGCAAATTTTCAAATTCCTGATAAATCGCGTTCGTTGAAACCGAAGAAAAATCTCTTGAAAAACGTTTTTTTAGAAATTCCCGCAAAATATTTTGGAGATTCTGCGCAAAATCCTTGTCGTTTTTGATTTTTTGAGATGAAGACAAAAGATTTTTTAGCTTTTTTGCCGTTTTCCGTGAATTTTTTCTGAGCGAGAAAAGATAGGCGAAATTCTCGATGATTTTTGCCGTCGCCGGAATTTTCAAGATTGCGAAAATCGCCGCAAAAATCAGAAAAATGTAAATTCCGATTCTGACCGCAAGAAAAATCAAAGTTCCGGGAATCGTTTTCGGGGCTGCCTGCGGCCGAAAATCTGAAATTGCATTTTTTTCAGCGAGCGAATTTATCGGAATCGGCTTCAAATTTATCATAAAGTTGCGCGAATTTTTTTTGACTTGGGAATTTTTTGCCTCGTGAAGCAGCGAAAGCAAGTCGAACGGCGGAATTATCAGATAGCCGGTTTTCCACGGAACAACTTTTAGCGAAAGCGTGTAGTCGGAATTTATTTTTTCAAGAAAAATTTCCTTTACCGCAAAATCGTTTTCGTGCGATTTGAAAAATTCTGAGTCGGCGCGAAGCTCGATTTTTATGGATTTTGAATTTGGAACAAAATTTTTCGCGTTTTCGTTGCTCGGCGCGTTTTTAGAATCTGGGTTCGCGTTTTTGTTTTGCAGATTTTTAGAATCTTCGTTTTCGTTGCTCGGCGTGTTTTTGTCGTTTTTCGTGTTTTTGCCGATTTCGGAATTTTCATTTCTGTCCGCTGATTTTTCAACTGACGATTTTCCGTTTTCAGAATCTTTCCCGGAATCCTTATCAGAAAAAAATCCGTCCGCAAAATTTTCGCTTGAATGAAAAACGTATTTTATCTCGATTGTGTCTCCTATGTTCGCGTTTTTTGGAAAAACAATTTGCATATTTTCGGCGGCCGCGCCTGAAAAAAAGACGAGAAAAGCCGCGGCAAAAGCAATTTTCGGTAAATTTTTAAGACTTTTCAAAATCCAGCTCCGTTTTTGCCCGCCATAGATTTTTGAGCGAAAAATTTTGTCAAGGCGAGCGCGCTGTCTTCGTTTGTCGAAATCAAAACTGAGTCCGCTCCGTGCTTTTCGCAAAAATCTTTCCATTTTTCGGTGCGTTTTCGGTTGTCTTCAAGCCAAGCCTGCTTGAATTTTTTTGATGAAGTTGGGAAAACTGCGCGTTTTTTTGTTTCCGGGTCAAAAAAAGTCATCGTTCCGGCTTCTGGAAGCTCCAAGTCCGATGGATCTGTGATTTTCACAGCGACAATATCGTTTTTTTCCGCGAGTTTGGCAAAGTTTTTTTCCCATTTTGCCGCGCGGAAATCCGAAATTATAAAAATCAGCGAGCGTTTTTTTAAGATTTTTGAAGCTCCTGCAATGGCGTTTGCAAGCGCAGAGCCGTTTGCGTTTTCATATTCGTTTTCGCTTTCGATTTTGTCGAGCTTTGAAAGAATCATCATCGCGTTTTTTGAGCCTGACTTTGGCGGACACGAAAATCTGATTTCTCCGTCAAAGAAAACTGCGCCGACCGCCCCGGAATTTTTCTCTGCCGCAAGCAAAACTAAAGCCGCCGTCTCCGAAGCCTGAAAAAGCCGCGAATTTCCGCCCGAGCCTGACTTCATCGACTCCGAGCAGTCAACAATCAGAAAAACGTTAAGTTCCCGGTCTTCCTCGTACTGCTTGATGAACGGCCGGCCCATTCTTGCCGTAACGTTCCAGTCGATTGAGCGCACGTTGTCGCCTGGAAAATAGTCGCGCACATCGCTGAATTCAATTCCCTGACCGCGGAAAACCGATTTAAAGCCGCCGTTTTTGAGATTTTCCGCCAGCGTCAAAGCCGAAATCCGAAGAAGAGACGCTCTTTTTGCAAGTCTGTTTTTTTCAAGCATAATTTTAAAAGGGAGAAGTCTCTCCCTCGCTCCAACCGCTTCGCGTTTTTCGCTACCCACTCTGCGGGTTAGGGGCGTCGGCATAGTCAAAAATCTCCTGAAACTGTTTTTTAGGGCTGTAAAAACGCAACCCCGCAACGCCCCGATTACGGAAGCGGCATCAAATTCAAAATTTTCGAGATTATGTCGTCGCTTGTAATTTCGTCAGCCGCGGCCTCATACGAAAGAACTAGCCTGTGCCGCAAAACGCTAGGCGCGGCGGCTTTTATATCTTCCGGAAGCACAAATGAGCGTCCATTGAACATCGCCTGAACTTTTGCGCACTGCAAAAGCGCGATTCCAGCTCTCGGAGACGCTCCAAACGAAATGTATTTTGCGATGTCATCTTTCCGAACGGAAGAAACTCTCGTTGAAAGCCTTCCGCCGGTTTTTTTGTCCTGAACCGGCCGCGTCGCAGAAACAATCGAGACAATGTATTCAACAAGCTTGTCGTCGCACGCGACTTCATTTAAAAGCGAGCGGAATTCTGAAATTTTTTCCTGATTCAGTATTTTTGAAACTGAAACTTCGCCAGCTTTTCCTGCCGTCTTCACAATCTGGACTTCTTCCTGCGGAGCGGGGTAGTTTACTGTAACTTTCAACAGAAAACGGTCAAGCTCGGCTTCAGGGAGATTGTAAGTTCCTTCCTGGTCAATCGGATTCTGAGTCGCAAGAACAAAAAAAGGCTCAGGCAGCTTGTAAGTCTCCTCGCCAATCGTAACTTGATGCTCCGCCATCGCCTCGAGCAGCGCGGACTGGACTTTTGCAGGCGAGCGGTTTATTTCGTCTGCCAAGACAACGTTTGTAAAAATCGGGCCTTTCCGCACTGAAAATTTCGCGTTGTTCTGTTCATAAATCAGAGTTCCGATGATGTCCGCAGGAAGCAAATCCGGCGTGAACTGAATCCGCTTGAAATCAAGATTCGAGATTTCCGCGAGAGTTTTTACCGCCAAAGTTTTTGCAAGCCCCGGAACGCCTTCAAGAAGAACGTGTCCGCCGCAGATAACCGCAGTCAAAATTCCGTCGATTACTTGCTCCTGCCCGACGATTCTTTTTGAAATTTCTTTTTTGCAATCTTCGATTATTTTTTTACATTCTTCAAATTTCTGATTTTCCGACATTGTTTTCCCTGATTTTTATGCAGAAATTCTGCATATTTATACATTTTTCATGCTTTTTATTGATTGACACTGCATATTTAAAAACGATACATTAATTTATCATGTTGAACCCATTAGCACAAGAATTGAATAATACGCTTGCCGGAACAACTGCCGGAAGCCTTCTTTCAGATTTAGGAACAAGAATTTTCTTTCCGCGCGGAATTATTTCTCAGGGCGGAGAAGCGAAAATTTACGGAAAAACCGCAAATGCGACAATCGGAACAACTTTAATCGGCGGAAAGCCTGCAATTCTCGAGGCTGTTCACAAATTTGCCCCTGATTTGACCGCAGGCGAGCTTGTTTCTTACGCTCCAACTGCCGGAAATCCTGACTTGCGCGCGCTTTGGAAAGAGAAAATCTTCGCGAAAAATCCATCTCTTAATGGAAAGAACATTTCAGTTCCTGTTGTTGTTCCTGGTTTGACGGCTGGAATTTCATATCTTGCTGACTTGTTTATTGATGAAAAGCATCCGCTTTTGGTTGCCGATCCTTCGTGGGACAATTATTCTCTCATCGTTGAGACACGCCGCGGAGCAAATCTTCATTATTTCAATATGTTCAAAAACGGCGGATTCGACATTGAATCTTTCAAAGCCGCTCTAAAAAAAGAAGCCGCTGAAAACGGTTCTGTCCGCGTTCTCTTGAATTTTCCCCAGAATCCTAGCGGATATTCTCCGACAAAAAAAGAAGCCGCTGAAATTGCTCAGGCTGTAAAAGAAGTCGCAGAGTCTGGCGCGAAAGTTCTCGTTTGGGACGACGACGCTTATTTTGGCTTGAATTACGAAGATGACATTTATCCTCAGTCGCTTTTTGCAGAGCTTGCCGACATTCATGAGAATGTTCTTGCCGTAAAAATCGACGGTCCGACAAAAGAAGATTTCGCCTGGGGTTTCAGAACAGGATTTTTGACTTTCGGCGGAAAAGGAATGACAGACGAGCAGTATGACGCGCTTGTCAAAAAATTGATGGGACTTATCCGCTCGTCAGTTTCCTGCTCTTCAACTCCGTCTCAGTCGCTTGTCTTGAAGGCTCTTGCTGACCCGAAAATCGAGGAAGAGAAAAAAGCTTTCAGAGATGTTCTTGAAGAACGCTACAAAGTTGTAAGAAAATTTGTCGAGTCGCACAAATCTTCAGTTCTCGAGGCTTTGCCTTTCAATTCCGGATATTTTATGAGCTTCAATGTTAAAGGCGTTGACGCGGAAGTTCTCAGAAAGAAAATTTTGGAGACAAAAGCAATCGGAACAATTTCAATCGATTCAAAAACTTTGCGTGTCGCGTTCAGTTCTGTCGATGTTGACAAAATTGAAACTGTCTACAGCGCAATTTATGAAGTTGCGGAAACTTTTAAGAATTGAGAATCTGCGGTTTTCTGAAAAAAATATTTTTACTCGCTCTGTTCCCAAGTTTTTTGATTTCGTGTTCTTTGCGGAAAACGATTGTGATTTGGACGGACAGGGCGGAAATCGTTTCTTACGCTGAATATTTCAATGCCGCGCAGGACAAGGCAAAAGCGATTGTCGTTTACAAGGAAAATCTTGCGGCTTCGCTTCCGCCTGCAAGCGACGAAAAAAAGCCTGACATCTTAATCAGCCCGCTTCTGAAAAATTCCAGAATCAAAAAGAATTTCGCTCCTCTTGAATCTATTTTGGGGCGTTCACAAGTTGACACTTCGCTTGTTTATTCTCCGCTTCTCGATTTTGGAAAATCTGACGGAAAGCAATATCTTCTTCCTTTGAGCTTCAATCTTCCTGCTGTGATTTTTGACGAGGCAAAGTCTCCGCTTGTTTCTGAAAGCGGAACTCTTGAATTTTCACGCCTAGAGGAGACTTCGGTTGTTTTCAACGAGAAAAATTCAAGCGGAATTTACACAAAAATGGGATTCGCTCCGTCTTGGAATCAGGAATTTCTCTATGAATTTGTGAAAAGCCGCGGCGCGGACATAGAAGAAAAAGGAAACGCGATTAGCTGGAATCAAGAAAAACTTGCGCAAAGCGTTGAATCTCTTAAAAACTGGACTGCTGAAAAAAACACAAGCACTTCTGCCGAGCAGGATTTTTCGTTCAAATATCTTTATATGCCGGTTCAAAAGCAGGTTTTGTCCGAAAAATGTCTTTTTGCCTACACTACAAGCGACAAATTTTTCAGCTTGCCGCAGGAGCAAATTTCTGGAATCGACTTTAAGTGGCTTTCAAATGAAGGAAAAATCCGCATTGAAGACGACATTGTGATGCTCGGCGTTTACAGAAAATCATCGAACACAAAAAACGCGTTTGACTTTATAATCTGGCTTTTCAACGAGAACACGCAGAAAAATCTCCTTGAACGAAGCCGAAATATGCATCTTGACATTACGACTTTTGGAATTTGCAACGGATTTTCGTCTTTAAAATCTGTGAACGAGCGGATTCTGCCTTCCTATTATAAAAATCTTCTCGGAAATCTTCCTGATGAGAACGCGATTTTGTGTCCAAAGCCGCTTCCTGAACGCTGGAAAAGCCTGAAAGAGCGCGTTGTTCTTCCTTATCTTTCTGATTCCACAAAAACTGACTCGGCTGTTCAGCCAAAAACGATGGAAGAGCTTTTGTCAAGCTGGCGCAAGCAGTTTAATTAAAAAATTCTAAATTTCTTTTCCCAATTTCCGATAATCAGATTAGAGGTTGGGATTATGGGTGCAGTTACATTAAATGCTTACAGCTACAGCGGAATTATCACGGGCGGAAGCTCGAAGCTTTATGTTCCGGTTAAGCCGCAAAATTTAATCTATTCTCATTTTGACCACGTTGCTGGAGTTGCCGCAAAGCCGAATCAGGGCGGCGTTTCAATCAGCAAGATTCAGATTCTCAACTCTCTTTTGAACCAGCTGATTACGATGAAAGGAAAGCCGAAGCTCGATGTTAAGACCGAACAGATTGACGACAAGCAGCTTGACGCGCTGATTCAGAACACTCAGACGCAGATTCAGACAAATGTTCAGGTTGCGCAGGCGACAGGTTACGGACTTGCAGGAGCGCAGCCGCAGGCAGGAGCGATTTTCTCGCTTGATGTCTGAAATGAAAATTGCAAGTTCGAAGAAATCACGAAAAACTTGTGATGACTTTTAAAAATTTTGTCATTCTGAATTTATTTCAGAATCTATCAAAAAAGTTCGAAATGACGTTAGACAAAAACTAGAAAAAAATCTGCTTGCCTGAAATGAAAATTGCAAGCAAGCAGATTGAAAAGATTTTGATTTTGCCGCATTTCTAAATGCGGCATTTTTTTTGTTTAGCTCCAAATCAGCCACAAAACGAGAGCCGAAGCGAAAGTTGTCAAAACGGTGAAAGTTCCGCCGAGTTTCAGCCATTTTCCGAAATTCATCGGATGTCCTTCCTTTTTAACGATTCCCATTGCAACGACATTCGCGCTTGCGCCAAACGGAGTAAGGTTTCCGCCGAGGCAAGATCCGACGAGAAGCGCGAACATAAAAAGCTCGCCGTTCATTCCAAATCCACGCGCCATTTCCTGAGCAACTGGCAGCATAACCATGATGTAAGGAACGTTGTCAACAAATCCTGAAATAATCACGGAGACTAAAAGAATTATAAAAAATCCCAAGAATTTGCTTCCGCCGCAGAATTTTACAAGAAAATGCGCAAAGTCATCGAGAAGCCCGACTCCGGCAATCGCTCCGACCACGACGAAAATTCCAATCAAGAAGAAAATTGTTTCCCAGTCGAGCTCTTTTATCAAAGTCAAAGTTTCCGTGCCGTTTTTTTTCTGCGAGAAAACGTACCAGAAAATTCCGGCTGCAGCCAAAATCACAACGAAAAGTCCTGACGAGAAAGACATCAAAAATTGCGGAAGAATTTTTTCCAGAAGAGGAGACGCGAACGAAAGGGCAGCAAGTCCGAAAATCATAAGAAGCATTAAAATTCCCGGAAAAGCCGAAATCACAGGCTCGCCCGAAACGCTCGCTTTTTCCTTGAATTTCGCAAAAACGCAATAGAAAAAAATGCAGCCTGTCAAAAGTCCTGTCTGAACGATAAAGAAAATCGAAAGTTTTCCCTGATGAACAAAAAAGTCGTTGAAATTGTAGCCAGCCGCGGCCGCAAAAATCATGCTCGGCGGGTCTCCCACCAAAGTCGCGGTTCCTTCGAGATTCGACATGACCGCAAGCCCGACCATGAACATTGTCGGATTCATTTTTAGTTTTTTGCAGAGCGCGAGCGCAATCGGAGCCATAACGAGAACCGTCGCGACATTTTCCACGAAAATCGAGATGATTCCTGTCATCGCCAAAATCAGAACGATTGCGACTCCTGTTGACGGCGCGATTGAAATCAAAAAATCCGCAATTTTAGTCGGAATCTTCGAATACAAGAAAAGCGACGCGATTGTCATTGCGCCGACGTAAATCATCAGAACGTTCCAGTTAATCAGCGATGAAAACGCGTTTGTGATGGCAAACAGCCTTGACGGAATTTCCGCAGATTCAGCCGGAAAAATAACGCCCGGAAAAGCGATTCCAAGAACAACGCACAAAACGGCAGCAAGACTTGTGAACCAGACTTTTTTTTCTTGAAGCGCAATCACGAGAATGTACATCAAGATTGCGATTCCCAAAACAACCCATTTTAAAATATCCATAGTTGAGTCTCCAAACAGTCCGTCAACTTTACCATAATTTCCGCCGATATTAAATCAATATGAAGAAAAAAATAAAATTCCGGATTGTTTATAACGCGCCTGTAACTTTGACTTTTGCGATAATCTGCACGGTGATTTTTTTGATTGACCATTTTCTGCTGAAAGGCAATTTTACGCCGGCTTTTCTTTCTGCTCCTGCCTGCCCGAAAGCCGAAGGCTGCTTCAATCCTTCAAATGCCGCTCATTACATCAGGCTTTTTGTTCACGTGCTTGGACACACGGACTGGAATCATCTTATTGGAAATCTTTCTTTTATCTTGCTTTTAGGCCCGCTTCTTGAGGAACGTTACGGCTCAAAAATGCTTTTGCTGATGATTTTGGTGACTGCGCTCGTAACCGGCGTGATAAATGCCTGCCTGATTCCGTCTCCGCTTTGCGGCGCGAGCGGAATTGTCTTTATGATGATTGTTCTTGCCTCAATCACGAAAATCGAAAAAAATGTGATTCCGCTTTCGTTCATTTTTGTTGTCGCGCTTTTTTTCGGAAGAGAATTCGTGAACGCGCCGAAAATTCATGGAGTTTCAACGATGGCGCACGTTGCTGGCGGACTTTGCGGCTCGATGTTCGGTTTTCTTGTCGCTCCAAAATCTTCAAGAACAAAAAAGAAGAATGAAAATCCTGAAAATCCTGCTGAAAACGAATCTAAAAAGAAAAAATCTGGATTCTTCGGCAAAAAGCAAAAAAATCCAGATTCTAGTGATGAAGAAATTTATTCAGATTCACCAGTTTTGCCGAATTACGGTTCGAATTATTCAAAGAAAAATCAGCCAAGCGACAATGACGAAACTGTAATCGGAACGCTCGACTTGTGATTTTTTTAGTTTTTAATTTTCTGGAAAATAATTTTCTGCGATTCAACAAGTTTTAAGTTATAAAAAAAAGCGAGCCGTCATAAGCTCGCTTTTTTTTATGTTTGCCGCAATTTTTAGAATCGCTGCCGGAATAAATTCAGCATGGCGACATTTTTTAGCAGCGATTTTTATTTTTTCACATTGAATTTGAAGAAAATGCAGTCGCCATCTTGGACAACGTACTCTTTTCCTTCCTGACGATATTTTCCTGCCGCCTTGATTTCAGCTTCCGAGCCGTATTTTTTCAAGTCGTCAATCGAATAAACTTCCGCCTTGATAAATCCTTTTTCAAAATCAGTGTGGATAACGCCAGCCGCCTGCGGAGCTTTGTCTCCGTTGTGGATTGTCCAAGCTTTGCACTCGTCTGGTCCGCCTGTAAAGAAAGTTCTGAGTCCCATGAGATGATAAGCCGCGCGTGCCAAAACTGTAAGTCCCGATTCTTTAAGACCGACGCTGTCCATAAATTCTTTTCTGTCGTTCGGGTCTGTGATGTCAGCCAAGTCTGACTCGAATTTTCCGCAGATTACAACTGTTTCTGATTTTTCCTCTGCCGCGATTTTTTTGACTGCCTCAACATATTTGTTCGTTCCAGACGCGATTGTATCCTCATCGATGTTGCAAACGAAAAGCTGTGGCTTGATTGTCAGAAGATGAAGGTCGTAGATTGCAATTTTTTCCTCATCGGTAAGCTCTGCTTGACGCGCGCATTTTCCGTCCTGCAAAAGCGGAAGAATTTTGTCAACCGCGGTTCTGTAATGCTCGAATTTTTTCGCTTCTTCTTTTCCAAGCGAGCGGATTTGCCTTGTGACTTTGTCCTCGCGCTTTGTGATTGTGTCGATGTCTGCCTGGCAAAGCTCGTAGTTGATTGTCAAAATATCGCTTTCCGGGTCAATCGGAGCGTCTGTTTTCGCATCTTCGCGCACGTGCTGGATGTCTGGATTGTCAAAGCAGCGCACAACGTGGGCGATTACAGAAGTTTCTCGAATGTTCGCTAAAAACTGGTTTCCAAGTCCTTCGCCTTTTGACGCTCCTTTAATCAAGCCAGCAATGTCAACAAAATCTACTGTCGCGTAAACTTTTTTCTTTGGCTGGAAAATTCCTGCCATAAAATCGAGACGCTCGTCAGGAAGCTCCACAACGCCAACGTTCGGGTCGATAGTGCAGAAAGGATAATTTTCAGCCGGAGCTGGAGATTTTGTTAAAGCCGAAAAAATTGTTGATTTTCCAACGTTTGGAAGTCCAACGATTCCACAAGTTAATTTCATATTTTTTTCCTTATAAAAATTATTTTAAATGTCATTGGCGAAAAACGCCGTCAGTCCGAAAAATTTCTATCATTATAGGATTAAAAAAGAATTTGTGAAATAGCACCGAAAAATTCGCTTTTTTTGATTTTCGTTTTGTTTGGGAAGTCATTTTGTTTGTTTCGGTTGCGTTGTTTTAAAAAGTTCATTTTGTTTGTGCCGGTCGCGTTGCTTGCAAAAGTTCGTTTTTTTGTGGAAATTTTGACGTGCCCTTTATTCAGCGTTTTTCCTTATTTTTCCGCTAAAATTCGCTTTCCCAACCGTCTCCGAATTCGTCTTTCATTTCCTCGATTGCATCTTTGTCTCCTGCCGCTGTGCAATCGTAAACTTGCAGATAATAATCGTCATAACTTTTTTCAAAATCGCGTTCTGAATCTTGCTCAAAATCATCATTAAGATAATCCGAATTGTAAGGATTTTGATTTTCATCTTGATTCTTGGAATTTTTCCCGCCTGTTGCCGACACAAAAAACGCGCTGAGCGCACAAAGCGCAAATAAAATTATCAGAAAAATCATTTTTGCCTCTTTCTTGATTATACTTCTGAAAATGAAAAATTTATAATCTTAATTTGTCTTGAAAACTGTTTTGATTTTAATCGAGAATTTCTTGCGTCAGTTTTCAAATTTTCTTTCAAAAGTGATTTATTGCTAGGTTTTTATCAAAGTGATATTATTTAATTTAGATTTCCAAAACGCTCTTTTATATAGAAGCCTATAGAAGTCAAAAAGTTTTTTGCCGGAGGATTAAAAATGGCATTTGCATTAAATCTTTATCCAATTACTTATATCGCTCGATACAATCCAGAAACTACAAAATGGGACGAGGAATGGCTTGAAAGCGACAAAGTTACTTATGATGAGCTTATGGCGATGAGCGAGGCTGACCGCAAGGCTGTTCTTGACAAGCGAAATCAGATGGGAATCCCGACAGTATCGTACACTTCACAGTACGCTTACAGCTGTTTTGAGGGAATGAAAGGATTTCCGACAAAAGACGGCGGCGTTGCAATTTTTAGACCTGATGAGAACGGAAAACGCTTCAACAATTCAATGAAAGGACTTTACTGCCCGGCTTTCCCTGTTGAGCAGTATGTTGCGGCTTCTGTTGAGTTTGTAAAGCGCAATGCGGCTTTGGGCTATGTTCCAAAATACAATCCGGACTGGGAAAAAACAAATTATGCAGACGCAGATTCAATTTATATGCGTCCGTTTATGAACTCTGAGGGCGCAATCGGCGTTGGCTGCGCAAAACAGCCTTATGTCGTAATTTGTGCTACAACAGTTTCAGCTTATTTTAAGAAAGGCTTGGAAGGCGCAGTTATCACAGACAGAATCAGAGCTACTCCGCATGGAACAGGCTATATCAAGTGCGCTTCAAATTACGTGATTTCAGCTTTGGCGAAGCACGAGGCTGAGGAAAAAGGCTTTGTTGAGTGCGTTTATCTTGACGCTGTTGAGCATAAATATTTTCAGGAAGGCTCAAGCTGCAACTGCTTCTTCGTTTTGAAAGACGGAACTCTCGTAACTCCTGAGCTTGGCGACACGATTTTGCCAGGAATCACAAGAAAATCTGTTATCGCGCTTGCAAAAGAAAGCGGAATCAAGGTTGAAGAAAGAGAAATCAGCGTGAAAGAAGTCGAGAAAAAGGCTGTTGAATTCTTTGTTACAGGAACTGCCGCAGGAATCAGCCCGATGACATCTCTTACAGACTTGAACGGAAAGAGAACTGAATTCAAGGACGGAACAAAAGAGGGAACTGTCGCATTCAAGCTTCAGAAACTTTTGAAAGGCCGCCAGTACGGACTTTTGGAAGACCCGAACCACTGGAATACAGTTGTAATTCCGGGAAACAAGTAAATTTTTCGATTTACGAGATTTTGAATTAGAGAATTAGAAAGAACGGATTTCATCTTGATTTGATTTCCGTTCTTTTTGATTTTATTGCCGCAGTTTTTGCGGAACTGTAAAAAGCCGCTTCAAATGATATTGATTTTTTGGAGCGGTTTTATGTAAAATAATTCCATTGATTTTGATTCGCGATGAAATTTTGCGAGTCTTTCTTATTTTTGCAGATGTAATATAACGGTAGTACACGACCTTCCCAAGGTTGGCGCGCGGGTTCGACTCCCGTCATCTGCT
>JAXDVS010000015.1:0-8527 GCA_034088785.1 Treponema sp.
AAACGCTATGTTCTTTTGAACAAGCCTCTTGGATACGTCTGCTCGCAGTCAGATGAGAAAGGCCGCCCGGTTGCTGTTGATTTGCTGAAAAGCAAGTACAAGGAGCGGCTTTACAATGTCGGCCGGCTTGATATGTTCAGCCACGGCGCAATAATTTTTACAAACGATGGCGATTTTGCCGCAAAGCTCAGCCATCCGAGCGCGGAAATCGAAAAGGAATATCTCGTTGAGACAAGTTTTGCTTTGCCGCGTTATCTTGCGGAAGATTTCAGACGCGGAATCAGAATCGACAACGTTTTTTACAAGGCGAAGGACGCTCAGGAGCTTAATTCCCACAAGATGAGAGTTGTGCTTGTTGAAGGAAAAAACCGTGAAATCCGGCGCGTTTTTGAAAGCCGCGAGGCTGTAATCAAGAATCTTAAGCGCGTCAGAATCGGCTGCGTGGAGCTTGGAGACTTGCAGCCTGGAGAAAGCCGAAATCTGACAAACGCTGAAGTAAACGGTCTTTTAAGACTTTGCAAAAATTAAAACGAAATAAAAAAGAAGGAAAAATATGATAATCGCAATGGACGGACCTGCCGGAACAGGAAAATCGACAATCGCATCTTTGATTGCAAAAAAACTCAACATAACGTATTTGAACAGCGGAAGCTTTTACCGCGCGCTTACAATGGCTTTGAATGAAACAGAAATTGATATTTCCGACACGGAAAAAGTTCTTGATTTCTGCAAAAAACAGTCGCTTGATTACAAAAATTCCCATCTTATTTTGAATGGAAAAGATGTCGAGTCTCATCTCCACGATGACGCAGTAAGCGCGAAAGTCGCTCAGGTCTCTTCAATTGTTGAAATCCGGCATCTCGTGAACGACAGAATGAGAGAAATCACAAATCATCTTGATATAATCTGCGAGGGACGCGACATGACGACAGTTGTTTTCCCGAATGCGGACTACAAATTTTATCTTGACGCGTCGATTGACGTGCAGGCTCAGCGGCGTTTTGACCAGGGCGTTTCAAATATGACGCTCGAGGAAGTGAAAGCCGCAATTATAAAGCGCGATGAAATTGACAAAAACAAGAAAGAGGGCGCGCTGAAACGTGCTTCGGACGCGATATATATTGACACTTCCAACTTGACGATAGAACAGGTTTGTGAGATAATACTAAGCAAAATTCACAATAAAGGTAATAATATGGAACAGATGGAAGTGGAAAAGGAAGAAGCTCAGAACAAAAAGAGCGAAATCCAAACACAATTAATGGAAGAGTCGCTCAAAAGTCTTGGAACTGTTGAGGACGGTCAGCTTGTTGATGGTACAGTAGTTCAGGTTACAAATGATTATGTATTCATCGATATTGGATATAAATCAGAAGGAAGAATCCCGACAAGCGAGTTTAATGGTAAGCTCCCTAAAGAAGGCGATGTTCTTACTGTAGTTGTTCTCCGCAAAGACGGAAGAAACGGACCTGAGATTTCATACACAAAAGCTCAGTCAAAGCAGCTTTGGAAAGATCTCCGCAAGGCATTTGAAGAAAAATCTCCTATTGACGGAACAATTCAAAAGGAAGTCAAAGGCGGATATGACGTTCTTCTTGGCGGCGATATTCACGCTTTCCTTCCTGTTAGCCAGGCAGACAGCCAGAAAGTTGAAGTTCCTTCAAAACTTATCGGCTTGGAAGCAAAATTCTACATCGAAAGACTTTATTCAGACAACAAGGCAAATGTTGTTGTAAACCGCAGAAAATATCTTGAAGAAGTTATCAACGAGAAAAGAGAAAAATTCTTCGCTGAAACTCAGATTGGCGACACTGTAAAAGGCGTTGTAAAATCTTTCACAAGTTTCGGAGCGTTCATCGACTTGGGCGGATTTGACGGACTTCTTCACATTAACGATATGTCTTGGGGACACGTTACACGTCCGAAGGATTTCGTTAAGAAAGGTCAGGAAATCGAGCTTAAAGTAATCCGTCTTGACCCTGCTGAAAAGAGAATTAATCTTTCTTTGAAGCACTTCAAGGAAGATCCGTGGGTTCACTTCGAGGACAAATATCACGTTGATGACATCGTTGAGGGAACTGTAACAAAACTTACAGACTTCGGCGCATTCATCGAGCTTGAAGAGGGAATTGAAGGACTTGCTCACATTTCTGAATTCAGCTGGACAAAGAAAATCAACAAGCCTTCTGATATGGTTAAAATCGGCGACAAAGTTAAGTGCATGATTTTGGGCTATGATATTCCTGCTGGCCGCGTTTCTCTCGGACTCAAGCAGTGCACACCAAACCCGTGGGACACAATCGGCGAGAAATATCCAGAGGAAACAAAAGTTCACGGAAAAGTTGTAAAGCTTACCAACGCTGGCGCATTCATTCAGCTCGAGGAAGGAATCGACGGTTTCTTGCGTGCTGAGGATATTTCTTGGACAAAGAAAGTTAAACACACTGGAAGCGAGCTTTCTGTTGATCAGGAAATCGATGTTGTTGTCTTGAACACAGACTTGGAAAACCGCAGAATCAACGTTGGAATCAAGCAGCTTACAGACAATCCGTGGAAGAAATTCGCTGAGGATTACAAACCGGGCTCAACTCTTGAAGGAGAAATCACTTCAATCACTGATTTCGGCTTGTTTGTAAAAGCTCCAGACGGAATCGAAGGTCTTGTGAACAATTCAAACTTGACTGACGAGCGCGATGTTCCTGCTGAGGAAGCAATCAAAAAGTTCAATGTTGGCGACAAAGTAAATGTTTACGTTGTTGATGTAAATGTTGACAAAGAAAAAGTTGCATTCTCTATCAAGGAATACAAAAGAGCGCAGGCTCGCAAAGAGATGAACCAGTATATGTCTTCTGCAAACGAGGACGATGGAGCTTATACTCTTGGCGATATGCTCAAATCTCAGAAAAATAACTAGTTTGTTGAATTGATGAGTGCGAAGAATTCTCTTGAATTAGACCAATTAAAAACACTCATCGAAATAAACGAACGGATAAATTCAAATTATTCTGATATAAACGCATTGCTGGTTTACATTCTTGAATCGGCAATGCGTCTTGTTCAATGCGAATCTTCTTCGCTGCTTCTTGTAAACAATGAGACAGGCAATCTTAGTTTTGTCGTTGCGCTTGGACCAAAAGGCGCGGAAGCAAAAAATATTCCAGTAGACAAAAACAGCATTGCAGGTTGGGTTGTGGAAAACAACAAGCCTTTAATCATTAAAGATGTTGAAAACGACCCGAGATTTTTTCGGAATGTTCAGGACAAAACCGGCTACGTTTCAAAAAATATGGCCGCAATTCCGATGTGCGTGAAAGGACGCTGCATCGGCGTGATTGAGCTTATAAACAAGTCAGGTCTTAAATCTTTTGATGAGAAAGACTTGAACATCTTGCAGCTTTTGTCTAATCAGGCTGGAATTGCTTATATCAACGCGGACATCTACCGCAATGCAAAAGACCAAATTTCAGTTCTTTCAAATAAAATCATAAGCGGCTCGGAATATCATGCGTTTGTAGCGAAAAGCGCGGCTGTCTTGGATTTGCTCCGCGTGATTGACGAGGTTGCAAAAACAAACGCGACAATTTTGATTACGGGCGAGAGCGGAGTTGGAAAGGAGCTTTTTGCGGAGCAGCTTCATATGAAAAGCGCGCGTTCTGAAAAGCCTTTTATCCGCGTGAATTGCGCGGCTCTTTCTCCGTCGTTGCTTGAAAGCGAGCTTTTCGGCCACGTGAAAGGCGCGTTTACTGACGCTGTTTCTGACAGAATCGGGCGTTTTGAGGCTGCGGACGGCGGAACTCTTTTTCTTGACGAGATTGCGGAGCTTCCTCTTGATTTGCAGGCGAAATTCTTGCGCGTCCTGCAGGAGCATAAATTTGAGCGTGTCGGTTCGAACAAGACGATTTCGGTTGATGTCCGGATTGTGGCGGCGACAAACAGAAATCTCGAGAAAATGGTCAGCTCGGGAAAATTCAGAAGCGACCTTTACTATCGCTTGAACATAGTTCCGCTTAATATTCCTCCGCTTAGGGAGCGAAAGGAAGACATTGAGTCTTTGGCGCAGTTTTTCCTCAATAAATTCAAGATTGAGACGAAGAAAAATTTTGAAGGGTTTTCCCAGAGCGCGCTTAGGATGATGTACGATTATTACTGGCCTGGAAATGTGCGCGAGCTTGAAAATTCAGTTGAGCGCGCCTGCGTTTTGGGAACTCCGCCTTTAATTCAGGCTGAAAATCTTGGAATTGCGGCTCCTAAAACGAATTCAAATGATAATGATTCGCTTTGCAGTCATCTTGCTGAAGAAATTTATGATGAAAACGAAGACAAGACTTTGAAAACTGCTTTGAATAAATTTAAGGCGGCTTACATCAAGAAAATTCTTCAGGAAAACAACTGGAATCAGACGGCGGCTGGAAAAGTTCTTGGAATCCAGCGGACTTACGTTAGCCGTTTGCTTAACGAGCTGCATTTGCGGTAAAATAGAAAACATTAAAAAATATAAAAATCTTAGGAGATTATAAAAATGGCTGAAAAAGTTCAGAATGAAACTGTTGCCGAGAAACTCAACGCTTCTTTGGCAAAATCATCAAAGGCTCTGCTTGCGCTTGCGGCGGTTGTTGTCATCGCGTTTTTGGCGGTGATTGTTGTTTCGAATGTAAACGCCGGCGCGACAAAAAAAGGCTTGGAGCTGATTGACACGATAAATTATTCTTTGACAAAGGAATCTGAAATTTCCGCAGATGACGAGAATGTTTCGGAAGAGGAAATCGCTTCAAAAAAAGCTGAGGAAAAAACTGCACGCCAGAATTCGGCTTTGGAGCAGCTAGCTTCTCTTTCATCAAAATCAGGAATCGTTGGCGTGAGAGCGAATATGCTTGTTGCCGACATCAAATTCAGCCAGAAAAATTATTCTGAAGCGCGCGACGCTTATGCAAAAGCTGCAAGCGGAAAAAAAGCTTACACAGCCGCATTGAACAATTTCAACGCAGGCGTTTGCTCAGAAGAGCTTGGAGACAATGACTCAGCTGTAAAATATTACGCTCTTGCAGCAAACGACAAAGACTTTGTCTTGATTGACCACGCTTTGTTCAGCTTGGGACGCGTTTACGAGGCAAAATCAGATTTCGCTTCTGCAAAGTCATCTTATGAAAAACTCAACGACTTGCACCCGACAACAAGCTGGGGACAGCTCGCAAAATCTCGTCTTATCGCGTTGAAAGCGGCGGGACAAATCCAATAAATCTCTTATTGGAAAAAAGTAACCAAAAAAACGAAACTTACTTTATTTTTATATGAAAACGGCAGCAAAGACCATTAAGAAGAATTTGTTTTTTTTGACGGTTTTTTGCTGTCTTTTTTTTCAGATTTCATGCGGACTTGAGGAAGTGATTGTTGTTGAAGCTCCGACGGTAACTTACAACGACCCGCTTTATTCTGATTCCGACTACACGAATTATTACTGCTCTTTTTTGACAAAAGAAAGTAGCCAGCCTGACTCATTCTTGGGAACTGAGGTCTATTACAAAATCTACAATAATTCAAGCGTTCTTGTTTCAGAAAGAAATGCGATAACCTCCGTGAACACGACAAGCAACGGAAGCTCTGCCGCAACGAGAATGGTCGAGACTTACACTTATCAGCCGCTCGGAATGAATCCCCAGAATTCGGACTCGATTTTTCTTTCTAGCTCTGGAAGCGACCGGCGAGTTTATATTCGTCTTGTCGACAACGGCGACGGCGATGACTTGGTTGCCGACATAAGAATTTCAGGAACTTCAACTGGAAAAATTCCTTATCGCTATTCAAACGACAAATCTTTCGACTTTTTTGACAACGATGACAGCGACAGCACCGACAAAATCGATGTGAAGCCTGAAAGCGGCGACCTTGACTACAAGCACAGCTCAACAGCTTCTGCCTCTAATGAGTATTATGTGCAGCTTTTCGCAGTCGGAGTCGCTTGGGACTCGTCTTCCTTGACCAGAAGCTACAGCCTCGTCTTGGATTTAGGCTCGATTCCAATCAAGGATAGCTACTGAATTCCAATTTTTCCTCACAAATTCTATAATCTTAATATGCCTAGCACATCTGAAGAACTTGCAAGACTTGAACACGAGCTTAATCCTGAGCAATTTAAAGCGGTAACTAGAATCAACGGCGCATTTTTGATAATCGCAGGCGCAGGCTCTGGAAAAACCCGCGTAATCACTTTTAGAATCGCGCATATGCTGAATTCGGGAATTCCTCAGTCGGCGATTCTCGCACTCACTTTCACGAACAAGGCGGCAAAAGAGATGGTAGAGCGAATCAAGGAGCTTACAGGAAAAAAACTTCCGATGCTCACGGTTTCGACTTTTCACGCTTTTGGAGTCAGAATCTTGCGGCAGGACATTTCAAGGCTTGGCTACCGCGAGAATTTTTCGATTTACGACGAGACAGACAGAAACGCGCTCATAAAAGAGACGGGCAGGGAGCTTCATTACAGCCCGGAGGCTTTGGACATCTACAAAATTGGAATTTTGATTTCAGACATAAAAACCGGGCGCAAGCACTGGAACGCCGAGAACGAGATTTATAGGCAGCTTTACGAAGGCTATCAGGAAGGTCTTAAGCTTTACAACGCGGTCGATTTTGACGACTTGATTACTTTGCCGATAAAGCTTTTCCGCGAGAATCCCGATGTTCTTGCATCTTACAAAAGCCGCTACAAATACATAATGGTTGACGAATTTCAGGACACGAGCCATCAGCAGTACGAATTTATGAAGCTTCTCGCAGATGAGAACGTCGCGGTTGTAGGCGATGACGACCAGAGCATTTACAGCTGGCGCGGCGCGGATTATCAGAACATCGTGAATTTTGAGAAAGACTTCAAAGATGTTGAGGAAATCCGTCTTGAGCAGAATTACCGCTCGACTGGAACGATTCTTGCGGCGGCGAACGGAGTTATAAAGCACAACACGAACCGCAAGGATAAGTCGCTTTGGTCTGGAAACGGCGAGGGCAAGCCGATTGAAGTTTATATGCCAGACAACGAGACTGCCGAGGCCGATTTTATCGTTGAGACAGTCCAGTCAATCTGCGTCACAGAAAAGCGTAAATATGACGATTTTTGCGTTCTTATGCGTGCAAACACTCAGTCCCGGGCGATTGAAGAGGCTTTTCTTGCCGCGAATATTCCTTACACGATGTCGGGCGGAACTTCGTTTTTTCAGCGCAAGGAAATCAAGGACGTTATCAGCTATCTCCGCGTGATTTCAAACCACGATGACGATGTGAACCTTCTTAGAATTTTGAACGTTCCACGGCGCGGAATCGGGCGGGCAACAATCGAGAAGCTGAATCAGATTGCGAAAAATCTCAACTGCTCGCTTTGGGAGGCGATAAATTCGCTTTTGCAGGTGAGCGACAGCGAAGCGGACTTGTTCATGCAGCCGTCTGATTCTGAATATAATCCGAAATTTGATGACTTGTCTGACGAGAATTTTTCCGACGGAACGAAAAAGTCGCTGCAGGCTTTTGTCGAGCTGATTGACGGAAACAAGCCGATGCTCGGCGGCCATGGACTTTCAAAAAAAGTCAAGAAAATGGTCGAGGACATACGCTATTTTGACTATCTGATTGCGGAGAATCCGAAATCTGAAAAAGCCGCGAGATTCAAATTTCTGAACATCGAAAGCCTGATAAATTCGATTGAACGCTGGGAAAACAATCCTGACTCGGGCGAGCCGACTCTTTACAATTATCTTAATAGAATCACTCTTCTTTCGCGCGACGACATGGACGATGAGGAAGACCAGGGAAAAGTCAATTTGATGACGATTCACGCGTCAAAAGGACTTGAATTTCCGGTCGTTTTTATCGCAGGAACGGAAGAAGGCCTGATTCCGCACGGGCGCGCAGTTGATGAGGGCGGAGACGCTGCGGTTGAAGAGGAAAGGCGGCTTTTTTACGTTGCAATCACGCGGGCGAGAGACAAGCTGATTATCTCGTCGTGCAAGTCGAGGCGGAAGCAGAACACGAGCGTTGAGTGCCAGCCGAGCCGCTTTTTGGACGAGATTCCGGCGAATCTCGTTGAATACCACAAGGAAGACAAGGAAGTTGACGCAGACACCGCAATCGCGTTCTTGCAGCAAATGAAAAAGCGTTTCCAAGCCCCGATTGTCCCGGGATTTTAGTCGCAAAATTTTTTGTTGGCAAGAATTGCCGTTATTTCGGAACTTGTTTAAAAATAAAGTCTTGTCATTCCGAATTTATTTCGGAATCTGTCTGTAGATGCTGAAATAAATTCAGCATGACGTGGCTGTGTGCGGCTCGAAATCTGTGCTAAAACAAAGTCGTGTCATTCCGAATCCATTTCGGAATCTATTTTGTGAGCTTTATTCCCCTTATTCCGTTTTCCTTATTCACTGATTCTGATTTCCGTGCATTTTCATTTCGCCCCTTTTTCCTAAGCTTTCCCTTCCCTTTATTCCCACGTTCCTCATCTCATATCCATCTTCCTTCTTTTATATAAGCCTTTTCTCTTCAG
>JAXDVS010000016.1:0-39819 GCA_034088785.1 Treponema sp.
GAAAGAAGCAGCCATAGCAGCGACAGCGGCTGCAGTTATGATTTTTTTCATTTTAAAAAATCCTCCTTTTTTATTGGGAAGTTTAAACCGAGGATTGAATGACATAACTTTTTCGCGGAGTTTTTGAAAATCCAGATTTGCACTTTTCCGCTGCGAAAATTTTGGAGATTTTGCGAAATATTCAAAGTGAGGAAAAATTGTAGGGAATTTAGAAAACTTATAGAAACGGAACTTGCTTTTCGAAAATTTTTCTGTCCTTAACGTTCCCTCTGTCATGCTGAACTTGATTCAGTATCTTTTTACAGATTCCGAATCCAAGCGAGAACAAATGTTCTCGAGTTCGGAATGACGCACTTTTTGTTTTCCGTCCTCCCCCTTGCCCTTGCGAAAAAATCCTTCCTCACGCACAATTCCCGCTTTCCTTGTCCTTACGAAAAAATCTTTTTTTCCCCCCCCCCACACACAAAACTCCTCTATCATTGTCCCTCTCACCACGTCCCGTCAGCCTTCCTCACTCCATCCCCCGCATCTCTTCCCATATCCCGTTTCTCCCCATTCCCTTTCCCTGCGATTTTTATGGAAACTTTCCAAAGAGGTGAAAAAATGAATTACGGTTATATCAGAGTTTCTACGGAACATCAGAATCTTGAGAATCAGCAGATGGAAATCGAGCGTTTCTGCCGCCAGAAAGGAATAAAGATTGATGTCTGGATTGAAGAGAAAATCAGCGGAACAAAAAAGCCTGAAATGCGGAAGCTCGGCCGCGAGATTATGAGCAACGTGCGTTCAGGCGACCTTATAATCTGCACGGAGATTTCACGGTTCGGCCGCTCGCTGATTATGATAATGAACATTCTCCAGTATTTTCTTGAGCGCGGAATAAAAGTCTGGACGATAAAGGACGGCTACCGTCTCGGAGACGACATTCAGTCAAAAGTCATCGCGTTTGCGTTCGGGCTTTCAGCGGAGATTGAACGCCAGCTGATTTCTGAGCGCACAAAGCTAGGTCTTAACCGCGCGCGCAGGCAGGGAAAGCACGTCGGGCGGAAAAACGGCTGCAAATCTTCCTATTATAAATTGACTCCGAAAGACGACTACATCAAAAGGGAGATTTTTGGAGGAAGAAGCAAGAATTCGCTTGCAAAGGAGCTTGGAGTCTCATGGAAAACGCTGAATTCCCATCTTTCAAGGATTATGTTCAAGAAAAAATAAGAAAATTATAATCGAAATTCTTGCCGGAAACCGACTTTTATTTGAAATAAACATTCAGGAGATTAAAGATGCGCGCCATCTGAAAAACTATGCGAGTTTTGGAACAAAACTCGTTAAGCAACCGTGAGGTTGCGACTCATTCCGGGCTTGTTTCGGAATCTGCGAAAAGATTTTGAATCAAAGCGAATAAAAAGTGTTTTCGTTCAGCAGGACATTTACGAGCAGCTTCATTTCTCCAAATTTTTTCACTAAAAGGTCGGAATATGGCAAAGAAAATCGAAATCGACGAGAAATCATGGGAGCGGCAGACAATAACGAACCGTTTTATGTTCTACAAGATTTTCACGTCGAATCATGAGCTGTGCAGACGGCTTCTTGAAATCCTTCTCGGGCTGAAAATCTCGCGGATTAAGATGCCCGAGGGCGAGAAAGGCTTTGAGTCCGACGAGGAAGCCCATTCAATCAGAGTGGACATCTTCACCGAGGACGAAAAACACGTTTACGACATCGAGATGCAGACAACGAACGACGAGGATTTACCCGAACGCGCAAGATATTATCAGGGAATGATGGATGTCTCAACGCTAAAGCACAGCGAGCCTTACAGTTTCCTGAAAGACTCGATTGTTATTTTCATCTGCCTTTCAGACCCGTTCGGCAGGAAAAAGGCGCGGTACATTTTTAGGAATCTTGACACAGAGGACGGCGGTGAATTAGGAGACCGCACATCAAAAATCTTTTTCAATGCAGCAATGTATGATAAAATCAAGGGCGATGAGGAGCTTCGCGCCTTGCTTGAATATTTTTTCTCCGGCAGGGCGGAAAGCTGCTTCACAAGCTCCCTTGAAAAGCAGGTGGGCATGGCAAGACGCAACACGGAATGGAGGCATGGCTATATGACAATGGAAAGAATGAAGTATTACGCCGCTCGGCGTGCTGCAGCTCAGGGAATGAAGCAAGGGCTGATTAAAGGCGCGGCAAAGCAGAAAGCCGAGGACGAGAAAATCCTAGCGAAAATGGCCGCTCAGAAAGACCTTGAAATCCAGCGGCTCATGGCAAAAGTCGCCGAGCTGGAAAATAGAAAGTAAGCGCGCGGAATGCTTCGGGCAGAAGTTAAAAAGCGATGTTACTCTTAATGCAACCTTGTCATTCTGAATGTGAGCGAGTTTCGAGTTCGCTTCGTTTCTGAATCTGTGACAAAACACAAGTCAGCCCGAACTCAAGCGATTTTCGCGCTCGCTTTGCTTTGTAATCTGCAAAAAAAGTGCGTCATTCCGAGCTTGACTCGGAATCTATAGATTAATGATTTGTGCAATAAAAAATGAAGACCCTGAAATAAATTCAGTGCGACGACAGTCTTTAAAACGTCACAATCTATTTCAGAATCGCTAAATTAAACCAAAGAGCTGCTGAATCAAAGCGAAAGTTGCATAAAAAACACGTCATTCCGAACTCGTTTCGGAATCTACACTGTATTTAGCGCAACTGCTGAAATCAAGCAGTTTGCTGTTCGCCTTAAATTCAACATGACATTGCATTTCCCAACGCTTTAATTCGTGTACAAAAAACTTTCTTTTCTCTCTTTGCGTTCATCTTTCTAAACATCAATCATAAAAATCCTGCATTCAAATGCACATTTTAAACTCATCTCGCACCGCAAAAACGGAAAAATTCTGGTTTTGAGGCGCATTTTTGTGCTTTTTTCGCAAATTAAAGGCAACAATTCTGCAAATGCTTGGTTACGAATTTGTCGGAAAATTTAAAAAAGTAAACATTGACTGTAAAAGTGTCGAAATCTATAATACAAACAAAAGGAAGTAAATAAACCGTCGGTTTAAACTTCCCAATAAAAAAGGAGGATTTTTTAAAATGAAAAAAATCATAACTGCAGCCGCTGTCGCTGCTTTGGCTGCTTCTTTCGCTGCTGCTGACGTTACAACTTCGCTGAACGTTCGCGTTCGCCCGGACCTTTACAAGGTTGAGAAAAAAGCGGAGAACAAAAAAACAGGCAAAGAGGCTGACGCAAAGACAACCACAACTTACGCTGACCTTGACGGATTCGCCGGAGCTTCTGATACATTGGCTATCAAAGGCACAACAGACTATGCTGGAGTTGCTGCAGAAATCACACTTAACAATCCTGGCAACAAAAACGGAAAGAACGGCTCGGTTGCAATCGATAACTACTACGGCTGGCTGAACTGGGGCGCATTCAAGCTGACTGCCGGAACTTACGACAGCCGCTACACAAACCGCGGTAACTACACAGCTACAGAGCAGGGCATTCTCGATGAGGAATTCTCTAAGACAATGGGACTTTCTTCAAAGAACGGTCTTTCTGGAACAAACTTCGGAAAAGCAACAGAGATGGCCAAGTGCAACTGGCTTTCTGACTTTGGCAACGTTTCCCAGGTTGCTGCTGGAAACAACCTTTCATTTTTGGCTGACTATACTTTGAACGACATTGCAGGCGGAACGCTTCTCTTGAAGGGCGGTCTTGTAGAGAACGGTTCTTCTACAGAGACAACCTATACTACTACAGGGGATGGCAGCAAGTACACTACAACCGCAAATACAACTACTACAGAGTCTGTATACGATTCATACACAGATAGCGACGGCGACTCTTTCTCACAGTCAGAAGGATATGTTTTTGAGGCTGCGTGGAGAAAAGACGACATGGCTGCTGTTGACTTCATCTTCAAGAATCCTGTAAACAAAGTTTACGGCTTCGGTCTCTACATCACACCTCTTATGATTCAGAACACTAAGAACGTTGTTTTGGGCTTCACTTACGGAACAAACAAGATTGACGAGGATGACGGCACTTCTATCAAGTCTGCATTCGCAATCGACTTGCGCGGACAGTACAACATCAACTCTCAGATGACAGTTGCTTTGGGAGCTAAATACGAGAACGTATCTCTTAACGGCGACGGTGTAAAAATCTTTTCAAAGAACATCAACGGTTCTAAAGAGTATGTAGACAACGCTTCTGCAATGCAGGTTGCAGGCGAATTCTCTTACAAAATCAACGATGTTGTAACAGCTGCCCTTGACTTGGGATACTTCAACAAGGACCTTACAGACGCTGACGACTATGAGGACGACGGCTCACAGATTTTCACAACATCTCTCCGTGGAAAATTCACAGCTGGAAAGAACGCTGCTATCACAACTGCGCTCAGACTCAACAAGGTTCTCAACCCTGCTGACAATGGCGGAAGCGATTTCACATTCGACATTCCAGTTATCCTTCGCGTAAAGATGTAATAAAGGCTTTGTAGCTTGACATCTTAAGGCTTCCTGTTTTTCAGGAAGCCTTTTTTCGTTATTTTAAAACATTTCAGTTCTAAAAAGTCTATAAAGGAAAATCAAAATGAAAAAAAAATCTCCAATAATCGGTTTTGCGTGCGTTGCGGCTTTGCTTTTGCTTTCAGGCTGCGCGTCAACAAAAAGCATCAGTTTAGCTGGAAAGTCTCCAATGGCGGTTATCTCAGTAATCGGAACAAACCTTGTCTCGTGGCAGGAGCAGACGCAGAACGACAACGACGAGACTTTGAGCACAGACGGAGCATTCAACGCGCTTCTCAACAAGGCGATTGACAGCAAAAATCCAGAAATAGCGACTGCGGTTGACCGTCTTGACTATGCGGACGAGAGCTTTAGGCGCATTATGTCGGAAACAGCAGGATTGCAGATACTCGATAATAGCAAGGTTGTGGACACTGACATTTATGAGTACACGCGCGGCTCGTTCTACAACTCGCTTTCAGATTCAGTCTGCGCGACGGGCTACAAAGACATGACCGTAATCGGCGCGAAAAAAGCCCGGATGCTCGAGAGCGAGCTTGGCGCAAAGTCGCTTGCGTCAATGGATTTCAGCTTCAAGAAGACAGTAATAAAGGGCAACCGGCAGAACGGCAAGCTCGCGGCTCTCGTTGTTATGAAGATAAAAATTCTTGACGAGCACGGGCGGGAGTTCATAAACAAAGAATACACAGGAATTTCATCAAAAACAATTCCTATAATGAGCGGATATTACAAGAAAGAAGAGCTGCTTTCGCTCATAAACGAGACAATCGACGATTTGATTACGCAGTTTGCGGTGGAGTTCTCAGGAGATTTGGCGATAAAAAGCGATTTTGAGGCAGACGGAAAAAATGCTGAAAAAACAGAACTTGCCGCGGAAGAAAATAAAGATGGAACAGCGGGCACATCTGACATTTCGAGCGCGTCCGTTCCGGCGGCTTCGGCAAAGCTCGGAAAGCCGAAATCAAGCGCAAAAAACATGATGCCGGAAAACAGTTTCAATGGAGCGGCGGCGAACGTAAACGAGAACGTGGCTTCGCCATCAGAAAGCGGCATTGCAAATATGTCAAAATCAGAAAAGGACGCGGTTCTGCTTCAGGCGGAAAACACTGCGCGAACCCTTTTGAAAATGGGGCTTGAGTGCGAGAAAATCTCCGTTGCGACGGGGCTTCCTCTGGAACGCGTGAAAGAAATCCAGAATGAAATTCAGAATGAAATTCTGAAAGAGCTTCAGAATAACGTTCAGAATTAAATAAAATCCGGCAAAAAAGAGGAAAGATCAAAACTTGCCTCGGAAGAAAATAAAGATGAAACAGCGGACACATCTGACATTTCGGGCGAGTCCGTTCCGGCGGCTTCTGCAAAGCTCGGAAAGCCAAAAAGCATGCAGAAATAAAAGCTCGTCATTCCGAACTTGTTTCGGAATCTGTAAAAAAAATATGATATAGATGCTGAAATGAATTCAGCATGACGTGTCATTTCAAATAAAAACAAGTCAGTAAATACAATCAAAATGCAGCCCCTGAAATAAATTCAGGGTGACGAAAAAACAAAAAAAGGCTTTCTGCGTTCAACAGAAAGCCTTTCGTCTAATGTTCAGTTTTTTTCAAGACTAGAACTTAACTCTCATCAATACAGGGATAGAAACAACCTTTGTGCAGTCTCCGCCGTATACAGTGTCGTTCATGTTAGCAGCGTCCCAGCAGATACCAGTGATGATGTTAGCGTTCTTTGTGTTGTAGATTTCAACACCGCCGAACACTCTCATGCTGTATGTGAAAGCTTTGTCAAATGTAGAAGCAGAAGCATTAGGTTTCATATACAAGTCGGCATCGTTAGCTGCGTTAGCATTCCATGTTCCGTTAGAGAAGAGAACAGAAAGGAACGGATTGAATGTGTCGTTGAGAGCATATTTCAAGTTGAGCATTGCCCATTCAGCATAGAATCCAGGCTTTTTAGCGTCTGCAGTGCCTTCTGCTGATGTTACAGTGTTACCGAATGTCCAGTTGTACATAAATGTTGCAGAAAGGCCTTTCACAAATGCGCCGAGGTCGTAGCGAGCGCGAAGCTCAACAGCCATTGTGTTTGCGGCAACATCGTCTCCGCTCTTGTCTTTTCCGACATTTGTCTTTGTCTCATAGATGAATCCGACCAAAGAAGTGAGCTCGTTCATATCAGCAAGTTTTGGCTCAAAGAAGAGTGCTCCGGCATAGTCCTTGTGCGCAAATTTTCCTGTAGCCATAACGCGGCCGATTCCGTTGATTGTGTATCCAACTTCGCCGAACCACAAGTCGTTTGCAGCAACCCAGTCATTGTTCTCATCAGAACCTGCGAATGTTTTCTTAGAACCGTCTGTGTCTCTGTAAGCCGCGCGAACTTCAAGACCGAGGTCCTTGTTTTTGTACTGAACCATTGTTGTCTGTTTGTTGTTTGACTGCTGGGAAATATCGATACCGTTTCCTGCAGTTTGGCCTTTTACAGCAAGACCTGGCTTAAGCAATTCACCCCAGTAGCCGCCTTCGTGGTTTCCAATATCCGCGTTTACACGTCCGACAGCGCGAGAATCCCACGCTCCAGACTTAATCATAAAATTGCCGAAGTTAATCCAGCCGTTATATTTTTTCAGAATCAATTTCTTTGATTTTTTTTCAGCACCAGCACCTTCGTACCACTCAGGATCAATCTCAAGCTCGAGTCCGCCGTACTCTGCAGAGCCTTTGAAAGAGAGTGCGTCTGAAGTTGAGCGTCCAGAAGCCTGATTATCGAAAACACGTGTGCCTTTTGTCATCTGGTGCTGGAGAAGGTCGATTCCAGTTCTGTAGTTCACAGAAAATTTGGCCTCAGCAGCAGCGAAAGAAGCAGCCATAGCAGCGACAGCGGCTGCAGTTATGATTTTTTTCATTTTAAAAAATCCTCCTTTTTTATTGGGAAGTTTAAACCGAGGATTGAATGACATAACTTTTTCGCGGAATTTTTGAAAATCCGGATTTGCACTTTTCCGCTGCGAAAATTTTGGAGATTTTGCGAAATATTCAAAGTGAGGAAAAATTGGAGGAAATTTAGAAAATGGTGGGGGGGGAAGATTTTGGAAAATTCAAAAGACTTGCAGAGACGCGACGCGATTTTCATTTGAAAAGAATTTTTTGGAAATCATGGAAATGACGATTCAGGAAAATGAGGGAGATTTTGTGAGATGAAAAATAGCTAGAGAAATTTGGAGATTTTGAGGGGAGGAGAAATGGCGGAGTTTTTGGGGAAACGGCAAGGAAGATTTCTGTGAAGAAATTTTGGAGAATGTAATGCGATTCAAGAAAATGAAACTTTTCCGCCCTCAATGTTTTCTCTGTCACCCTGAATTTATTTCAGAAGCTGCATTTTTTATTGCACAAATCATTAATCTATAGATTCCGAGTCAAGCTCGGAATGACTTGCGTTTTTGTTGCAGATTCCGAAGTCAAGCGTTGGAAAACATATTGTCATGCTGAACTTGTTTCAGCATCTTTTTACAGATTCCGAAACAGGCGGAACTAAAACCGTGATTTTTTACTAACGTGTGTTTTTGTTGCAGATTTCGAATCCAAGCGTTGGAAAACACATAGTCATGCTGAACTTGATTCAGCATCTTTAACGATTTCAGAAACAAGCGGAACTAAAGCCTCGAATCTTTTACTAACGTGTATCTTTGCCGTAGCTTCCGAATCCAAGCGAGAACAAATGTTCTCGAGTTCAGAATGACGCACTTTTTGTTTTCCGAATCAAAGCGAAGCGAAAGCCGTCGGCTCTAAATTTTTCGTTTAATAACTTTAAACGTTTCATTTAAAGCCTTTAAATTTTTCGTTTAAGGACTTTAAACGTTTCATTTTATGTCATTAAATTTTTCGTTTAATAGCTATATTTGTTTCATTTAATCTCTGAATTCATTCCCGCTTCCCTTGTCCTTACAAAAAAACTGTCTTCACAAAAAAATGCTCCATACACAAAAAAATCTCCTGTCCTCTCGTCTCCCTCTCGTACTCACAGCCTCGCTTTCCATTTCCCTCGTTCCGTATCCCGTTCCGTTTCGCACAACTTCTTCTTCTCCTTGTCCCGCCAGCCGCGTTCCGTCTCTTCCCATTGAATTTGTGATAAAAAAGTAATAATCTACAAATCATAATTTCTCATTTATATTGAAGAAAATAAAAAAACATCAAAAAGGAAGACCAAAATGAAAAAGGTTTTGATTGCGGCGGCCGCATTTTTGCTCGGCTTTTCTGCGTTTTCAGAAGTTTCTTATCGTTTTTACAACAAAATTTTTTCTGACACGCTGAGTGTTCATCATGTTGACAAAGATTATCTTGGCACTGACCTTGATTTTAAGTTGAAAGAATATGGCAAGGAGAAGAATGATTCCTACACAGATTTCAGTTTCTTGGGAATCTACAACCGCGTTTACGCAGAGTTCAAGACAGACAAGACAGACGCGATGATAAAGGCGACTTTAGGCTTCAAGGACTGGACGAACGACAGCGATTACGGTTTCAAGTGGACTGGCTATGTTGACGACTGGTTTGTTGAGTACCGCCCGTGGAATTATCTGACTTTGGGATTTCACGACGGAATCTATATGGCCGGCTCTTATCTTCCTATTTATGATGACAATCTTTATTCTGGAAACATCGGCTCGGAAGGCGTTACAGCGGTTTACCGGCCTGCTGCCTTGAAAGGCGCGCTTCGGCTTGCGGCAACTGCTCCTTTCACTACAAACACAAATTGGATTTATGCTGACGAGGACGACAATTCAAAAGTTGGAGACGACATTTTTGACTTGGGACTCGGCGCAATTTACACAATCGACTTGTTTCAGGTCGGAGTTTCAATTCAGGACGTTTTCGACGGCGATGAGCGGCGCGTTGGAGCTTACATAAATCTTCCGACACTTTTCGGCATGAGCAAGAAAGTTACAGTCGGCGGAGGATACGCTCATTCTGAATACTGGGGCGTTTACAATTATGACAATTCGGCAAGTTTTGATGACTACACAGAATTCGGCGGCGTGAACGGAAAGAATCTTCTTAGCGGATATTTGACTTATGACGGAAATGTCGATGTGAACGCGGAATTCGTCTGGAACATGAACGAGAAAGGCTTCAGAAATTTCCATCATAAAAGCTATGAATCTTGGAAATGGGGCGGCTGGGATTTGTATGTCGCAGGCTCGGCCAAATTCTGGATTTCAAAGACTGTGACAGGCGAGGTTGTCGGAAAGCTCGTTACAGACTTGGTAAAGCAGGACGGCGACGAGTGGCTTTCAAACATCTATGCGGCTCAGTTCAAGCTTAACTCACGGCTCACAAAGCACAGCGAGGTTGAGGCTTCTGTTTCTGTTGATTATTTTGACAGAAACTACAAAGTCTGCTTCCCTTGCTACTGGAAATATACTTTCTAATTCCGAGGTGAAATTATGGAAGAGAAATTTGATTTTACTGTGGAGCAGCTTGGAGAATGTAAAGTTCCTTCTCCAATTGAGCTTTCAAAAGAGCATGGCGAATTCCGCGCGAACTATGTGCGCGATTCTTCCTATGTGAGATACAGGGTCAATGTTTTTGACGCTGAAAACGCAGGCGATGAATGTACAAAAACAAATTTGATGCAGAAGGCTGGTCCGCGCGAATTTATCTATTTTAATCCGGCTCACGTTACGGCTGGAATCTGCACTTGCGGCGGAATCTGCCCGGGCTTGAACGATGTTATCCGCTCGGTTGTGCGCTGCCTCTGGCTTCGCTACGGCGTAAAGAGAATCAAGGGATTCCGGTTCGGATTCAAGGGTTTTTTTGCTGAGTCAGGCTACGAGACAATCGATTTGAGTCCTAAAGTTGTCGATGACATCCACAAGAACGGCGGCTCTTTCTTGGGAACAAGCCGCGGCGGCGGAAACCGTGTTTCAGACATTGTTGACGCGATTGAGTCTCTCAGCATAAATATGCTTTTTGTTATTGGCGGCGACGGAACTCAGCGCGGCGCGCTTGACATTGCGAACGAGCTTGAAAGACGCGGATTGAAAGTCGCTGTAGTCGGAATCCCGAAAACTGTTGACAACGACCTTGAATTTATCGACCGTTCTTTTGGTTTTGAGACCGCAGTTGAGAACGCGCGCGAGGCTGTGAACGCGATTCATATGGAAGCGCAGTCTCAGGTGAACGGAATCGGCGTTGTAAAGCTTATGGGACGCGAGTCAGGATTTATCGCTACGGCGGCGGCTCTTGCCAGCCACGAGACAAATTTCTGCCTTATTCCTGAAGTTCCTTTTGATATGGACGGCCCGAACGGATTCTTGACTCATCTTGAACGCAGGCTTGCAAACCGCGGACACGCTGTAATCGTCGTTGCGGAAGGCGCTGGTCAGGAGCATATGCAGGCTACAAGCGAGAAGGACGCTTCTGGAAACAAGAAATTGTCAGACATCGGCGTTTTCCTTTGCGACAAAATCAAGGAATATTTCGCGAACAAGAATATCCACATCAACTTGAAGTACGTTGACCCGAGCTATCAGGTCCGCTCTTCTGTTACAACCGCGAACGACTCAATTTACTGCGAGCGTCTTGGAAACAATGCGGTTCATGCGGCGATGGCAGGAAAGACAAAATGCGTTGTCGGCCTTGTTCATGACAAATACGTAATAATTCCGACTTCGATGGCGACAAGAAAGCGCAACAAGGTTGACCCGGAAGGCGCGCTTTGGAGAGACGCTCTTGACGCGACAGGCCAGCCGATTCTGATGGTTAACAATATCCAGTCTGTAATCGAGCATATGAAAAAAGCTGCCGAGGAAGAGGAAAAAAGAGCCTCTGAAAAAGCGGCAAAATAAATAAAAAGGGCTTCCAGTCAAAATTGCGGTTGGAAGCCCTTTTTCGTTTCTGTTGTTGTCTGAAAAATAAAAAATGCGGTTTACAGCTTGTCAATCAGCATTGAGCATTTTCCTGACGGAATCGGCAGAGTCTTTTTCTTCTGGTTCAAGATGTTGATTGTGAAGTAGTATAGCTTCTCGCTTTCCATCTGAATTTCCCAGCCGCGCGTTGTCTTGTTGCTCAAAATTGTTATGAGATTCCGCTTTAGCGAAAGTTTTTCGATTCCCATAATTTCAAGGTTCGGAATAATCCAGTCAACTGTCTTTCTTGGCAGGCTGATTGAAAGTCCGATGACGTTTTCTATCATAAGCGCGATTGTCGAAAGCCCGATTGTGAGCATATAGTGCTTTCTCGGGAACGACTGGCCATCGCTTGAAACTGCCGCGCCCTCGCTGCAAGGCTTGTAAGCCTCGTACAAGTCGCCTTTGCTCCCGTCTGCCGGCTGGAGAGCTTCAAGAATAAAATACAGGTGGCGGATTGCACATTCGCGCGCAAGGTCGTATCTCTGGTATTTTTCAAGACCTTTCACAACCATAAAGTTCAACGCAGGGAAAACCGAGCCGTTGTAGCCGTCGCCTTCTTTGCTGAATTCAGGGGAATCCGCGCTGATTGAAGGGAACGGATGGTCTGTTCCGAATGTGTTCGGATTTGAAAGATGCTCGATTAAGATGTCCGCCTTGTCCGCGTTTGGAATTTCCGCGAGAAGAGGCCAGAATCCAGCCAGAGTTTTTGAAGATGTCCTGTTTCCGTCTTTGTTCAAGTCGTGGTAGAGTCCTGTCTCAGAATCCCACATCATCGAGTTGATTCTTGTCTTTAGGCTGAAATACTGCCTTTTGTACTGAAAGCTTATTTCCTTGTCGTTCAAGATGTCGCCGAGCGCGCTCATGTTCAGCACGTTGATTGCGACCGCTGTGTTGAAGTCAACAGGATAATATGAATCTTTCCTTGCCGAAGTGTCGAGCATGCAGCAGTTTGCCGGAACTGCGTAAAGTCCGTTTTCATGCTTGAAAGTGTCGAGCCATTCCATATATTTCTGGAGAACCGGCATGACTTCCTTTACACGGCGTTTGTTTGCGGATTTATGGTAATAGTTGAATTCTGCCCATGCGAAAAGCGGAAGCCCGATTCCCTCCGGATTTGAGTCTTCATAAACAGGAGCGTTTGCCGACAAGTCATATTTCCAGCGGATTGCGCCGGATTTTTCCTGCCTTGCGTAAAGATAATTGAGATTTGTTTCCGCGGCGTAATTTTTGTTTGAGTACACGAGAAAAAATGATGAGAAAATTGACTCAGCCTGTGTCAAAATCAGCTGCTCGTCAGGATGCACGAAATAGCCAGATGATGAAACTTCTTTGGTTTTTGGGTCAATCCAAGAGGAAGCGAGCCAGCTCCAAGTTTTATCATAGATGTCTACAAAATCCTGATCGTAAAAGTGGATTTTAGGAAAATCTTTCTTATTCACAAGAACTCCAAAAAGACGTTAATTAACGCCTAGATATAAATATAACATAATTTCTAAAAAATTTGTAGAAAATTAAAATTTTAATGAGAAAAATGTGTTTTACTGCGCGCTCTGCAAATCCGCTGAAATGTCTTGCGCCGCGGCGTTTTCTGCGTTTTCAGAATTTCCCGAAGCTGAATTTGTTGATGCGTTCTTGGAATCTGAATTTTGCTCATTTTGCGTTTGCGCCGCTGTGCTTCTCGTTGCTTGGGCTGGTCTCGGCGCGTTTCTTCCGAATGTGAGCCGGATTGTTTCTGTCTCCGATTTTTGCCTTGACTTCAAGAAAAGCGTGCTTGTGCTTTCGCGGTAGATGAATCCTGATGAGTTGTAGCTTTCAAAACGCTGGTCGGAATGGTATGAAAGTCCGTAGATTTCGATTTCTGTAAAAGACGGAATTCCGCTGAAAATCGCATAGTGCGATTCTTCCTTGTCAAATTTGACCGAGATTGTCGCGGAATTTGCGTTCTGCGCGCCGGTTGTGTAGCCGATGTTTTGCGCGCAAGTCCAAGCCCAGATTGTTTTTGAGCCTGTTCTCTGGAGAACTGCGTAATGAGGATAAGCCGGATTGCTCACAAGAACAGGGTAGGCGTTTCCGAGAGCGTTAGCGTCGAGCTGAGTTCCTGAAAGAACTGTGTTTATTAAAGCGTAGCCTGCGCGTTTGTAGTCGTCGGAAGAGTTGAATTCTCCTAGCTGGAGAAGCGCGTTTCCAGTTTCAAGCGAGATCTGGGCTGAAGCGAGAGCGTCTTTGTCGTGCAGAGTGAGTGTCGAGTCGTTTAGAACGCAGGACTCCTGAATTACTTCAAGGCATTTTTCGATTGCAGGCGAGAGAATTTCCGCCGCGCTTGAGTGAAGAAGCGAAAGCTTGACGTATACGTTCAAGATTCCCGCCGCCTGAGAGAGCGTCATCGCCGGCTCTGCCGTTGCTCTGTTTTCTTCCTGAGAGAGAATCTGCTGAGGAAGCGAAAGAAGATTGTGGACTTTTTGCGCGTCTGAGAGAATGTTTATGTATTCCGCGAGATTTTCCGCCGTGAAAATGCTGAGCGACTTTGAAGAAATCGCGTTTGAAATCATGTTCGACATATTGTCGTTGTGCATCGCAAGGCTCGGATACATCGCCTGCAAATTGTTGAAATAAGGCGCGGAAAGATAAGTGCGCTGGCTTCCCCGCTTGAAAGAGTCAGGAACGTATTTTACAGCTTCCGCAAAACGGCCGCGCGAGGCAAGCTCGGCAACATAGGCGATGTAAGTTTTTTCCGAGAGACTCTGAGAATTCTGGATTGCGTCCGCCACAGAAGAGACAAGATTGTTCTTGAACTGCCTTATATTCTCGTCGTAAGTCGATTTTTGCGAAATCGCAATGTCAGACTCGATTGACGCGAACGAGAACGCGATTGTCGGGTCGTAAATATTGTAGTATGCGAGCGTGTTTCTTGGCGTGAAAGTTATCTCCTCGTCTGAAATCTGCGCCGCAGTGAAAATGTACGAGAGATTTTTTGAGTTGAGCTGGAGCTTTGTTCTTGTCTTGTCTGTAATAGAAAATCCAGCCGCAGGTTTGTAGTAAAGAGAAACGCCAGTCGCGTCTTTTGGAAGAGAAGCTGAAATTGAAAGCTCCGCGTCCGAGGTTGTGTCGCTTACCGCGAATGTAAGCGATGTGTCGTCAGAAAAGTTGAATTTATATGAAAGATTTGTCGGCTGCTCATAAGATTCAAGAACAAGCGCGGAATTTTTTCCGTTGTAGTTCACATAAGCCGGGTGGACTTCATCTGAAAAAAATGAGATTCCCTTGAAATTCACGGCGAGCGTGTTCTTTAAAGATGTCGTTCCGTCTTCGGCCTGAGACTGGGCAAGAGAGATTGAAAGCAATCCCGTATTCTTGGATAATACAGATTCGTTTCTAAATTGAAGAACAAATATTCCGATAATAATAATGGAGTAGAGAGCTACAAGACCGATTGTCTTTCTGACTGGAGATTTTGACATAACGCTGATTTTACCAAAGCGTGAAAAAATAGAAAATAGGATTTAATAATGAGAAGCAAGATGAAAAATGTTTTTGCGGCGGTTGTTTTGATTTTTGGCGCGGCAGTTTTTGCGCAGAATCAGTCTGACAACGCGAATTTTGTGCAGCAGCTGAGCGACGCTCTTGAAAAAGGCTCTTTGAACGACGCTCTTTCGCTTTTTGATTCTCTTCCGCCTGAAAAAGCTGAAAGCACGGATTTGCTTTCTCTAAAGGCTTCGCTTTTGGTTTCTGCCGGACGCGGCGCTGAAGCTGAAAAACTCGCCTCGGACTTGCTTTCCCGCGACCCGAAAAACATCGATATTCTCACTTTGAATTTCACGATTGCAAAAGAACGCGGAAACAGCGCGAAAAAATCCCAGTTTATCAAACAGATTCTTGCGATTGAGCCGAACAACGCGGCGGCGAATATTGAGCTTGCAAGCGAGCAGGAGCTTAAGCACAGCTACCGAAACGCGCGCGACTATTACAGAAAAGCCGTTATGTCAGAGCCTGAAAACGAGGAGGCTTTGTTCGGCTACGGAAAAATGTGCTATTATATGGAAAAGGACGACGAGGCGAAAAATATTTTCAACCGTCTCCTAAAGATGAATCCTTCAAATCCTCAGCCGTTGGCGTATCTTGGAAAAATGGCGGCGGAAAGCCATCAGTATAAAAAGGCGATTGAATATGTGAGCAAGGCGATTGAGGCAGACCCGGACAACGCCGACCATTATTTTGACTTGGGAAATTACAGCCGCTACATCGGAAAATACGATGACGCTGAAAAATACTGGAAAATCGCGGTTCAGAAAGACCCGGACTATTTTCTTGGATACGCTTATCTCGCGGGGCTTTATGACGAGCAGAACAACCGCGAGGAGGCTTACAATTACTACAAGAAAGTCATCGAGAAAAATCCGAAATATTATTACGCTTACGAGTCGCTTGGAATGTTGGCTTGGGACAAGCAAAACTGGGAAGAGTCACGCTCGTATTTTATGAAGGCGCGGGAAGCTATGCCTGACAACGTTTCCTACGCGCTCATGGTCATTGCGGGATTTGAGAAAGACAAGAAATTTCAGGACGCGAAAAAATACGCCGCAACGGTTATGAAAAATATGGACAGAACTTCGCTTGATTATCTTTTTGTGAGAATGTTCTCTGAGCTTGGCGGAGACTCTTCTGTGACGATGAAAGTCAACGAGGAGAAAAGCCGGAACAAAAAAGGAAAATACACTTTCTATCTCGGATTGTACTGGGAGATAAAAGGAAACGACAGCCTTGCGATGAAATATTACAACACAGTTGCGGAAATGCAGGGCGCGATGTTCTTTGAGTCAAGATTGGCTCAGTGGAAAACTTTGAGATAAAATTTCTTGGATTGAAGAAGAGAAATCATTTTGATTTTTTTTCGGAACTTTGGAAAAAATCCCGGTCTTGAAAATTTCTCGTGATTTTATCTGGTTTATCCAATTTGTCTGAAAATACGTTTCTGTTTCGCCTCAAAAAAACGAAATGCAAAAAAGGAAAAAATATGGCGCAAATAAATCTTACTTTAAATGATAAAAATATTGTCTTGCTTGGAACGGCGCACGTTTCCCTGGAAAGCTGCGAGGAAGTGCGTGCGGCAATCAGCGGGAAAAAGCCAGACTGCGTTGCGATTGAGCTTGACGAGCAGCGTTACGCTTCGCTGAACGACCGCGACGGCTGGAAAAATCTTGACATCATAAAAGTCCTGAAAGAGAAAAAAGGATTTTTGCTTCTCGCGAATCTCGTGATGGCGAATTTCCAGCGGAAAATGGGCGCGAATGTCGGAGTCAAGCCGGGAGACGAGATGAGGGCTGGAATCGAGACCGCGAAATCTCTTGGAATTCCGTGCGAGATGGTTGACCGCCCGATTCAGACGACGCTCCGCCGTGCATGGGGAATGAATTCCGGAATCGGAAAGATAAAGCTTTTGAGCGCGCTTATTGCGAGCGCGTTTGACAAGGAAGAAGTCGGCGAGAAAGAGATTGAAAATCTTAAAGAGAAAAGCGAGATGGACGGAATGATGTCCGAGCTTTCTGAATATATGCCTGCCGTCAAAAAAGTTCTGATTGACGAGCGCGATTTTTATCTTGCTGCGCACATCTGGAAAGCCGTTCAGAAGGACTCGAGAAAAAGCGTTGTTGCGGTTCTTGGGGCTGGACATCTTCCGGGCGTTCAGAAAAATCTTGAGGAAATCGCTGTGGGAAAAAAATCTTGCGACACGGAAGAAATCAGCCGGTTGCCTGAAAAAAAAGCCGGCTCGAAAATTGCCGGCTGGTCTATTCCAGTCCTGATTCTCGCTTTGATTGCGGCGGGCTTTGTCTACGGCGGAATGACGAAAGGCTTGAATCTCGTCGGGTCGTGGGTCTTCTGGAATGCAGGGCTTGCCGCTGTTGGCGCGCTTTTAGCCGGAGGCCATCCGCTTACAATTCTGGTTTCCGCGGCTGGCGCGCCGTTCACGAGCCTTTGCCCGTTTGTCGGAGTCGGAATGTTCGCCGGAATTGTTCAGGCTGTTGTCTGCAAGCCGAAAGTCAAGGATTTGGAGAATGTCCAGAACGACATCAGCGTAAAAGGATTCTACAGAAACCGGCTCTTGCGCGTTCTTCTCGTGTTTTTCTTAAGCTCGCTTGGCTCGAGCGTCGGAACTTTTATCGGCGGAAGCACAATCGTTGTGAGCGTCGCGTCTTTCTTCAAAAGTCTTTTTGCGAAATAAACGATAAAATAAAAGCGGATTAAGATTTTTGATTCAGCAAGAATCTGGAACGAAACTGCGATTTCAGATTCTTGTGTTCGCGTTGCTTCGGAATCTGAGCTGTCATCGTAATTTAAAATTAAAATCCGTGGCTTTTGTTGCCGCATTCGCGTTGTTTCGGAAATTGAATGTAATTTCTGTTTCAGTTCCGAGCGTTTCTTTGCCGCGTCTGTTCTGTTTTTGAATTTTGGCTAGGAATTTTGATTTTCGATTCATCAAGATTTAGATTTTTTTGAAATGTTCAGAAAATTTTCTTAAAGAAATTTTTCAATCGTCTGCATTTTTTGTGTGAAATAATTCGCTGCCAGAGAATCTTATTTTTTCAACTTTTCAAGAAGATTCTGATTTTTGTCTGAGCGTCCCGTTTGCGTTTAGATTTTCAGGCGTTCATTTTTGACAGAAATCTTCTTGATTTTTATTTTCCGAAAGTCGTTTTTACAAGCTCTTTTATTGAAGAGATTTTTTTTGCTCCTGTCTCGCTTTCCGGGGCGAAAATGTTGTTGAATCCGAGTTCCTTGGCGGTTTTAACCCTTTGCTTTAGCCTTGCGACCGGCCGGATTTCGCCTGCGAGACTCAATTCTCCGATTATGACTGTCTCGTCTGCAACCGCGATGTCTGTCCTTGCCGAGTAAAGAGCCGCCGCCAGTGCCGCGTCAATCGCGCTTTCGGACAATCGGACTCCGCCGGCTACGTTCACGTAAATGTCCTGGTCGCTGAATTTCATGCCAGTGCGTTTTTCAAGAACCGCCGCCACTCGCGCGACCCGCCCCGCATCTATTTTTTCCGAGTAAACCCGGCTTATGCTCGATTTTGCCGGAACTGTGAGAGCCTGAATTTCCACCAGAAATGCCCTGCTTCCCTCAAAAACGCAGGAATTTGCGATTCCTGCCGGAGTTGCGCCGTTCCGCTTTGTGATGAACATGGAGCTTGGGTCTCCCACGCCCTCAAGACCTTTTTCTGTCATCGCGAAAATTCCAAGCTCGTCAACCGAGCCGAAGCGGTTTTTTATCGCGCGCAAGAATCTTACTTCGTCATCGTTCCTTTCAAAAGAAACAACCGTGTCAACCATATGCTCAAGACTTTTCGGACCTGCAATCGAGCCTTCTTTTGTGACGTGCGCCGACATCACGAGAACTGCGTTCCGGCTTTTTGCCCAGCCAATCAGCTCGTTTGCGCAGAATTTCAGCTGATTCATCGTTCCCGGGCCAATTCCCGCCTCAACCGAGTAAACGGTCTGAATCGAGTCAATCACGACAAAAACAGGATTCAGCGCGGAAAGAGCGTCTTTTATGTCTTCAAGCCGCATTGTGCATAGAATTTCGATTCCGTCTGTGTCAAGATTTAGGCGGTCTGCGCGGTTTTTAATCTGGGCCGCGCTCTCCTCTCCCGAAACGTAAAGGATTTTCTGTCTGAAATTCTTGTGAATCGCGCTTGAAACTTGAATCATCAGCGTCGATTTTCCGATTCCCGGCTCGCCTCCAATCAGAACTGCCGAGCGAATCATTGCTCCGCCGCCCAAAACTCTGTCGAATTCTTCTATTCCCGTTGTGATTCTCGTGTTTTCCTGCGCGCTCACCTTTGCAAGCGGAACAGGCTTTATTTTTTCTGTAGCTGCGTTTCCGAAAGCCGCCGCGTTCGAGTTCGGGTCGAGAATCGCTTCCTCGAGCGTGTTCCATGCTCCGCATGAAGGGCAGCGGCCAAGCCATTTCGGCTGTGAATATCCACATTCTGTGCATTTGTAGACAATAGAATTTTTTGATTTCGCCATAAAATCTCCTTGTGAATAAAAATTTTGACGCGTTTTGAGGCAAAAAATCGCATTTTATTTCAGATGAAAAAGTCTTCGTGCCGCGTCTTTTTAGAATTTATTTTTCGACTCTTATGAAGACTTCGTTCGGCATGCAGGCTGCCCAGTCATTGTTTTCTTTTACAGGAGCCATTTCCACGCAAAGTTTGTTCGGGCAGGGCGAGTCCTCAAAAAAAGCCTTTCCGTCCTCGATTTTGATAACAGAAATTCCGATGTCGCCTTCAATGTTAAGCTCCAGATTCTCGCTCAAAGGATAAACGAATTCTTTTCCGCCGCCGTCGATTATCAGCCGCGCTTCTTTTTCAGAATTTTTGTTCCGCAAAGTCAAAAATGAAAAGACGACAGCCGAAAGCGAGGCTAAAATAAACAGAAAGTCAAATGGCTTTAAAATATTCTTCATAATTTAAAAATTTCCCAAAAATCGCCGCGAATTTTATCCGATTTTAGATTTTAGTTGAAAAAATCAGGAAAAATCCGCGGAAAATTCTTCATCAGATATATTCTAAAAAAAATGTCAAATTCGGCAAGATTTCATCAATTGGAGAATTTAGAGATTTCTTATAGGAAAGATTATTGACAAACCATATCTCATAAGCTATCTTATACACAGCTTGTAATAAGCTGATAAACTCTCTCCGATGTCCAGCTTGCTGGACGGCAGCGTTTCTTGGAAGTGTTACTTACTCGAAACGCTGTTTTTTTTGTCTAATTCTTTTTTCCGTTTGAAACTGATTCTGTTATCCAGCTGTTTCCGCCTATTACCGAGCCTTTTCCGATTACGGTCTCTCCGCCGAGAATTGTGGCGTTCGCGTAGATTGTAACGTTATCTTCGATTGTCGGGTGGCGTTTTTTGTTCTGGAGGGACTTTTTCACGCTCAAGGCTCCGAGCGTCACTCCCTGATAAATTTTCACGTTGTCGCCGATTATTGTTGTCTCGCCGATTACAACGCCTGTTCCGTGGTCAATGAAGAAACTTTCGCCGATTGTCGCGCCCGGGTGAATGTCGATTCCGGTTTTTCCGTGGACGTACTCGCTCATTATTCTTGGAATTACAGGCACGTTCTTTAAATGGATAAAATGCGCGATTCTGTAGACGATTATCGCTTCAAGCCCCGGATAAGAGACAATGACTTCGTCTCCGCTTTTTGCCGCCGGGTCTCCGTTGTAGGCCGCGATTGTGTCCAGCCGCACGAGCCGCCTGATTTCAGGAATTTCTTCAATTAAAGCGAGCGAGATTTCTTCCGCTTCCTCAAAGCAGTGTCCGCAGCTGAAATTAGATTCAGGATTGTTCCGGCTTGCCTCGTAGACAATCGCCTTTTGAATTTCCTTTGTGAGAACGCAGATGATTTTGTTCACTCGCTGGCCGGTCGTGTAGCGGAGGTTGTCGTCATCGACTTCCTCGTTTGTCTTGTAGCCCGGAAAAATCAGGCACTGGATTTCGTGAAGAACCGCGACAACGTTTTCCCTGTTCGGAAAGTTCTCCGCGCCGGCTCTGTTTATTCCGCCGTCTGTCTCGTAAGACTTTAAGATATTGTCCACAAGTCCGTCTATGCTCATTATTTTCCTCGAAATAAAAAAATCAAAAAAAGTTTAAAAATCTTTTGTAAAAAACTAGCATAAAAACGTGGAAAATACTAGAATAAGACATCTTTTTGATTGTGTCTCCCTTGACACAAAATCTGCCAGTCTGTATATTGTTAGGACACGTCAGAACTGACTTGCTCTTGTAGCTCAGTTGGTAGAGCACAGCATTGGTAGTGCTGAGGTCAACGGTTCAATTCCGTTCGGGAGCTGCTAAAACTTAAAATTATTTTAGGAGAATATAAAAATGGGTAGCAAGAAGAAGACATCAATCGATATTATTGCTCTTCAGTGCACAGAGTGTAAGAGAAAGAATTACACAACAACAAAAAACCGCAAAAATATTCAGGGAAAGCTTGAGAAGAACAAGTATTGCCCATTCTGCCGCAAGGAAATCTTGCATAAAGAAACAAAAGCAAAATAAGCTGATTAGGCTGCTGCTTAATGTGGCAGCTTGATATAGATTTTTAGGCCTGTAGTTCAGTTGGTAGAGCATCGGTCTCCAAAACCGAGTGTCGCGAGTTCGAGTCTTGCCGGGCCTGTACTTAGAGCGAAACAGAGAAATCTGTTTCAATTTTTTATAGAGGATTTGCTGCTATGGGAAAGGTTTTTGGATTTCTTAAAGAGTGCTGGGCGGAGCTTAAAAAAGTCGTCTGGCCTACATGCGATGATGTCGTTTCATCGGTAAAAGTTGTAATCGTTTCTACAATCATTATCGCAGCAATTCTCGGTCTCTTGGATATTCTTTTCAGCTACGGCATGAGCTTGGCTTTCTAGTTCTAAAATAAGGGTAAGCAGATGGCAAAAAGCTGGTATATCGTTCAGAGCTACGTAGGATACGAGAAGAAAATTGAAAGAATCCTTCATCAGAAACTTGACGAAGGCGTTCTTGATTCAAATATTGTTTCAGATGTGAAAGTTCCGGTTGAAGAAGTCGTTGAGATTAAAGACGGAAAGAAAAAATCAAGAAAAAATCTTATTCTTCCTGGATATATAATGCTTGAAATGGATCTTCCTGAAATCGGCTGGAAAGATGTCTGCTCGGAGATTCGTTCTACACAGGGAGTCGGCGGTTTTGTCGGAACAAAGCCGAATGAGCGTCCTCGCCCGATTCCAAATGATCAGGTTAAAAATATTCTCCAGCGTTCTGGAGACATCAAAGGCGACAAGGCTGTTCGCGTCAAGCAGATTTATTCTGTCGGCGATCAGGTCAAAATTAACGAAGGACCTTTCGCTTCGTTCAGCGGCACAGTTGATGAAGTTTATGCGGACAAGGCTAAGCTTCGCGTGACGGTTCAGATTTTTGGTCGTGCGACACCTGTCGAGGTTGACCTTACACAAGTTGAGAAGCTTGTTCAGTAAAATCAGTTTTAGAAAAAATTGAAGCGGTTTTTATAATTTATAGAAATCGCTTGTTTTTTTGGGAGGAGCGTAAGTCCGTTGGACATAGGCGTTCCGCTAGAGATTTCATTTTGAAGTCTCATACCAATATAAGGAGCTATTAAAATGGCTGCAAAAAAAGTTGTTGAAGTGTTCAAGATTCAGGCGCCAGCTGGAGCTGCTACTCCTGCTCCGCCAATCGGACCTGCTTTGGGACCAAAAGGCGTTTCTGCGCCTCAGTTCTGCCAGCAGTTCAATGAACGCACAAAGAGCATGGAGAAAGGACTTGTTGTTCCTGCTGTAATCACAGTTTATTCAGACAAGTCATTCACTTTCATCCTCAAAACTCCGCCGGCTGCAGTGCTTATCAAGAAAGCGCTCAAGCTTGACAAAGGTTCAGGAAATCCTCTTCTTAACAAAGTTGGAAAGCTTACAAAAGCACAGCTTGAGGAAATCGCAAAGACAAAGCTTCCTGATGTAAACGCAAACGATTTGGAAGCTGCAAAGAAAATCGTTGCTGGAACAGCCCGCAGTATGGGTGTAGAGGTGGAGGCATAAAATGAAACACGGAAAGAAATATACTGATGCTCTCAAAAAATATGATCCGCTTCAGAGCTACCCAGTTGACAAGGCTTGCGCAATCGTAAAAGACGTGCACTTTGTAAAATTCGACGAGACTGTAGAGCTTCACGTTGCTCTTAACCTCGGAAAAAGCCAGACAGTTCGTGACACATTGGTTTTCCCAAACCAGTTCACAGCTGAGAAAAAAGTTCTCGTGTTCTGTTCTGACGAGAGAGCTAAGGAAGCTCTTGACGCAGGTGCAGCTTACGCTGGTTCAAAAGACTACATCGACAAAGTAAAGGCTGGCTGGCTTGACTTTGATGTTGCTGTTGCAACTCCAGATATGATGAAAGATGTTGGTCGTCTTGGTATGGTTTTGGGACGCAAAGGTCTTATGCCAAACCCGAAGACAGGAACTGTAACAAATGATATCGTTTCTGCAATCAGCGAGCTTAAAAAGGGACGTACAGAATTCCGCGCAGACAAGACTGGAATTATCCATATTGCTGTAGGAAAAGTTTCTATGGATTCAGCTAAAGTTGCTGAGAACGTAAACACTCTTCTTGCTGAGCTTGACCGCAAAAAGCCGGTTGACGCTAAGGCAGACTTTATCCGCTCTGTTTCAGTAAGCTCATCTATGGGACCTGGTGTTTGGATTTCAGTTAAGGAGGAGGCATAACCTATGGCAATTAGAGCAAAAGCACTCCAGCCTGCTAAGACAGCGGCTATCGAAGCGACTAAAAAAACGCTTTCTGATTACAATGACTTCATCTTTACTGAATTCCGCGGCTTGACTGTAGAGCAGATTACAAGCTTGCGCAGAAAGCTTCGTGAGCATGAAGCTCCGATGAAAGTCTTGAAGAATAATTTTGCGCGTGTCGCGTTTGAAGAGATGAAAATCGACAACGTTGCTGACTATCTCAAAGGTCCTACAGCAGTTGTAATGGCTAAAGAAGACAGCAACGAGGCTGCAAAAGTTCTTTTCGACTTCGCAAAAGACAACAACGCTCTTAAAATCAAGGGCGGATATATCCAGAACGAGATTTACGATGCTGAAAAAATGGAAGCTTATTCAAAAGTTCCTGGCAAAAAACAGCTTATCGCAATGCTCATGTCTGCTATCAACGGTCCAGTTCAGAAACTCGCCGCTACATTGCAGGCTTATGTGGATAAAAAATCACAGGAAGGCGGAGCAGAAGCTCCAGCTGAAGAGGCAAAAGCTGAGTAATCAGTTTGCCGTGCTTGTGAAGCAAGGTCAGGCTTCATAGCTGTCGACTGTCCTTGCAAAAATATAAACTGCGGAACAGCGGTTCAGTTTGTTCCGTCCGCAGAAACTTTTTTGTCTGTTTCAAAATGATTCAGACGTGCCAATTTAGGAGAAGATAATATGGCAGCTCTCACAAATGATCAGATTCTTGACGCAATCGCTTCTATGACAGTTCTCGAAGCTTCAGAACTCGTAAAAGCAATGGAAGAAAAATTCGGAGTAACAGCAGCTGTTGCTGTTGCAGCAGGCCCAGCAGCTGGCGGTGCAGCTGCAGCTGAAGAGCAGTCTGAATTCAATGTTTCTTTGGATTCATTCGACGCAGCTAAAAAAATCCCAGTTATCAAGGCAGTTCGTGAAATCACAGGTCTTGGACTTGGAGAAGCAAAAGCTCTCGTTGAAGGCGCTCCAAAAGTTCTCAAGGAAGCTGTTTCTAAGGCTGATGCTGATGAAATCATCAAGAAAATCGAAGCAGCTGGTGGAAAGGCTTCTAAAAAATAATTATTTCCCAGTGAATAGAAATTTTCTGGAAAATAATCCGAATTCTAAGATAGTTTAGAATCAATTTTCGTTGAGCTTACGTGTAAGGCAGCTTTGTTTTGCGCGTAAGCTTTACGTGTCTACAGTAGCAATTTTTGCTGCCGTGTTTTGCGGCGCAATTCAAAATAGTTTTCGCTTTTTTCTAAAAAAAGCTTCCCCGCAGTCCGGCTGCTTTGTGCTGTGCTTTTATTTCCGCAAGTTTTGCGGACAATCCTTGCATGTAGCAAACAGAACGGGCAATGATTCCCCAGGAGGGTGCTGATGTTCGCGAAAAGCAGAACAATCAACCGTCAGTATTACGGTAAGAACATTCAGAATTTCATGGAGATTCCGAATCTTATCGACATTCAGACATCGTCTTACGAAAATTTCCTTCAGAAAGACAAACTAGACAAAGGCGAGCCGCTTGAGAACAAGGGCTTGCAGGAAGCATTCACATCAACTTTCCCTATTGAAAGCGCGGATGGAGAAATGTCTCTTGAGTACGAATTCTACGAGCTTGACGAGAAAAACATCAAATTCTCGGAACTTGAATGCAAGCAGAAAGGTCAGACTTTCGCAGTTCCGCTCAAGGCAAGAATCAACCTGAATTTCTTGAAGTCAGGCGCGATTTTGCAGAAGGACATTTATCTCGGCGACATTCCGCTTATGACAGACCGCGGAACATTCATCATAAACGGCGCGGAACGCGTTGTTGTCTCGCAGATTCACCGTTCGCCTGGAGTTATTTTCCAGCACGACAAGGGCGTTTATTCTTCAAGAATCATTCCTTACCGCGGCTCTTGGCTTGAATTTGAAATCGACCAGAAAAAAAATCTCATATACGCGAAGATTGACCGCAAAAAGAAAATCCTTGCGACAATTTTCCTTAGAGCACTCGGCTACAACTCACGCGAGGAAATCATCTCTTGCTTCTATAAAACAGAAAATATCGAAGTTTCAGAAGCTGTGAAAGATTCTCTCGTTGACAAAGTTCTGGCAAAGGCGATTTTTGTGAAAGATGACGACGGAAACGAGAAAATTCTTTTCCGCGCGGGAACAAAGCTTCATCCTCACGATATCGACGACCTTCTCGCACAGAGCATCAAAGAAATCAACGTGATTAAATTTGACGCAAGAAACCGCCCGGGCGACAAGGAAGAGCAGAATCCTTCTCTCGACAGCGACATGATTATCAACTGCTTCGAGCGCGAGGACATCAAATATGCCAAGGAAGGCGCGGAAAACGAGGAGCCGACAAAAGAAGACGCTCTGGCTGCCGTTTACGCGATTCTCATGCCTGGCGAGCCAATCACAGTTGAGAACGCCGAAAAAGACCTGAACTCAATGTTCTTCAGCATCCGCCGCTACGATTTGGGACGTGTCGGACGCTATATGCTGAACAAGAAGTTCAACTACGAGAATCCTTATGACGATTTCACTTTGGTAAAGGAAGATATTATCCAGACAATGAAACGCCTTATCAACGTTTACATTGGAAACGAAAAGACTGATGATATTGACCACCTCGGAAACCGCCGAATCCGTTCTGTCGGCGAGCTGATGACAAACGCAATCAAGACTGCTTTCAGCCGCATGGAGCGAATCGCAAAAGAGAGAATGAACCTCAAAGAGACTGAGACGATGAAGCCTCAGGACTTGATTTCCATCAAGCCGATTGTTGCCGCAATCAAGGAATTCTTCGGCTCTTCACAGCTTTCTCAGTTCATGGATCAGGTAAACCCTCTTTCTGAGCTTACTCACAAGCGCCGTCTTAACGCTTTGGGACCTGGCGGACTTTCACGCGACCGCGCAGGATTCGAGGTCCGCGATGTACACTACACTCACTACGGACGGATGTGCCCGATTGAGACTCCTGAAGGACCGAACATCGGCTTGATTGTCTCTCTCGCTATCTACACAAGAGTGAACGACTACGGATTCTTGGAGACTCCGTACCGCAAGGTTGAGAACGGAAAGGCGACAGACCAGATTGACTATCTTTCAGCGATGGACGAGGACAGATACTACGTCGGACAGGTTGCTGAAGGCATGAAGGCCGACGGCTCGTTCCCGACAGAAATGGTTTCTTGCCGCCATCAGGGAGACTACACGACACGTTCTGTAAAGGATATCCAGTACATGGACGTTTCTCCGCGCCAGGTTATCTCTGTTTCAGCATCTCTCGTTCCTTTCCTTGAGCATGATGACGCCAACCGCGCTTTGATGGGCTGCAACATGCAGCGTCAGGGCGTTCCTCTTCTTTTCCCGGAGCCTCCTTATGTTGGAACCGGAATGGAAAAGAAAGCCGCTTACGACTCAGGCGTTCTTATCAAGGCGAAGCACGACGGCGAAGTTATCTTCGTTGCAAGCGATTTGATTAAGATTAAGCGCGATGATTCTGACGGAATCGATGAATATCCGCTTATGAAATACCAGAGAACAAACCAAGACACTTGCTATCATCAGAGACCGACTGTTCAGGTCGGAGAAAAAGTCAAGAAAGGCGATGTTCTTGGAGACGGTCCTGCGACATTCAACGGCGAGCTTTCTCTCGGACGCAACTTGCTTGTCGGATTCGTTCCGTGGAATGGATACAACTATGAGGACGCTGTTCTTATCAGCCGCCGCGTAGTCAAGGAAGATATGTACACTTCTATCCATATCAAGGAATTCCCGATTGAAATCAGAGAGACAAAGCTCGGACCTGAGAAAATCACACGCGATATTCCGAACACATCAGAGAAGTCTTTGGATAATCTTGACGCAGAGGGAATCGTAAGAGTCGGAGCTAAAGTCCGCTCAGGCGATATTCTTGTTGGAAAAGTCACTCCTAAGTCAGAGACAGAGACAACTCCTGAATTCAAGCTTTTGAACTCAATCTTCGGTGAAAAGGCGAAGGAAGTAAGAGATTCTTCTTTGCGCGTTCCTCATGGAGTTGAAGGCGTTGTAATCGACGTTCAGCGAATGAAGAGAACAGAAGGCGACGACCTTAGCCCTGGAGTTGACGAAGTTGTTAAAGTTCTTATCGCGAACAAAAGAAAGCTCCGCGAAGGCGACAAAATGGCTGGACGACACGGAAATAAAGGTGTTGTCGCTAGAATTCTTCCGGAAGAGGATATGCCGTTCCTTGAAGACGGAACTCCGCTTGATGTCTGCTTGAACCCGCTTGGTGTACCTTCCCGCATGAACATCGGACAGATTATGGAGTCTGAGCTTGGAATTGCCGGACGTTACCTTAACCAGTATTTTGAGTGCCCTGCATTCCAGACTCCTTCTCAGGAAATGATTGCGGAAAAACTCAAGGAAGCAGGCCTTAGCCCGGATTCTAAGCAGATTGTACGCGACGGACGCACAGGCGAGCCGTTTGTGAACCCGATTTTCGTCGGAGTTATCTATTATCTTAAACTGCATCACCTTGTTGATGACAAGATGCACGCACGTTCTACAGGACCTTACTCTCTCGTTACTCAGCAGCCTCTTGGAGGAAAAGCTCAGTTCGGAGGCCAGCGTCTTGGAGAAATGGAAGTTTGGGCTTTGGAAGCATACGGAGCCGCAAACACATTGCAGGAAATGATGACAATCAAGTCTGACGATATGAACGGACGCTCGAAGATTTACGAGTCGATTGTAAAGGGCGACCCGCAGTCTCCGATTGGAGTGCCGGAATCATTCAACGTAATGGTTCAGGAGCTTCGCGGACTTGGACTTGACTTCACAATTTATGATGCAAAAGGAAAACCTGTCGCATTGACAGAACGTGATCAGGAATTGATTGACAAAGCTAGTTCTGATTTCGGAAAAGAGGAGAATGAGGATGCAGAATAATCGCGAAGAGAAAGATTTTGATTCTATCAATATAAAGCTTGCTTCTCCGGAAAGAATCCGCGCGCTGTCTTATGGCGAGGTTAAAAAGCCTGAGACAATCAACTACCGCACGCTTCGGCCGGAGAGGGACGGACTTTTCTGCGAGCGCATTTTCGGAACTACAAAGGAATGGGAATGTTACTGCGGAAAATTCAAGTCAATCCGCTACAAGGGCGTTATTTGCGACCGCTGCGGCGTTGAAGTCACACACTTCAAGGTTCGACGCGAGCGCGCAGGACACATCGAGCTTGCCGCTCCTGTAAGCCACATCTGGTATTACCGTTCCGTTCCAAGCCGAATGGGACTTTTGCTCGACTTGCAGGTTGCGTCTCTCAAGGCTGTCTTGTACTACGAGAAATATATCGTGATTGACCCGGGCGACACAGACCTCAAGAAAATGCAGCTTCTCACAGAAGACGAGTACAACGAGGCTCTCGAGCGCGGACAGTCGTTCGTCGCAGGAATGGGTGCCGAGGCAATCAAGACTTTGCTTGAGCAGCTTGACTTTGACGAGCTTGCCGCTGAGCTTCGCGCAAAAATGATTGAGAAAGGCACAAAGTCTGACAAGCGTCTCCTTAAGAGAATTCAGATTGTCGAGGATTTCAGAAATTCTGGAAACAAGGCTTCCTGGATGATTATGGACGTGATTCCAGTAATTCCGCCGGATTTGCGCCCTATGGTTCAGCTTGACGGAGGACGCTTCGCCACATCTGACCTTAACGACTTGTACAGACGCGTTATCAACAGAAACAACCGCTTGAAGAGGCTCATGTCTCTTTCCGCTCCTGACATCATAATCAGAAACGAGAAGAGAATGTTGCAGGAAGCTGTTGACGCTTTGTTCGACAACTCAAACCGCAACCACACCGTAAAAGGCGCTTCAAGCCGCCCGCTCAAGTCAATTTCAGATATGCTCAAAGGAAAGCAGGGACGTTTCCGCCAGAATCGTCTCGGAAAACGTGTTGCCTACTCTGGACGTTCTGTAATCGTTGTCGGACCTGAGCTTAAGCTTTGGCAGTGCGGTCTTCCTACAAAGATGGCTCTGGAGCTTTTCAAGCCGTTTATTATGAAGAAGCTCGTTGACAAGGACGTTGTCTTCAATATTAAAAAGGCGAAAATGCTCGTCGAGCAGGAATCTCCTGAAGTTTACGCGATTTTGGACGAAGTTGTGCGCGAGCATCCTGTAATGCTCAACCGTGCGCCTACTGTGCACCGCTTGGGAATTCAGGCATTCGAGCCGGTTCTCGTTGAGGGAAAGGCTCTAAAACTTCATCCGCTCGCTTGCAAGGCTTTCAACGCCGACTTCGACGGAGACCAGATGGCTATCCACGTTCCTCTTACGCAGGCTGCGCAGATGGAATGTTGGACTTTGATGCTTTCTGCAAGAAACTTGCTTGACCCTGCAAACGGAAACCCGATTGTTCTTCCATCTCAGGACATGGTTCTTGGAATCTACTATATGACTGCTGTAAAACCGCACGCGAAGGGCGGCCCGAAAATGGAAGACGGCCAGATTCGCTACAAGAGATTCTCTTCTGCGGACGAGGCTTTCACCGCGGCGGAAGACGGATACATCGAATGGCAGGCTGAAATCAAGCTTCCGGCTCCTAAAGATTCTTTCAAGGCCGGCGACTTCAAGAAAGGCGATTTGATTGTCACAACTGCCGGAAGAATCCGCTTCAACGCAGAAATGCCTGAGGAAGTCGGATACGTGAACGAGCAGATGGGCGACAAAAAGCTCAAGTCGATGATTACAAATGTCTATCACTTGCAGGGACCGTGGATTACAATCCGCATGCTCGATGCAATCAAGGCTGTCGGCTACCACAACGCTACATTCTTCGGCGCGACTCTTTCAATGGACGATATTCTTATTCCTCCTGAGAAGAAAGAGATGGTTGACGAGGCTAACAAGATTGTTGAAGGCATCGTAGGACAGTACTCAAAGGGAACTATCACTGCCGAGGAAAGATACAACAAGGTAACTGACGTTTGGCAGAGAACAAACGAAAAGCTCACCGACATAATGATGGACCAGTTCCGCGCTGACAAAGACGGATTCAACACAATCTATATGATGGCTGACTCCGGAGCCCGCGGTTCTAAGAAGCAGATTTCACAGCTGGCAGCAATGCGCGGTTTGATGGCTAAGCCTAACGGAGACATCATCGAGCTTCCTGTCCGCTCAAACTTTAAGGAAGGACTTTCGGTTATCGAATACTTCATTTCTTCAAACGGTGCGCGAAAAGGTCTTACCGATACTGCTTTGAAGACTGCTGACGCTGGTTACATGACAAGACGACTTGTCGATGTTGCCCAGGATGTCGTTGTTAATGAAGACGACTGCGGCACAATCAACGGTATCGACTACACAGCAATCAAGAACGGAGACGAGATTATCACTCCGCTTTCTGCAAGAATTGCCGGTCACTTCACAATCGAGCGCGTGATTCACCCGGTTACTGGAGAGCTTCTCTGCGATGTGAACGAGTACATCACTGACGAGCTTGCAAAGAAAATCGAGGAAGCTGGCGTTGAGAAAGTCAAGCTCCGCACAGTTCTTACTTGCGAGGCTGAGCATGGCGTTTGCGTAAAATGCTACGGAAAGAACCTTGCCCGCAACAAGCTGGTTGAAATCGGCGAGGCGGTCGGAATCATCGCGGCGCAGTCAATCGGACAGCCTGGTACACAGCTTACAATGCGTACTTTCCACGTCGGAGGTACTGCTTCAAAGGCGACAGAAGACAACCGTATTTTGCTTAAATATCCAATCATCATCGGCTCTATCAATGGAACAAACGTTCCTACAGACGATGGAAACAAGCTCTTCACACGTAAGGGCTATATGATGGTCACAAGAATCATCGATTCTGCTGAAATCGGAAGCGGCGACAAGCTTGCAGTTTCTGATGGCGGACGTATTCTCAAAGGCGGCGTTCTTATCGAAAGAAAGGGCGGAGACTTTGTTGCAAAAGAGAACGGACACATTCAGATTAAGGACAATAAGCTTTATCTCTTGGGCAACGAGCAGAAGATTGAAATCGTCAACGGTTCTACAATCACTGCGAAAGAGGGCGATGTCTGCGAGGCCGAGCAGGTTCTCGGAACATTCGATCCTTCAAAAGAGCCTATCATCGCCGAAGTTTCAGGATACGTTCACTTTGAGGACGTTATTCCTGGCGTTACTTTGGAAGAGAAAGTTCTCGACAACGGAAACATCGAGCGCCACATTTCCGACTTGCACTTGGGAGAAAAGCAGCCGCGCATCCTGATTACTGATGAGGCTGGAAACAACCTCGGCTCTTACTTCTTGCCTGCGGACGCCGTTCTTGACGTTGACGACAAGCAGCAGATTAAGGCCGGCGAGACTCTCGCTCGTCTTCCTGTTGCTGCCGCGAAAACAAACGATATTACTGGTGGTCTTCCTCGAGTATCTGAATTGTTTGAGGCTCGCAAGCCAAAGACTCCGTGCGTTCTCGCGCAGATTTCGGGACTTGTCAAATTCGGCAACGTTTCAAAAGGAAAGCGCACTGTAATTGTTGAGGACGAGTACGGAAAAGAATACGAGCATCTCGTTCCAATGACGAGACGTATGCTTGTCCGCGACGGAGACACTGTTGAGGCTGGCGAGCAGCTTTGCGACGGTTCGCCAAGCGCGCACGATATTCTTGCAATCCTCGGCGAAAACGCTCTTATGGATTACTTGATGAACGAGATTCAGTCGGTATACTCTGCTCAGGGCGTATCTATTGATGACAAGCACATCGGTGTTATCGTTCGCCAGATGCTCCGCAAGGTTGAGGTCGTTTCTGTCGGAGACACAAGATTCATCTTCGGGCAGCAGGTTGACAAGTATCATTTCCATGAGGAAAATGCGCGTGTTGTTGCGGAAGGCGGTCAGCCGGCAGTTGCGCGCCCTATGTTCCAGGGAATCACAAAAGCGGCTCTTGCTACAGACTCTTTTATCTCGGCTTCTTCATTCCAGGAGACAACCCGTGTTCTTACAAACGCTGCAATTCAGGGCTCAACAGACCCATTGCATGGCTTGAAAGAGAACGTAATCATCGGACGTATGATTCCTGCCGGAACTGGTATCAGAGATTACAGAGATGTAAAGCTTTTCGATACTTCTGATGAAGACCTTGACGAGCAGATGGAAGAAATTCTGCGCAAGCGTCAGGAGGAAAAAGCTCTTGAGTCTGTAATGGACGATTCTGCTTTTGACTCGATGTCTGCTGATGACAAGGCTGAATAAAGACTGATTGACAGAAAATCGCCTTTCAAGTAATCTATTTAGACCTATCTTGAAAGGTGATTTATTGCATTTCATCCGGAGTGCTGGCCGGATTTATATAGGAGAAATAGGCGATGCCTACAATTAACCAACTTGTTAGAAAGGGTAGAAAGTCAGTGGCTAATGCGACAAAAGCTCCCGCGCTTGAGTCTTGCCCACAGAAACGTGGCGTTTGCACACGTGTAATGACTGTTACACCTAAAAAACCAAACTCAGCTCTCCGAAAGGTAGCTCGTGTTCGCTTGTCAAATGGAATTGAAGTAACTGCATACATTCCAGGAATTGGCCACAACTTGCAGGAACACTCAGTTGTTCTTATTCGCGGCGGCCGTGTAAAGGATCTTCCTGGTGTACGCTATCACATTATTCGTGGTACAAAAGATACTCTCGGCGTTGATGGCCGCAAACGTGGTCGTTCAAAGTACGGCGCTAAGAGACCAAAGGCTTAATGGTATAAAGGGGAATTACTATGGGAAGACATAAGAAATCCGTAAATCGTCCTATTGTACCTGATACAAAATACAATAGCCCGGTTGTTACAAAATTCGTTGCGCGCATGATGCTCGACGGAAAAAAAGATACATGTACAAAAATCGTTTACAAGGCAATGGAGCAGCTCAAGACAAAGACTGACAAAGATCCTCTTGAAGTTTTCCTTAAGGCTCTTGAAAACGTAAAGCCTGCTGTAGAAGTTAAGTCTCGCCGCGTTGGTGGTGCGACTTATCAGGTTCCAGTAGAAATCAGAGATGTCCGCAAAGAAGCTCTTGCTATGCGCTGGATTATTGCGGCTGCTCGTTCACGCTCTGGACACGGCATGGCTGACACTCTTGCTGCTGAGTTGCTTGACGCATTCAACAACACTGGTTCTGCTTACAAGAAGAAGGAAGACACACACAAGATGGCTGAAGCTAACAAGGCTTTTGCTCACTATCGCTGGTAGTTTTCTTTTTAATGACGAGGGCTTTGGTTTTTTTAGCCAAAGTCCTTTTTTTATTGCATTTTTAGATTTTCTGCTATTGCAATTTATTTTTAAATATTGTATAAATATTGAACTGATTATTGACCGTAGTTTGGTTAAGTATGTTCTTTGAGATATTGGGCGGACTTCAATTTTATTAAGTCTGGCGACGCCGTAAAGTTAATGCTTGTCATTTTCAGGTTGCCGCTTCTCAAAACCTTAAAGACAAGGCTTGAGATTCCCGATTTTTCTGGATTTCAAACCGTTAAACTTGATTATTTGTGCTTTTGCGGTGGTTCCGGAAAAGTGTTTTGAATTTGATAAAACGCTTTTATGACGAGTTGAAGAAACTCTCATTTCCTATCTGTCGCTTAAAATCAAATAATATATAAAACAGTGTGTCTGCGAATATGAGTTTTTCAGTTGAAAGGCAAGTATTCTGGCTTAAAGTGCAACACATAAACAATTTTTTCGCCGGACAAGAGTTCGGCAAAGGAGAAACACATGGCTAAGGAGAAGTTCGTTAGAACTAAACCTCACATGAACGTTGGTACTATTGGTCACGTAGACCATGGTAAGACAACACTTTCTGCAGCTATCACTCAGTACTGTGCTAAAAAGTACGGTTACCACGCTCTTAAGTATGATGAAATCGACAATGCTCCAGAGGAAAAAGCACGTGGTATTACAATCAACACACGTCACCTTGAGTATCAGTCAGATAAGCGCCACTACGCTCACATCGACTGCCCAGGACACGCTGACTACATCAAAAACATGATTACTGGTGCTGCTCAGATGGACGGTGCTATTCTCGTTGTATCTGCTCCAGACTCAGTTATGCCACAGACACGTGAGCACCTCTTGCTCGCTCGTCAGGTTGGTGTTCCGAAAATCATCGTATTCTTGAACAAAGTTGACCTTGTTGACGATCCTGATCTTCTTGAACTCGTTGTTGAGGAAGTAAAAGACACAATCAAAGAGTACGGATTCTCTGAAGACACACCAATCATCAAAGGTTCTGCATTCAAAGCTTTGAACGAGTCTGATGATCCAGCAAACACACAGTGAATTGAAGAGCTTATTACTGCTATGGAATCTTGGTTCGATGATCCAGTTCGCGATGATGAAAAACCATTCTTGATGCCAATCGAGGACATCTTCACAATCTCTGGACGTGGTACTGTAGTAACAGGACGTATCGAGCGCGGTGTTGTCAACATGAACGACCCAGTTCAGATTGTTGGTATCCGCCCAACTCAGGACACAACAGTAACAGGTATCGAAATGTTCCAGAAGACTCTTGATCAGGGTATGGCTGGAGACAACGTTGGTATCTTGCTCCGTGGTGTTGAGAAGAAAGATGTTGTTCGCGGACAGGTTCTCTGCGCACCAAAATCAATTCACCCTCACACAAAATTCGAGGCTCAGATTTACGTTCTTTCTAAGGAAGAAGGTGGACGCCACTCTCCATTCTTTACAGGATACCGCCCACAGTTCTACTTCAGAACTACTGACATCACAGGTACAGTAGAGCTCGAGGCTGGAACAGACATGGTAAAACCAGGCGACAACGTAAAGATTATCGGTGAGCTTATTCACCCAATCGCTATGGATGAAGGTCTTAAACTTGCTATTCGCGAAGGTGGACACACAATCGCTTCTGGCCAGGTTACAAAAATCATCGAGTAGTACCGGTTGTAAATTGTAATTAAGGTGGGGGAGACTTTTCTCCCTCATCTAAAGTTCTTTAGGAGTAAAAACAAATGGCTAACAGCAAAATTCGTGTCAGACTTCGTGCATTTGATGTGGAACTGATCGATCAGAGTGCAAAAGCCATCGTGCAGACTGTTCAGAAGGCAGGGGCTAAAGTTTCAGGACCTATCCCTCTTCCAACAAAAATCAATAAGGTAACAGTTCTTCGTTCTCCACACGTAAACAAAAAGTCACGTGAGCAGTTCGAGATGAGAACACACAAACGCCTTATCGACATCATTGACCCATCAGCAGATGTTATGGATTCTTTGATGAAGCTTGAATTGCCAGCCGGTGTTGATGTTGAAATTAAGCAGTAACAGCAAAACTACGTTGTAGCAGAGTGTTACTGTAAAAAACGGTACGGTCCCATGGATCTGGGATGGCGGCCGAGAAAGAAGAATTTTTCGGAATTCTTCTATAGGAGTTATATCAGAATGAAAGGTCTGATTGCAAAAAAAGTAGGAATGACACAGGTATTTGATGAAAACGGTAATCTGACACCAGTAACCGTGATCCATGTTGAACCAAATACTGTTATTGCTACAAAAACAAAGGAAGCAAACGGATATGACGCTGTTGTGCTTGGTGTTGAGGATTTGAAAGAATCTAAAGTCACAAAGCCTTACAAAGGTCAGTTCCCGGAGAATGTTTCCCCAAAACGTCATCTGAAAGAATTCAGAGACTTTGAAAAAGAAGTTGCAGTTGGAGACCAAATTGGTCTTGAATTGTTTGAAAACACTGCATTCCTTGATGTTACAGCAACTTCAAAAGGAAAGGGATTCCAGGGTGTTATGAAACGCTGGGGCTTCCATGGTGGACGTGCAACTCACGGTTCAAAATTCCATCGTGAAGCAGGTGGTACAGGAAATTGTACAACACCAGGACACAGCCTTAAGAACATCAAAATGCCAGGACGCATGGGATGTGAAAGAGTTACAGTACAGAATCTTAAAATCGTTAAGATTGACCCTGAACTCAAAGTTGTTATGGTTCGCGGTGCTGTGCCGGGAAATAAAAACACCACTCTTATTGTCAAGAATGCGGTTAAGAAATAAGGTCGAGGGATAAGATGGAAAAGAAAGTCTATTCAATCGATGGTAAAGAACTCCGCACAATCAATCTTGATGATAAAGTGTTCGGACTTCCTGTAAACGACGATGTTATTTACTATGCCATCACAAATGAATTAGCTAACAGACGTGTAGGAACTGCTTGCACAAAAACTCGTGCTGAAGTTCACGGTTCAAATGCTAAACCTTACAAACAGAAGGGAACTGGTCACGCTCGCCGTGGTGATAAAAAATCACCAATCAATGTTGGCGGCGGTACAATTTTTGGACCAAAACCACGCGACTATAGCTACGCAATGCCTAAAAAAGCAAAGCGTCTTGCTATGAAATCTATTCTTAGCCTTCAGGCTCAGAGCGACAGATTGACTGTTGTTGAGGATTTCACAGTAGAAAGCGGAAAAACAAAGGACTTGCTTAAAATTCTTAACAATTTCGTTAAGGACGAACGCACAGTCATTATTTTGAAAGATGATGATGCAATGCTCAAACGCGCTGCACGCAACATCAAGAATGTTGAGTATTTGTCATACAACAGACTTTGCGCACACTCTCTCTTCTACGGAAGAAAAGTGATTGTTCTTGAGTCTGCGGCAAAGAATCTTTCAGAATTCTATAATAAACTTGAAGAGGAGGCTAAATAATGATCGCTCTTACTGATGTAATTATTGAGCCTATACTTTCTGAGAAAGCTACTACTTTGCGCGAGCAGGGCAAGTACGTTTTCAAAGTAGCTCCAGATGCGACAAAGTTTCAGATTAAAGAAGCTGTAGCAAAAATCTTCAATGTAAAAGTTGTTTCTTGTACAACTCTCAATGTACTTGGCAAAGTTAAAAGGGTTCGTGGAAAACCTGGAAAAACTGCCAGCTGGAAAAAGGCTACTGTACGCCTTGCTCCTGGTGAGACAATTAAGGTATTTGAAGGCGTTTAAGCCTTCTTGAATTAAGGGGAACCAGATGGCTCTTAAAGTTTTTAAACCATATTCAGCCGGTACTCGAAACCGTATTGATTTGGTAAGAGATGAACTGACAACAGATAGACCCGAGAAGACACTGGTATCAGGTTTAAAATCTCATGCTGGTCGTGGCGCTGGTGGTCGTATTTCTGTAAGACACCAGGGTGGCGGTCACAAACGCAGATATCGTATTATTGATTTCAAACGCAATAAGCATGGTATTCCAGGAACAGTTAAGACTATTGAATATGATCCTAACCGCTCTGCTAATATTGCTTTGATTTTTTATGCTGATGGTGAAAAAAGATACATCATCGCACCAAAAGGTCTTGTAGTGGGACAGAAGATTATGGCTGGTGAGAATGCAGCTCCAACAGTTGGAAATGCACTTCCATTGGGAGTTATCCCAGTTGGATTCACAATCCATAACATCGAGCTTACACTTGGCCGCGGTGGTCAGCTTGTTCGCTCTGCTGGTGCAGGCGCGCTTGTTGCTGCTAAAGATGGCGATTATGTAATCGTTCGTCTTCCATCAGGTGAAACACGCCGCATTAACGCTAAATGTTATGCAACTATTGGTATCGTAGGAAACGAAGACAGAATGAACACTCAGCTTGGAAAAGCTGGACGCAAACGCTGGCTTGGTATCCGTCCAACAGTTCGTGGTATGGCTATGAACCCGGTAGATCATCCGCTTGGTGGTGGTGAAGGTGCTGGTAAAGGACACGTTCCTGTTACTCCTTGGGGTCAGCCATGTAGAGGCTACAAGACTCGCAATAGAAGAAAGACTTCTAGCCGCTTCATCGTTTCACGTCGCAAGAAGTAATCTTAGAGGAGTTAACGGTGTCAAGATCTGTTAAGAAGGGACCTTTTATTGAAAAGAGTCTCTATAAGAAAGTTATTGAAATGAACAAAGAGTCAGACAAGAAGATGATTAAGACATATTCTCGCTGCTCTACAATCATTCCAGAGATGGTTGGAAACACAATCAGTGTTTACAACGGAAAGTCATGGATTCCTGTTTACGTAACAGAAAACCTCGTTGGCCATAAGCTCGGTGAATTTGCTGCAACACGTACATTCAAGGGACATGGTGGCGACAAAACAGCCGCAAAGGCATAATTGAAAGGTGGATATTATGGCTGAAAAGAAAGGTTATGTAGCCACTTCTAAATTCCTGATTGCATCACCTACAAAGGTTCGCCCTGTAGCTCGTGTAATCAATCAGAAGTCATGCTCAGAAGCTATGGCAATTCTTGATAATATGCCTCAGAAAGGTGCTCGGTTGATTCAGTCAACTCTGAAATCAGCTGTTGCTAACGCTCTGTATGGCAACAAGAAGCTCGATGAAGATATGCTTTTCGTTAAGGAAATTCGCATCGACGAAGGTCCGAGACTTAAGAGAGTTTGGTTCCGTGCTCGCGGACGTGCTGATCAGCTCTTGAAACGTATGTGTCATATCACCGTCATTGTAGACGAGAAGGCGGGGGAATAAAGTGGGTCAGAAAGTAAATCCTATCGGTTTGCGTCTTGGAGTAAACAAGACTTGGCAGTCTCGCTGGTATGCAAATCCTCGCGAATATGCTGATCTCGTGATTGAGGATCTCAAAATCCGCAACATGGTAAAAGCATTGCCGGAATGTCAGAACTCAGACATTGCAGAAATCGAAATTGTACGTCATCCACAGCGTGTAACAATCGTTATTCACACAGCACGCCCGGGTGTAATTATTGGTGTAAAAGGTGCAAACATTGAGAAAATCAGTGCTGAAATCCAGTCTAAACTGACAAAGAAAGTTCAGATTAAGATTAAGGAAATCAAGCGTGCTGAAATCAATGCTAACTTGATTGCACAGAACGTTGGACGCCAGCTTAGCGGCCGCGGCTCATTCCGCAAGGCTCTCAAGCAGGCTTCTGCAAACGCTATGAAGAACGGAGCGCTCGGAATTAAAGTCCGCGTTTCTGGTCGTCTTGGCGGAGCAGAAATGAGACGCTCTGAAGAGCATAAGGAAGGACGTGTTCCTCTTCATACTCTTCGTGCAGACATTGACTATGGAACATTCGAAGCTCACACAACATACGGAAAAATCGGTGTGAAAGTATGGGTTTACAATGGAATGA
>JAXDVS010000017.1:0-9194 GCA_034088785.1 Treponema sp.
ACTGTTCTTTACATTCGGCTTGTGAAAAAGCTGCTTTTCCAGTCCGCGACAGGCTACCGCGACCGCTACGAGCTTTCAACCCACAGAATCGACGATATGCGCCTTGCAATCGGCTATCTTTCAGCGCAGCGGAGAGTTGAGCTTATCATGGGAAATGCCGAAGAGGGCGAGGAAATCAAGAAAAAGGCTGTTGTCTGGCATGACAAGCTTCTCGGAGACCAAAAATCGGGTCTCGCAAAATAACCGAAAAACAAAAAATGGTAAATTCGCAGTTCATACTAAAGATTTTTGAAGGATTTTCGATTCAGCGCTGGAACGACTTGGTGCGGCCGTTTGAGATTGTCGAGATGGACAAGGCAGCCGAGAAAATGATTGCCGCGTACATAATCGGAAAATTCGAGGAAAACGCAGGGCGGAAGCTCAACTGGGAATGGATGATTTATTCTTCCCTTTTTTATCTCCTGAAAAAAATCTCTTTGTGCGACATAAAATCTCCAGTCCAGCAGATGATTCGGCAGCGTTATCCTGACGAGTACCAGAAAATAAACGGCTGGATTTTCAGCCAGTACAAGGACATAATCGGCGACGAAGAGCTTTTGTCGATGTTTTCTGACTATTGCGTCGGAAAGCAGAATCTTAAAGACGACGAGACGGTTCTTGCCGAGCGCGTCTTGCAGGCTGCCCACCGTTTTTCTTCGCTCCGCGAGCTTCAGATGATTGAGCCTGTGAACGAAAAGGAGCGAATCACAAAAATAAAGGAAGAGCTTTTGTGCGAGGTTGAAAAATACACTGACCTTGCCGGCATGAGATGTCTTTTAGACAGAAACAGCCGCGCTTTCCTTTTCATTATGAAGATTGAGCAGCTTCGTTTTCAGACGCGGTGGAACCAGACGCCGCGAGTTCCTAAGACAAGCGTTCTCGGCCACTGCTTTTTTGTGGCGGTTCTTTCGCTTTTGCTTCTGCGCGACTCGGGCGTAAAATTCTGCAAGAAGCGGCTTTTCAACGATTTTTTCTCCGCGCTTTTCCACGATTTGCCGGAGTCTGTAACGCGGGACATAATTTCTCCAGTAAAGCAGGCGACAACGGAGCTTCCGGGAATTGTGAAGCAGATTGAGGACGAGATTGTCCACGCGGAGCTTGTTCCTTTGATGGAATCTTTCTATGTTGACGAGATTCTTTATTTTACGAGCAACGAATTTCAGAACCGGATTCTGATTTCAGAGCTTGACGGCGGAAAAACTTCCCAGAATGTGAGCTTCGAGGAGCTTCAGGAAAACTACAACTCGGATGTCTATTCTCCGGTTGACGGAAAAATTGTGCGGCTGGCAGACCATTTAAGCGCGCTGATAGAGGCCGCAAGCTCAATAAAATACGGAATCACGAGCCGCCAGCTGACTTCCGGGCGCGACAATATCCTGAAAATGTATCTTGCAGGAACAAAAATCAACGGAATTGACGCGGTGCGGCTTTTCTGGTCGCTTATGGAACTTTAAGAAATTAAGTTTTCCTTTTTGCAGCCGACAAATCCTAAATCTAAAATCTTTTTCTGCCGAAAATACAAGAGATATGAAATGCAGTTTTAAAAAATCATGTTCAGCTCTAGTTGTGATTTCTTGCTTCTCGCTTGCCGGCGCGGAAAAAATTCACGAGGTTCAAAAAGGGGAGACTCTTTACTCGATTAGCCGGAGCTACGGAGTTACTGTTGATTCTGTAAAAAAACTGAACGGCTTTTCAGAAAACGACATAAAAATCGGGCAGAAAATAAAAATTCCAGAAGACTCGAAAACGGCTCAGGCGGCTTCGTCCGCTTCCTCATCAAATTCAAAAACTGCTGAAATTGATAAAAAATCATCTTCTGCGTCTGCGAACGGAATTTACGTTGTGCAGAAAGGCGAGACTTGGTTCGGCATTTCAAGAAAATACGGAATTTCGGTGGCGGAGCTTCAAAAAATGAACGGAGCGGATTCTTCATCTGCTTTAAAAATCGGACAGAAACTGAAAGTTCCAGTAAAAACAGAGAAAAATTCTGTTGTCGCGTCATCATCTTCAAAAAGCGGAACTTCCGCACCGCCAAAAAATGAAGGCAAGGACATTCCGAAAATTGACGATCCTCACAAATATTCAGATAAAAAAGGCGATTCGTCTCTTGTCTGGCCTGTAAAGACATCTGATGTAACTTATATAAAAGGGAAAGTCGGCGGAGTCTGCCTTTCCGCGAAAAAAGACGAGGGCGTAACTTCAATCCGAGCGGGAACTGTGATGTTTTCAGGCTCGTACAGAGGATTTGGAAACGTTGTCTTTATCCAGAGCAAAACCGGACACATCTACGCTTACACCGGGCTTGGCTCTGTTGAGGTTTCAAAAGGCGAATATGTGAATTACGGCTCTCAGATTGGAACTGCCGGCGTTGATTCATACACGGAAAAGTCTCAGGTGAATCTTATGGTTTTCCAGAACGGTCAGCCGATTGACCCTGCGAAAGCTCCAAGAGGATAAGGTTAGAAAACAATAAGATAGAGATAACGCGAAAAAAAATCAAAAAAATTATAAAAAAAGTGAAAAATTGCGGATTGCCTTATTGACACATTATAGGGCAATTTGATAATATCTTAAACATCAGCTGGGGTGTTAGCGAAGCTGGTTATCGCGCTGGCCTGTCACGCCGGAGATCGCGGGTTCGAGCCCCGCACATCCCGTAAAGCCTGCTCAAAAGCGAGCGGGCTTTTATTTTCAATTATATTCGGGCAATAGCGCAGCTGGTAGCGCGCTACGTTCGGGACGTAGAGGTCCCCGGTTCGAATCCGGGTTGCCCGATTTCCTTGTTTGGCGGTTTCTGGTTTTTGAAACCGCTTTTTTTTGTCCTTGTTAGCTTTTCTTATTGACTTAATTCTCTTGAAATTCATTTTTATTTGGAATCCGATAAAATTTCCGCGTTTTATCTGATTCGCTTTTGTTTTTCTTGCCAATGTTTTTTTGGTTCTGAATCTGAAATAAAGTCTCTCGTATATTTTACGCGCGCTTTTAGTGCATTTTCTTTGTTTCTCCTGAAATTTTCCGATAATTATTTTATGAAGAAGTTTTTCCTTTGCTGCGCGGTTTTTCTTTGCGTTTTTTCTGCTTTTTGCGATTATTACAAGACGAACGTTGTCGCTTCTTATTACGCTGATGATTTTCATGGAAAAAAGACTTCAAACGGCGAGGTTTTCAATATGTACGCGCTTACTTGCGCCCACAAAATTCTGCCGTTCGGAACTGTCGTGAATGTGACGAATCTAAAAAATGGAAAGTCCGTTCAGGTGCGTGTGAACGACCGCGGACCTTTTGTGAAAACAAGGGAGATGGACTTGTCGAAAGCGGCGGCGGTGAAGCTCGGAATGATAAAATCGGGGACTGCGAGGGTGAATCTTGAAATTGTCTCGCTTGGAAAATCGACTAAGGCGAGCGTCCAGACTGCGGTGAAAGCCTGCAAAATCGCTGGAATTCCTTACAATTCAAATTTTTCAAACTCGATAAAGTCTTCAAAAGCTGGCTCAAATTCTGCGGCGGATGCAAAAAACGGTTCGGCTTCATCGTCAAAAACCGAGGCTGTTTCAAGTGCTGGAATAAAATCGGGCGGAACGACAACTAAAACTGTTGCATCTTCTAAGTCTGGCGGAGCGTCGGCTAAATCTGATTCGTCTTCAAAAACGAGCGGCGCGGCTTCAAAATCTTCTTCCGCTTCTTCGTCAAATTCTGTAAAAAATGCTTTTGGCGAGAATACGTTTTGGGATATTCAGGTCGGGGCTTTTTCTTCGAAAACGAACGCGAACAATCTCGCGCAAAAACTTTTGAAAGACGGATTTAAAGATGTTGTTTTTCAAAGGCAAAAAGACGGCGGAGACGTGGTTCGGGTTGTAATCAGAAAAGTTTCATCTGATAATCTTGATTCTGTCGAAAAATCTCTTGCCGAAAAAGGATATTCCGGCTACGTCGTGAAAAAACGTGCTTTGAAGCCTTGAAAAATAGCAAAATAGGAAAATAGGAAAAATCTGTGAAAACTCAAATCTCAAAAAATCTTAAAGTTTTTATAGAATGAAAATCTTGAAAACGCCTTAAAATCGCAGAAAAAACGAGAAAAATCAAAAATCTCCAGTAATTTTATTCGCTTTAAGACGTTCTTTTTTTTGATTTTTGATGTTGACGCTTGCTCTTTAATTTGCTAATATCATCTTACATTTAGAATATTTATTATTTAAATGGATCTGCGAAAGCGGGTCCATTTTTATTTTAGGGTGAAAATGGATTTTATATCTTTGGATTCTTATCCTCATTACGCTGAATGTGAGAAAATCGTCAGCGCGCTTGGATTTCATCTCGTTGAACTGAAAATTTCTCCACAGAACGGAGTGACAAAAATCGAGGCGACAATCACAAGTGCGGATTCTTCAAAAAATATCGGCGTGAATGACTGCTCGAAAGTCCACAAGGTGCTTCTTGAAGCCCTCGAGGAAATTCTTGGAACAGACAACACTTATATGGAATTGTCGTCGCCGGGAATGGAGCGGAGCATCAAGAATGCGGCGGAATTTGCTTTCTTTATCGGACGGGAAATACGTGTTTACGATAAGAACGCGACGGACTGGCTCGGCGGAAAGCTCGTTTCTGCTGATGAGAAATCGCTTGTGCTGGAAACTGCTCAGGAAGACGGCTCTTTGGAGAAAAAGACCGTTCTCTTTGACGATATTGCTAAAGCAAAATTTGTACATCTTTAAAATTTTTTAGGAGGCTCCAAATGTCAGAAATGGCGGAGGCAATCCAGGAACTGGTTCACGAAAAAGGTGTTTCTTTGGAATCAGTCAAACAGACAATTGACAGCACTTTGAAGGCTGCTTACAAAAAAACTTTCGGAAACGCGGACAACTGCATCGTTAAGTTTGTCTCGGCATCTGGAGATGAAGTTTCTGGAAGCGAAGATATTGCCGATGTGCGTGTTTATTCAAGAAAAACTGTTGTTGACGGAGTTTACGACCCTGTATCTGAAATTGAATTTGAGGATGCGAAAAAGCTGACTGACGAAGTTGAAATCGGAGACGAGATTGACATCGTTGTTGACCCGCACGATTTCGGACGCTCGGCTGTTTCAATCGGAAAGCAGGAAACCCACAAAGGCTTGAACGAGTCTTTCAAGGATAATCTTTATAATGAATATAAGGACAAGGTCGGCGAAATCATAATCGGATATTTCCAGCGCGAATACAAAGGAAATATTTATGTTGACTTGGGAAAGGTCGAGGGCTATCTTCCTGTAAAAAATCAGTCTCCGCGCGAGCATTACGAGAAGAACGACAGAATCAAGGCTTTCATTTCAGACATCAAGAAAATCTCGTCTGGAATTCAGCTTGTCTTGAGCCGTGCCGAGCCGCGTTTTGTCCAGTCGCTTTTGGAGCTTGAAGTTCCAGAGCTTCAGGACAAGACAGTTGAAATTAAGAAAGTTGTGCGCGACGCAGGATACAGAACAAAGCTCGCAGTTGTTTCAAACCGTGACGATGTTGACCCGGTTGGAGCTTGCGTCGGCTTGAAGGGAATCCGTATTCAGAATGTAATCCACGAGCTTGAGGGCGAGAAGATTGACGTTCTCAGATGGGACAGCGACCCTCGCGTGTTTATCAAGAACGCGCTTTCTCCGGCTGAAGTCTTGAATGTCTATATCATCGATGAGGAGAAAAAGCAGGCTCTCGCAGTTGTTGAGGAGTCGCAGCTTTCTCTTGCAATCGGAAAATCTGGACAGAATGTTCGCCTTGCAAACCGTCTTTGCGACTGGAGCATTGATGTTAAGACTGAGGAGCAGGCTAGCGACATTGACTTTACAGAGCTTGCTTCACGTGCTGCAAACGCTTTGTTTGACAACAGCGCGGAAAAAGAAGAAGTCAACTATGACGACATCACAACGCTCGGCCAGCTGCCTGGAGTCAAGCCTGAAGTTGCGGCCGCGCTAAAAGAAGCCGGATTTGATGATATTGAAAAATTTGCGACAGCGTACGAAAATGGTGAGCTGAAGAATATCGAGAATGTTACAGATGAGGATTTGAAGGCTGTAAATGATATTATCAGCAATACATTTGAATTCGTTGAAGAGGAAGCACCTGCTGGCTCAGAATCTGGAGATGCTGCAGAAGGAAATGCCGAGGAAGAATATTTCTGTCCTGAATGCGGTGCAAAAATCACACTTGATATGACAAAATGTCCGAATTGTGGTGTTGAGTTTGAATTTGAAGAGGACGAGGAATAATAGGGAAGTATGGCGGAAGAAGCTGAGAAAAAGACAGAATTCGTTTTAAGAAAAAAGAAGCCGGAGCAGAAAGTTGAAAACGCTGAGCCAAAGAAAACTGAGGCGCAGCCTGCAGGCGGCGTAAAAAAACGCATTGTAGTGGTTAAGAAAAAGAATGTTGCTCAAGAGAATTCAAAGGCAGATGGAGTTGAGACAAAGCTCCATCCTGTTGTAAAACGTCCAGCGCAAAATTCTTCCGCTGCAACTGAAACTAAGCCGGAACGCAGAGAGCAGCCGAAAGAAGCGGAGAAAATTTCTCCTGTTTCAGCAGCAAGCTCAGTTCCATCTTCGTCTTCAATTTCAAGAGAGCAGAGAGAACCAAGAGAAAACAGAACTGGATTCGGCTCGTCTCCTCGGAATTTTGATTCCAGAAATCCTGATTTCAGAAATCAAGATTCAAGAAATTCAGATTTTAGAAATCAGGAGCAGCGTCCTAGACCTGCGAACAGACCGTTCGAGCTTAATTCAGCGCGTCCGAATGTAAAGGCCGGAAATCTTTCTGGCGGACGCGGCGGATTTAGAAACGGCGGATATTCAAACCGCGGCTCTTACAACAACGGTCAGCGTTCAGGCGGATTCACCGGTGCGCAGGCGCGCGAAGGCTATCAGAACCGCGAGCGTGGCGGAAATGGTCAGGGCGGCTTTAACAGAAACGGTCAAGGCGGATTCAACCGCAATGGACAAGGCGGCTTCAATAGAAACGGTCAAGGCGGCGGATTTAACCGCGGCGGACAAGGCGGCTTCAATAGAAACGGTCAGGGCGGCGGATTCAACCGCAATGGTCAGGGCGGAGCGCGTCCGGGATTCGGCGGCGGAAGACCTGGCTTTGGTGGCCGTTTCGGCGGCTCTGCAATTCCGTCTGCGCCTGCTAAAAAACAGTTCAAAGGCAAAAAACAGGATTACAGCAAACGCAAGGATAAAGAGGAACTCTTTTCAGAAGAGGAGCTTTACAAGAAGAAGCAGCAGACTCCTGCAAGCGTCGTTCCTAAATCAATCGATATTATGGAGACGATTTCGGTTTCTGACCTTGCAAAGAAGATGAACCTTAAAGCGAACGACATTATCGCCAAGCTCATGGGCATGGGAATGATGGTTACAATCAACCAGTCCGTTGACAGCGACACTGCTACGCTTTTGGCATCTGAGTACGGCTGTGAAGTCCATCTCGTTTCTCTTTATGACGAGACTGTTATTGAAAGCGATCAGGGAACTGCTGACGATTTGCAGCCGCGTTCTCCGATTGTTACAGTAATGGGACACGTTGACCACGGTAAGACAAAGACTCTTGACGCAATCAGAAACACAAATGTTGCTGCTGGAGAAGCCGGCGGAATCACACAGAAAATCGGCGCTTATCAGGTTGCGACTCCAAAAGGAAAAATCACGTTCCTTGATACTCCGGGACACGAGGCGTTCACAATGATGCGCGCGCGCGGTGCTCAGATTACTGACATCGTTGTTCTCGTTGTTGCGGCTGACGACGGCGTTATGCCTCAGACTTTGGAGGCGTTGAGCCATGCGAAGGACGCGAAAGTTCCGATTATCGTCGCAGTGAATAAAATCGATAAGCCTGCTGCATCTCCTGAAAGAGTTATGACACAGCTTTCTGAGCGCGGTCTTACTCCTGAGGAATGGGGCGGCGAGACTCAGTATGTTAAGATTTCGGCTCTCAAAGGAATCGGAATCGACGAGCTTCTTGACGCGATTCTTCTTCAGGCTGAAATGCTCGAGCTTAAAGCTCCAGTTCACACTCGCGCAGAAGGAAAAATCATCGAGTCGAGAATCGACCAGGGACGCGGTGTTGTTGCAGACATCGTTGTTCAGCGCGGAACTTTGAAGATTGGAGACCCTTTTGTCGCTGGCATTTACTCTGGACGCGTGCGTGCTATGTTCAACGACCGCGGAGACAAAGTTCTTGAAGCCGGACCTTCAATGCCGGTTGAGGTTCTTGGTCTTGACGATATGCCTAATGCGGGCGATCCGTTCCAGGTTACTGAAAGCGAAAGAGAAGCGCGAAGCATCTCCTCAAAGAGACAGGAGCTTAAACGCTTCGAGGACGCTAAGGCGGTCAAAAAAGTCACTCTCGATAACCTTTACTCGACAATCGAGGCGAGCGAAATCAAGGAATTCAAAGTTATCATCAAGGCTGACCTGCAAGGTTCTGCCGAGGCTCTCAAGGCTTCGCTTGAAAAACTTTCAACTCCTGAAATTCGCCTGAACGTAATTCATTCTTCAGCGGGAGCTATCAACGAGTCTGACGTCACTCTTGCCGCCGCTGACGAAAACGCGATTATCATCGGTTTCAATGTCCGCCCGACACCAAAGGCGAAACTTCTTGCCGAGCAGGAAAAAGTTGAAATCAGAAAATACAACGTTATCTACAAATGTGTTGAAGAAATCACAGCCGCAATGGAAGGAATGCTCAAGCCTGACACAAAAGAGGAAGTTATCGGTACTGCCGAGGTCAGAAGCACATTCCGCGTTCCGAAAGTCGGCGTTATCGCAGGATGCTACGTTACAGACGGTGTTGTTAAGCGCACTGCCAGCGTGAACCTTATCCGCGACGGCGTTGTGAAATTCACAGGAAAGATTTCTTCACTCAAACGTTTCAAGGACGATGCGAAAGAAGTCGCTTACGGATTTGAATGTGGTATCGGTCTTGAAAACTGGCAGGACATTCAGGAGGGAGATACTCTTGAAGTGTTCGAGTACGTTGAGATTGCAAGAAAACTCGGCGACAGCATCGCAAAAGAGAAAGAGGCGGAAGCCGCAGCGAAAAAAGCCGCTGCCGAGACTGCTTCTACTACGATGGAAATTGAGTAGGGAGCTTCAATGGGCGAGTACAGAATGTTAAAGCTTGGAGAGCAGCTCCGCGAGGAGATTTCCG
>JAXDVS010000018.1:0-20405 GCA_034088785.1 Treponema sp.
CAACGACGGCGAGGAATACGGCTACAAGCTTTATCTGATGAATCCGTCGCCCGCAGTCCGCCAAGCCCTCGAAGACACCGGTTTTTACAGCATTTTCAACTTTATCCACTCCGTAACCGAGATGGTCTGATTCCGGTGTTGCTTTCGGATTTGTTTTCGTGGTCATTTTCGTTGTTGTTTTCAAAGGAATTCGGGCGTTGCGGTTTGCCAAAGGCAGAAAAGCAAGCAAAGTCAAACCGCCGGGCTATTCGTGCTTCCGCTTTTCGCTTCATTCTGAAAAAATAAAATGCCGCTTTTGAAATGCTTTATTTCAGCGGTTTTTGAAAGAAAAATTTTTCAAACGTTGAATGTCAGCGCATTTTTTCAGAACGCCTGCGGCGGCACTACTATCCCTAACGCTAGAAAGAAAAATCCATCCGTGGATTTTTATTAAGGCTTTCGTGTTTCATGGTGGCTAAAGATTATGTCATGCTGAACTCGTGGTTTTAACCACGTATTTTGATTCAGCATCTAAAAATTTGGAGATTTTAAAATTATGAAAAAGATTTTAGTTTTTATTTCAGCTTCTTTCCTGATTTTTTCTTCCTGCAATGAAAAATCTTCAAAAACGGCTTTTGCCCAAACTTCTCAAAATATTTCAAAAAAAAGCGATATTCCAAACGAAAATTCTGAAATCGAAAAACTCGGAAAAGTTCTTTCTTCGATGAGCCAAAAATGCAAGGACGCGATTCCGAACGGAAATCCTGAAGAATTTCTCGCAGATTTGCACCGTGTTCTTGAAAGCGAGAAAAATTTTTCAAGCGAAGATTTAAGCCCGTTCTATTTAATCGACAAGACGCACAATGTCGGCGCGGACTACGAGCCTAAAAATCTGATTCATCTTGAAAAAAACGACTTGTTTGCAATCAACAAAAACACGCTTAGCTTGCGTCCTGAAAGCTATGAGGCTTTGAAAACGCTCGCGCAGGCGGCAAAAAACGACGGAGTGACGCTTACAGTAAGTTCAAGTTACCGTTCGTATGAGTATCAGAAAAATCTTTTTGCCTACTGGGTAAAAGTTGACGGGCTTGAAGAGGCGGAACGCGAAAGCGCGCGCGCGGGAACAAGTCAGCACCAGCTTGGAATGGCGATTGACTTTGCGCCTGTTGATGACGCGTTCGCCGAAACTGTGCCGGGACAGTGGGTCTACAAAAACGCCGCAAAATACGGCTGGAGCCTGAGCTTTCCAAAAGAGCGCGAGGACGTGACCGGCTACCGCTGGGAAAGCTGGCATTTCCGCTACATCGGCGTTGAAGCCTGCAACTTCCAGAAAAAATGGTTCAGCGACGTTCAGCAGTTTATGATGGAATTCCTAAATGCATGGAAGCAAACTTTGTAGTAAAGCAGCATTTAGAAATGCATGGAAGAAATTCGAGTAGCAAAGCAGCAGCTAGAAATGTCTGAAAGCGAGCGAAGTAAAAAAATTGTCTGCCTGAAAGCTCGTGTTTTAATGATAAGAACGACATTTTTCAAAGTTTTGTTGCTGCCTGCTAAAAAGTGCCGTCATTGCGAGCCGAGGACAAAGTCCCGGCGAAGCAATCCAACATTCTGAACAATATTTGTTTCTTGCCGATTTTTATGTTCTGACGCTTGCTTATTCGAAACTCCTTTCACAATTTCAAAACAATTTCAAAATCTCCGTTTCTATTTCCTAACTTAAAAAATTTCATTAGAATATTCTTGTTATGATAGAAAGAAACACTGGTTTTTCAAATTTGACTGCGGGCTATCTTTTTCCTGAGGTTGCCCGCCGAAGACGTGAATATGCTGCTTCTCACCCGGAGGCAAAAATTATTTCGCTTGGAATCGGAAACACGACCGAGCCTCTTTCAAAGCACATTGCAAAGGCGATGTCTGATTACGCGCTTGGCCTTGCGACTGCGGAAGGATATTCTGGCTATGGAGACGAGCAGGGAAACACGGTTCTTCGCGCCCGGATTGCGGAAGTTTTCTATAAAGGAATGGCGGATTCAAGCGAGGTTTTCATTTCGGACGGAGCAAAATGCGACATCGCGAGAATTCAGACTTTGTTTGGAGACAAGGTGAAAGTCGCAGTTCAGGACCCTGCCTATCCTGTTTATGTTGACGGAAGCGTAATCGTTCATGCGGCTGGAAAAAACAACAGAAACGGCTACGAGGGAATCACTTATCTTCCCTGCACGGAGGAAAACGACTTTTTCCCGGAGCTTTCAAAAATCGAAAAAAACACTTTGATTTACATTTGCTCGCCAAACAATCCGACCGGTGCGACTGCGACAAAAGAGCAGCTTTCAAAGCTCGTTGATTTTGCGAACAAAAATGGCTGCATCATCATTTATGACGCGGCTTATTTTGCGTTTATCCGCGACGAGAATCTTCCAAAGACGATTTACGAGATTCCTGGAGCTAGAACTTGCGCGATTGAAGTTAATTCATTTTCAAAGCCGGCTGGATTCACAGGAGTGCGGCTGGGCTGGTCTGTTGTTCCTAATGAGCTGAAATTTGCTGACGGCTCAAGCGTGAACCGCGACTGGAACCGCGTTATGACAACTCTTTTCAACGGAGCTTCAAATATCGCTCAGGCTGGCGGAATTGCGGCGCTTGACGCGCAGGGCTTGAAAGATATGACCGAGCAGGTTGATTATTATCTTGAAAACGGAAAATTGATAAAGTCAACTTTGGACGGCGAGAATTTCAAGAAAGCTGGAGTTCAGGCGTTCTTCACTGGAAACGGACCTTATGTCTGGGCAAAATTCCCGGGCAAAAAAAGCTGGGACGTTTTCGACAAGATTCTTGACGAGTGCCACGTTGTTACAACTCCAGGCTCAGGATTCGGACCTTCGGGCGAAAGTTTCATAAGATTCAGCTCGTTCGGCCACCGCGCAGACATTGAGGAAGCGTGCAAGCGGCTCTCAAAGCTGGTTCTGTAGATTTTTGATTTTGATAAAAAAGCGGCTTTAAGCTCAATTTTGCTAAAAGCTGCTTTTTTTTGCTGTTTTCGTCATGTTGAACTTTGATTCAGCAGTTTTTTATTACGGATTCCGAAAAATTCGGAATGACGCGTGTTTCGTCATGCTGAACTTGATTCAGTATCTGCTTTTTGATTGTAGATTTCGAAATCGTGGTCTCTGACCACACAGTTTTCTGCTCGCCTTGAATTCGGAATGACGTGCTGTTTTTATTTGAGATGACAGCGTTTTCGTCATGCTGAACTTGATTCAGCATCTGCTTTTTGATTATAGATTCCGGAACGAGTTCGGAATGACGTGTGATTTTTTTTATCACAATTTCGCTGACGCTTTTATTAAAGTGTGCGTTTGTAGCCTGCGGTGAATTTTAGGGATTCCGGCTTTGAGTCGGCGAATTTCGTCACATTGAACTGCAAAAGCAGGTTAAGCTCGCCTTTCATGCAGTCGATTTTCGCGAACGGCGAAATTTTTATGCTGCTTGAATCCATAAAATCGTCGTCTCCAAAATCCTTCATATCTTTATCCTCAAAACTGAACGTGTAATGAAGTCCGGCTTCCATGCTCAGATTCTTGAACGAGAATTTGTTCGAGATGAAAGTCATATTGAATCCAAGCATATCGTCGAGAAGAAGCGTTTTCTTACATTTTTCCTCAGGAATATTGTAGAACGAAAAATAGAACCAGCACGGCTCAACGTAAAGCCGCGGCTCAAAAAGAAAATAGAAATCCCGCACGCTGATTTTGCTTTCCTGATTCGGCGAGCGTATTGGAAGATTTTCAAATCCCGCCTGCAAAAAAAGCCCCGAGCCGTCTCTTTCGCCAATCAAGGCGTCGATTCCGGCGTGAAGATAAATCGTGTCAATCAAAAGAACAACATCTTCACCCTGCGCGTTGACCGTGTTCATCGGCGCGCTGATTCCAATCGTGCTGTCAGACGTTAGATATTTGAACGCGGTTCCAAGCCTAAAGTCTCCGTTAAGCTGCGAAGCCTCGTCTTCATTTTTGTTGTTCTTGTAAATCAAAATTCCGCTTGAAATCGGAAGCGAATTGAATCTGAACGAGTAAGCTCCGCCGTATCCGTAAAAATCGTAGACGTTGCAGCCGTTAAGATTCAGATAATTCTCCGTGAGAGGGGAGGAGAAGCTTTCAACTCCAAGATTATGCTGCAGAAATGACTGGTTTCCAATCGGCTCGAAAGTTCCAAGAAAAAGGCTGAAAAAATGCGTGACGCCGTAAAATGGCATTATGTAAGTTGCGGAAAGCTCGTCAAAACGGAAAATCGATTCGGTCTCTGAAAAAAAGTCGTCGTAGATGTCGCCGGTCTGCACTGAAAATTCTCCGCGCACAAGAAAATTCGTTCCGAAATTCATCTGGCCTGCAAAAAATCCGTCGAGATTCATTGACGGGTCAAAACTTCTTGATTTCTGGTTCACAAATTTTGCCGCGATTCCTGTTTTTCCTGTGAAAGCCGTTTCTGCATAAATTGAAGAAAAAAGCAGCGCCGACGCTAAAATTGCAGTGATTTTTTTCATATTGTTCTCCGTTCTGGTCTTGAAGTTTCCTTAATTTTCCCGGTTTTGATTTTTTGCGTTAAATCGCTATTAGCTGTCCGCTAATAATTGCCAGCAAAACGTGGCTAATAACGCTGAATGTAAGTCGCTTTCGGTCGCGCCGTTATGATTACGCGCCTGTTCAAAGCTCTTCCTTCCGGCGTTGCGTTTGTCGCGATTGGCTGCGTTCCGCCGTATCCTTTGTAGCTGAAAATTCCGCGCGGAAGTCCGGCTTTTACAAGCTCTTCGATTATCGCCTGTGTTCTCTCGATTGAAAGTCGCATCTGGCCCGCCGGCTTGTTCACGTCGGCAGTGTGGCCTTCAACCAAAATTGTGAATGCGTCATTCTCGTTTATTTTCTTTAAAATTTCAGCGAGATTATGGACTTTTGGAATTTCAGATTCAAGGAGAACCGCCTGGTCAGCGACAAATTTCAAGTCATACAAAAGCTGGATTCCGTTTTCAGAGTCGTGGATAATCGGAACATCGTCTTTTGTGAGCGCGTACTGCTTGATTTCACGGAGAATCGCGTAATATTCTGCCGTTTTTTCAGGAACTGTAACAGTTTTCTGGAGATTTTCGCGGTCAAGAAGAATCACGACTTTTCCGTTTTTCAAAAGCTCGAGATTTTCCGGAACTGTGAGAATTTTTAGCGCGTCTTCCCTTGAAATCACCGGGTCGGTTCTGATTTCTCCGTAAACTTCCCTTGCCTGAATTCTAAGCGGTTCGCGCCCGATTCTGTCCTGATAAAATGACTCGTCGTCGCGCCAGTCGTAGCGAACAAGTCCGTTTTTTTCAACATTTTCAGGCTCTGCCATGTTCCTCTCGTAAATCAGGTTCATATCTTTGTCCCAGATTTTCGGGAAAAAGCCCGGCTCTGTCTTGTCTTCGACAAATTCTCCGTGGACTTGGAGTTTTCCTCTCGCGTCGATGATGATTCCAGTGTAGGCTCGCGAGGCGACAGTTTCAATCGGCTTTGGATTTTTGTAAGGAAAATGATGCTTTATCAAAATCGCCGAAATTTCTTTTAGATTCAGCGTGTGGACAGTTTTCATCGTCAAAGTTCCGTTAGTGAAAATTCCCGGAGATTTTTTGCCTGCGTCAATCAAGTCTGTGATTTGCTCGAGCGTTATGCTTCCGTCTAAAACCAAGTCTCCGAGCTGCTTGTCAGAGCTTACGTTTATTGAAAGAAGCTGGTCTTTTATGAGCGCGGGAATTTGCTTTTCAACAACGCTTGTCGCCGTTTTTTTTCCTGAAGGAATCGCGATTTCCGCTTTTTGCGTGTCGAGAAAAATATCAGAGATAAATTCTGATTTTGTCCAGTCGATTCTGCTTTCTGATGAAATTATATTTCTGACTGCGAGATTTTCTGCAAATGAAACCGAAGAAAATGCTGCGAAAAAAAATAACGATGAAATAAAAAATCTTCTCAAAATCTCACTTCCTCTTTTTAAGTTTCGGCTGATTTTTGAGGAAAATGAAGAGGAATGTGGAAAGAGGGAAGAGGGACACGGAACATGGGAAGCGGGAAGTGGAACACGGAACAAGGGAAGCGGGAAGAGGAAAAAAAAGTTTGCTGATTGGAAAAAATTGGCGGAAAGGAAATCGGGAGGTGGAAAAATGCAAAATTAAGAATTATGAATCCTGAATTGTGAATTAAGAATCCCCTCTAAAACTCTTTCCCGAAGATTTCGTAAAATGTTTCGGCGAGGCCTGACGGCAGACGGAGCTTGTATTTTTTTCCGGCGAGAAAAGTTTTTGGCGGCGTTTTGTCTTGGACAAGCGAGTTGTTGAGCCGCTTTAATTCGTCAAAATCGAGCCGAAGCTCTAAAGAAAGCGCGTGCAAATCCGCCTGGTTTTCAAGCTCAACGTAGTCAAAATTGTCGTAGTAAAGCCCGGCGTATTTTGAAATTTCCGGCAGAAAAAGATTGTAGCGTTCTGGATGCTCGGAGATTTCTGTGATTGCAATCAGCTTTGGAATGTAATTTACGCTTTCGTCGCGCAAAAGCCCTTTTTCAGCGATAAACCAAAACGATTTTTCTTCCGCGCTGGCAAGAATTTTCCGCATTGCGCCGGCTCCGCAGTTGTAGGCGGCAATCGCAATTGCCCAGTCGTTGAACATTTTATAATTGTCCTGAAGTTTTGAAAGTGCCGCTTTTGTCGAAATCCACGGGTCGAGCCGCTCGTCAATCCATTCGTTTTTTTTCATAAATGGCGAGATTGAATTTTCCATGAACTGCCACATTCCAAGCGCGCCGCTTCTCGATTTCGCGCTGATTTTGTATTCGCTTTCCACAACCGGCAAATATTCGAGTGCTTTCGGCATTTTTCGTTTTTCAAGCTCTTTTCTGATGAAAAGCCTGTAATTTTCCGCATTATTTAGAATTTCGCTTAAATTTTCGCTTCCGCGTTTTGTCAGATATTGCGCGATGAATTTTCTGACCTGATTTTGCGCGTATTCGGTTTCTGGAACGGCGATTCCGCCCGCTTTTTTTATCGTTCTGAATTTTCCGTCGAAAAGTTTTAGAATCAGTTTTGTCTCGTCCTCGTCAATGTAAAAAGGCTCAAGCTCGTCCGGGTCGATTTTTTCGGTCAAAGATAATGATGACAAATCCTCGTAAAGTTTTTCTGAATAAAAATCGAAATCCGAAAGATTTTTGTTAGGATTTTGTGATTGAATATTTTCCTGATTTTGCGATTTTTGATTTTGACTTTCTGAATTTGATTCTTGATTTTGTGAAAAAGCGTTTTGAGAAAAAGCATTTTTTTCAGATGCGAAAAAAAATGCAAAAACTGCGAGAAAGAAAAAAATGCTACGCCAGATTGTAGCGGCGGCGGAGCCGTTGCGGAACGGAGAGAATCGGAGTGAAGCAATGCAACCGCGGAAAGCTGGGCATTGTAAGAGACTAAAACGCGGAGCTTTCGAAAATCGTTTCTGCTTTATAGAATCATCGTCCAAAATATTATCCAGATAGAAATTCACAATTAGAATAAAAATTTATGAATTGTGATTTCCCTTGTGATTGCGTGGCAAAAAATTGCGCCGCCTGTCATTGTGCGGCAAACGACAAAAAATCACGTCCGTGTAATTTTTTGTCTTACAAGAAAATTCTGCCAACCTAAAGTTCAACAGAATTTTCTTTCTTTGTTTTATAGCCGCATCCGTGCGGCACGCTCATTATAATTTTTCTCCAAAATAAATGCCTGCCCATTCCCAGCGGCCGTGGATTTCGGGGTCGGCTGGAAAATCGATTTTTCGGAAGTAGAGATACCAGACATTCACGTAGGAAGACCAGCCCCAAGTGCGAAGATAAGCCTCGGTCGGCGTTGATGTGTCGTCGAGTTCTGCGCTGAAACGGATTCTGTTCCCGACCATGAAGTTGTGCATCGAGAAATTTTCGAGCGCGTTTGTGTCTGACTCGCTTGATTTCCAGCTCATCGCAAAGAAATTTACTTTTGTGCGGTATTTGTCGAGCGAACGCCAGTCGTAGCGTGAAATTGCGCGTTTTACGGCTTTTTCAAGCGCGTCAAGGCTTTCAAAAGTCCAGTCCTTTGAAGATTTCGCGAAATTCACCATCTGCCGGGCTTTTGTATAAGCGTCGGAAATTCCTGCAATCTGAATCGCGGAGCAGTCCGGCTGTTCAAGGAAAAGCGCGTAAGATTTTAGGGCTTCGTCCCATTCGCCCGCGTTTTCGTACTCGCGCGCAAGGCGGACATACATTTCCGTAATGCTCACGTTCTGCGGAAAATTGTTTATCAGTCGGTTAAAATACGCAATCCGGTTTTCCGTGCTTTTTGAAATCTGAATCAAATGCTGGAGACAAGAAAAATGAAGCGACTTTCCGTTCACGAGCAAGTCGGAATAATTGTTCAGAATACGCTCGTAGTAATATTCGGCGACCGGCTCTGCCTTGTTTGAAAGATAGCTGGAAGCGACGAGATAAAGCCAGTACGCGTTGTAAGTGTCGTCAGGATGCGACTCGACCCAGTTCGTGAGAAAAAGAATCATATCGTCTTGGTTGTCGCCAGAATAATAAAGATTTGCGATTCTGTTTATGACGGCGTATCTTGACTCGTCGAGCAAAGTTTTTTCTTCAAGAATCGATTCAAGCTGCTCGAGCGTTTTTTGCGTCTGAATTTTGTTTTCGTTTTGGCAGCCAAAAAATAAAAAAGCGATGGCGGAAAACGCTGCAATCAAAATTTTCATATTGGAAAAATCTATCATAAAAATTGAAAATAGGAAATTATGAATTATGATTTTGCATTTTGACTGCCGTTGCTGCAAAGGCCGGAGTAAGCTGACGTTGTATTGCAAGGAGACGTTTTTTCGCATTGTGAATTGGAATTAAGTTTGTCGTACGGACGTGGCAAAAAAAGCAAAGAGAGAATTTCCTATTTTGCCCAAGTTTTCGCTTGAAATTCTCGCAGAAAAGAAAAATACACGGAGGTATTTTTCTTTTCAAAAAATTCGGTTATCCTATCTTGATATTTTCTTTGTCGAGGCTGAAATGAAAAAAATGACTGTTCCTGCGCTGAACATTCTTCTTGCCGTCGGAGTCTTTCTGATTCTTGCGGGACTTTTTTTGATTTCATATTTTTCTTCCGATTTTATCGATAAAATTCCTGTTTTCAGCCTTTCTGTAATGTTTTTCGGCGCGCTGATTTTTTACATCACGCTTGTCTGGCTAAAATGGGCTTCCACTTTTTTCGCGGGTCTTTACATTTTCGCTTGCGGACTTCTTTTCACGTTCATCGATTTTAATGTTGTCGAGTCGGGACTTGGCTTGCTCTGGCCGCTTTTTTCGGTTTTTGGCGGAATCTGCCTTATTTTAACCTGCATTTTCAAGCACAGAAAAATCCGCGGAGTTTATCTTTTTCCGTCTGTGATTCTCGTTTCGCTTGGAGTTCTTTTTCTTCTATTTACGTTCGATGTGATTCATTTTTCGTTCGTGAGCTTTTTTTCAAAATGGTTTCCGGCGATTCTGATTTTTCTTGGCGCAATGCTCGTCGGGATTTTTATCTATCAGCAAAATTCAAAAGGTTTTTTCCCTTACGACAAGGACGAGCTTTCTGATTCCACAGATGACAGCGACATTCTTTCTGGAGACTGAAAAGCGGCGCGAGCGGTAAAAGCAGATGAAATCCTTTTGGAGAAAAATAATTTTTGTTCAGATTATTTTTTTGATTTTTCTCGAGCCGGTTTTTTCAAAAAGAAAAAAATCCGAAAATCCACCGTCTGAAAATGAAATAGCGCAAGCACAGATTGAAAACGCGGAAAATTCTGAATCCGTGCTTGATTCTGATTCTTCTGAAAAATCGAAAGATTCGGAAAATTCTGAAGATTCTGAAAATCTTGAAGACGATGAAAATTCTGACGGAAATCCTGAATATGATTCTGAAAGCGATGAAAGCGAAAATTCCGTCGCTTCTGAAAATTTCGTTTCCGAGACAACAAGGCTCGCTCCGCCTGCAAAAAAAGATAAGTCGTTTTTCGCTTCTGTTTCGCCTGAAATTTTAAGCGAAGTTTACAACGGCTCTTCTGAATCTTTGAAGGCCGCGGTTTCTTCGCTAAAGCTCGCGGAAGAATCTTCTTTGCCCGAAAAAATTCTTTTGAGCGTTTCTGTCTCGATGATGAAAATCTTGTGGCCGTCGATCAATTTTGATGAGAATCCGATTGATGTTTCAGAAGATAATTCTTATACAGCTGCGGTGAATTCGGCAAAAAACGGAATGTATGATTTCAACACTGGAAATTCCGATTTTTTGACCTGCGCGCTTCCGTCTCTTGTTCTTGCAGTTTCAGACAGCCGCTCCGATTATTATTCTGAGGCAGAGCAGAATCTGAAAACTTGCCTTTCTGAAAAGCCGGCTTCCGTTTTTGTGAATTATCTTTACGCGCTTCTTTGCAGGCGGCAAAAACGCTACGCCGAGGCTCTCGAGCATTTGAAAACCGCCGAGGAAAATTCTCCTGAAAGCGAGGAGATTATGTACGCGCTTTCGGAAGTTTACTTTGAGACAAAAAATTATTCCGACGCGGAAATTCTCTCTGAATCCTTGCTTGAAAAAAATCCTTCAAACAGAAATTATCTGAAACTTTGCGCAAACACTTCCTTTGCAAACGGAAAACTTGAAAAAGCTGAGCAGTACGTGAACCGAGTTCTTCAAACCGAGCCTGGAAACAGCGCGTTCATGCTTTTCAGAACGAAAATTCTCGTTGCAAGAAAGGAATATATCCGCGCGGCTTCTCTTTTGGACGCTTATTCAAGAATCGACTCTTCCTCACGCGACTATCTTTTTTTGCGTTTTACAGTCCAGAAAGAATGGAACAAGAATATGACCGCCGCAACTTCGACAATTCAAAAAGCGCTCGAGCTTTATCCTGACGACGACGAAATCGTTCTTGCGGCTGCGGACTTGGCTTCTGAAAACAACGAGAGCATAAACGGCTGGTCGGGCGAGGAGCTTGCCTCACAAATTCTTGAAAAGGACCCGGAAAATTACGAGGCGCGGAAAATCAAGATAAAATCGATGATGCAGTCTGAAAACTGGGACGCGGCTTATTCTGAAAGCTCTAAGCTGCTAAAAAATCCTGCCGTGGCTTCGTCAGCTTCAAGCGGAAACGACGCCGTTTTTACGCACGTTAAAATCTGCCTTGAAGCGGGCAAAAAAAACGAGGCATGGAAAATCGCTTCCGAGCTTTACTCAAAAAATCCTGCTGACGAAAACGTTCTCCAGTGCTACATCGAAGTTCTCGTCTCAACTTCGCGGAAAAGCGAGGCTTCAAAAATCATCGGCCAGCTTTTGCCTTCGGCTTCGTCAAAAATGAAAAGTTTCCTCTATTATGAAAAAAGCTATCTTTCAGTTTCCGAGGCAGACATTCTTTCCGACCTCCGTTCAAGCCTTACCGCAAATCCGCGCAACAAGGACGCGCTTTTAAGGCTTTATGAAATTTATTTCAGCAAAAAAGAGTACAGAAAAGCCCAGTATTATCTAAAGCAGGTTGTCTCAATCTCGCCGAAAGACGAAAAACTGCTTGAGCTTAACCGCCAGCTCGAAAGCCTCATCAGATAGTTTCAAAAACGAAAAGTCAAACCGCGTTTTAATTTTAATGAAGTAAAGTCTCGTCTTGGTTTTAGTGAACGTCATTTCTCAAAGTTTTTTATTTTTCAGGACGGACTTTTTCTTGAGCATTCAATGTTTTCTAAAAGCTACGCGTTTTTGCCGGTTACAAGCCCAGCTTTCAGCGGTTGGCATTGTTCCGCTCCGATTCTCTCCGCTCCACAACGGCTTCGCCGCCGCTCCAATCTGGCGTAGCATTTTTTCAACTAAAAGACTGAATTATTATATTGTTTCTTAACATTCAAAATGCTATTCTTTTAGAACTCAAAAAATTTACTTTTCAGGAAGGAATCTAAAATGTTTTTTTCATTACTTCAAACAAGCGGAAATGCTGCACAGGGCGGCGGAAGCATGCTGATGACTGTTTTGCCGTTCATTCTTATCATCGCGATTTTCTATTTCTTTATTATTCGCCCGCAGAATAAAAAACAGAAAGAAACTGAAAAAATGATTAACGCTCTTAAAAAAGGCGACAAAGTTGTTACAATCGGCGGAATCCACGGGGTTGTTTCTTCAACAAAAGAAAAAACTGTAATCGTAAAAGTTGACGACAACACAAAGCTCGAATTCAACCGCTCTGCAATCGCGACTGTTGTTACAGACAAGCCTGCCGCGCCTGCGAAAAACGTAAAAAAAGCAAAAGCTGAGGAAAAAGCGGAAGAAGCTCCAAAAGCTGCCGAAGCAGAACCTGAGGCTGATGCTGAAAAAAAATAAAAAAAGTTACCGGAGTTATTAAAAAAATGAACAAACGAAGCCGTTTCATCATTATTCTGGTAGTTCTTGCTGTTTGTTTTGCGTTCCTTTGGCCGTCAATCAGCTGGTACGCGAGAACTCCAAAAGACCAGCAGAGTCTGGCTCTTGGTTCTCTTGAAAACATCAAGAATTACACGAGCAAAAAGGCAAGGGACGAGGTCGCAGCGATTATCGCCATTGCTGAAAAAAATCCAGATGAGATTCTTGACTCGTCTTATGATTATCTTGTAAAAGCCGCAAAGAAAAATTACAAGAACATTGCAAAAGCATATAAGGGCATGGGAAAAGCTGCGCCGGAAACTCCGTCAGTTATGACAGTTTCTGCGGTTTTGGATTCTTTTCAGGGCTATACAGCTCAGGCCGACCTTCAGGCGGTTGTCGAATCTAAATACAGAAATGAAATCCTTAAAGCTAAGAACCGCTACACAAGCTCTGTAAAGCTCGGTCTTGACTTGTCAGGCGGTATGAACATTATCGTTCACGCGGACTTGGACAAGGCTATTGAAGAGCAGAAAAAGAACGGAGACATCACAGACGAGGCTCAGTTCAAGAAAGACGCGATGGCTCAGGCTATCGAGACTTTGACTGGCAGCATCGACAAATTCGGTCTTACATCTCCTGTTGTACGCCAGCAGGGAGAAGACAGAATCTACATTGAAATTCCTGGAGCTGCCGACACAGACAGCGTAAGCGCAATCATTCAGGGAAAAGGAATCTTGAATTTCCGCCTTGTTGACGAGCCTGCGACAGCCGCAGTTATGAACTACTACAGACAGAACGGCGTTGTCTTCAATTCTGACGGAAAACTTATCGACCCGACAATTGTTGCCGACGACGTTGAAGTTTTCGGAAACTACAAGAAAGACGCTTACGGTCTTGACGAGCTTGTAAACGGATACGAGTACATCGCGGTAAAGAAAGAGATTGCTCTTGACGGAACTCACGTAAAATCTGCGAATGTCACAGCCGACCCGACAACAAACCAGCCGGAAGTTACTTTCGAGCTTGACCTTGAAGGCGCGGACATTTTCGCTAAATTCACAGGCGAGCATGTAAACGAGCGTCTCGCTATTGTCAGCAACGGAAAAGTAAAGTCTGCCGCTACAATCAGACAGGCAATCGGAGGCGGACAGGTTCAGCTTTCTGGCGGATTCAGCATTCAGGAAGCTCAGAACATTCAGAAAGTTCTCCAGACAGCGCGCCTTGATGTTCCGCTTGAAGTTGAAAGCCAGCAGGTTATCGGAGCTTCTTTGGGAGACGCTGCAATCAAGCAGGGAATGATGGCTCTTTCTTGGGGCTTGCTTCTTGTGTTTGTATTCATGATTGTCTACTACAAAGGCGCTGGAATCAACGCGGTTGTTGCTCAGGTCTTGAACATCTACATTATGTTCTCGGTTTTGAGCGCGTTTAACCTTACTCTCACGCTTTCTTCTATCGCAGGTATGATTCTTACAGTCGGTATGTCTGTTGACGCAAACGTAATCATCTTTGAGAGAATCAAGGAAGAGCTTCGTGACGGAAAATCCCGCGCGGCTGCAATCACAACTGGTTTCGGCAATGCGTTCTGGGCAATCATGGACTCTAACATCACAACCTTTATTGCGGCAGCGTTCCTTTCAAAACTTGGAACAGGCTCAATTCAGGGATTCGCGGTTTCGCTTGCAATCGGTGTTGTTTCATCAGTATTTACAGCTCTCGTGGTTTCTCGTCTTATGTTCGATTTCGGAACTGACGTTATTGGCAAGAAAAAGATGAGCATCGGCTGGGGAGTGATAAAATAATGAAAAAGAAGATTCAGTTTACAAAATATTTTAACTTCGCTGTCGTGTTAAGCGCGGTTGTGATTATCGCAGGAATCGTTTCTGTATGCACAAGAGGAATCAACTTCGGTCTTGAATTTAAGCCTGGTATGATTGAAGAAATCAAGGTTTCTGACGCTGTTCTTGATGTTGCTTATTCTGGAAGCGCGAAAGTTACGCTCGACGCTTCTGAAAGCGGACTTCAGCTTGTTGTTACAGGCGTTGGCGCAGAAAACAGAACTGTGAACATTGAATATGCAAATGTAAAATCAGTTTCAGCTTTGTCGGATGAGCTTAACAAGATTGACGGAATTACAGCGACAGTAAAGAAAGACGAGGCGATTCCGTCTGACGGACTTTTTGTGAATTCGGCTGTTTCAACAACTCTTGGCGAGAATCCTTTGAATTTGTTCGCGGTTGACTTGAATTCTGATGTTGACGCAGACACAATCCGCGAGACTCTCAAAGATTTTGGCGAGGTCGATGTTAAAAAAGCCGGCTCTGACTCGTTCCAGATTCGTCTTGGAGCAGGAGATGACGGAAAGGCAATTCAGGACAAGGCGAACAAGGTTCTTTATGAAAAGTTTGGAGCTGAAAAAATCGCTGTTGTAAAGTCTGACTTTATCGGCGCGCAGTTCTCAGGCTCTTTGATAAAATCTTCTATTATCCTTGTCCTTGCGACATTGGTCTTGATTTTTATCTACTGTGCAATCCGCTTCCACTGGGACTTTGCTCTTGCTTCTGTAATCGCAGTTGTTCACGACTCGCTGATTATGGTTTCTTTCATCTCGTTCTTGCAGATGGAATTCAGCACAACAACTCTCGCCGCAATTCTTACAATCATCGGTTATTCGATTAACGCGACTGTCGTTATCCTTGACCGTGTAAGAAGCGACATCAAGATTGTCGAGGCGAAAACTTTCAAGGAAATCTTGAACGCTGCTTTGAACCAGACTTTGAGCCGCTCTGTAATCACAACTGTTACAACGCTGCTTGCAGTTCTTTCATTGTTCTTCTTCACAACAGGAACAATCCACGACTTCTCGCTCGCGCTGATTATCGGTTTGATTTCAGGATGTTATTCTTCAATCTTCATCGCAGGAAGCTTTATCTTGCTCGCCCGCAGAAAGCAGACTTTCACGGTTGCCGCTAATGCGAACGTTGTTCAGATGAGACCTGAAGAGTAAAAATCGCGCTAAAGCAATTTTATTTTGATGAAAGCCCGCCCTTTTTTGGACGGGCTTTTTTGTTTTTAAATTCCCGTTTTTGTCTTCCGCTTTTTGAAATTTTGCAATCCTTTTAATATAGAAGAGAAATCGTTATAATATCGCTATGAAAATTATTCGTGCTGGAACGATGGGATTTTGCGCTGGCGTTCGGCGCGCTGTGAACTGCGCAAACAAGGCTCTTGAAGAAAATTCAGATTTGAGCAAGAAAAATCAAGGGTACGTCTATACTTTGGGGCCTTTGATTCATAATCCTGTCGCCTTGAAAAAGCTCGCTGAGCGAAACTTGAAAATTCTTTCCGACGGAGATTTTTCTAATCTGAGTCAAAATGACACTGTCTTGATTCGTGCGCACGGAGTTCCGCCTGAAAAGGAAGCCGAGCTGAAATCTAAAGGCGCGAATGTGATAAACGCGACTTGCCCGCTTGTAACGCAAAGCCAAAACCGCGCCGCAAAATATGCCGGAGAAAATTATGTGATTTTTTTCGCAGGAGACAAAAATCACGGAGAAGTTGTCGGAATTGAAGGCTACGCGCTTGAGTCCGCACGAAAAAATAATCTTGAATGTAGTTTTATCTTGATAAAAGACACGGACGAGGCTAAAAAAGAAGCCGAAAATCTTTGCAAAAATCATTCGGACATAGAAAATCGGAAAATTGTGCTTTTTTCACAGACAACTTTCAGCATTTCTATGTTTGAGAAAATCGAAAAATTCTTGAAAGAGAAATTTCCGCAGATTGAAATTGTCAATTCGATTTGCCCTGCGACCCATGAGCGTCAAAGCTCGCTTATTGATTTATGCTCGAAAGTTGACGGAGTTCTTGTGATTGGCGGAAAAACGAGCGCGAACACAAACCGGCTTTTAACAACCGCAAAAAAACTTTGCAAAAATGCCGCCTTAATCGAGAATGCCGATGAAATTCCTGAAGATTTTTTTCATCTTGAAAGCGTGGGGCTTACAGCCGGGGCTTCAACTCCTGACGATGTTATCGAGGAAGTCGAATTGAAGTTGAAAGGTTGCTGAATAAAGAATATAATTTATTCTAACTTTTTGCCGTGCTTTTTTAGGCGGCTGTTTTTATAGAATTTCAAAGAATCTAACGAATACAATGAAAATCGAGGTTATAAAATGAAACCAAAGAATGTAGGTGTTATCGGAGCTGGAGCATGGGGATCTGGATTGGCGCAGGCGATTGCGCGCGGCGGCCATAAAGTTCAGATTTGGGCCCGTGAGCAGGATGTTGTTGATGGAATCAATAATGAGCATGAAAACAAACGCTACCTGCCAGGCTATCCTCTTTCAGAAAATCTGACAGCATCGACAGACATCAAGGAAGTTGCGGACGGAAAAGAATATCTGATTCTCGCTTCTCCTTCGCTTTATCTTGCAAGCACAGCAAAGCAGATTATCGACGTTCCTTCAATCAAAAACGGCGAGACAGTTATCGGCGTTCTTACAAAAGGATTTATCGCTTCTGAAAACGGCCCGCGCCTTGTTCTTGACGCTTTGAACGATGTTTTCCCTGAATGTTACAGAAACGCATTCGTTTATATTTCAGGACCTTCTCACGCAGAGGAAGTTGCAATGGGAAAACTCACCGGCTTGATTGCGGCGAGCGAGCATGCCCTTAACTCAATCAAATTCCGCGAGCTTTTGCGCGTTCCTGGGCTTATGGTCTATTCATCGCTTGACGCTGTTGGAGTTCAGGTTTGCGCGGCTGCGAAAAACGTAATCGCGGTTGTTTACGGCTCTCTTGACGCGGTCAGCGAACATTCAGATGTTTTCGGCGACAATACAGAATCGCTTTTGCTTGCCGCAGGTCTCAACGAAATTCAGCAGATTGGCTTCGCCTTGGGCGCGACTCACGCTGAAACTTTCACTTCGATTGCTGGAGTAGGCGACTTGGACGTAACTTGCCGCTCAAAATACGGACGCAACAGACGTTTTGGCCAGGACATCATCAAGACAAACATTCTCGACAAATTCAAGAATCTTGATGACTTGATTGCAAGAATCAGCGAAATCGGATATTTGTCTGAGGGTGCGGTTGCCTGCAAATTTGTCCACGAGATTGCGCAGAAATACAATTTGAAGCTTACAATCTGCGACGGACTTTACAGAATTTTGAACAAAGAGATAAAGCCGATGGATTTCTTGCAGGAGCTTTTGACTCAGGGAAAAATCTCAAATTCTGAAGACTAAGTTGAAGTCTAAAGAAAAAACAGGAAAAATAAATGCTTGAGAAGATTACAAACACATTCAGCGATATTGTCCGCACGGTAAGCGGAAAATCAACAATCACAGAAAAAAACATCGAGGACGCAGTTGAGCAGATAAAAATGGCTCTTCTTGAAGCCGATGTGAATTTGCGCGTTGTTCGTCGCTTTGTGAACGCGACTGTTGAAGAAGCGAAAGGCGAAAAGGTTCTCCGCGCGGTTGACCCGGGGCAGCAGTTAGTAAAAATCATTTATGACAGAATTGTTAAGCTTTTGGGAGATTCCAAAGTTGATTTGAAGCTGAAAGGGCCTGACACGCAGTCTGTGATTCTTCTTCTCGGTCTTCAAGGCGCTGGTAAGACAACTGCGGCGCATAAACTGGCGGCTCGCCTTGCAAAAGAGGGAAGAAAGCCTCTCTTGGTTGCCTGCGACTTGGTTCGTCCTGCGGCTGTTGAGCAGTTAAGGCAGCTTGGAGAAAAAATCAATGTTCCTGTTTATTTTGAGGAAAATGCGGCTCCGAAAGACGCTGTAAAAGTCGCGAAAAACGGTCTGACTTACGCGAAGAAAAACGGAATCGACACCGTTATCGTTGATACTGCCGGCCGTCTTCAGATTGATGAAAGCATGATGGCGGAGCTTGTCGATGTAAAAAAAGCAGTTTCGCCGGTTGAAACTTTGCTTGTTGCCGACGCGATGACAGGCCAGAACGCGGTTGAAATTGCGCAGTCTTTTGATGAGCAGCTTGGTCTTACGGGCGTAATTCTCACAAAATTCGATTCTGATGCGCGCGGCGGTGCGGCTCTTTCTCTTAAATCGATTACTGGAAAGCCGATTCTTTTTATCGGAACTGGCGAGAAAACTGAGGATTTTGAGCCTTTCCATCCTGATCGGATTGCAAGCCGAATTCTCGGAATGGGCGATATCGTCTCGCTTGTTGAAAAAGCTCAGGAAAAAGTTGACGTTGAGGAAGCGCAGAAACTTCAGGAGAAAATGGCCCGAAACGAGTTCACTCTTGAGGATATGCTTTCCCAGTTTGAAAGCATGAACAAGATGGGAAGCATTTCTTCTTTAATGGAGATGATTCCGGGACTTTCAGGGCAGATTGACACGAGCAAGATTGACATGGACGGAATGAAACGCCAGAAAGCGATTATTCAGTCGATGACGAAAAAAGAGCGAAAAAATCATCTGATAATCGGGCCGGCAAGAAGAAAGCGGATTGCCGCAGGAAGCGGAACAAGCGTTGCCGAAGTGAACAAGCTGATTAAGCAGTTTGAAAAAATGAAGCTCACAATGAAAAAGCTTTCAAGAAACAAAGGATTGCAGGGAAAACTTATGCAGCAGCTCGGCGTAGCCGGAGGAATGGGAGGAGCTGGAGCTGGCGGAAAAAATCCTTTTGCTGGATTCAACGGAAAGTTTCCGGGCGGATTCGGATTTTAATTTCTGAAAATATTTTTTATGAATCGGAAAGCGGCTGATTTTTGAAAATTGCTGTTTTCCGATTTTTTTTTGCGTTTTATATTTTTCGTGCCGAACTGGAGCTAAAGCATTTTTTTATGTTTTTCGCGCTGAACTGGAACTTTTTTTGATATTTGGATTTTGAATAAGCTTTCGAATTTGGAACGGCGAGTTTGTTTTTGAGTCTCAGCCAGCGTGAAATTCTGATTTGCCGCCGCAGGCTTTTCGTGTTTTTGTGTTCTGCAGTGATTTTTAGAGGCTTTGGAAGAGAAAAGGATTGAAAGGAAAAGAGAAACCTTTTGAATAAAGGTGTCGCTTTTCCTTTTAGTTTATTGTGATTCGGCTTACGATTCTGCCGTCTTTTGAGTAGCCTTTCATCGGGTTTGTGGTGTCGGTAAATGAGCTGATTCCGTTGTAGTACGCGTAATAATAAGTGCCAGGGTGGAGCGGAAGGCAGATTTCGTAGCGGCCGGGGACAACTTCTTTCATCTCGTAAATCCATGAGTCCCAGTTTGTGAAAGTTCCGCCGAGACGGATTGTTTGACCGCTTTCGGCAAAGCAGACGAATTTTGTGAGACCTGAGGAGTTTTTTTCGGTTACAATCGGGTCAACTTCGTCGATGTCAAGATAGGAAAGCGTGTAGCCGTCTGTTGAGTTGTACAAAACGTTCTGATTTTGCGGGTCGGTTGTCCAAAGTCCGTCGATTATGAGCCTGTAGCAGATTCGTGAAGTCTTTTTTGGACGCTCCAGAATGTAGAAAAAAATCTCGCTTGTGATTTCGCCTTCAAAAGAATAAGTCTTGTAAAGCTGGAACTTGTGCATTGTCCTGAAATTTTCAAAGTCAAAGGCGATTCCGACTGAGCGCGCGTTTGCCGGAGCTGTAAAAATTATATAGTTTCCCTCGACGCGCGGCGGATTAACTCCGTCAAGCGAGCCTACGAGCTGGTCATATTCATAAGTGTCTGGAATGTCTGCTTCTGCCGGCTTTTCTTTTGCATAAAGAAAACTGAAAAAGGCCAGCAAAACAAAAATAAAAAGACTCTTCTTCATATTAAAAATTTTCGGCAATTTATCAAAAAAATGAATCAAAATCAGGGCAAAATCGTCGTTTTTTTCTATGAGATTTGTTTCCTAAAGCAAAAATCTAAAATGCCGATTATAAAAAGTGAAGTGGTGGGAAAACTGAAGAAAGATTCACAAAACTTCAAGTGAACTTCAAAAATATTCCTTGTTGCTTTAATTTAATTTGGAGTAAAATAAAGAACATCATCCGCAGAGCGAAAAGAACGAGTAGAG
>JAXDVS010000019.1:0-13479 GCA_034088785.1 Treponema sp.
AGGTAAGCGGCCAGTTCGCGTATACGCTCCTCTTCGAGTTCGCGTATAAACGCTTCCATAAAATCAAAATCGATTTTGTTTTCTGGAGTTATAGGAAGAGAAACTTGCTGGTCTGAAATTGTATCAACACTAAAACTTGCACTTCCCCAAGAAAAATTTGAAAAAGATTTTGTCATTTCTGTAATAAAAAACAAGGCATTTGCCTTTCCAAAACGGCTGTATTTAGGCTTTAAAATCTTTATTTTATCACCTGTAAAATACGGCTTTTCCTGATAAAACATTGTGGCTGTGTCTTGCCCAAAAGAAATTGTATTTCCGTCGTTAAGATATTTTTCATCTTCGTTCAAGAAACCTTTTAAACCATTATTTAAGGCTGTCCTGACAATATACGGATGACCATGCTTTTCCAATTGAACTTTATTTGCATCAAATCTTTTTTTATAGGAAAGAATCTCAAACAAATCCCCAATCTTAAATTCGCCCCACTTAACTTCATTCAGCTTTTTGCTAAGCGGGGCATTTATTTTCCCAGGCTGTCGTTCGCCTCGCTTTTTATTACATTGCTCACTTCCCAAGCAAGATAGTCCGCGACAGTCTTCTTGAAGTCGTCCAAAGTGGGCTTTGTGTCTACCGGCGCGCTCTGGTTCCAGTCGTCGCCTTTTTCAGGATCAATCGTTCCTTCAAAGTATTCGTTTTCGGTCAGATATTTTAGGCTTCCTTTTCCAAATTCCACAAGGTCCACAACTTCCGCATAGCGTTCTTTTGCGTGGTCAGTGTCCCTAAGATTCACGCTTGCCTTTTTGCGGTTTGTGCGGGTGTAGCCGTCATTTGAAAAATCAATGAATTTCACAACGCATTTTGCCTTATGCGGCTCGCCCACCCTAAAAACGTAAATGTAAGTCTGAACGCTGGATTTTCCTGCAAACAAATCAATCGGCATTTTTATGCTTGCAAGAAGAGTTGAGCGCTGCAAAATTCTCTTGTTAAAATCAGCTGCTTTTCCGCTTCCCGCTGAGCCTTGTATAATTATTGCGGCATAGCCATTTTTCATCATTGAAAGGGCTTTTTCCACAAATATCATTCCGTTTCCTTCCGCAGAATACGGCGGATTTAATACAAAAGCGTCTGCCGGAAATTTTTCTGCAGGATGCCTAAAACCGTAATTTCCGTTAAAATCGCTCAGAGAATTCTTGTTCAGAATGTTGGAGCTTCCGTCGCCCATCAAAATCATATTCAAAACGGCAAGCATATAAATCTGAGGCAGAATCTCAAGCCCCAAGAGCTGATTAGCCTTGATAAACGATTCTTTTTCCCTGAATTTTTCAGGGCTTCCGTTTTTTTCAGAATCTCTTTTTGCGTCATCAATCATAATGTTCATAGCCGCAACCAGAAGACCTGCCGAGCCTGTGGCAAAATCCCACACATAAGAATCTTTGTTCACGCGGGCAAGATGCGCCAAAAGAGTTGCAACATAGCTAGGCGTTAAAACAACATCGTTCAGCTTATCCTGAGTAAAGCCAAGCCAGTTGTACATCTCATTGAAAAGTTTTCCTGTAAAATCGGTTGTGAGTCCTATTTTGTAATAAAGCCCCAAGTCATCAATAACTTTTGAAAAGACTCTTTTTAATTGAGTTTCGCCGTTGAACGGCTTGTTTATATTTTCATTTGTCAAAAGAGCTTCCGAAAAAGTCTGCACAATAAGATTCTTTTTGTCGTCAGGAACATTCTTTGCATTAAGGAATGTCTCTATTTTCCGAATCATAACATCGCCGTCGCGCTCGCCTTTAGCAGGAAGACATTTCAAATCTTTTTTTTCCAGCGGAGGAACTTCACCTTTGATTCCAAGATTTGCAATGATTGACGCGGCAACAAGATATATCCGGGCAGATTCACTAAGCCCGCTTTCTTTTTTATAAATGTCGTTGTTAAGTTTTACAAGGCTTGCATAGATTTCAGCTTCACGGCTTTTTATAGCGTTATTTCGCTCTTCGTCTGTAAGATTCAAGGCCTTTACAGTCTGGATAAAACTGTCGAAGTTTTCTTTTTTCAAGAACGAAAAATCAGAAAACTCCCCTACCTTTTGTCCATAGCCCAGATTTTTTCCTGAAACATAATAAACGCCTATTTGAATTTTTATTCCGTCTGAGTCTTTATAGCCAGTCGCGCCAACCGAAATAATATCCTCATAGTCAGTATACTGCAAAAGAGCGTTCGCATAATGAACAGCTCCGTTTACAGCGTAGGAGCTTATGCTCTTGTAGTCATTTTTATTGTCTTTTGTTTTTATAGAGACTTTGCCATCTTCGTCAAATTTTACCAGCCTGTCTTTATAGCCCTTGTATTCAATAAGAATAGGCCAGTCTTTTAGATTGCTGTCTTTTAGAAGAAGTTTACAGTCCGGCCGGTTTCCGCCGTTTCCGCCCTGCTTGGAAGCATATTCATTCAAGGCTTCGTCAATTTGTGTGTTAAGGCTTTCCTGTTCCAGCTTGTAGTCAAGTTTGTATGATTTTAGCCAGCCGTTCGCCAAGTCCGCGATGTTCGGTTCTACTGATTGTGATTTATTTGTAGACATTTTTATTTTCCTTGTTTTAGTCTACCATTAAGGAACAAAATTTTCTATCGATTATAAATATGGAATAATTCGAATGATTTTCCGTAAAAAAATTAGATTTATCACGTTGCTGATGACAAAATAATCAATACAGCGATGATTAATTTATCAATACAATGCTGATTAACTAATCAACATTGCGATGATATGCTAATCATTACAGTGCTTGCTAGGCTTATCAGCACAGCGATTATCAGTTTAATCAACAAGCCGCTTATTAACTTAATCAGCGGTGGTTAGCACGGAAATATTACAAGCAATATTCTGCGGATAATGAAAGTTTCCGCATAGAACAAATACAGATTGTTGCATATAGCTGCCGCCGGCGAAAACCTAATAAAAGTGATTTTATTCAACTGCGGAAACAAGATGCATGTTTAAAACCGCGACTTGGGAAATCCTTAAGACAAAAAAACAGACGGCACGCTTCATATTGAAACGCTCCGCCCGCTTTTCATAATCTTTTCATTATATCTGATAAAGATGCTGAAACGAGTTCAGCATGACAGAAGAATTGCTGCGCAGCTGCTGAAATAAATTCAGCATGACGATATTCTTACCTTCAAAAATGTCGTCATACAGGAAAACTTAAAACAGCTTTGAAATCTGCTTTTTGTAAATTTGCACGATTTTGTGGCGCATAAGCTCCTGCTTTTGGTTGATTTCCTTTCCAATCTCGAAGCTGTCTTTTAGCAATGCGAACTTGAATATTCGCTCGCAGGTTCTGAATCCTGTCTTTGCGTTGTCGAGAGCGTCGATTTCAGAGCGGAAAAGGCTTTGAATCTCGTTTGTCTCGAGAAGCGCGTCGTAGTTGTCGTAGACGATGTTGTTTTCCTCGGCATACGAGACAACGTTGCTCTCGTCAGGAACGATAAGCGCGCTCACATATTTCTGGTCCTGCCCGATTACAACAGTGCGTTCGATGTACGGGCTTGCGTTCAAGGATTTTTCAATGACGGCAGGCTCGATGTTCTCGCCGCCGAGCAATACGATTGTGTCTTTTGCTCGTCCGACGATTTTAAGCTCGTTGTCGCAGCTAATCATTCCAAGGTCGCCAGTGTTGAGCCAGCCTTCCTTGTCGATGATTTTTTCTGTCAGGTCATCTCGTTTGTAGTAGCCTTTCATAATCTGCCGGCCGCGAACCAAAATCAGACCTTTTTTGCCAGGTTTCAGCGGCTTTGTGTCCGCAATCTGTCCGTCTTTTTCCTTTACGATTTTCACATCGAAATCCGGGAAAACGAGACCGACATTGTTTGTTCTAGGCTTTTTTGAATTCTTCACGGAGATTACAGGGGCTGTCTCTGTCATTCCGTAGCCTTCAAGAAGATTGAATCCAATCGCGTTGAAGAATTTTTCTGTCTCCGGCTGAAGCGCGCCGCCGCCTGAAATTGCAGCGCGGAATTTTCCGCCGAATTTCGCCCTGATTCTTGAATATACGAGCTGCTCGCCCAGAAGATAGCCCGGCCAAAGAAGAGCGAACGGAATCACGCCGATTAAAGTCTCCAAGAATCTCGGATACCAGCGGTAGCGGCATTTTAGACCGAACACGCGCACTTTCATCGAATAGTAGAGTTTTCCGTAAGCAATCGAGCAGTTCACAATCATTTTTTCAAGAGGCTTCATCTTCTTGATTTCGCGGTACAAGCCCTGCGCCACGGCTTCCCACAATCGCGGAACCGCATTCATCCACTGCGGCTGGACAAGCTGCATATCGTTGAGCATTACAGACGCGACAGGCTTTGAGTAGGCAAATCCGCCTTCAAGCGCAATCACCATGTAGCAGAACGCGCGCTCAAAGCTGTGCCAGATTGGAAGAACCGTGAGCCACATATCGCCCGGCTGCATAAGACCAAGCACAAAATGGGCAGACTCGCACTGAGCCATGTAATTGTCGTGCGTGAGCTGAACGCCTTTCGGAAGTCCTGTCGTTCCGGAAGTGAAGATTATCGTCGCGACATCGTCTTTTTTTACGGTGTCCATTATTTTTTCGATTTCAAGCCAGTCCTCTTTTGTAATCTGGCTTCCCTCGGATTCAAGAGTCGAGTAATAGACAATCTCAATGCCTTTTTCTTTGGCTTCCTGCTTTGTTTTCTCGTCAGGATGGTCAAAAAGAATCGCGGTTTTTAGAAGCGGAACTTCATCGATTTTTTCAAGGACTTTCTGGAGCTGCCTTGCGTTCTCAAAGATTGAAAACTCACATTCCGCAAAGTTCAGGATAAAACGCATTTCAATGCCCATCGAGTCGCAGCCGCGCGGAACATCAATCGCGCCGAGCGAAAGAAGCGCGTAGTCGCAGATGAGCCATTCGCGGCGGTTGTCGCTCATAAGGCCCACGCGGTCGCCTTTCTTGATTCCGAGCTTCTTGAATGCCCACGCAAGCTCCACAACATGCTGGTAAACCTGCGAGTAGCTGTAGCGAACAAAAATGCCGCTCTTGTTCTTTACAGCCTGCAATGTGTAGTTTGGAATTTTCTTGACTTTATTTTTTAGGAGAGCCGGAATTGTTTCTCCAAGACCTTTTTGAAGTTTGCTTAAATCCATTATTTCATTATGACATTTTTTGTCTTTTTGTCAATAAAAACGGATTTTGGCGGTTTCGAAGCGATTGAAATGTTTTTATAGATTCCGAAACAAGGTTCGGAATGACAAGTTTTTTATCAAAAGGCTGTCATGCTGAACTCGTGATTTTAATCACGCATTTTGTTTCAGCATCTGCGTCAAATATAGATTACGGATTCCGAAACAAAGCGAGAACAACTGTTCTCGAGTTCGGAATGGAAGATTGCTTTTACTGAGATTTTCTGAATTTTATTTTTACGGATTCCGAAATCAAGTTCGGAATGACGAGATTTTTTATAAGAATGACAAATTAGCGTCATGCTGAACTTGTTTCAGCATCTGTGCAAAATATTCTTTACGGATTCCGAATCAAAGCGAGAACGAATGTTCTCGGGTTCGGAATGAAAGATTGCTTTTACTGAGATTTTCTGAATTTTATTTTTACGGATTCCGAAACGAGTTCGGAATGACGAGATTCGTATCCCTCGTCCCACCTATCCCCATTTATTCTCTCTTTTCCCGCATTTCGTTATAATTCCCCTTATGACACATACATTTCTTGGAAAAGTTGGCGAGCTTATGCTTAAAGGCTCGAACATCAAGACTTTTGAGCGGCAGCTTGTAAAAAACACTTACGCTTATCTTAAAGACACAGACGCGAAAGTGCGGCTGAATTCAGGCCGTCTTTATATTGAATGCGGAGAAGATTTCTGTGAAAGGGCAAAATGGACTCTAGACCATCTTCTTGGAATTACAGGCTGGGCGGAGACTGTCGTTGTTGAAAAAGACATCGAGGCAATAAAAAAGGAAGTCTACAACGAGGCTTTGCGCGCAAAAGAAAACGGCGCGAAAACTTTCAAGCTTGAGTCCAGAAGAAGCGACAAGACTTTTCCTTATGACCATTACGGAATCTGCTCGGAAGGAGCGGAGCTTGTCTGCAAGGAAAAAATTCTTGATGTTGACGTTAAAAATCCTGACGTTGTGATTATGATTGAAGTGCGCGACAAGTGCTATGTCTATTCGGACAGAATCAAGGCGCGGCGAGGTCTTCCAGTCGGAATGTCTGGAAAAGGGCTTCTGCTTCTTTCAGGCGGCTTGGATTCTCCTGTGGCTGGCTACAAGATGATGAGACGAGGAATGACGGTTGACTGCTGCTATTTCCACGCCTACCCTTACACAAGCGACGAGGCAAGGGAGAAAGTCGAGCATCTTGCTGAAATTTTGAGCGGCTACGGAATCAGAACGCACATAAACATAATTCCGTTCACGGAAGTCCAGATGGAAATCAAGAAAAAGTCTCCTGAAGCGTTCACAACTTTAATGCTCCGCCTCTGCATGATGAAATGCGCGAATCTTCTTGCAAGAAGAACCGGAGCTTCGTGCATAATCACCGGGGAAAGCCTGGGGCAGGTTGCAAGCCAGACAATCGAGAACATGACCTGCACGGAAAGCATGGCGGAATTTCCGCTTTTGCGACCTCTCGTGGGAATGGACAAGGAAGAGATTGTTGACGTCGCAAAAGAAATCGGCACTTACGAGACTTCGATTCTTCCGTATGAGGACTGCTGCGTGCTTTTCAGTCCGCGCCACCCGGTCTTGCGCGCAAGCGTTGAGGAAGCGCAGGAAATCTACAAGAATCTTGGCGTTGACGAGCTGATAAAAAAAGCGTTCGATGAAAGAGTCATCAAACGCTTTGAAGTCGGAAAAATGCAGGATTCAGAATAGAAAGCAATTTTCTATCCGAAGTCCGCAATTCTGCATCAAAAACCCACAACTTATAATTATGAATTATAAGTTGTGAATTGACGCGCTAGTAGCTGTATTTGAAGCCGACAGAAAGATAGTGGTTTGTGCAGTCATAGAGATTGGAAATCCATTTTTCTTTGGCTTCTTTTGCGGCTGCCTTCGCGGCGGCACGAACTTCTTCTTCTGTTGAACTATTTCCATTCAATTTATAAGAATAAGTTTTCGAATCTGAATTATATTCACGACTCCAATCTATAGTTCCGCCTTTATAAACATCCCTGTTCACGCCGGCGTTCTTTATGTACTCAAAAACGTAGCCGAGCTTAAAGCTGAGCGTTCCGTATTTTGTCTTTGAAAGCTCGTATTCGGCGTTCAATCCTGCCTGCAAGACGTACATCTTGTGGCCGCTTGTCATAAACCCGAGCTTTTCCCATGCGGAGTCAACGTGCTTTCCGTGCGTGCTGTCGGAGTCGCTGAACATCTGGCTCATCGATGAAGTTCCGTTTGTTGAGTAAGTTCCGCTTTCTGCAAGCATATATTCTGCGGCTTCATCGTCAGAAAAGTCCTCTGCGGAATTTGCGTGGCGGGTAAAGCCTGCGGTCAAGTCAAGCGTGAGCTTTTTTGCAGGCTTGAATCTCGCGCTGAGCGAAATCTTGTCGGAATTCGGGTCCAAAGTCGAGCCGATATTGATTCCAGCGTTCGTGTAGTTCTGATAGTTCCAAGTGTAGCCAGAAAATGCCCCGGAATCGTCACTGTCATATTCCCAGTGAGCGTAAACGTAAGGCATAACGGCTGTATAATTGAAAGAAATCTTATCGACAAAAGAATTTTCAGGAGAATAGATGATTCCGCTCTGAAATCCGAAGCGGAGCTTTGTGTCAAAATTGAGTTTTAAGACATCATTAAGCTCAATGTCGTCCGCGAAAAAGTCGGTCGCCCAGTTGAATCCCTTAAACGGCTTGTATTCAAGCAAAAGCCCCATCTGCATATTCGCGCCCGCGCCGCCGATGTTCTGCAAGGCAGCGTAAGGAGCCGGCAAAAAGAACGAGATGTTTGAGTTAGGTCCGAAGACAACGTTCTCATAATAAGTCAGATTGAATTTCTTGAAAGCGTTCCATCTTAAAGCATGGAAAGAAAGATATTTTCCGTCTGAAAGCCAGTCCGTGTCGATGTCTGGAATGTTCCGCGTCGCGCCGATTATCTCGTAGACGGAAGCATAGCTCCAGTTTTTCATTGTCGCGTTCAAGATAAAATTCGCCGAGTGGTAGCCAGTGTCGTTGAGCGCAAGCTCCTCGCCGTAAAAAGGCCCGAATCCTACGCGGCTAAGCCCAGCAGTTCCATAGACAGACTCAGTTCCAAAAGAAATGTTTGTGTTCCAGTCGAGATACGCGCTGAAAGGACCTACATCAACAGGGTCATAAATCGAGTCCTCAAGAATATTCTGATAAAGAGGCGAATAAGAAGAAAATTCCTTTGTCTCGCCGTAAATTCCGAATTTGTATCCGAGAGAAACAAGATTGTGAAGAAAAATGTCTCCGCCCGCTCCAATCTCGCCGGAAAGGTCTTTTGCTGAAGAATTTTCATCTTCGTCGGCTGATGAATGTTTTATATTCGCGCTTCCTTTCGCAAAAAATCCGTAAGGCTTTGAGAAAATCCGCTCGTATTCAGATTTTGCAAGTTCTGATTCAGAATCGTTTCCGTTTTCAATTACATCGTTCAAAACGCGCTTTATAACAGAAAGAGGATAAGGTCGCAAAAGCGGCAGCGGAGACGTAAACCCGCGAAGCTCCCAGTTTTGCGCCTCTTTATAGAAAGAATCATTGATGTCAACCGCCGCCTGGGAAAAAGCGAGAACAGCCGAAAATGCAAAAATAAAGGCAAATAGAATCTTTTTCATAAGTCTTCCTTATAAAATCAAAAATGGATTGCTTCGCTCGGGCAAAGTCCGTGGCTCGCAATGACGAATCACGATTTTGTCCACGATGACGTGCGACAAAGATTGCTTCGCTTCGCTCGCAATGACGAATCGTGCCTTTTCCACAATTGCGCGGGCTAGAACGCGATGTTCATTGCGCCGGCGATTTCAAAGCCGACTGCGGTTTCTCCGTGCTCGTGGTTGTGGTTCAGAATCACGACGTAGCTCGGCTGGAAAGTCATCTTGACTTTTCTGGTGAATCTGTAGCTTCCGCGCAAAGAAAAGCGGTTCACAAATTCTGGAGTTCCTGTCGGGCAGATTGCGTCCCTAAGCTCTTCCCAGTTGTCCTGAGATTTATCCGGGTAAGCCCAGTTTTCTGTGTAAGACGCATCTTCCGTGTTGAAATAAGTTTTCTGTCCGCCCCAGTCGATTTTGTCGAATACGCTTGTTCCCGACTGCTCGCCGCGCGCCATGTAAAGATAGACAAAGTCAAGCGACCATTTGTCTGGAACTTCGTAGCCGAAAGTAAGCTCCGCGGAAATCGTGTCAGGTCCGAAAGGCGAGCCGAGCCATTCATAGAAAATCGCCTTGTCGCCCATGTTCTCGCTGTAAGTGCGAACCATTGACCAGTTAGGGCTTTCTTTTATGTAAAAGTAAGGGTCAGCCCAGCTTCCTTCAAGCGCGAAATGGAATCGTCCGCGTCCGTATGGAATATAAGTCTCGTTTCCGCCCTGAAATCCAAGTCCGTTCGGAGTCGGGCTGTCGCTGTAGTGCGATTTCTCATAAGGCGTCTGATACTGCGTCATCGCGAAAAGTCCGTAGAATCTCGTGTTCTTGAACGGCGTGAACTGCAAATTTATTCCGAAATAGTCGCAGGTGTTGCTTTCCGGGTCGTCGTCGGTGTTGTCATAATCGCGCCAGGCCGCAAATCCGTGAAAAATCGTCCACGGATTAAGATAGCGAAGCTCCATCGGAGCGTAGACCAAAAGCCCTTCAAGAAACGTAATCTGGAATTTCTTGAAAAAACGCGCGTCAATCTGATGATGATAAAAATACTTGTCAACGTTGAACTGCGTTACTCCGCCTGTGTACTTGAAATTCGGCGAGAAAATCTGCAAGTCGGCATAAGAGCAGCCTGTAAGATAGTCAGACCAGATTATAGAGCCTGTGAGAGTGCGTCCGACAGAGCGTGTTCCGCGTCCAGCCCCGAACTTAACGCCGGTTTTATTCGTGAGCATTTTTCCTATTGAAAAATATCCTGTGTCTGGAAAGTTGATGTCAAAATCGTCCGCGCTGTACAAGAGATTCGTGTAGTTGAAATTATGAAGCGAAGCTCCCTTGTTCTGCCCGACAAAAACGTCCATCTTCATCGTGATAAAATCCACAACGTTTATAGAAAAAGGCGCGTCCAAAAGAGGACTTCTCTCGTATCTGTCCCAAATCCAGTCCAAATCAGAATTTGTCTTGTAAAATCCTTCAAGATTCAACTCAGGCTCAAGGCCGACCGTCACGATGTCTGAAAAAACAAGCCCGAGCGGCTCTTCAGCGCAGTAGCGCACAATTCTGTCAAAGTCGGCGCGTCCGCTCTCGCTCAAAGAATCGTAGTCAATCTCGTCAAGAATCAGGTCAACCTGCTGGATTGTAAGCGGCGCAGTTCCTGAAAAATTCAAGATTCCGCTTTCAAGCGAGATTGCGGTGAGCGAGTCGTAAATCCAGCTTCCGCTTTCGACAAGCTCCTGTTTTCCGCGGGCAAAAACGCCGGAAGCGCAGAAAATCAAAATTGCTGCAAAAGATATAAGATTTTTTTTCATAAAATTTCCTTTAATTTTTCTATCGCCTTTTGATAGCAGCCCACAAGGCGCGGAGTGAGGCTCGAGATTTTCCATTTTTGCGCCCAGTCCAAGGCCTCCGCGGATTTTTCTTTGCGGAGCTTCTCATTTTTCAAAAGCGAGAGGACTTTTTCAGAGAATTCATCAGAATCTTCCTTGACCATAAATCCGCCGTGGTCGCCCTGCATAACGTCCACAGTTCCAAGGATTCCGATTGCAACAACCGGCAAGCCCGCAAGCATCGCCTCGACTGTGACAAGCCCCTGAGTCTCTGTCTTGCTCGGAAAAGTGAAAACTGAAGCAATCTTGTAAAAATAAACAAGCTCGTCAGACGGAACATAGCCTGTAAAAACAACAGAATCCGAAAGTCCGCGCTCAGCGGCAAGCGACTGAAGCTCCTCAACATAAGGGCCGGAGCCGACAAAAAGCAAGGCAGTCTTAGGATTTTCTTTCTGGACTTTTTCAAGAACGTCAAAAAGGAACGGAAGATTTTTTTCCTTTACAATGCGTCCGGCAAAAAGCAGGATTTTCTTTCCTTTTAGATTCGGAAATTTCTTGTAGATTTTAGCAGCCATTTTCCGCTGCTCGCCTGCCGTGCAGTCCTCTTTTCCGTCTGGAATTCCCGTAGGCAGAATATCGACTTCCTTTTCAATTCCGTAGTCTTTGACAACCGATGCAATCCGCTTTGTCGGCGCGATAATCTCGTCTGCCCTTTTCAAGTAAAATTTCACGACATTTCTTCCAAAAATCTTCATGCTCGCGGTCGGCAAAAAAACAATGTAATTTGAAAGATAATCTTCCCACATCGTATGGAAAGTGTAGACAAACGGAACTTTTCTGTGATGAGCGTAAAGCGCGCCGAAATATCCGATTGTCCACTCGCTGTTGATGTGAATCACGTCCGGCTTAAATTCGTCCATCGCACGCTTGATTCTGTACCATTTGTCGAGCCGCATCATTCTGTCTTCCTTTGAAAACAAAAACGGCGCAGAAGGAATTCTTACAATCTTGAAAGGAGAATTCTTGTCGCTGGATTTTTCGTCAAAAAGCGAATTTTTCTGCTGTTCCTCTGAATATTCAAGGCACACAACTTCAACTTCGTGTCCGAGCTTTGAAAGCTCCGTTGCGTAGGAATGAACAGAAACCGTAACGCCGTTTATTCTTGGATAATAAGCGTCGGTGAACATAGCGATTTTCATAGCGTTAGATTTTACTGAATATTTATGATAAAATCAAAGAACAATGACCAAGACAGAAAAGCTTCAGATTTACAATTTGCTGAAAACCGCCTCGGATTCTTTTTACGGTTTTTCATCGCCGAATTTTCCTGATGAAGCTCCAGATTTTGAAGACGACATAATTCCAGAGAAAGCAAGCGATTTGAACGAAAGCCAGAATTCCAGCCAGCTTGAAAAAGCGAATGGGAATGAGACAAGCGAGCAATATTTTAATCAGAATTCAAATCCGAACCTGAACACAAAAGCGAATGTCGGGCAAACTGAAAAAGCTATTAAAGCAAACGCAAGCAGTTCTGATTTTGAAAAGTCAAACTTCTCTGAAAGCGAACAAAACGCCGCAATTTCCGCAATTTCGGAATCAATTTCTAAAGAATCAAATTCCGAAAATTCCTTAAAGTCAGATTCCGCAGAAAAATCTTCGTCTTTGTCGTCTATCGCACAAAATGAAAAATCGACAATCGAGAATATAAATTCAAAAGTTCTCGCCTGCAAAAGATGCGCACTCTGCGCCGGAAGAAGGCAGGCAGTTCCCGGAATGGGAGCTGAAAATCCGCTCGTTCTCGTGATTGGAGAAGGTCCGGGCGAGGAAGAGGACAAGCAGGGACTGCCTTTTGTCGGACCTGCGGGCCAGCTTCTCGACAAAATGCTCGCCGCGATTCATTTATATAGGAACAAAAACTGCTACATCGCGAACATTGTAAAATGCCGTCCGCCGATGAACCGCGTTCCATTCCCGGAAGAAGCCGACGCGTGCAGGCCGTTTCTTGACGCGCAGATTGCAGCCTTAAAGCCTAAGGCGATTTTGTGCGCCGGAAGCACAGCCGTAAAGAATCTTCTGCACACAAACAGCGGAGTTATGAAGCTTCACGGAAAAGTTCTCGACTACAACGGAATTCCGCTCGTTACAACTTGGCATCCGAGCGCGCTTTTGCGTGCGCCAGAAAACAAAAGGCCGGCTTGGGAAGACCTGAAGATTTTCAGGAACGAGCTTCTAAAAATAAATCCGGGCTACGAAAGCGACTGAAACACGGATTCAAAAATGTCAAAAAACAATCCGAGCGAAAACTCGTCCGAATTCAAAACGGCGAAAATCTTTCAGGCAGGCAAAATCAGGTAAGAATCAAAATTTATGGAAAAATATCTTCAAGTTGCGCTGAACATTCCGATAAACCAGACTTTCACTTATCTTGACGCGGAAAACGAGAAAAATCTCCCTAGAAAAGGCTGCCGCGTCGATGTGAAATTCGGAAACAGAAGAATAAAGGGCGTTGTCCTTTCCGAAAGCGATGAAATTCCTCCTGACTGCCCGGTCGAGAAAAGCAAAATCCGCCCGATTCTAAAAAGCCTTGACGACTCGCCGGTTCTTACGGAAGAGCTTTCAGAAATCGCAAGCTGGGTCTCAAAATATTATCTTTGTTCGATAGGAGAAGCAGTCTGGGCAATGCTTCCCGGAGGAAAAAGAGAAAGCGAGACTGGCGGAATGTCTTTCACCGAAGAGACGCCAGACACGACTCCGCGAGTTTTAAGCGGCGAGCAAAAAGAAGCCGTGGAGCAAATCTTGTCTCCAAATTCAAAAACATT
>JAXDVS010000020.1:0-49920 GCA_034088785.1 Treponema sp.
GTACTCGAGTTCAGGGTGACGGAAACATTCAGCGTAACAGCAAAATTTTATTTTCTTGCGACAATCACCATTGTTCTTGCGTTCTGGTTGTACGGAGAAAAGTCGAAGTCGCCATAGATTTCGGCGGACTTGAAGCCAATCCCAAGCAAAACGCGTTTCAGCTCGGCGGCGGAATAAAGACGCTGAACAAATTCGTGCTCGATTCTGCCGCCGGTCTCATTGTCTATCAAAATCCAGCGCGAGCGCAAGCCTTCCCACGCGCCCACAACCTCAAACTGCGTGAGAACAGTTTTTCCGGCGCGCTCGAACCACTCGCCCTCGGTGAAATATTTTATCGCAATCTCGCGTCCTGTGCTTTCGAGAATAAAATATCCGCCGTCTTTAAGAGAATCAAAAATCCGCTTTAGGATTTGAACGTCCTCTTCAACCGTGTCGCAATATCCAAACGAAGTGAAAAGATTCACCGCGCAGTCGAATTTCTTTTCCGATGTGAAAGTGCGCAAGTCGGCGCGGATAAGCTCCAAGTCAACGCCCTCGTCCGCCGCGCTTTCGGCCGCGCAGTCAAGCTCGCTTTGAATAAGGTCAACGCCGGTGACATCAAGGCCGCGAAGCGCAAGCTCCACAGAAATGCGTCCAGGTCCGCAGCCAGCGTCAAGGATTTTCGCGCCTTTTGAAAGCCCCGCAATCCGGCAGACGCTTTCGGCAACGGCAGGAGCTTCCGCCCATCGCTTTGCGTCAAACATTATCGGCCCGAAATTGTTCCAGAAATCTTCCTTTTCAAACCATTCAGTTTTCTTCTCAGACATAAAATCTCCTTGATTTGCAGATGTTTTCCTAAAAATGCAAGTCATTCCGAAATCTACAAAAAGTCTAATGCAGACCCTGAATCTAGTTCAGGGTGACAAAAAAATCTAATGTCATTCCGAACTTGTGGTCTTTGACCACGCAGTTTTGCTGCTCGCTTGGTTTCGGAATCTACCAAAAGTCTAACACAGACCCTGAATCGAGTTCAGGGTGACAAAAAAATCTAATATCCGTAGCGTTTTCTAAAAATTAGGAAGCAGACGGCGGTCAAAATCGCGGTGAGAATCTCCGACGAAGGAAACGCGAGCCAAATTCCGTTCGCGCCGAGAAGAACCGGGAAAAGCAAAATGCAGGAAACCTGAAAGACCAGAGTCCGCACAAACGCGAGAAGCGCACTCACAATTCCGTTGTTCAGCGCGGTAAAGAACGAAGAGCCGTAAATGTTCACGCCGCAGATTAAAAATCCAAAAGAATAAAGCCTGAAAGCCCTTTTTGTAAGCGCGAAAAGCTGCTCGTCGTAGCCCGTGAAAATCGAGGCGAGAATTCCCGCCGCAACTTCCGACGCCGCAAACATGCAAAGCGAGACAACCGCGACAATCTGCAGGCTTTTCCTGAAAATATTCGTAAGCTCCTTTTTGTTTTCCGAGCCGTAATTAAAGCTTACGACAGGAGCCGTTCCCATCGAGTAGCCGATGAAAATCGCGACAAAGATAAAGCCAACGTACATAATCACGCCGTAAGCCGCAACTCCGTCAACTCCGGCGTATTTTAGAAGCTGAACGTTGTACAACATTCCGACAATGCTCGAGGAGATGTTCGTCATAAGCTCGGAAGAGCCGTTCGTTACAGTTTTTGCAAGCGACTTCAAATCAAAATGAGTTTTTCCGAGGCTTAAAGTTCCGTTTCTCTTCACAAAAAAATAAACGAGAGGAACAATTCCGCCAACAACGTAGGAAGCATCAGTCGCAATCGCCGCGCCCACAACGCCCCACTTGAAAACGCCGATAAAAAGCGCGTCCAGGACGATATTCGTGCAGCCTGCCGCCAGAGTGAGGACAAACCCGAGATGAGGCTTTTCCGCCGCAATCATAAAGCTCTGGAAAATGCTCTGGAGCATAAAAGCCGCCACTCCGACCGAAAGCGTGCGCGCATACAAGACCGCGTAATGAAGAATCTCGCCTTCCGCGCCCAAAAGCCGCGCCACAGGAGGAACAGCAAAGTAAAATCCGACGCTCGAAAGAATTCCGAATCCGAACGCAAAATAAACGATGAACGAGAAAGTCCGCTTCGCCTTTTCCGCCTTGCCCTCGCCCAAATATTTTGAAACAAGCGCGCTTCCGCCAGTTCCGAACATAAAGCCTAAGCCAGAAAAAAGCATTACGAGCGGCATAATCAAGTTGATTGCCGCAAAAGGAATTTTTCCCGCGAAATTCGATGTAAAAAGGCCGTCAACAATCGAGTAAATCGAAGTGAAAATCATCATCGCGATTGAAGGCAGCGTGAACCTGAAAAGCCGTGAAAAAGTAAAATGGTCAGAAAGCTGAATTTTCATCTCTTCTTTGAACTCCTTAAATTATTTTCTATCAAAATGAACTGCAAAAAAAATCGCCGAAAAGCGAAAAATATAATGTTTCCGATTCTCTCATAAAGACAAAATTAAATCTATCGCGCAGGAATTTCTTTTATCGCCATTTGGAGAATGATGAAAACTATCTGCGCGGAAAACGCAAGAAATCGAAATCTGAATCTGCGAAAAATGTTTTAGAGAATGGATTGCTTCGTCGCTTGCGCTCCTCGCAATGACGAAGAGGAACTTTTCGCAATAACGGCGTTTCTAGAATTACGATGACGACTTTCTGCCTCTCGCAATGACGGCGGTTTGAGGCTTGCGGCAATGACATTTTTCAGCTCACAATGACGGCGTGAGGGAACTTTTCGCAATGATGAAGAGAATCTTTTCGCAATGACGATGCTTTTCAGCTCACGATTACAAAAAGCTCGACATTAAATATAAATCCTAAAATTCCTTGTAAAGCTCTTCCGGCTCTTCTTCAAGCCAGTACGAGATTTTTTCGACTAGGCTTGCGATTTTCTGCTTTCTCGCCTTGCCAGAGCCGCCAAGTGAACATTCCCAGACAACTCCCACACGGCAAAGGTGCTGGATATAAGTCTCCGAGATTTTCTTGTCGCGCCCGATGTTTCTTGAAATCTTTTTTTCCCAGTATTCGGTGTTTGACTTTGGCAAGCGGAAAAGCCGGCAGTTCTTGTGTCCGTGCCAAAAGCAGCCGTTCAGAAAAATCACCGCGTTGTAGCGCGGAAGAACGATGTCCGGCGTGCCAAGATAGCGGCTGTCGTTTTTTCTGAATCTGAACCCGGCCTTGAAAAGCGCACTCCGCAAAGTCAGCTCGATTTTTGTGTCCTTGCTGTGAATTTTCGACATATTCAAGCTGCGCTGCTCGGCGGTCAATTTGTCCATAAAAAGATTCTAGGCGAATCAAAGTTCAAAATTCAATAGAAAGATTTTTTGATTTTTGCTGAATTCATCGCCCGAAGATTTTATTCCTAAAAATTTTATTTTTGAAAATCTCAAATTATTTTCACGTTCAAATCTTTTCTATAAATATACGCCAAAAACTGACACTAGCATGGTAAACACGCGACTAGTACGACACTAGCACGGCAAACATTCTTAAATCTTGAGGCTTTCAGTTTTTAATCTTAACTTAAAACCATGGTTAAAATAACAAACGCCGCCCCGCAGGATTTTTCAAGCACGGACGTGCTTTTTCAGACTTCATTTTGGGGCGAGTTCAGGCAGAAATTCACAAACCAGAAATCGCTTTACTTTTGGGCTTCCTACAAATCGGACGAAAACGACAAGGGAATCGTGTTTCCGTTTCTGGTTCAAATCAGAAAATCGGGCGGAGAAACTTACGCTTATGCGCAGCGCGCGCCTGCAATTCTGATTTCGGAGGAAAAGCGCGCCGCGGTTCTTGAAGAGCTTGCAGACGAGATAAAAAATCATCTTCCAAAAGAAACGCTTTTTTTGCGTTTTGACCTGCCATGGAACGTTCCCGGAATAAGCGGAAGTGGAGACAAAAACTCTCTCAGAACCGAGATGATGGAGCTTGCTATGAATTTTGGAAGCAAATTCCACAATCTTAGAAAAGCGGCTTCAAATCATCTTTGCCCCGACACAGTGATTATCGACTTGCGGCCGTCGCCTGAAAAACTTTTGTCTTCAATGCGGCAGCAGACGAGAAATTCAATCCGGCGGGCGTACAAGGAAGAAGTTGATTTTTCGATTTACGACGCGAAAAGCCCGGACTTGGCAGAAAGGCTTGAGGAATGGCACGAAATTTACGAGGAGACAGCGAAGCGAAAAGGATTTTTCTTTGAGAAGCTCGATTATTTCAAGACGCTTTTTGACTGCGCCGCAAAAGCCGAAAATTCCGAGCCGCGTTTTGAGGAAAAGTCGAACGTTCCGCTTGACGCTTGCGTTCCGCCGCCGAAATTCTATCTTTTCACGGCCTCAAAAAACGGAAAAATCCTGAGCGGGCTTGTTCTGGCGATTTCGGCGAAGCGCGCCTACTATATGTACGCGGCAAGCTCGCTTGAAGGGCGCGAGTGCATGCCGAACTACGGGCTTCAATGGGAAGTAATCAGATTTGCGCGAACAAAAGGCTGCGTTCAGTACGACTTGATGGGAATTCCGCAGAATTCGAGCAAGGAAGACCCGATGGCAGGACTTTACATTTTCAAGACAGGATTCGGCGGACAAAAAACGCATTTTGGCGGCGCGTGGGATTTTCCCTACGACAAGGAACGATACCAGAATTTCCGCGTGAACGAGACGATTATGTTGAGAAAATAAAAGCACGTCATTCCGAACTTGCTTCGGAATCTGTGGACAAAATTCAAATGCAGATGCTGAAACACGTTCAGCATGACAAGTTTGTCTGCGAGAAGCTCGTCATTCCGAACTCGTTTCGGAATCTGTGGACAAAATTCAAACGCAGATGCTGAAATAAATTCAGCATGACAAGTTTTTTTTGTGAGAAGCTTTGCTTCTCGTCGGGACAGGATGTCCCTGCGGTAGGGATAGAAGTGGCTTGTTGCGGAACGAAGTGAAGCAATGGAGCGCGGCTAGCGCGGAACCACGGATAGCCCGACGGCACGAGCGAAGCGAAGTGCCGGACCGCCCGAAAAAATAAAAAAACTAAACAACGAAAACGAAACGTGATATAATCGTGCCTGAAAACAGTAACTCAGAGGTGCGATTATGCTAAACACTAACAACAATGCTGCCGCGCTTAAAAAAGATATTTTGGTTGAAATGGCGCGGCTGGAGCTTGAAGGAAAACTTTTGTCTCCTGAAACGGCGGACGAAATCGAGAAAATTCCGCTTGAGCTGATTCCAGACGGCTCTGTTCCAATCAGAAAAAATCTCGCGGAAGACCGGGATATTGTGCGAACGAGAATTGTCGCGAATCTTGGACACTCCGTTGAGGACTACGACCCGAAAAAGCCGCTTGCAGAATATGTTAAGGAAGCATACGAGCGCGAAAAGCCGACATGGCCGATGCTCACGATGATTCAGAGTGCGTGCCACGCCTGCGTAAAGCCACATTATTTTCCGACAGACGCATGCCAAGCCTGCCTTGCCCGCCCATGCAAGATGAACTGCCCGAAAAAAGCGATTGAAGTTACAGACAGGGCGAGAATCGACTATCAAAAATGCATAAGCTGCGGACTTTGTGCCCAAAACTGCCCTTACCACGCGATTATAAAAACCGTTGTTCCGTGCGAGGAAGCCTGCCCGGTCGGAGCGATTTCAAAAGGAACTGACGGAAAAGAGACAATCGACTACGACAAGTGCATTTTCTGCGGAAAGTGCATGTCAAACTGTCCGTTCAGCGCGATGATGGGAAAGTCGCAGCTTTTTGACGTTATAAAGCACATTATGAACGGCGAGAAAGTTGTGGCGATGTACGCGCCTGCAATCGGAGCGCAATTCAAGGGAACAAAGCCAGGACAGCTTGAAGGCGCGCTGATTCAGGCAGGATTTTCGAAAGTTTGGGAAGTCGCGCTTGGAGCTGACATCACGGCGGACAAGGAAGCTGCCGAATTCAAAGAGAGAATGGAGCGCGGCGACAAGATGATGACGACGAGCTGCTGCCCGGCTTATGTGCGCGCGGTGAAAATCCACGTGCCGGAGCTTGCGCCTTGCATCTCAGAGACAAAATCCCCGATGATTTACACAGGCGAAGTCGCAAAGAAAGCCGACCCGGACTGCATTACAGTGTTTATCGGGCCTTGCCTTGCAAAACGGCGGGAAGGCTTTGACTCAGAAATTATCGACTACGTTCTTTCGGTTGAGGAAGTTGACGCACTTTTTACCGCAAAAAATATCGAAATCAAAAATGCGCCTGTACGTTCAGAAAAATACGTTCCGACAGTTTCAGGAAGAAATTTCGCGAAGACTGGCGGAGTCGCTGAAAGCGTGCGGCTAAGGCTCAAAGACAAAAGCATTTTGCGCCCGGCTGTAATCAACGGCCTCGACAAAGCAGGAATGAAAATTCTTGCCAGCTACGGACAAATCAACGCGGGAAAAATTCCTGCCCCGGAAAACTGCCCGAACTTAATCGAAGTAATGGCGTGCGAGGGCGGCTGCATTGGAGGTCCGAGCGTAATCACAAATCCGAAGCTCGGAAACGGACTTTTAATGCTTTACGCAAACGCCGGAACAAAGCCTGATGAAAGCGGAATTCCGCAGAAAGCAGACATGGACGAAATCGCAAGGGAAGGAAACTGAAAATGAAATCTAAAAAGACAGGATTTGAGCCGTTAAAATCAGCTGAAACAGATTCGGAAAATCAGAACTTGACGGACACAAAAACAATGAGACTTGCAAGCCGCATTTCAAGGAATTTTTATCTTAAAAAACCTGATTTTAGAAATCCAGATTTAGGAAATCAGAATTTCAGGAATAATGATTTCTTGATAAAGCCGGCGAAACAGAATCCGGCAAAATCAATTTCAGCGAAAGCTTTCAGAAATCAGAATTTCAGGAATCAAAATTCCAGAAATCAAGCTTCCAGAAAACTTCCGCTCGCTTTTGCTTTCGCGCTCGCCTGCTTTTCGTCGTTCACGGCGTTCGCCGCTCCAAAGCAAGTTCGCGCAGGCGTTCTGAACGGACCTTCTGGAATTCCGTGCGCATATTTAATAGAAAACAAAGACAGTTTTGGAATCAAGAATCTGACTTTTGAAAATTTCACTTCCGCGCAGACCGAGCTTCCAAAGCTTTTGAAAGGCGAAATCGACATCGGATTTCTTCCGCCGAACGCTGCGGCAAAAGTTTTCAACGCTGGAAACGGCGCGGTTGTCTGCCTCGGAATCACGGGAAACGGAAATCTCTTTGTGATTTCAAAAAAATCTGGCGTTCACGCTCTGGAATCTCTCCGCGGAAAAACGGTTCAATGCGCGGGGCAAGGCGCAACTCCGGAATATATGCTCAAATATCTTCTTTCAAAGCAGAATATTCCAGTGAACTTAAATTCGCAAGCACAACGAGACTTGCAGTCTTCCAAAAATCTGAGCAAGTCAGAAAACGCCGTAACGCTCGACTTTTCCATACCAAACGCGAACATTGCGGCGGCTCTGATTTCAGACAAAATTGAATACGCGCTAGTTCCAGAGCCTTTCGCAACCGTCGCCGAAACAAAGTCTCCAGACGTTAAGCGTGTCTTGGACATTCAGCAGCTTTTCGCGTATCAAAACGGCGGCTCCTACCCAATGACGCTTCTCGTTGCAAACGCGAAATTCGCAAAAGCCAACAAAAGCACGGTCGAAAAATTCATTCAGGCTTACAAGCAGGCTTTTGAATGGACGGTGAAAAATCCTTCGCACGCAGGCGCGCTCGCAGAAAAAAACAATCTCGGTCTAAACGCGAAAATCGTTGAAAAAGCGATTCCGAACGCGGCTTTCACTTGGAAAAGCGCGCCAGACGGCAGAACGGAAATCGAGTCGCTTCTTTCGATTTTTCTTGAAAACGCCCCGGAATCAGTCGGCGGAAAACTTCCGGCAGACGAATTCTACTTCGGCGAAAAATGAAGACTGACAATTTGACGAAAAAATGAAGTCTCCCCTGCTCCACTTGCTTTCAGCTGCGGTTCTCGCTCTTCTCTGGCAGATTGCCGCGCTAATTGTCGCAAACCCGATAATTTTTCCGGCTTTCACGGCGACACTCGCGCGGCTTTTCTCGCTCTGCACAAAGCTTTCGTTCTGGAGCGGAGCGGGATTCTCTTTTCTCCGAGTTTTAGCAGGCTTTTTCCTTACCTTAGTTTTTGGAAGCGCGGCCGGCATTTTGTCAGGAGTTTTTCCATCTTTCAAAGCGTTTTTGAGCTTTCCCCTCGCCGTAATCCGCTCAGTTCCGGTCGTCTCGTTCATTCTTCTTGCGATTTTCGCTTTCAACTCAAATTTCGTGCCGGTTTTCAGCGCGTTTCTGATGGGATTTCCAGTTATGGCAAGCGCAGTTTCATCAGGATTCGAGTTTTCCGATGACGACAAAAAACTTTTCTTCATGGCAAAAGTCTTCGGACTCACAAAAACGCAGAAAATCCGCTTCATTTTTCTTCCAAAGCTAAAGCCGTTTTTAGAAAGCGGAATTTTCTCTTCGCTCGGAATGTCGTGGAAAGTCGTGGCGGCGGCGGAAGTTCTTAGCGTTCCAAAAAACGCGCTTGGAGCATTTCTTCAAAGCGCGCAAGTCCATCTTGAAAGCGCGTCGGTTCTGGCGGCGACAACAGTTCTCGTTCTGCTCTCGTTTTTGTCCGAAAAAGCCTTAAAATTCGCGTTCCGAAGAATTTTCAGCAAAATAACTTCTGGGGGCTACCCTGCGGGTCGGGGCTTTCGCCATTCCGCTCTCGCTCCAGCCGCTTCCCTCGCTACGCTCAAGTCAGCGGCCGCCTACGGCGCGGCTACAGTCCCTAGCCCGTTTCCGCTTGAAATCAAAAATCTTTCCATAAAAAAAGGCGAAAAGCATCTTTTCAAAGATTTCAGCATAAAATTTGAGTCTGGAAAAACCACCGCAATTCTTGCCCCGAGCGGAAGCGGAAAAACAACGCTTTTAAACTGGATTGCAGGCCAGTTTGAAGTCTCGTTCCTTTTTCAAGAGCCGCGTCTTTTGCCCACTTTAACAGTTTTTGAAAACGTTTTTCTTCCATTAAAAAACATTCTTCCAGAAAAAGACGCGGAAAATCTCGCCTTAAAATATCTTGGCGCGGCGGGGCTTTCTTCAAGGCTCAGCGACAAAACGCAAAATTTGAGCGGCGGAGAAAAGCAGCGTGTCGCAATGGCGCGCGCGTTCGCTTTTCCAAAGCCGGTTCTGCTTTTGGACGAGGCTTTTCAGTCTCTCGACGAAAAAATCAAAAAATCGCTTGAAGAAACATTGAAGTCGCTTTTGCGCGAAAATCCGCGCACAGTAATCTTCGTGACGCACCAGAAAGACGAGGCGGAATCTCTTTCAGACAAAATAATCGAAATGGAAGGCGAGCCGCTTCAAATAAAAAAAATCTCTGTGCATGATTTTTTATAACAGATTCCGAATTCGAGCAGTTTGCAGCTCGCCCTGAATTCGGAATGACTCGCATTTATTAAAAACTTGTCACCCTGAATTTATTTCAGGGTCTGCATTCTCATAAGTTCCAAATCAAAAAAATCTCTGCAATCTTATAAAAAAAATGCTATAATCTCTCAAAAATTTTATCGGCGGATTTTTATGGCAGGATTTATCAAGACAGACGGCGAATTGCCTTCGCTTCCAAAGCTCGGCGGATTTCAGAAAACCGCAATTTTTCTCGGTGAAATCGGAGTTGACGCAAGCCGCGCGGTTCTTTCCCATTTGAATCTTTCTGACGCGCAAGTTACGGCAATCAGCAAGGCAATGCGGAATCTTGGAGAATTCAATCCGAACAACCAGCTTCACGTTATGCGTGAAAATTCAGTTCTCGAGGAAGCCGCAAACTACGGAAAAATGCGCAGAATCTACCGCGAAATTCCGCATCTTACGCCAAGCGAAAAAAAAGTGAACAAAATCTCAACAGAAGACCCGAAGCAGATTGCGCAAATCTTAAGAATGATGCTCGACGAAAAATGAAAGCTTTCCGCTGATTTTCTCGCTCTGCTTTTCAAGCTCGTCGTATTTTCCTGCGGCGTTCGACAAATGCTTTCCCAAAATCTCAAAATCTCCGCAAAACGCGGAAAAGCTGTTCTGCAGCGCGGAAAGCTCGCTCACAATTTTCTGCGCCTGCTGCTCAATCTTGTATCCTCTAAGACCAAACGAAATCGACATCAGATAAGCGTAAAAAGTGCTTGGCGAAACCGGCACGACTTTTTTCGACATCGCGTAGTTAAAAAGAGCAGAGCCGTTCTCGCTGTCGCGCACAAGAATCTCGTAGTAAACGTTCTCGGCAGGAATGTACATCAGCGCAAAGTCGAAAGTGCCTTCCTGCGGCCTGATATATTTTTTTGAAATCTCGTCTATTCGAGCCTTGACCGACTTCAAGAACTCGGAGCGGGACTTTTTCTTGACTTCTGAATCCTTGGCGTTTATAAAGCGCACAAAGCTTTCCATCGGAAATTTTGAGTCAATTGGAACAAAATATTTTCCGAGCTTCACAACCGCGTCAACTGCGCTTCCGTCCTTAAAATAATGCTGCTCCTCATAGTTCGCCGCCGGAAGAACGTCCCGCAAAAGCTCGTACAAAAAATACTCGCCCAAATTTCCTCGCAGTTTCGGAGAGAGCAAAATGTTTTGAAGCGAGGAAATGTCCTTTCCAATCTCCTGAATCTGCTTTGTGGCGTTTTCAAGCGAGCCGAGCTTCTGCTGAATCTCGCCGATTACCGAGGCGGACTGCCCGAGCGTCTTGTTTAAATTTCCTTGGCTCTGGCTCATCTGAAAATTCATCATTTTCATCATCTCGCGCATATTTTTTTGGGAATTGTAAAGCAAAAACGCGACCAAGATGATAAAAGCCGCCGCAATCGCGCAAATCAAAATCACAGAATTCAATTTCATAGCTTTTAATTATAAAACCATATCTGAAAAATGTAAAATCATAACGGAATTTGACATTTTCTTAACATAAGAATAAACTTTAGTTGTATGAATTTATTATTCGGGATTTCAGCATCCAACGGAATTGGCATTGGAAAAGCGTTTGTTGTGCCAGAATCAGAAAAAAGAGTGATTCCAAGCAAGCCGATTAAAAAATCAGAACACGAGAGCGAGCTTGAAAAATTTTCCAAATCGCTTGAAAACGTTACGGCGCAGGTTGCAGTCCAGCTTGATTCTGTAAAAAACGACAAAGTCCAGTCTGAAATTTTCGAAACCTACTATTTAATGCTTCAAGACCCAGAATTTCTCGGAGACGTAAGGCGGACTTTTGAGAATTCCGACTTTCCAATCGCATACATCTTAAACCAGAAAACCGAGGATTACGCAGAAAAGCTCCGTTCAAGCGGAAACGACTATCTTGCCGAGCGTGCGCAGGACATCTGCGACATTTTCGGTCGTGTTCTTGACGATTTGCTGGATTTTCATCCTTTCAATATTGAAAATGTTCCTGACGGAGCGGTGATTGTCGCAAAAACGATGAATCCTAGCGACACAATCATTCTTTCAAAACGGAGAATCGCGGGGCTTGCGCTCACAGAAGGCGGAGTCTCGTCGCACGTTGGAATTCTCGCGCGGAACTACGGAATTCCGGCGGTTTTCGCGCTAGAGGACATCACAAGCGAAGTTAAAAACGGCACGAAAATCATTGTTGACGGAGATTCCGGCGAAGTCATCAACGAGCCTGACGACGCGACAATCAAAGAATACGAGATAAAAATCAAAAACGCGAAAGAGCACGCGGAAAAGCTTAAAAAATACAGAAATCTGCCTGCAATGTCGGCGGACGGCGAGAGATTCCATCTTTACGCGAACATCGGAACGGTTGAGGAAGCAGAAATCGCGATGAAGGAAGGCGCGGACGGAATCGGGCTTTTCAGGACGGAATTTCTTTTTATGAGCGAGTCGAACGCGAACATGAGCCAGACTCACGCGGCGGCTGCGGCTTTCAGCGAGGAATCGCAGTTTCAGGCTTACAAGAAAGTCCTTGAAACAATGCAAGGAAAGCCCGTCACAATCAGAACGCTGGACGCGGGCGGCGACAAGCTAATCAGCTCGGACGAAATCAGAAACGCGAAGCAGGAGAAAAATCCTCTGATGGGACTGCGCGCAATCAGACTGAGCCTTGCAAATCCTCAGCAGCTTAAAACCCAGTTCCGCGCGCTTTACAGGGCGAGCATTTACGGAAATCTGAACATTATGCTTCCTTTGATAACAAGCGTTGACCAAGTAAGGCAGGCGCTTGAAATCGCAAAGAAAGCGCGGGAAGAACTAAAGAGCGAGAACGTTAATTTCAAGGAGAACACTCCGATTGGAATCATGGTTGAGACAGCGGCGGCGGCGATGATTGCAGACTGCCTTGCGAAAGTCTCATCGTTTTTCTCGATTGGAACAAACGACCTTACGCAGTACACAATCGGAGTTGACCGTGAAAACGCGGATGTCGCGCCGCTTTACAACGAATTTCATCTTGCGGTTCTGCGACTGATTCACCACACAATCAACGAGGCAAAAAACGCGAAAATTCCGTGCGCAGTTTGCGGAGAAATGGCGAGCCGCAAAGACTCAGTTGTCGTTCTTGCGGGAATGGGAATCCGCGACCTGAGCATGAGCCCGAAACTCATCACGCAGGTGAAAGAACTTCTCTCGAATATGAGCGTGCCTGAAATGCAGGCGATTTCATCAAAATCACTGAATTCGCTTTGATTCAGCAGCTTTTATAGATTCCGAATCAAGTTCGGAATGACGTACACGCTGCAATCTTGCACAGCGAAAAGATAAAATCTCTTCTTTTTTCTCAAAAAATTAGGTAGAATATCGGCTATGGCTAAAGCAAAAAAACGTAAACCAGACTTTTCAAAACCGAAACCTGTCAAAAATGAAAATATCGAATTGGAATCGCAAGAATCAAAATCCAAAATTAGAGATTCCGAATCATCGGATTCTAAAGATTCAGAAATCACGGAAACGAATCTTCCAGAGCAAGACGATTCTGACGACTGGACACTTTCAGACACAATTGACGCTGAAGACAGAGAGGAAGAATCAAAATCCGGATTCAGCAAGAACAAATATTACGTAAATCTTCCGCTTGTCGTGATTGCAGGCCGCCCGAACGTCGGAAAATCGACACTTTTCAACCGATTTATGAAAAAAAGGCTTGCGATTGTTGACCCGACACCGGGCGTTACACGAGACCCAGTTGAAGCCACAGCTTTTATCGCGGGAAAGCCTGTCCGTCTCGTTGACACCGGCGGATACAAGCTTGACCGCGACCCGACCAGCCGCGAGTCAGAAATGGACGAGCTTGTCGTTGAAAAATCCGTTGAGATGATAAAAAAAGCGGACAAGATTCTCCTCTTGCTTGAAGCAGGAGTTATCACCGGCGAGGACGAGGAATTTATCCACTTTCTGCGCCCTTACTGGAGCAAGCTGATTGTCGCAGTGAACAAATGCGAAGGCGGCAAAGGTGAGGATGTCTCTTGGAACTATCTTCAGTACGGATTCAAGGATTTGCTTTTCATCTCCGCTGACCACGGCGACCACATCACGGAGCTTGCAAAAAAGCTCACTGACGGCTTGGATTTCAGCAAAGTTGAGGAAGGAAGCGAGGAAGACCGCCCGATAAAGATTGCGATTCTCGGAAAGCCGAACACAGGAAAATCCACGCTTTCAAACCGGCTCACCCACACGGAAAAATCGATTGTAAGCGACTACGCTGGAACAACCCGCGATGTTGTCGAAAGCGAATTCTCCTACGGCGGAAGAAATTTCGAGATTATGGACACGGCAGGAATCCGGCGCAAGAAAAAAGTAAAGGAAAACGTCGAATATTACTCTGTGAACCGCGCAATCAAGACGCTCGACAAATGCGATGTCGTTTTCTTGATGATTGACTCGCAGGAAGGTCTTTCAGACCAGGACAAAAAAATCTGCTCGCTCGCATATGAGCGCGGCCGCGGAATCATTCTGATTCTGAACAAGTGGGACACGCAGGAGCAGAGCCGGAAAACTTTGAAGAACGCGACCGAATACATCAAAATCATGTTCGGACAGATGAACTGGGCGCCGATTATGCCTCTTTCCGCGCTGAAAGGCGAAGGAATCAAGGACTTGATGAACAAGGCAATCGAGCTTTACACGCAGCTCACACGAAAAGTCGAGACAAGCGCGCTTAACAAGGCTCTCGCCGACTGGCTTTTCCATTATCCGCCGCCGGCAAGCAAGGCGATTCACTTCAAAATCAGATATATGACGCAGACAAGCACAAATCCGGTCTCTTTCAGAATTTTCTGCACAAGCCCGGACAATGTTCCAGAAAGCTACGTTACATACTTGAAAAATTCCATCAGAAAAGACTTGGGTTTTGACCAGATTCCAATCGAGCTGAATTTAAAGCCGAGCCGCCAGAAATGGGAAAACAGGTTTGACAGCCAAAGGTCTGACTCTTGACGTACACAATCGGCGAAGTTGAGGAATTTTCCGGCTTAAAGGCGAACGTTCTCCGTTATTGGGAAACCGTGATTCCGGGTTTTGCGCCGCGCAAAGACATCGGAGGAAGGCGTTTCTACACGGAGCGCGAGCTTGATATGGTTTTGCGTCTCAAGCACTTGATTTACGTGAAAAAATTCACGATTGAAGGCGCGAGAAACGAGATTCTGCACGAGGCTGAAATTTACGAGACAAAAGCCGATGTAATGAACGAAATCCGCGCGCTTAGAAGCGAGCTTACAAATCTCTACATCACCGTAAAAAAATATCGCCCAAAATAAGAATCAGAGAATAGAAGAAAAAAATCAGGAAGCCGAAAAAGTTTTAGAATTCAGAAAAAAAAGAACAAATTTCAAGGAAAAATATGAGAAAACAGTTTTATAAAGATTCAAAAGAAAAAAAATCAGCTCAGGAAAAATCGTCAAGATTCCAAAAAGAACGAGAAACGTATAATTTCAGAGAAGAACAAAAATATTCAAGTCCGCGATATTCATCAAAATCAGAAATAGAAACAAAAAGATTCGAACGGACAGAACAAACGCAAAAAACAGAAAAAAACGAAAAAAGAGACTCGCACGCAAACTGGAGAAACTCGGTCAGGCAGAAAAAAACTGTTTCTATCCGAAAAGAGCTTTTCGATGAGAAATCGATTCCAGAAGACGCGGCAAAAATCATCGCGAACTTCGACAAAGTAATCGAGGACGTTATGCATCTTAGCGGAAAGCAGAAAGTCACCTTGCCTGCCGCTGTAAAAAATCTTTCGCACCAGCTCACAGACGAGCGCGGAACGCGAAGGCTCGGCTACATGAACGAGGCAAGCTTTTTAAGCGCGTACGTGAACTACTTTATGTGGTGGAATCTCGTGCGCCTGTGCCGCCTTTTCGCGAATCTTCCAAAATCCGCGTTCAATTTTGATGACGAAACAGTCGCTTTGGACATCGGAAGCGGGCCGCTGACAATTCCAATCGCGCTTTGGCTTTCGCGCCCGGAGCTGCGCTCAAAAAAAATCGTCTGGTACTGCCTTGACCTAAGCTCGCAAGCTCTTTCTCTAGGCGAGGAAATTTATCTTTCAGTCGCGGCAAAAACAATCGCGGCAGCAGCTTCGGCGGCAACTGCAGCTTCCTCAGAATCAAAAAACGAAAAAACTTCTGAAAAAAAAGCAGAAAAAACATTCGAGCCGTGGAAAATAATCAGGGTTAAAGGCTCGCTCGGAACTGCAATCAAGGAAAAAGCCGATTTTGTGACTTGCGGAAACACTTTCAACGAGATTATCCAGAGAAACGAAATGCCGACAGACTTTCTCGCGAAAAAATATTCCAGCCAGCTAATCTCATATCTCAAAGATGAAAAAGACAACGCGGAGAAAAAGCAGAATATTCTTTTGATAGAGCCGGGAGACCCGCACTCGGCGCGCTTTATCTCCTTGATTCGGAACGCTTTTATAAGGCAGAATTTTAAGCCGGTCGCGCCTTGCCCGCACGTGGAAGAATGTCCGATGGCAGGAAGAACCGGCGGCCGCGCGACAAACGCAAGCGGCAAAAACACAAAATGGTGCAATTTCGCGTTCTCGACAGACTCCGCCCCGAAAACGCTTTTGAGGCTTTCAGAAAAGGCAGGAATTCCAAAGGAACGGGCATCGCTCAGCTTTATTTTTGTCTCGCGTGACTCAAACCAGAAAAAAGAAGCGGAACAAAAAGCTCAAAATCCGGAAAATGAAAAAATCTTCATAAGAATCGCGTCGGACTTTATAAAACTGCCTGAAATCCGCCGCTCAGGATATTACGCGTGCAGCAAATACGGAATGTTGCTCGCAATTGACGAGAACCATATCCAGCCGAAAAACGGCGAGCTTTTGCAGATAAGAACGCCGGAAAATCTTGACGAACGCGACCAGAAATCAGGCGCGATAATCGTGAAAATATAAAGACAAAAAAAGGTGGCTTGATTGTCAAAGCCACCTTTTTTTTAAGCCGCTAGAAACGCGGGCGATGAAAAACTCAACGCCAGCATTTCATTTATTCTACTTGAACAGTTTCTTGATTTCAGCCGCATAAATCTCGTTCACCTTGAAGCGTTTCACTTCGAGCTTCGGAGACATTTCCACGCCTACCTCAAATTCCTTTTCAAGAAGCGCAATCTTGTTGATTCTCTCGTAAGACTTGAATCCGTTTTTCGCGTTGATTCTCGTCGCAACCTCGGTTTCAATCATCCGCTGGACTTCAGGGCTTTTTATCATTTCCGGGTAAGTTTTGTACGGAAGATTTGTCTCCCTGCAAAAATCCTCGATTTCTGTCTTTTCAGGAACGATAAGAGCGGCAAGATAACGCTGGTCCTGGCCGACAACAACCGCAGTCTTGATAAATCTTGACTCCTGAATCTTCATCTCGATTGGAGCCGGCTCAACATTTTCTCCGCCGGTCTGGACGATTGTGTCCTTGATTCTTCCGCGCAGGCAAATTTCATTATTCACGGTCAAAATCGCGATGTCGCCAGTGTTGAACCAGCCTTTCTCGTCGATAACTTTCGCAGTGAGAGAAGGCTGCTTGTAATATCCCTTCATCACCGTCGGACCTTTCAGCTCCAAAACGCCTTTTTTGCATTTTCCCAAGTCTTTTCCAGTTTCCGGGTCAACAACACGCGCCGCAAGCTCTCTGATTGGCGCGCCGACATTTCCAAAAATCGGGTCTCTAATCGGCTGCACAGAAACAATCGGAGAAAGCTCCGTAAGACCGTAGCCTTCAACGAGCTTAACGCCGATTGCCCAGAAAAATTTCGAGACGATTGGAGGCAAAGCTCCGCCGCCTGAAACTCCGGAGCGGAAATTCTTTCCGAGCATCTTTCTGATTTTTCTAAAGACCAAAACGCCGCCCAAAAGCTTTATCGGATAGCAGACAAGCCACGGAAGAACGAACGCCGGCCACTGCAAAAGCCGCAAGTCCATCTTGAATCTTGAAGTTTTCGCGAAAAGAACGCGGTCGAGCTTTGAATGGAAAAGCGCGATTGCTGTAAAAAAGTTGAAAAGCCTGTTCACAATTCCGCCAGTCTTTCTCATCTTGCGGTAAATTCCGTCGTAGACAGACTCGAAAACGCGAGGAACAGCAGGCAAAACCTGAGGATTCAAAGTCTGCAAGTCCGCGAGAAGAACAGGACCGACCGGCTTTGAATAGCAAAGAGTCGCGCCCTGGCTCATCACAACATACTCAACCGAGCGCTCAAACGCGTGCCAGACAGGAAGAACGAGCAGGCCACGGTCGCCCGGATAAAGATAAATGCGCTCGTCAATGTCATCAAGCTGGGAAATAAAGTTTCCGTGCGAAAGCATTACGCCCTTAGGCATTCCTGTTGTTCCTGAAGTAAAGATGATGGAAGCCAAATCGTCCCATTTTCCTTTCTCCATCTCCTCAAGAACCTTCTCAGGATTTTTCCCGTTGTAAGCCTTTCCTTTCTCAAGAATCTCGCTGAACGAATAAAGCGTCATTCCGGCGTTTTTCGCCTCGTCAAAATCTTTCTCGCCCGGCTCCTCAAAGACAATCAAAGTCTTCACAAGAGGAATTTTCTCTTTGATTCCGGCAATTTTCTTAATCTGCGAAGAATTCTCCACAATCACCATTTTGCATTCGGCAAACGACAAAATATATTCCAAGTCGCCGATTGTCGCATCGCAGCCCCGCGGAACATCAACCGCGCCCAGAGAAAGCAAAGCCAAATCCGCCTGCTGCCATTCCTTGCGGTTGTCAGAAATCATTCCGATATGCTCTTCGCGCTCAACTCCGATTTCAAGAAGTCCGCCAGCAAAAGCCAAAACATTGTCATAGGCTTCTTTATAAGTCGTCGGCTCAAAATGTCCGTCAGAAAAGCGGCTCATCTGAAAAGCGATGTCAGGATAACGCTGCACCATTTTTCTAAAAAGACGCGGAAGTGTTGTTTCCATAAATTCTCCATTAAAAGTGAACTGATTTTATTTCGACAGAATTTCAATTTTTGTCAGATTCATCAATTATAAGGCTAAAGGAAAGAAAAATCTACATACAATTACTCTTGGATTTTTATGATTCAAAAAATCTGCCTGAATAAAACTTTCGGAATTTTACCAAAATGCGCGCAGGCAGGTTCCGAAGCGAGCCGGCAGTATGCCGACAGAAACGTCTCAGGCTTGCGTCAGCCTCGCTGCTTAGGCTTCTTTATCGGCTTTAGCGAACGGGTTCTGCCGAGAGCGCATTTTTGATGGAACTCAATCAAACTTGTATACAGGCAAATTCAGAGAGCTTTTTATCCTTGCGGATATCGGAATTTTAATATAAACTAATGAATGTTAGTTATCGATTCTTTCGTATTTTCTATTTTGTCAGTTTGGGCGGGATTATAAAAAATGGCTAAAACAGAAAAGATTACGCGGGAAAAAATCATTCTTGCCTTTCTTGAATCTTGTTTTGAAAAAAATGCGGGCGGCACTTCACTTTCGGACGTTGCGGGCAGGCTCGGAATCAAAAAAGCTTCTCTTTACAATCATTATGAAAGCAGAGACGCGATGGTTGAGGACACGCTCCGCTGGAGCGGCGAATATATGAAGCGGACTTACTTTATTCCGTCTGACATCGACGCAATTTCAAGAAAATATTCCGCAGAAACCGTGATGAAAGGAATCGTGAACCGCTGGTTCAAGCTGAACGAGAAAGAGCCGCTCTTCCAGATTTACTCGTTCGTGGAAAGCGAGAAATACATTTCAAACGCAGCGGCTGAAATCTCGCAGGAAAACAGGGAGAAGCTGATTTCTCAGACAGCGACCGCTTTTTTAAGCCTTTCCGCGGCCGGAAAAATCGCGCAGATTACAGAGGAAAAGGCGGTTCAGATTTCAAAAATGTACGCAGGAATCGTGATGTCTTTTCTTGACTCATATCTCACAGACAAAAAAATCCAAATCCGCACAAATCCAGAGACAGGCGAAGGCTCGCTTTTTGCGCCTCCGCAGGAAAAAGGAAATCTTGACGGCATAGACTCAATCACCGAGGATTTCTGCGCCTTGCTGAAGCCGTAAAAAATAGACAAATCCTGATTTTGACTGTATATTATTGATGTGTCTACTTTATATATCGTTGGAACGCCGATTGGAAATCTCGGCGACATAACATTCAGAGCAGTCGAGACTTTCAAGAGCGTCGATGTTGTCGCCGCGGAAGATACAAGGCATACCTTGCAGCTTCTGAATCATCTTGAAATAAAAAAGCCGCTGATTTCATGCCGCTCGCAGAACGAGGAATTCGCGTCGGAAAAAATCATCAGGCTGCTTGATGAAGGCCAGACAGTCGCGTACGCAAGCGATGCCGGAACGCCGGGAATAAGCGACCCGGGCGCGGTTCTTGCAGGGCTTGCGCGAAAAGCTGAACACAATGTTGTTCCGATTCCGGGACCGAGCGCGTTTGCAACTTTGGTGAGCGTGGCTGGAGCGGGCGGAAAAACGCTTATCTTTGAAGGATTTCTGTCGCCAAAGCCGGGGCGCAGACGCTCGCGGCTAAAAGAGCTTCTGGCAACTGGAGACGCAGTGGTTTTGTACGAATCTCCGTTCAGGATTCTTAAGCTTTTGACGGATATTGCCGATATTGAAAGCGAACGGCGCGTTGTTGTCGGCAGAGAGCTGACAAAACTGCACGAAGAGATATTAGAGGGGACTGCGGCAGAAATGCGCGACGAATTCGCTTCAAGAAGCAAAATCTTGGGAGAATTTGCGGTTTTTATCTCGGGAAACAAATTTTCGTCAAAAAATTCTAAAGATAATGACGAAGATGCCGATAATTAAATTGTAAAAGGCGGGTTAGCTATGATGATTGGAAAAATAGACAACGTAAATCCTCTTAACAACGTTCAGAATACTCATCGCACATCAGCAAAAGACAGCATTTATTCAACAAGAGACTCAATTGATGTATCTGACGAGGCGAAAGCGGCTTCTGAGGCTTATTACTTGAATCAGGTTGCCGAGGAAACGCCAGATGTCCGTTCTGACCTTGTTGCCTCAATTAAAGAGAAAATCAAAGATCCAAACTACTTGAATCAGGCGGTTATCGGCTCTGCGGCTGATAAAATCTTGGCAAGCTTCGGATTCTAGTTCTTGAAGAATTCAGGAAGCGTTTCATTTCAAGAGAATGGTTTCCTGAACGAGGCGATTTAATCATTAAAATGAAAGAAGGCGGAGGGCGGCTCCGTCTTTTTTTTTCGATAAAAAATTTTCGGTTGCAAGGCTGCAGACAGCGGGCAAAGCAAGCGATTAAGGAAACATAAAATGGCAGATTTATCTTTTAAGGTTTCACCGAATATTATTCTCGGCTCTTATGCGGCAAGCAGAATCGGGCAGTCTGTGATAAAAATCGGAACGAGATTCATGCTGATTTCAGACCCGATTTTAAGGGAGAACGGCGTTCTTGAAAAAATCACAAAGGCTCTTGATGACAAAAAAATCGACTATTTTGTTTTTGACGAGCTTTCTGACGGAAGCGACTCAAAAGTTCTTGAACGCGCGCTAACGCTCGCAAAGCAGTCGCACGTCCACGGAGTAATCGCGCTCGGCGGAGGCAAGCCGATTTCAATCGCGCGCGCGCTTTGCGCTTTCTACAACGAGGCCCACGACATCTATGATTTTCTGGATGGAGCGTCTCCCGTTGCCGCGCCTCTCCCGATGATTTGCATTCCCACAACAATCCGCGACGCGTTCGTCTTTACGGACACAATTCCGCTTGTTGACGCGAGAAGCTCAATCCTAAAGCTGATAAAGGCGCAGAGCGGACTTTGCAGGCTGGTTGTCTTTGACCCGACGCTTTCAAGCACGCTTTCCGACAATCAGATTGAGTCAATGACGCTAGAGACAATCTGCCTTGCAACGGAAACTTATCTTTCACAGAAAGCGAATTTTTTCAGCGACATGATTGCTGAAAAATCGGCAACGCTTTTAGGTTACGCTATAAACGGCGCGGAATCGCTCACAATCACAACGCCAAAGGAAGAGCTTCTTTCTCAGGGCGGCTGCATGGCTTCTCTTGCGGCGGCAACATCTTCCGTTGGAACCGCAAGCCTTCTTTCAATGTGCATAAACGCCCGCTACAAAATTTCCCGCTCGCTTGTAACAACGATTCTCTTTCCATATATGATTGAAGAATGCGCAAACTACAAGGCGGCAAAGCTCGCAAAAATCGCTCGGCTCTTAACTGCGGGACAGAACGATGTGAGTGACGAGGAAGCAATCCACGCGTTTGCGGAAAATATCCGGCAGAACATCGCAAAGGCGAATCTTCCAGCGCGATTAAAAGACCTTTCGGTCTCGATTGAGCAGCTTGCGCTTGCGGCAGAAGACGCAGGGCAGCTCGACATCGTGAACTCGCTTCCAAAAAGCATGACAAGCGACGACCTTTTCGCGCTGATAAAAACGGCTTACTAAAAGACAAAAATGATTGAACCTCACAAACTCGACCAGCTAGAGCCAGGACAAAAACGGCGAAAGCTGGCATTGACTTTCGGTGCGCTGGAACGCGATGTTGACGGAATTCCTGAAAAAGGAAACGAATACAATTTCAAGGCAATCTCGCGCGCAGACTACATAAAAAAGATGATTGGAATCGTCCTCAAAGACCCGGAGCTGAAACCAGAGGCGAAACTCCAGCTTGAGGAAGTCTTGAATTCAAAGGAATTTGACGAGAAACGCGCCTGCAATCTCGCGCGGAACAATCTTCTTGCGATAATCGGAACTTTTCCGGCTGAATGGGACTTAATCATCGCGCCTCACCCGGAGCAGCAAAACGACGACGGAACTGTGAAAAAGCGCGATTTCTATCCAGAAGTCTATGTTTACGCAGAGGATATCCGCTCGCCTTTCAACTGCGGCTCGATTTTCCGGACAGCAGAAGCGATGGGAGCAGAAAAAGTCATAATCTCGCCGCTCTGCATAAATCCTGAACACCCGAAAGCGCAGAGAAGCGGAATGGGCTGCATTGAAACTCTCGGATTTGAAAGAAAAAGCGTCGAGGAGCTTGAAGAATTCGCAAAGGAAAAAAACCTGCCGATTTTCGTGCTTGAAACCGGCGGAACTCCAATCGGAGAATTCGAGTTTCCAGAAAAAGGAATCTGCATAATAGGCTCGGAAGAGCTTGGAGTAAGCCCGCAGGCGTTAAAAGCCGCAACTTACGGAAGAGTCACAATTCCGATGAAAGGCCTAAAGGCAAGCCTGAACGTCGGCGTTGCGTACGGAATTCTAATGCAGAAATGGGTTGAAAAGCTCGAAGAAAAGCCGCAAGGCAAGAAAGATTCTGAAAACTGACAATTTAGATGATTTTGAGGAAACGAAAGAATCAAGAAAAAATCTAAAAAAGCAGACGTTTTTTCAGCAAAACCGAAAAGAATCAAAAAATCGAAAAACTTTGCGGCAAAACTGCAAAAAAGACGCTACAAACTCAAAAACCGTTTTCTAGCATCTTTCCCTTGCGAACGCTTTTTCAAGCCTGTCTGAAATCTTTTTCAGCATCTCCTCGCTTGAAATATTGAACATCGCAAGAACTTCCGGGTCAAACTGATAGAAATCGACCTCGCCTGTCTGGTAATGAACGAGCATATCAGAAAGATAGACAAGGCTTGTGAGCTTTCTCGTCGCTGGAGTCGCCAAATCAGGCTCGTGGTGGTGGCGGATTACGGAAACAATCATCTCAGGGAAATTCCATTTTTCCGCGATAAGCGCACCCACTTCGCCGTGGTTCACACCTGCAATCAGCTTTTCAAAAATCGCCGGGGAAATTCCTTTCTGCTCGCAGATTTTCTTTATCGAGGCAATCATTTCAGGATGCGCCGCCTCAAAGACGAGCTTTCCCATATCGTGAAGAAGCCCGCAAACGTAGGAATCGTCAACAACGCTTCTATCGTCCGCGCAGAAATTTCTCGCGAGATTATATGAATAGAATGCGGTTCTGTAAGCGTGAATCCAAAGCTCCTTGTCGGCATTTGCCGAAATTGAGCCGAGACTGTTCAGCGAGCCGACAGAAATCAGCATATTTTTTATTCCGCGGATTCCAACGAGCTTCACAGCGTCGGCAATGCTCCGGCACGAAGAAGAAAGCGCGAAAACCGCAGAATTGACGAGCTTTAGCAAATCCGTCGTGAGCGATACATCGCTTGAAATAAGAAGCGCAATCTCGCTCATTTTTGAGTTCGGGTCGTTCAGAAGCTTGTTGATTTTTATGATATTGTCAGGGAACTGCGGAAGATTGTCGATTATGCTGATGAATTCGTGCGAGACAACTGAAAGCTCGCGCTGCGTTTTCTCATTGAACGGAAGAATTATCCTTGTGATTGTCTCGCCGTTCTCGCAAAGAACCTGAAAATTCTCTTCCGTAAGCCCGATTTTCTCGAGCATGAGAATCATTATGATGATTCCAAGCCCTGCCCCTTCCGACTGGTCGATAATGTCGTTCATCGCCTGGTCAACCGAAGTGTACTGCTGCGCCCTGCTGATTTTGTCGTGGATTCTCTTGTATTCCCTGAATGTGATTTCTGCCTTGTTTCTGACTTCAATCTTGATTTTGTTGTTCCGCGCCTGAAGAATCAGCTTTATGTAAAGTCCGGCTTTTTTCTGCAGCCCGAGATAATATTTTATGTTGTTGAGCGTCTCTTCCTTGAAATTTTTCATTCCGGCTTCGTAGTCGTCATTGTTGAAAATATCAAGCCCTTTTTCCTTGAAGTAAAGCCGCTTTGTGTTCGCCTTTTTCGCGTTTGAGACAAGCTCGCCCAGACAATATTTCAGATACTCAATCATCTGCGTCTGGTTAAGCTCCGTTAAAAATGCAGTCAGAACTTCTTCCATATAAACGCTCATTTCGCGCGGCAAGGTATAAGTTGTAATCGACAGCGGAATTCCAGCCCTTATCGCCATTCTTATTTTTGAAACGTCCAAACTTACTTCTTTATCAGACTGCATGATTTTGATTATAACACATTCAAAAAGGGAAATACAATTAAGAATTCAAGGTGAAACCGACGGATTGAAACGCAATTTTTTAATGAATCGCCGCCACGCTTCGTCATGCTGAAATTGATTCAACAGCTGTTCCAAATGCAACAAAAAGATTCCGAAATAAATTCGGAATGACAGCAGTCAAAAACTTCTTCTTGATAAAATCTTCCGCAAAAAAAATCAGGAACTAGGAACAGAACTTTTTTTTCAATAAAATGTCGTTATGTATAATTGTTATTTTTCAGAGCTTCTGGTCTTGGTTCTTTTGCTCGCGTCCGGAATCAGAATTTTTCTTTTGAAGAATCCAAGAATCGACTGTTTCGCGGCATTTTCGCCATTGGCTTTGATTTTTTCAGTGATTACGCTGCTCTGCTTTGGAGCCTCGGTTTTCAATTTTTCAATCCTGATTCTTTCTTTTTTAAGTTTCCTCACAAATTTCCGCTCGGTTCTCCGACTGCGCTCAAAGCTGATTGTTGACCATTACGGAAACGCGTTCTTGATTTCGACGATTGTCGAGCTGATTTTGACTTTGCTCACGCTCGCTTTTCTTTTTGTCCATCGCCCGGCAAATCTCGTTCCGCAAAAATTCAGCGCGCAAAAAACTCAGTTTCTTCTGACAGGAAACACGCTCAGCGAAATCAGAATAAAAAATGAATTTTTCAAAGGACAAAAGACGACAGGAAGTCTCTTTGTTTACGCGCCTGACACAGACGATGAAATCGCGGCAAAAGTCTATTCAGAAAATCCGGTTTTAGTTTTCGCGGGAAATTTCAGCGCGCCGGTTCAAAACTACGAGCCTTACTTTCTGATTCTCGCAAAAAAAGGCTACACGGTGGCGGCTGCGGATTTTTACACGAGAGACGCAGCTGTCTTCAAGGAAAATGCGGGCGGATTTTTTCAGAGGCACGCGGACTCGAAATTTTTCAGATATTTCTTCTCGAAGATTCTGCGTTTTTCAGACGAGAAGAAATTCAGCGAGATTCAGCAAAAAGACAAGGAAAATTCCAAATTGAAATACAGCACGCTTACAAAACTCGCGCTCGGGCTTTTCGGAACTGAAACAAAAGTTTTCTATCTGACAGACGGAATCGGTTTTGAGACAATCAACGGCGTTATCGAGGAAAATTCAAAAAACGCGACAGGATTTTATTCGCTCAACAGAATCGACGAGTACAAGACAAGCGGATTCGGCTTTATCGAGCAGACAGACCCGATTTTTGCCGCAAAATTCGGCCTTAAACGCGACAAGTCGCTTTTTATTCCGCGCTACGCCGCAAACAAAACGATTGAAAATGTAATAAAATAAAAAAAGCGCACTGCCTGCAAGACGCGGCCGCTTATGCGCATTTTATGGAATAAAATCATATCGCTTGATTTTTATAATTTTTACAGGAGAAAAAAATGACATTAAATGAACTCGACAGATATTTTAACTCGTTTCTTCACAAGGAAGACTACGACGCGGACATTTCGCTGAACGGAATACAGATTTCAAATTCCGCGCCCGACGAAAAGCAAATCACAAAGGTCGCTTTTGCCGTTGACGCTTGCGAGGCGACTGCAAAAAAGGCAGCCGAACTTGGCGCGCAGGTTCTCTTTGTTCATCACGGGCTTTTCTGGGGACATTGCCAGACAATAACAGGAAGCCACTACAAGAGAATTTCCGCGTTCATCAAAAATGACTTGGCTTTGTGCGCCTACCACATTCCGCTCGACGCAAACGAATTTGTCGGAAACAATTTTGGAATCGCAATGCGGCTCGGCTTAAAAAAGACACGTCCGTTCGGAAAATGGCGAGGAATGACGCTCGGCTGCTCAGGGGAATTTGAAAATCCTGTTACGGTTGAAGAGCTTGCAAAAAAGCTTTTTCCAGACGGAGAAAAGCCGCTGCACATTCTCGCGTTCGGAAAAAAGGAAATCAGAAAAGTCGCGGTGATTTCAGGCGGAGCCGGAGACGACTTTGCGCAGGCCGTTGCAATCGGGGCGGACGCTTACATCACAGGCGAGGTCGGGCATGAGGATTACCACGGAATCGAGGAAGCGAAAATCAACGTGATTGCAGGCGGACATTACAACACGGAAACGGTCGGCGTTCAGCTCGTTGCAAAAAGGCTTCACGAGGAAAAGGGAATCGAGACAGTCTTTATCGATATTCCGACAGGAATGTGATATTTTGAAATCCGTTTTCTTGCAATAAAGCTGCGCCCAGCAAAATCTTTATTGTAAGAAAAATATTTCTCAGATATAATTTTAGCCTATGCCAAACAACACTATCGAAGTTCAATTCAAGCCGAAATATCCGAAAGCAAAGAAAATGCTTCCTCTTATTCTGACTTTGCTCGTGATTATTTTTGACCAGCTCACAAAATTCATAATCGTAAAACACATTCCAATAAATACAATCGGCGCGCAGTTTTTCGGGGATTTTATCCGGATTATCCACGTTTCAAACCCGGGAATCGCGTTCAGCATCGGGCATGGCTGGTCGCTTGCCGCAAAAGCGATTTTGTTCCGCGCAGTGCCGCTTGTCGTGCTTATTCTCGTTGTGTGCGTCTATCTCCGAAATGACGATTTCAGCCAGTTCCAGAGATGGGCAATAACAGGCGTTGTGGGCGGCGGATTCGGAAATTTGATTGACAGATTTTTCCGCGCGGAAGGCGTTGTGGATTTTGTTGACGTGAAATGGTTTGGAATCGAGTCGTCTCCGCTGAAATTTTTGCGCTGGGACCGCTGGCCGACTTTCAACGTGGCAGACATGGCGGTTGTCGTCTGCGGAATCATGCTGATTGTCTCGTTTGCTTTCACAGTCAAGACAAAAAAAGCGGGAGAAGACGAATAATGACAGTAAAAGAACGGACACGGATTTTTAATCTTGCGGTGATTGTTTTCAACGTCGCGCTCGGACTTCTGGTCGAGGGAATTGTAATCGGGCTTCTGATTTTCATTTTGAAGTCGAATCCGAATCTCGGAGAAAGCACATTCTCACAGGTCGCGCTTCCGCCTGTTCTTCTCGTCGGCCTGATTATCGCAATGTCAATCTCGGTAAAAGTAATCAGCTGGGCAATCGTTAAATTTAATCTTCAAGACAAGCTCGACCCGAAAGTTGTAAACAGATACGTAAAAAGATTTTAGATTTAAGAAAAACCGCAAGCCATTCCGAACGCAAATGGACTTTTTAAGAAATATAATTTTGTCATGCTGAATTTTAAGACGAGCAGAAACAGCTCGATTTCAGCATCTGCGCTAAATCTAGCGTACGGATTCCGAATTCAAGGCGAAGAGAAAACTGCGTTGTCAAGAGACCATGATTTCGGATTCCGCAAATAGAAAATGAAAATATCAAAAGGTATGCTTCCTAATGACCGAAGTTAGGCTTCCTTTAGCTTTTAGGCACACAGGTTTCAATCTTAGACAGCAAATCCCAAAATATTTTCAAAATTGTCAGTCTATTTTTTCGCCGCGTCATAAAGAGCCTTGAAATCCATTTTGTAGTTCTCAATGAACTCGTCAACATCAGGCTCGTAGACAATTTTCCCCTCATCGCTGAGTTTCGGCTTGAACGAGACCGCCGCATATTTTTGAAGCGGCACGCCCTGGTCAGAATACAAGGCTTTCACAGTCACAGACGACGGAACTTCAACCTTTTCTCCGTCAACGGTGAATGTCGATTTTTTAGAGGAAACGGAAATATAATCAGACTTTTCTGTCGCATAGTCAAAAGTGATATAGTCTCTTGACTTTGCCCTATATTGAAGCGTAGTAGAGCCGATGTCTCTGACAGACAACCAACATTTGTAAAATGAGTCATTTGTCGAACCTCCGATTTTTCCGTCTCCACGAATCTTAAGCCCATATCTTCCATTGCCGTCAATTTCAAAATAGCAAAAATTAGACGTGCTTTTCGCATCAAGAAAAGCATACTTAAAAACGTTGTTAGTCTCAAAATCCTCCGACGTTCTATAAGGCGATTCTACTTTTTTATCAGACATTTCAGCAAAGTCTTTTTTAGCTGAAACCTGTTTCAACTTTTCATAATCAACTTTTCCGTCTTCATTTCTTGCATAACGATACTCCACATACACTTTTTTAGACAAATCATCGCCATAAGCAGCAGAATAGCTTTCAATCTTAAAATAGTCAGGGTCGTATTCTCTAAGCTGGTTCTCATCGAGCTTGTTAAAGGCAGCAGTTTTTTCATCAGTCCCTTTTATTTCAGGAAACATGCTTGTTGACTGCCAAACCTGGCGTAACCTGTACATTTTCTGACCTTTTTCATTCAAAATCAAATAGCAATCGTTTAGTGAAGACTGCCTGCAGTGCTTTTTTCACATTTTGTTGTTACCGAGAAAAGCTCTACATATTTTGAAATATTAAAATCTTTCTCAATCTTTTCTCTTCTGACTTTTTGCGCGTTCTCGTTCTGATAAAAAAATCCGCTGTAGGATTCCACAACCGCACGCGATGACTCGCCTGAATTTTCCGCAAAGTCATTTTTCAATACAAGATATTTGTCTCCGCCATAAGAAATCTCTTTTCCGACTACAAAATCAGCTGCTTCCGACGTTCCGTCATTAGCTCCAGACGAGCCGCCGCCGTTGCTGCACGAGACAAAAAAAGCGGCAAAAGCAGCTGCCGCAATTCCAAAAGCTAAAATTTTCTTCATAAAATTCTCCTTGCGGATGGACAGCCCTCAAAGCAAAGGATTCCTGCACACTCCACTATTCAAGTGTACCCCCCCCGAAAAAAGTCAAGAGTTTTTTAAGAATTTTACAAAGATTTATAAAGAAAATTAAAAAAGACAAAAAAACGGGGGCTGATTTCTCAAGCTCCCGTTCAAAAAGATTAAAAATCTATCTTCTAACTTAGATTATGCCTGCAAAGCTGTTACTGCAACTGTGTCAACAATCTCGTCAACATTGCAGCCGCGGCTCAAGTCGTTGAGAGGCTTTGCAAATCCCTGGCAGACAGGTCCGATTGCTTTCCAGCCGCCCATTCTTGCAGCGATTTTATATCCGATGTTTCCCGCGTTGATGTTAGGGAAGATGAATGTGTTTGCGTGTCCTGCGACTGAGCTTCCCGGAGCTTTCAGCTCGCCGACTTCTGGAGCGATTGCAGCGTCAAACTGGAATTCGCCGTCCAAAGCAAGCTCAGGAGCTTTTTCTTTTGCAAGGGCTGTCGCTCTCTGAACTTTTCCGACTGTGTCACCGTTTTTAGGGTCTGCGCCAGAACCTTTTGTTGAGAATGAAAGCATTGCGACTTTCGGCTCGAGACCCGCGATTTTCTTTGCTGTTCCGGCAGAAGCGATTGCAATGTCAGCAAGTTGCTCTTCTGTAGGGTCAATGTTGATTGCGCAGTCGCCAAAAACTGAAACACCTTCTTTAAGATATTTGTTTCCGCCCTCTGGAGCAACCATAACGAAGCAAGAAGAAACTGTTGTAACGCCAGGCGCAGTCTTGATAACCTGAAGTCCCGGGCGAAGTGTGTTTGCTGTCGAGTGGCATGCGCCAGAAACGAAACCGTCTGCAACGCCAGCCTTGAGCATAAGCGCGCCGTACATTGTGTTGTCGAGCTTGTCTTTTCCTTCGATTTTTCCTGTGTTGTTCGCAAATTTAAGAAGATAAGCCTTTGCAGCGGCAACATCAGCATATTCCGGAAGACCAGTCTTCTTGTTGACTTTTCCTTCACGAGCTTTGAAAAGAAGTTCAGCGTAAGTATCAATTTTCGGGTCAGTTGCAGGATCTACAATCTGAACGCCAGTCATGTCAAATCCGAATTCCTTGATTTTTGCTTCGTTTCCAAGAAGAATGATTTTTGCAATTCCTTCTTTTACTACAACTGAAGCGGCTTCAACAACGCGTTTGTCCTCGCCTTCGCAAAGAACGATTGTCTTGCCAGCGGCTTTTGCTTTTGCGCGTAAATCTTTTACAAAGTCCATGATTTTTCCTCGATATATAATTTATTTCGCCCAAAAATGAGCGATAAAAAGATACCACTTTTCAATAAAAATGTGAAACACCTACGACATGCAGACAACATTCTTGCCGCCGTTTTTCGCCCGGTACAAAGCTCCGTCGGCTTTTTTGAAAAGAGACTCAAAATAGTTTCCCTGCTCGAACCGTGAAAAGCCTATGCTCGCGCGGATTGTCGTCTTGTTCGAGTCATCGTTCGGGAAAATTTTTGTTGAATTCAAAAGCTGCAGAAGCTGACGGCAGCGGAGCATGGCAATGTCGGTCAAATTTGTGTTCGCCATAAAGACAACAAACTCGTCTCCGCCGAATCTTCCCATCACATCGGAATTTCTAAAGACATTCCTGATGCAAGTTCCGACAATCTTCAAGACGTTGTCTCCTGTAAAATGGCCGTAAGTGTCGTTTATCTTCTTGAACGAGTCCAAGTCAAGAATAATAAGGATTCCGTTTTTGGTCGCCGCAAGATTTTTCTTTGACTCGCGCACAAAAGCCGCCTTGTTCAAAAGCCCTGTAAGCTCGTCGGTGTCGCGCTCAGTCTCAATAAGCTGGCGCAGGCTGAATTCACGCACGCGGATTTTCGTAAGATAAAAGCTCGGAAGGAAACTTATAAAATAGAAGACAACCGCGTAAAGAATATCAAGCTCGGAGACTTTCGCCTCCTTGAAAACCGCCGAAAAAACGCAGAAAATAACGGTCATCGAAAGCGAAAACAAGAAGAACCGCTTTATCTTGTCCACAAAAATCAGCGGAAATCCGAATTCAATCACAAAATAGATTACAGCTGTGTCGTCCGGCCGGATAAAAACCCCGGAATAAATCGCAAAAAGGCAGAGCGAAACGTAAAAGCAGTAAAAAAGGAACGCAGCCCAGCGGTTTTGCCTTTCAGGAAGAAGACGGCAGACAACAAGAACCGCCATCATCAAAAGGAAAGTGGCAACGTAGGCATAATGGCTTCCGAAAGCCGCCGATTCATCGAAAATCTTTGAAAGAGCGGCAAGAACAAAAAAAAGCACAGACGCGACAAAAGCGCAGACTGAAAGAAGATTTCTGTTCGTCTTGTAAATTTCAGCCTTTACGCAGTCGTACTCAAATGAGGAAACTTTATTCCGAAGAAAAAACGCTTTCGCTTGCTTGTACAAATTCATTATCAATATCCGTCAGACATTGCGCGGTTCAAATCGCGCTGATAAAGCTCCTGATACACAAGAGAACGCTTTTTAAGCTCCTCTTTCTTCTCCTGGCTGAACGGAATAAAACGCCAGAAAATCGCGCGCACTTCCTTGTCCATTCGCTGAACGCCGTCAACTTCCTTTGTCATCCAGAGAACGTAGTCAGAAATAAAATATGACTTCAAGTCGCCTTTGAGTTTCTGGCTCTCAATCCACTGGTAATACTGGCCGGTCAAGCCCTCTTCCATCCAATAGTAAGAAGCCTTTTCCTTCGCAACCTGCCACCGCAAGTCCGCAACCGCCATAAGGATAGAAATTTTCAAATCGCGCGGATACATCGGAATTACAATTCGTCCGCGGCTTGTTACGCGGTTATAGCGGTCAAACGGCTCCCAGCAAAATCCGAAGTCGCCGTAAGTCGGAAGGAGAAGCACGTAAGGCACAATCCGGTTTTTCACGTTTTTGTGAACGCGCACAAAGCAGTCCGGGTCGTTGTCCTCAATCCATTTCAAGATGTCGAGAACATTCTCGCGGAAGCCTGTTCCTCTCGGAACACAATGATAAAATTCGCGTGTGAAAATCGGGAACTGGTTTCCCTGCCGTCCGCAAGTCATTTTTGCCATCTGGCGCACAGTTCCCCATTCAGTCATTAAGTCCTGCTTGTTCACTTCCACAGACTCAGGCTCAGATTCCAGCTTGTCAAGAAGCGAATTGTTGATTGCCCTTGCTTCCTCAAATTCCTTTAGATTTGCGGCAAGCTCCTTGTCAACTTTTAAAAGCGCGCGGAGCTTTTCCTGAATTTCTCCAAAGAGACGCTTCTGGCCTTCCGTGTAAGGCTGCTTGTGAGGCTCAAGCCCAATCATCGGAGAATGTTCGCAGAGCGAATTCACCCTGTTTTGAAGCTCATTCTCAAGCATCTGACGCTCAGTTTCCTTCTGGTTCACAAGGCTTTCCGCATTTTGAAGTTTTCCGTCATTCTTGCTTTTCAGCTGATGAATTCTCGCCTGCTCCGCGCCTGGGTCGTTTTTGCGCGGCTGGCGCGCCTCGTCCGTGGCAGAAAGAGAAAGCCTGCCCGAAGCGATTTCCTTGAACCATTCGTCCATATAATAGACAGGCTCGCCGGTCGTGTTGCTTAGAATAACGCGTGAAAAAAGCTGTTTCTGCTCAGGCGTGAAAAGAGACGGAAGGACAACTCCGTAGCGCATCAACATTCTTTTCGGCATTTCAAGATTGTAGTCAGCGGCTTTAGGGCTCATATCCTTGATAAGCTCCCACCACGCCGTTATGAACTGCTGGCGGTAAACTGTTCTATCTTTTGGGTCCTGGCAAGTGAGATATTTTGAAAGGATTTGATGAACACGCTGGGCTGGCGCGCCTTCGCCGTTCAATGCTGTTCTATAGTAGCTTTTGTCATCAAAAACAGGATTCGGCTCGTCTTCGTAAAATTTTTCAATCGGCTTAAAACCGCGCGCAGCCAAATCAACTTTGTGAACTGAATCTTTCGGGTCAGATTCTTTTTTTTCTGGAGCGGCTTCAGAAATATCCTTAAAAGAAGGTAAATTTGCCGGCCTCAAACTGCTGTCGGTTTCAGCAAGAAGGGCGGCAATTGTAGGGTCTAAATCTTGATTGTTCATGCTATAAAATCCTCTTTTAATATAGGTTTAAATTATACCATAGAACATAGACTTTTTCATAAAAATTTATCTTTTTCCAAGAAGCGAGAAATCTTCAACGCCTGAGCTGTAGGCAATTCCCATTCCAGGCTCTTTAAGGCATTTCAGCTCTTTTATCGCGGACATAACGCTTTCTTTTTTGTCGGAAGCGACAACGATAATCAGCATTTCTTTTTCAGGAACGATGTGCATTCCAAAAAAACGCTTGTCGGTCTCGCGGGCAGTTCCTCTCGCGTTCAGGACAGTTCCGCCGCCTGCCCCGGCTTTCCGCGCAGCCGCCATAACGTCATCAGCGTAGCCTTTGTTCACGATTACAGTTATCATCTCGTTTTCTGGATTTTTGTTCATATCATTTTCCTTTTCATCTTTTTTAGCAATGACTCCAGTCTTCAAAAGGGAATCAACATCGACACAAAAGACCTCGCCGAAATTTCTTTTTTCACTTGAAGCAGACTGAACAATCGCCTCGCGGACAGAATTCTTCACTTCTTTTCCGACAACCATCAGGACAACATCTTTTGTCGATTCTCCAAGCCCCAGCACGGCAGCCAAATTTGACTTTGCAAGGCCGCGGCCAATCAAAACAGTTCCGCCCTGACATCCGCTTTCCATTGCGGCTCGCGTAAGTTTTTCGCCTTTGTCATGAGGAACAATGCTAATCAGCAATTTGAATCCGCTCATCTCGTTCCTCCTGAAATTTCAGAATTTTCTATTTTTTTCTGCTCTTTCTGCAATTTTTTCGAGTCCTCAGCTTTTTTGGATTTCAGCTTGAATACAATTCCAAGAACCTGAATCGCAATCAGCGGAGTCATCGCAACAAGAGCGATAACGCCAAAGCCGTCAACAGCAGGATTTCCGCCGGTCGCCGCGCTCGCGCCAATCGTGAACGAAAGAATGAACGTGCTTGTCATCGGGCCGGAAGCGACTCCGCCGGAGTCAAAAGCGATTCCGACAAAAAGCTTCGGGCAGAAAAACGCAAGCGTCAACGCAATCGCATAGCCCGGCACAAGAATGTACCAGAGGCTAAAGCCAAAGAGAACCCGCGCCATTGAAATTCCGATTGAAAGGGCAACGCCCGCGCTGAGCGCGAAAAGCATAACCTTGCGCTTAATCGTTCCGCCGGTGATATTTTCAACCTGCTCGGTCAAAACCCAGACAGCTGGCTCTGCCGAAACAACAACAGCTCCGAACGCGCAGCCCACAAGAATCAAAATCAGAATCTCGACAATTCCCGGAATATTCAGCGAATGTTCAATCGTTCCGACAGAATTTATCACCGCGATAACCTTGTCGCCTGAAATCGCGAGCTTTCCAAGATTCTCGCCAAGCTTTTCTCCAGCCGGCATAAACCCGCCCTGCGCTCCTGCAAGAAAAATCACAAGACCGACAAAGCTGAACAAAAGTCCGCGCACCATTCTGATAACCTGAAACGGCGGCATTTTCATCAAAAAAATCTGGAAAACCGCAGCCATCAAAACGAGCGGAGCTAAAGCGCGCGCAACCTCAGAAAAGACAGCCGGCAAAATATGAAGATAAACGCCAAGTCCCGTTGCAGCTTCTGCCGCATGAGACGCGACCTCGCCGCCCTCAGTTCCGCCAAAACGCGAAAGAATTATTCCATAAAGGCAGACCGCAAAAACAGGCCCGACAGAAGCTATTCCAGTCAAGCCGAAGCTATCATCGCTTGAAGATTTCTCTGAATGGCTCGCCCTGACAGCCGCCACGCCGATTCCCAAAGCCATAATGAACGGAACAGTCATCGGCCCGGTTGTAGCTCCGCCGGAATCAAAAGCGACTCCCTGAAATTCCGAAGGCGTAAAAAAAGCAAGCGCAAAAACAACAACGTAGCTTGCAACCAAAATAAATTTCAGCGGAATAGACAAAATCGTGCGGAGGATTCCAAGCATAACAAAAAGCCCGACTCCAGCCGCAATCATTATGATAAGTCCCCATTTTGAAACAGTCGGGTCAATTCCGCGCACCTGGTCGGCAAGCACCTGAACATCAGGCTCGGCAATCGTAATCATAAATCCGATAAAAAAGCTCGCCGCAAGCAAAAGAGGCAAATTCCGCTTAGAAGTCAAAGCAGCTCCGCTCCGCTCTCCAATCGGGGAAATTCCCATGTCAACGCCGGACAAAAACAACGTCAGTCCGAGAATCACCATAACGCCGCCGGAAAGAAAACGCGCCATCAGCTCGCTCTCCATCGGAGCAATCGTAAACCCCAAAACCACGACAATCGCCATAATCGGGGCAACAGAAGAAATAGTCTCTTTTAGTTTTTGTTTCAAATTCATAAAGCCTAACTACTTTTTTTTAAGGGCGTTACAAAAACGCGGCAAGCACGTTTTTTTGTCGGGCTATGGCAGTTACAACGAAAGTCAAACAGTTTTGTTGTAACTGCCACTTCGCCGTCTTGCACGGCTCATTCTTCCGCTCAGCTGGCAAAGCCAAGCTTCGCTACAGAACTGCTTCGCAGGTGCTGCTATCCCTAACGCAAATCTCCATTTCTTAAATTACTTAAAAATTACTTTCCGTCCGGAAACGGATTCCAGCCTTTTTTCTCAATTCCAGAAAGCCATTTTTCAGCAAACTTTTTCGCTCCGTCCAAGTCCATATCGCGGTAATTTCCGCACTGAACCTCGTTCGCGGCAGGAATCTCGCCTTGCCATTCAACAACTTTCCTAAAAACTGGAATCAAATGTTCCGCAATAAATTTCTCGTCGCGGTCCCCCCAGACAGTCAGATAAAAGCCTGTGCGGCATCCCATCGGACTAAAGTCAATAACACCGTCAATCTCGTCGCGCAGACACTCAGCGATTATGTGCTCCATCGTGTGAAGCGCGCCCGTGTTCATAAATTCCTTGTTCGGCTGGCAAATTCTCACGTCGAATTTCGTCACAATATCGCCTTTCTCGCCGACTTTTCTCGCCGCCATGCGGACATAAGGCGCAACAACCTTCGTATGGTCAAGATTAAAAGAATCAACCTTGTATTTTTTCAGACCGTCCATTTCGCACCTCTTTTTTAGCGAAGTCTATAAAAAATAAAATCTTTAGTAAAGCATTTTTACAACATTCTCGCAGATTTTCGCGCTCAATTCCGCCGCAATTTTCTCGTTGAATTCATAGCCGTTGCTGCTCAAATCGTCAGCCATGTCGCTCATGCAGCGCAGAATCACAAACGGAATTTTGTTCAGATAGCAGGCGTGGGCAATCGCAGCCCCTTCCATTTCGACGCAAGCCGGATTCACATTCTCAGCGATTTTCGACTTCAATGACTTTTCCGAGATGAACTGGTCGCCGGTCGCGATTCTTCCTTCAACCATCTTGTGTCCTTTTGACTCCTCGCTTTCGGCAAAAGCCTTCTTGCAGACTTCAATCATTTTTTTGTCCGCCTCAAAAGAATAGACGCTCATCTGAGGAATCTGCCCGACTTTATATCCGAAGCCTGTCGCATCCATATCGTGATAAACGCAGTCGCTTGAAACAACAAAATCCATTACTCCAAGACCGTGAGCCATCGCGCCGGCAATTCCAGTGTTGATTATATTCGTGCATCCAAACTGCAAAATCAGCCTCTGGGCGCAAAGAGCCGCGTTCACTTTTCCGATTCCCGAGCGCACAAGCACAACGTCATTTCCATGAATTTTTCCTTCTATAAATAAAAGCGAGCCAGCCTCAGTTTTTGTGATATTCTCGCCCATAAGCGAGCGGAGATGCTCAATCTCGATTTCCATAGCTCCGATAATGCCAATTTTTGCCATTTTTTCCTCCAGACTTCCTGAAATGCAAAATATTCGTTAATTTGCAATGTTTTACATTATTTTCCAAAAAATAACAGAATTTTTCAATATTTTTCAGTAAAAAGTATTGATTAAAATCTCCAAACCGTCTAATATACTTTTAGCAGCAAGATAGATTAAGTCTTTCAAAAGAAAAGATTCAATCAAAAAAAGGCCGTGTTTTTCCTCCTTTACACGCGCCTTTTTCTTTTTTAAACTGCTTCAATGATTCACGAAACTTTCACAATTAAAAACCACGGAAAACAGATTCCCTCAATAAAAACATATATTCTTCAAAAAAACGACAATCCAAAGACTGAAAAAAGGCCTTTTATCCTGATAATTCCGGGCGGCGGCTACGACCATTACGGAAGGCACGAGCAGGAAGAAATCGCGCTGAAAATGATTTCTCTCGGATTCAGCTGCGCGGTTCTCCACTACAGTCTAAAGCCCACAAAATTTCCCGAGCCTCTTTTGGACGCAGCCGAGGCAGTCGCTTTCGTTAGAAAAAACGCCGCAGAATGGAACATCGATGAGAATAAAATCACCGTGCTTGGATTCAGCGCGGGCGGACACTTGGCGGCGACACTCGGAGCTTACTGGAATTCAAGGCTGATTTCTCAATTCACAGACTTAAAGGCGGAGCAGGTAAAGCCGAATTTTCTCGCGCTCTGCTATCCTGTGATTACTGCTGAAAAGGATTTCTGCCACGAAGGCTCGGTGAACGCGCTTCTCGAAAATCTCACGGAAACTGAAAAACAAAATCTAAAAGAACTTGCAGGCTGCAATGAAATCAGGGACGTTTTTTCAGTCGAAAAGCATATCTCAAAGGATTTTCCGCCGAGCTTTGTCTGGCACACGCTCCAGGACGAGGCTGTTCCAGCCGAGAACACGATTTTTCTGATTCAATCTCTCCGCCGGGAAAAAATCGATTTTGAATATCATCTTTTCAGCCGCGGAAAACACGGACTTGCGCTTTCCTCGCCGCAAACTTCAAACGCGGACGGCTCAAACATCGAAAAGGAATGTGAAATCTGGCCGGAACTTTTCAAGAACTGGATAACTCCGCTTTTGGACTAGAAAACACGAAAAAATTCTAAAGAACAGGCGAGAACGAAAAACAGCGAGTACGAATTCAAGATTGCAAGAAGTCAGGATTCGTATTCAGTACGAAAGCCGTTTTATAAGCATTTTCTCAATCGTCATCATTACGATTATGATTTTTCTTAGAAACCGACATTCGTATTCAATACGATTGCTGTTTTTTGCAAAAGCCGTTCATCGTAGCCACTACGAACCGCATTTTCGCAAAATGCAAGAATCGTACTCAGTACGAAAAAGGACTGCACATTTTTCAATGTGAAACTCGTCATGCTGAATTTATTTCAGCATCTGCAAAAAATAACTTTCAAAATCGGACATCTCTTTAATTCTCTGAATTCAAAAAACGGGAAAATCACAACACCGCAAAATTTCCGAAACATCACAAAATCTAAAACTTTCCATCTTCGTGATTCGTCTCACAATTCTCCGTTTATACATCTTTTTTACCAACTGTGCTAAAATCGGGCTATGAAAACAAATTTAAATGCTCCACGATGGAATCTCGGCTCGATTTTCAGCTCGATAAAATCTGAAAAATACGAAAATTATCTTGAGGATTTCAAAAATCTTCTTGCAAAGACTGAAAAACACCTTGCCGATTCCAAAAACGCAAAAGAAAATTTCGGCGGCTGGCTAAAAACCGCAATCGGACTTTTCGACGAACTGGCTTCATTTTCGCGCACGCTAAATTCCTACGCGTATCTGATTTATTCTGTTGACACGACGAACACGGACTTTCTGAACAATATTTCCGCGGTTGAAAATCTTCTGATTCAAAAACAGCAGATTGAGATAAAATTTCAGACGATTCTAAAAGAAAATCAGCAAAATCTAGAATCTTTCTTCAATGAAAATCCCGATTTCAAGGCTTACGAATTTATTTTAAGGGAAGCGGTTGAGGCGATTGAGCATCAGATGCCGGGAGAGCTTGAAAAACTCGCATCGGAGATTCAGCAGACCGGCGGAAACGCATGGGAAAAGCTCCACGAGCAGATAATCTCAAACCTGAAAGACATCGAAACGGGAAAAACTTTCAACGAGCTTAGAAACGACGCTTTCTCTCCAGACCCGAAAATTCGCTTTGAGTCCTACAAAAAGGAAATCGCGCTTCTAAAGCAGAACGAAATCGCGCTTGCCTCCAGCCTCAACAACCTGAAAGGCGAGACAATCACGCTGAACAAGCGGCGGAATTTTCAAGAGGCGATTGAACGCTCGCTTTTGACAAGCCGGCTGAGCAAAAAGTCGCTCGACGCGCTTATTTCAGCAATTGAAAAATCTCTCCCAGAATGGCGAAAATATTTTCAGGCGAAAGCAAGCTACCTGAAAAAGCACGGAATGACGGTTTCAAGCGACACTTCTGACGGAATCGCTTTTTATGACCTTTTCGCGCCGATTGAAAATCCTAATCAAAAGTCTGAGGATTCGCTTCTCTCAAAAAAATGGACTTTTGAGGAGGCGATTCATTACGTGATTGAAAAATACTACTCGTTCAGCAAGGAGATGGGAGATTTCGCGGAAAAAGCATACAAGGAAAATTGGATTGACGCTGAAATCCGGCCGGGAAAAGTCGGCGGCGCATACGACGAGGACATTCCGCTCGGACATCAAAGCCGGATTCTAAGCAATTTCATCGGCTCTTTTTCAGATGTAATCACGCTCGCCCACGAGATTGGGCATGCCTACCATTTCTCATGCATGAAAGGCCAGTCGGCAATGTTTTTCGATTATCCGATGACGCTCGCAGAAACAGCCTCGACTTTCGCGGAGACAATCGTAAAGCAGGACATTATCAAGAAGGCGTCAGGCTTCAGCAAGATTCAGGCTCTCGAGCTTGACATTCAAGACGCAAGCCAGGTTCTAGTCGATATTCTGAGCCGATTTTATTTTGAACGTTCAGTTTTCAGCGAGCGGAGCAAAAGCGAGCTTAATTCGGAAGATTTCTGCCAACTTATGAAAAAAGCGCAGGAAGACTCTTACGGCAGCGGACTCGGCGTGGAAAAGCACGAATATATGTGGGCGGTCAAGTCGCATTATTATTCAACAGGATTTGATTTCTACAATTATCCTTACGCTTTCGGGCAGCTTTTCGCAATGTCGCTTTACGAGCAGTACAAAGAAAAAGGCGATTCTTTCACAAAGATTTACCCTGAAATTTTAAGCAAAACAGGAAATATGTCTTGTGAAGACTTGTGCAGTATTGCAGACCTCGACATTCAAGATGAAAAAACTTGGACAAAGGCGATTTCAATCTACACAAAAGAAATCGACGAATTCGTTTCTCTCTTGAAAGATATTTAAAAAAATAAAGCCGCTCTTGTATTAAAGAGCGGCATCGCATAGTCAACTAAACAACTTATGCTTCGGCAGAAGCGTTCTCTGCGGCAGCAGCTGCAGCGGCTTTTCCAGCGCGAGCTTCTTTTCTTGCAATATTTTTCAATGCAGCATTGCAAATTTTACAGATTTTTACAGTCTGTCCGTCAATTTCCTTTTCATAAAGAACTTTGACATTTTTGTTTCCACAGCGTGGGCAAACTCCACGTCCGTGATTTGCTTCATTACGGATTCCAGTTCCGCGGTGTGCTTTAGACATATTCTAACTCCTTATTTTGAAGCTTCTTCAGAAGCTGGAGCTGCGTTTTCTGCAGACTTAGCTTTAGAAGCTGTCTTTTTTGCAGGAGCTTCTTTCTTAGCTGATGATTTTTTTGCAGCCTTGTCTTCTTCGCTTGGCAACTTGTAGTCAACCAACTCAAGAATTACAACATCAGCAGCGTCTCCCTGACGGAATCCCAATTTGAGGATTCTTGTGTAGCCGCCATTTCTGTCCTTCATTCTTGGACCAAGCTCAGTGAACAATTTGTTCAAGATTTTCTCATCCTGAATAAATTTCGCTGCGATACGGCGGTTATGAACAGAGTCAACCTTACCGCGAGTAATCAACTTTTCAGCGGCTCTTCTTACTTCTTTAGCTTTTGCGCAAGTTGTAGTAATGCGCTCATATCTGAAAAGAGAAGTTACCATGTTGCGTGACATTGCACGACGGTGTGCAGATGTGCGTGAAAGTGGATTAAATCCTGTCTTATTTTTCATTGGATTCTTCCTTCTGAATTGGCGTTGTTAAGTTTTCTGAGTTTTTAAGATGGCTGTAATCTGTCATTCCCAAGCTCAAGTTCCATTCCTGAAGCTTTTCCTTGATTTCTGTCAGACTCTTCTTGCCAAAGTTTCTTGTCTTTGCAATGTCATCTTCAGTTTTTCTAGTCAACTCGCCAATCGTACGAATATTTGCATTTTTTAAACAATTTGATGAACGAACTGAAAGCTCGAGTTCTTCAACTGGAGTATTGAGAAGCTGTCTGATTTTCTCATCTCCCTCATCAAGTTCATCGTTTCCAGACATATCGCTGTCGTTAAAGTTTACAAAAACTGAGAAATGGTCTTTCGCGATTTTTGCAGCTTCGGCAAGCGCATCTTCTGGAGCTATTGTTCCATCTGTCCAAACTTCAAGAACAAGTTTGTCATAATCGTTTCTCTGTCCTACACGACAAGGTTCGATTGCATACTTGACTTTAGTTACAGGAGTAAAGATTGCATCCATTGGAATGGTTCCAACAACCTCAATGTAATGTTCGTTTACTTCAGCTGGAACATAGCCTCTACCCAAATCAACCTGAATTTCAAATTCGACATGAGCACCTTCCATCATTGTGAAAACTGGAACGTCCTTTGTCAAAACTTCAAGTTGTCCTTCCTTTGCAAAGTCATCAGTCTTGATTGTTGCAGGACCTTTGAATTCAAAAGAAAGCGTATCCTGTTCGATGTCATTTGGCAGTCTAACACGCATGAGCTTAAGACTGTTCAAAATCTCCAATGTATCTTCAGAAACATTTGGAATTGTTTCGAATTCACTAGAGATAACATGTGGCACACCATCAGGATCGTAAGAAGTAATTCTTACTGAGGAAATCGCATATCCTTGAATCGAGGAAAGAAGAACTCTACGGAGAGTGTTTCCGATAGTTGTTCCAAATCCAGGTTCAAACGGAGAGGCAGTGAATTTCCCGTAATTTGGGTTTGTTTCAAGATTTTCAAACTGAACGGTCTTAGGTTTCTTAAAACCTTTCAGCAAATTCTTGCGAGCCATCTGAACTCCTTTTATAAAATGGAAGCTCAACAGGAGCTACTCTATGAAGTCAAACTATTAGCTTAACTTATACTATCTAAAAGTAACCAATGTTTCTTATTCAGAAACAACAAAAATTCACACGAGCAGGAAATGAATTCCTGCCCATCTGAATCTAAGTTACATACTGCGTGTTTTGCGAGGTCTACAGCCGTTATGTGGAATTGGTGTAACATCAGAAATTGATTTTACTTTCAATCCGAGTGCGCCAAGAGCACGAACAGCATTCTCACGACCCATACCTGGACCCTTTACGTAAACGTGTACTTCGCGAAGACCATAGCTTACAGCCTTCTGAACTGCACTTTCTGCTACTGACTGAGCAGCGAATGGAGTTGATTTTTTTGCTCCACGGAATCCAAGTCCACCTGAAGATGCCCAAGAAAGAGCATTTCCATTCAAATCTGTAATAGTTACGATAGTATTGTTGAACGTTGCCTGAATGTAAACATTGCCTTCATAAACGCTCTTCTTTTCCTTTCGCTTTTTTACGGTAGCCATTAACCTATCCTCCGCCTATCAGACTGCTTTCTTCTTGTTAGCAACAGTCTTCTTTTTACCTTTGCGTGTACGCGCATTTGTACGAGTACGCTGTCCACGGCAAGGCAAACCTTTGCGATGACGAAGACCACGATAGCAACCAATGTCCATCAGACGCTTGATGTTAAGACCAATCTCTGAACGAAGATGACCTTCAACCTTATACTCGGCGTCAATAACGGCACGAAGCTTTGCCTGCTCATCCTGAGAAAGATCGCTTACCATCTTGTGTGGTTCAATCTTTGTTTTCTCACAAATTGCTTTTGCTGACGAACGACCAATACCATAAACGTAAGTCAACGCAATAACGATTTGCTTATTTGGGAGGTCTACTCCCGCAATTCGAGCCATCTGTTACTCCTTAACCCTGTCTCTGCTTGTGTTTTGGGTTTGAACAAATAATGCGGATTACTCCGTGTCTTTTGATTACCTTACACTTATCACAGATGGGCTTTACGCTGGTTCGTACTTTCATAAAAGTCCCCCTAGGGATATATAGTATACCTGCCTAAATCATGGCAACTCGCAATGAGCTACAATCTAGGTTTAGCGAGTATACCACAAATCCCCAAAATTATTCTACAGAAAAAATCAGAAATTTAGTAAATTCTACAAATTTCTTGATCGAAGTTTGCCCTTCTTTACAAGCCCTTCAGAGTGATGCATTTTAAGAAGTGCTTCAACTTGACTCATTGTATCCACGTCAACACCAACCAAGATTAAAAGTGAAGTGCCGCCCATCAACATTGCTATTGACTGAGGGAACTGGAACAAAATCTGAATCAATGTCGGCAAAACAGCTATCAAAACGAGGTACAAAGAACCTGGCAAAACAAGGCGATTCAAAACCTTCTGCAAGTATTCTTCGGTTTTGTCTGTGCGGATTCCTGGAATAGAACCGCCGTTCTCTCTGATGTTCTTAGCGATTTCTGTAGGATTCAGTGTTACCTGAGTATAGAAATAAGCGAAGAATATAATAAGAAGAACCAGCAAAATATTATATACCCAGCCAGTTGGATTCAAAATTGTAGCGAGCTTGTTCACCCATCCGCCGTTTTTGTACTTACCGACGCTGGAAATAATCTGCAGGGGGAAAGTAAGGAACGATGATGCGAAAATTACAGGGATAACTCCAGACGGATTAATCTTAAACGGAATGTATGTACTCTGTCCGCCGTACATTTTTCTTCCAACTACACGCTTTGCATAATGCACTGGAATTTTTCTCTCGCCAGACTGTTCATAAACAACAAAAGCGATAATTCCAACGAACATAAGCAATACAATGATTACAAATACCGCATTGATTCCACTGTTAGGGTCGCGAACTCGCTGAACGAGATCAATGACCGCGCTTGGAAGACGGGCAACGATACCTGCGAAGATTAACATAGAAATACCGTTTCCGATTCCGTGCGCAGTAATCTGGTCGCCTAACCAGATAGTAATCATAGCACCTGTAGTAACTGTAAGCATTGCAAGCAATTTAAATGCAAGCTGATTTTCGATAGCAATTGCTCCTGGAATACTAGAAGCATAAACTGTTACAGCCAAAGACTGAATCAAGCACACAAATACTGTGCCGATTCTAGTCCAGGCCGCGAATTTGCGCTGACCTCCATCCTCTTGAACTGCGCGTTTAAGAGAAGGGAAGATGATGAGTGCCAACTGCAAGATAATCTGTGTTGATACATACGGCATAACACCGAGCATAAACACAGAAAATCTTTCGAAAGCGCCACCGGCAAAAAAGTTCATATAACTGGCAAATGAGTTTTCAGCGGAATTCTGCGCAAGGTTGTCGAAATAATCAACAAGAACCTGAGCATTAATTCCAGGAATTGTCAAAACACATCCAAGTCGGAATACAACAAGAATCAAAAATGTAAAGAACAACTTTTGACGAAGCTCTTTAATTTTGAACATATTTACAATTGGACTATTTGCCATTGGTTTCTCCAAATATTACTTTTTTTAACTATTTTTCAGCGCTTTCTGATGTTTTTACAGAACCACCTGCTTTTTCGATTTTAGCTTTTGCAGAAGCAGAAACTTTATCTACATCAACAGTAAGATTCTTGTTCAAATCACCATTGCCAAGAACTTTAACGAGTTCTTTTGCAGAACCAATCAAGCCCTTTGCAGCAAGTGTCTCTTTGTTGACAGTCTCGCCAGCCTCGAATTTTGCTTCAAGACTTTCAACATTGACAACTGAATACACTTTTTTGAACGGATAGTTAGAGAAACCACGCTGAGCGATACGTCTGTAAAGCGGCATCTGTCCGCCTTCAAATCCAACGTAAGGATTTGCTTTTCCAGAACGTGACTGCTGTCCTTTGTTTCCTTTTCCTGCTGTTGTACCAAGTCCAGATGATGAACCACGACCAACACGCTTAGGTTTCTTGTTAGCACCCGCTGGTGCAGTCAACATAAAATCAGCCATTAGTCAGCCTCCTCAACTTTTACAAGGTGCGATACAGCCGCTGCCATTCCACGCAATGCAGGTGAATCTTCTTTTACAACTGAAGAATTGATCTTTTTGAGACCAAGACTGCGAACAGTAGCTCTTTTTTCTGGCTTCTGTCCGATAACACTTCTTACGAGTGTGATTTTAATCTTCTTAGCCATAATCAACCCCACATATCCTGCAGAGATTTACCTCTGTTTGCTGCGATAGCTTTAGCATCCATGATGTTCTCAAGAGCTGAGAATGTAGCTCTTACAACATTCAACGGGCTAGATGATCCCAAAGACTTTGAAATAACATCAGTTGCACCAATTGCATCCATAATTGCACGTACTGTGTTTCCAGCGATGATTCCAGTTCCTGGACAAGCTGGCTTAAGAAGAATTGATGAGCTTTTGTATTTTCCAATCATCTCATGTGGAATAGTTCCGTTTCTAACAGGAACATTCACCATGTTTCTCTTTGCGTGATCAACGCTCTTTCTGATAGCTTCAGATACATCATTAGCTTTTCCGAATCCGAATCCTACGCGGCCTTTTCCATCTCCAACAACTGTAAGAGCTGAGAAAGACATTCTGCGTCCGCCTTTTACAGTTTTAGCAGTGCGGTTCAGTCTTACGAGCTTTTCGATGTACTCTTTCTGGTCTCTTTCTTTATCAAACTTATTCTGGCGTTCCATAAAATCTCCTAGAAAATGATGCCTGCTTTGCGAGCACCATCAGCAAGGGCCTTAACAACACCATGATAAAGATAACCATTGCGGTCGAACACTACAGTTGTAATGTTTTTATCCTGCAGGCGTTTTCCAAATGCTTCACCAAGTTTTGCTGCACCTTCAACTGTTGGTTTAATGTCAGCAAACTCTTTTTCCAAAGTGGAAATTGAAGCAAGGGTTCTACCCTCATCATCATTAATAACCTGGATATAAAGATTCTTGTTGCTGCGGTAAACACTCATTCTTGGGCGTGCTGCAGTTCCGTAAATTGACTTACGGATGTGAATCTTACGATGCAGGCGTTTTCTTGCTTTGTCATTCAGTTTCTTAAACATCTGTTACACCTTATTTAACGCCGGTCTTACCGACTTTGCGTCTGATGACTTCAGTTTCATAGCGGATTCCCTTGCCCTTGTAAGGCTCAGGCTTGCGCAATTTTCGAATCTGAGCGCTGAATTCACCTACATCTTTCTTGCTCATTCCGCTAATAGTAACTTTACCGTTAGCATCTGCAACAACTGTAAGTCCTTCAGGAATAACTGCGATGAAGTCAGATGAATATCCGAGGTTCATTACAAGCTCTTTACCCTTAACTTCAGCACGATAACCAACACCAGTGATTACCAATGTTTTTGAATAACCAGTTGTAACGCCTACAACCATGTTATGAATCAAATTGCGATACAAACCATGCGCTGCGCTGGCATTCTTTGAATTGTCAACAGGAGTAACAACAACTTCAGTGCCTTTTACTTCAACATTTACTCTGTCGTTTACGTGCTGCTTCAATTCGCCTTTTGGACCTTTTACGGTTACAAATCCTGGCTCAACTTTGACTGTAACACCTGCTGGAATAGCAACAGGAAGCTTACCAATTTTTGACATTTTCTTCCTCCTCGTTACCAAACTTTGCAGATTAACTCGCCGCCAACCATTTTCTCACTTGCTTTCTTTCCAGTTGTTACACCGACAGAAGTTGAAACAATCAATGTTCCAAGTCCGTTGAAAACACGTGGCAACTCTTTGTAGCCAGAATAAACACGACGGCCAGGTGTAGAGATTTTCTCAACACCGTGAATAACTGAATTGTTAGCATCATCATATTTCAAGAAGATTCTCAAGATGTTTTTTCCATCTTCCTGAACTTTCTTGAAATTCTTAATGTAACCTTCTGTCTTCAAGATCTTAACAATCTCGAGCTTCAATTTTGAAGCAGGAACATCAACCTTTTCATGGCGAGCCTGAACAGCGTTACGAACCTTAGTCAGCATATCTGCGATTGGGTCTGATACACTCATTTTTACTTCTCCTCCACTACCAAGATGATTTTGTTACGCCTGGCAACAGGCCTTCACTAGCCATTTTGCGGAAGCAGATACGACACATCTTATACTTACGCAAATATCCGCGAGGGCGACCGCAAATCTGACAGCGATTGTACTCGCGTGTCTTGTATTTAGGTGTGCGGTTAGCCTTAATAATCAATGATTTCTTTGCCATACTTCACCTACTTTCTGAAAGGCATATTGAACTTGGTAAGAAGAGCCTTTGCTTCCGCATCAGTTCTTGCACTTGTTACAATCGCGATGTTCATTCCGGCAATCTTAGTGATTTTGTCAAAGTCGATTTCCGGGAAGATAATCTGCTCTGTAATACCAAGCGAGAAGTTTCCGTGTCCATCAAAGCCAGTAGCCTTAACACCGCGGAAATCCTTTACACGAGGTAATGCAACATTGATAAGGCGGTCCAAGAATTCATACATGATGTTACCGCGCAATGTTACCATTACACCTACTTCATTGCCCTCACGAAGCTTGAAGTTAGCAATACTCTTTTTCGCTCTTGTTTTTACAGCATGCTGTCCAGTTATCTGAGTAATATCAGCAACTGCGGCGTCAAGGAGTTTCTTGTTAGTGAGAGCTTCGCCAACACCCATGCTTACTACAACCTTTTTGATTGCAGGAATCTGCATTACAGATGTGTAACCGAGCTCTTTGAAAAGCTCAGGAGCGATTTTTTCCTTATAGACTTTCTTAAGCCGTGGTACGTAATTTTCCATTACAGTGCTTCTCCACATTTACGGCAAACGCGAATTTTCTTGTCGCCGTCAATTTTATAACCAGCTCTAGTTACACCGCATTTTTTGCAAACGAGTGCAACGTTAGAAATGTGCAACGGAGCCTCGACCTCAACGATTCCGCCCTGGTCCTGCTGGCTGCGTTTTTTCATTGCTTTCTTGGCGATATTAACACCAGTAACAATTACTGCATCTTTTTTTGTAAGAACGCGAGCAACAGTTCCTGTTTTGCCTTTATCTTTTCCAGCAATTACCTGTACTGTATCGTCCTTATGGATTTTGAATTTCTTGTTCATTATTCAATTCTCCTTACAGAACTTCCGGTGCAAGTGAAACGATCTTCATGTAATCCATATCACGAAGCTCACGTGCTACTGGTCCGAAAATACGTTTTCCTTTTGGGTTCTTGTCATCATCAACGATTACGCAAGCGTTATCATCGAAACGGATGTAAGTTCCATCAGGACGGCGGTACTCTTTCGCAACACGAACGATTACAGCCTTCTGTACCGTACCTTCTTTGATTGTAGATGTCGGAATTGCTTCCTTTACAGCTACTACTACAACGTCACCGATTCCGGCATAACGGCGATGTGAACCGCCGAGAACCTTGATTACCTGAACGAGCTTTGCGCCAGAGTTATCGGCAACAGTCATTTTTGATTGCATCTGCAGCATGATTAACTCCTTACTTATTTAGCTCTTTCGATAATCTCAGCCAATCTCCAGCACTTCTCTTTGCTGATTGGGCTGCATTCTACGATACGAACTGTGTCACCAATGTGAGCTTCGTTCTTTTCATCGTGCGCCTTGCACTTCTTAGTGCGTGTGACGTATTTCTTGTAAAGGGTATCCATCCTTTTTGTATCGATAGAAACAACAATTGTTTTATCCATTTTGTCGCTTGTTACGATACCAACAAAAGCTCGTTTACCACCCTTTGTTTTAACCTGTTCTGCCACGGGTCAACTCCTATTTATTTAATCCTGCAATTTCTTTTGCACGGATGAGCGTATTCAATCTTGCAATCTGACGACGCATAGTACGCTTCTGCATAGGGTTATCTACATGTCCAACAACCATCTGGAAGCGGAAATCCATGTATTTCTGTTTAAGCTCATTGCGTTCTGAAACCAATTCTGCGTAAGACAATTCTTTTACATTCTTTTTCTTTGTATCAGCCATTTTCTTACTCCTTAGTCTTTAGTTGGTTTGAATGCAATTTTTGTTTTGATTGGAAGTTTATCAGCTGCGAGAGAAAGAGCCGCTTCAGCAAGCTTCAAGTCAACTCCGCCAACTTCAAACAAAATTACACCTGGTTTAATTACTGCAGCCCACCATTCTGGAGCACCTTTTCCTTTACCCATACGAGTATCAGCAGGTTTCTTTGTAATTGACTTGTCTGGGAAAACGCGCAACCAAACGTTTCCTTTTCTTTCGAGCTTACGGTTGATAGCAACACGAGCAGCTTCGATGTGTTTAGCGTTGAGCCAAACTGGTTCCAAAGCTACAAGAGCAATATCTCCGAAGTCGATGTTGTTAGCACGTGTAGCATTACCTTTGATTCTACCGCGCTGTACTTTACGGTGAATAATTCTCTTAGGACTAAGCATTTACATTACTCCTTAGAAGTGTCTGCAGCGCGAGAATTTCTTCTAGCTCTTGGCTTTTCATCGCCTGAAGCCTGAGAACGATCATGGCGTGGCTTGCGAACAAGCTGACCAGCATCTTCATTCTGCTCATGACCATATTTCATTCCATTGTAAACCCATACTTTCACACCGATTTTTCCG
>JAXDVS010000021.1:0-43027 GCA_034088785.1 Treponema sp.
GCAGTGCCATATCGGCACCGCGACTGCCTTTCTGTCTTTCCTTCCCGCCACTGGTTCAGCGCTCAAAGAGCTTTCCCGCCGCCTCTCGTTGGCGGGTGAGAAATAATCTACCACATTCCCACCTCCCTGTCTATACCTCAAAGCGTTTTTTTTCGAAATTTTTCATTTTTTTTTCTTTTCTTTGGCTTTTTTAGGGACTCTTTTTCCGGAATTTCCGTGCTTTTCAAGACTCTCTTTCAGAAATTCCGTCTTTTTTAACTCTCTTCCTTCTTTCTTCAGGAAATTTGCCTTCATATAAATCCATTTTCCTTTACCAGAAGCAAAAATTCTCTCACCCAAGCACAACGTCGAGAGTCATCATCAGCGTGAAGCCGAGCGCGAAGGAGACTGCGCCGACATCGCTGTGGCTGCCTGATGACATCTCCGGGATAAGCTCTTCGACGACGACATACAGCATCGCACCCGCTGCAAAAGATAGAAGATACGGAAGCGCGCCCAGAACAACGCCGGACGCAATAATCGTGAGGAACGCGCCGACCGGCTCTACCGCGCCTGAAAGCACTCCGGCTACAAAAGCTTTTCCACGCGGCTCGCCCTCTGACGAAAGCGGAAGAGAAATCACCGCGCCTTCCGGAAAATTCTGGATTGCGATTCCAAGCGCAAGGCTGAGCGCGCCCGCGGCTGTGATTCCGCCGTTTCCAGACAGAAAGCCAGCGTAAACAACGCCAACGGCCATTCCCTCGGGAATATTGTGGATTGTGACGGCAAGAACCATCATCGTTGTCTTTTTCAGGCGGCTTTTATGCCCTTCTGGAGACGAAGAGCCCAAATGTAAATGCGGAACAAGATGGTCGATTCCAAGAAGAAAGAAAATTCCAAGCCAAAAACCGGCGACAGGCGGAATAAAACTCAGTTTTCCGAGGCTTGACGACATCTCAAACGCAGGCAGAATAAGCGACCATATTGACGCTGCGACCATGACTCCGGACGCGAAGCCTTGAAGCAACTTTTGGATTTTCGGATTCATTTTTCCGCGCATAAGAAAAACGCAGGCAGAGCCGAGCGAAGTTCCGAGAAAAGGAACGACAAGAGCCGGAAGAATTGAGTTTGAAAGATTTGTTAGCATACACTAATTATTTTAACGCCGGCGGGATTTTTGTAAAGACATTTTGACTTTTAAAAAGCAGAAAATTATTTATAGAAAAAAACGCGATTTCAACAAAAAATTTTCAAGACGACAAGGAAAAAATTTAAAAAATCGCTGGGAGCAGAGCCTAGCCCTGACAGCAGCGGCGCGGAGCGTTCCTGACGCGCGATTTTAAGGAAAAAGATTTTTTTTTCGCTTTTTGCAGCGCGGCGAAAAAGCAAACCCGAATAAAAATTTTTTTTTGCGGCAGGAATGTAGCGGAAAGCGGAACCGCGAATGGCAGGGGAAACAATTTCAGCATTTGGCGATTTCAAGAAAATATTTGTTCTTTAAAAGAGGCTGCTCCAAAATCAAAATCTTAAAAATCGATTTCAGAAACTAAAATTTTCGATTTTTGCGGATTTTTTTCTTGATTTTTTATTTTAAGATGATTTTTCGTGATTTTTTACCTTCAGTTGATTTTTCTTGCTTTTGCCTCCGCGTTTTTTTTCGTAAGCCGGCTTTCAATTTCGTTTCCGCGGTTTTTATTTTAGTTTTATTTTATCTAAAAAATAGACTATTTGGATTTTATGAATTAAAATTGGAAAGTGAATTTTCACGTTGGACAGACAGATGGACGAAGTAGAACGTTTTAAGAAATTGCAGAAAGTTTTTGAGACTGAAAAGCTCTTGAATGAGATTCGCGACACGGATGTTCTTTTGGAAAAAATCCTGACGGAGGCGCGAGCGATTGCAAATGCCGACGCAGGCTCGATTTATGTGATAGAAGAAAAGCAGTCAACTTCAGAAGAGGCGAATCTTTCGATTTATTCAGGCGAGGACAGCCTTTTTCGGAACAAGCTTCTTAGAATAAAATACGCGCAGAACGACACGCAGGCGAAGAAAAATCCCGGAGAATCAAAAACTCCTTACGTTTATTTTACAGTTCCAATCACAAAACGCTCGATTGCAGGCTACTGCGCCTACACCGGCGAGCTTTTGAACATTGCCGACGCTTACAATATCCCGGATTCCGCGCCTTACAAATTCAACAGCAGCACAGATATTTCAACAGGATACAAGACGGTCTCCACGCTGACTCTTCCGCTAACGACAACGAACAACCAGCGGCTCGGAGTTCTCCAGATTATAAACGCGAAAGACAATGAAGGAAATGTGGTCGCTTTTTCAGAGGAATCGGTCGATTTTATAAAGCAGTTCGCGTCAAGCGCGACGCAGACTCTCGAGCACACTTACCTTACAAGCAATATGATTAAGCGTATGCAGCGCATGGCGGAGTTCAGAGACCCGAAAGAGACAGGAACTCACGTTCAGCGCGTCTCAGATTTTTCGCTTGAGATTTATGACCAGTGGGCAGAAAACCACAATATCTCAAAGGCGGAAAGAATGAAATTCCGCGACACGCTTAAAATCGCCGCGAAATGCCACGACTTGGGAAAGGTCGGGGTTTCGGACATAATTTTGAAGAAGCCCGGTCCCGGAAGATTCGACGACAACGAGCGTGCGGTTATGATGGGACACACTTGCGTTGGAGCGCAGCTTTTCACAGAGCCAGAATCTGAAATCGACATTATGTCGCGCGATGTCTGCCTTCATCATCATGAATGGTGGAACGGAAGCGAGAAAGGCTATCCCGGCGACATCGACTATATGAACTATGAGATTGGCGCTCCGGTCGGAAATTACACGCCGTTAAAAGGCGAGCAGATTCCGCTTTCCGCAAGAATTGTCGCAATCGCCGATGTTTTTGACGCTTTAAGTCACAAGCGTGTTTACAAGGAAGCGTGGTCGGTTGACGACGCGTTTATGGAAATTCAGAATCTTTCAGGAAAGCAGTTTGACCCGGAGCTTGTCATGGCATTTTTGAAGGTTCGCGAGCGGATTATTTCAATCAACGCCGCCTACGAGCGAATGGAAAAGGAAAGCTGAAACTTTTTTCTAAAATTGCTTGCGATTTTTTAGCTAGTTTCGATTTTTTAGCTTTAAGCGTTTTTATTTTCGCGAATCGCCTAATTTTTTTAGAACCGCCTGAATAAAAGCACTTTTTGATTAAGACAAAGACTAGACGGAATATCTTTTGATGTTGTAGGTCTCCGCCATTTTGTGCGCCAGAACTTCTCTCTCAAATTCAGACGAGAATTTTCTGACTTCTTTTTCGCCGTAATAGTTTCCCTTGTTGCCGCCAAGCCCGATTTCTGAGAGATTCAAGCTGAATTCGCGTTCGGCAAGCCGCTCTTTTATATTGCTTTCCGTGAATTTTACGCCGCGGTCGTTCATAACGGAGATTTTTTTTTCGACGAGCCGGGCTGCAAAAGGCAAGTCACGTGTCAAGACAATATCGTTCTCGCCAGCATTTTCAACTATAAAATTATCAGCCGCGCCCGAAACTTTCTCTACGATTTTCATTTCAAAGCCGCTGTACTCGATTTTGTTTTTTATCTCGTGGTTCGCCACAAAAACGACAGGAATTTCGTGCGATTTTGCAAGCGAGACAGAAAAATCGCGCGCCTTAGCCGGAAATGAATCCGCGTCAACCCAAATTTTAAATTTAAACATCAGCTTAACGCCCTATTTATTTTTTCAATCATCTCTTTTGTGAGTTTTTCGACCTTTTTCTCTTGAATTTCAGATTCAGAATTTTCCGAATTTTGAGAAATCATCTGGAGTTTTGATTTTTCCTTGTAAAGCTCATCGCAAAGCATAATTCCGGCGAGCGCAGATATTTGAACAGGATTTGAAAGAGAACCGCTTTTTTGAATTTGAGAAATGATTTTTTTGTAATATCCTAAAAGTTTTTGGAGATACGCGTCATCTTCCGTCGCGTTTATCGTAAAGGAAGAATTGAACACGTCAATCTTTAAAGAACCCATACCCGATTAGAATATATCAAAAAGCGCCTGTGAAGAAGAGTCGCCCTGAGTTTTTTCAGGATTTCCGCCGTTTTCCAAATTTTCTGCTGCAACAACATTTGAAGCCTGAACATTTTCATTGGTTTCTTGAGCAGCATTATTTTCTGAAACTTTTGAAACATTTTCGACAGGATTGGCAGTTTCAGATATATTTTCTTGATTTTGTGTCTGAGCAATATTTTCAGAATTTTCTGAATTTTCTGACGGCTGAATTTCGTTCTGCACAACTGGATTTTCGGCATTTTCAGATTTTTCAACGTCCACAGATTCTGATGGAACATCAGCAGTAATTTGATTTTCGTTTTGTTCAGACAGATTTAATTCAGGCTCATTTGAATTTTGACTTTGAGCGTCATTTCCATTTGAAACAGGAACTGTCTCAGCACTATTTTCAGAAGAGATTTTTTCTTCAGCTTCAACGGAATTATCTGAATGATTTTCAGTCTCACTATTGTTTTCTTCTGATTTTACTGGCTCTGAATTATTTTCTTGATTTTTTTGAGCAATAACAGAACTTGATGCGGAAAGAACCGTGTTCTCCAGCGCATCAAGTCTGTTCAAGGCTTTCAAGATTCCCTCTTCGATTTTGTTCTGGTCATTTTGGAAAGATGAAAACTGCTCCGTTTTCGCCGCCAATGCATTTGTGAGCTCTGCGCATTTTCTACGCAAAGCAACATTTTCAGCGTTAAGCTGTGCAATTTTTGCAGCAGCGTTTTCAACTCTATCCTGAAGAAGCAAAATCTGTTCAAGGGAAATCATCACCCTATCCTTTTAACACCAATTAAACTAAGCGTTAAGAGCTTTTTTTGCAACTTCTACAACTGCTTTGAAAGCTGTCGGGTCTTCAATAGCGAGGTTTGACAAAGCCTTGCGGTTAAGTGTGATTCCTGCCTTGTTAAGACCATTGATAAAACGTGAGTAAGAAAGACCTTCCTCACGAACAGCAGCGTTAATACGTGCAATCCACAACTGGCGGAAATCGCCTTTGCGGTCACGGCGGCTGACATATGCGTGGTCAAGAGCCTTTGTTACAGCGTCTTTAGCTGCTTTATAGTTTGTTCCGCGGCGTCCTGTAAAACCTTTTGCAAGTTTAAGAATCTTAATGCGGCGGTTCTTTCTTTTTGCACCATCAATTGCTCTCATTTCTTATCTCCTATTTATAAATCAGCCGTATGGAAGCAGAGTTTTGCGGACTTTTGCTGCTGAATCTTCAGAAAGGATTCCAGCACCACGGAGATGCATTTTGCGTTTTGGTGACTTCTTTGTCAAAATATGACGAAGATTCATTTTCTTGTACTTTACTTTACCAGTTGCTGTGAAAGAGAATCTCTTTGCAGCAGCTCTCTTTGTCTTCATCTTAGGCATTTTTTCTACCTCTTAAATTATTTGGCCTTAGCGTTCAGTGTCAACGACATGAAACGCCCTTCCATTGCGGCAGGCTTTTCAATAGCATATGAGCCTTCTCTAAGCCTTTTCAATACTTCATTCAGTACGTCATAGCCGAGTTCGGTATGCGCAAGCTCACGACCGCGGAAACGAATCGTAACCTTCACTTTATCGCCCTCGTCCAAGAATTCCTGAACGTGTTTTGCCTTAGTGTCAAGGTCGCCAGAGCCGATTTTAGGCTGCATACGAATTTCCTTGAGTTTAAGGGCTTTTTGAGCCTTGCGGGAATCACGGAGTCTTTTTTCCTGCTCGAACTTATATTTACCGTAATTTAAAATTTTACAAACCGGCGGATTTGCATTTGGTGAAACTTCAACGAGATCAAGGTCCCGCTCCCTTGCCAATTTAAGCGCTTCTATTGTCGGAATGATTCCGTTTTTTCCGCCCTCTTCGTCAACAAGTCTGACCTCTCTTACACGGATATGTTCGTTAATCCGTAAACCTCTGGTGTCTGCCAACACTCCTCCTATGTGCTTATAAAACTTAAACACTGATATAAATATGTTCTAACAAAATAACACAAACATCAAAAACAGTCTAGTAACTTCATATTTCTTTTTTGTGCAAAAGACAGAAATAAAGCGGTCCGGATGAAGATTCCGAATTCGTTTCGGAATTTCTCCCGGGATTTTTTTCGTCATTTTTTACAAGTCTGCGTTCAAATTTTTTTTCGGAATTAGAATAAATTTCAAAAATCCGTTCTGTGCTGTGTTCAGAATTATTTTCAATTTTAATAGAAGAATCTGAATCGCTTTGAAAATCAGGAAGAACATGCGCGCCGAATTCAGTTTTTTCGTATTCTGGAAGCTCAGTTCTTGAAAATATGGCTTCAGAAGATTCATTTTCTGAAAATTCGCCATTCGAAGATTCCGTTTTTGGAAACTCAGTTTTTGGAAGTTCGTCGTCTGTAAATTCTGTTTTTGGAAGTTCATTTTCCGAAAGATTAGAAGAAATGAATTTTTTGTATTCAAGAGAAATTTTCGGCTCCAAAATTTCAACATCGTCAAATTTTTTCAGGAGCTTTGAAATCACTTTGTCATTTTCATCGGGAGAAAGAGCGCAGGTCGAGTAAACCATAAATCCGCCCGGAGCCAAAATCCGCCAAGCCGAAGACAAAAGCGCCCACTGCGACACGGAAAGCGTTTTTATTCTTGACGGAGACCATTCGCTCAAATATTTCGGGTCGGCGAGAACGTGGCGTTCAGAAGAGCAAGGCGCGTCGAGCAGGATTCTGTCGAACAAATTCTGAGATTCAAGGCAGAGTTTTGCGCCGTCCTTGCAGGAAGTTTTAACACGCGAGCTGATTTTTTCTGGAAGACAAGTCTGAACCGTTCTGTCGAGCCGCCGTTTTCTCTCTGGAGAACGCTCGTTTGAATAAAGAATCGCGTCATCGTCCATATTTGAAGCCAAGACAAGCGTTTTTCCGCCTGGAGCCGCGCACATATCAAGGATTTTTTTCGCACCGGACAAAGGAAGAGAAACAGCCGCGCGCACAGAAGCCGAATCGAGAAAGTAAGATTCCGCTCCGCCCGCTTTCCATTCAACGTAGTCAGGACTTTTTGAAAACGCGGCTTTTATTTTTTGCCAGCGTTCGCCGAAAAGCCCCGCGTAATAAGATTCAAAGCCTTCCGCTCCGCTAAGTTTTTTCGCCCTGTCTTTTTGCTTCATTTTATTTTCCCGATTTTCTGATTTTTGATGATTTTTCAGATATTTTTTTTCGTTTTTGCTTGAATCGATTGGCTAAATCAAGATGATTTTTCGCCATTATTCCATCTGCAAACGCACGATTTTCTATTTTTCAAGATTTTTTATCGAAAAATTTTCCACCGTACGATTTTTTATTTTCATTTCCCGTTTTTCAAAGAATTTTGTCCTTCAACAAAAAATTTGTCGAATAAATCTAGATCAAATTCTGGATAATTTTTGTTCACAGAAACTTTGAAAGAGAAATTTTCATCATTTTCTAATTCTGATTTTTTTTCATTATCAGGATTTTCTTCTTCAGATTTTGTCTCTTCAAGAGAAAGAATTCCGCACTTGATTTTGAATTTCACAACGTCACAAACCGCCTCGTCAATCTTTTTTGCAAAGTCGGAATCTTCAAGAGATTTTTTCAGCAAGACCGAAGCGGCAGAGCCAAAACGCTTTTCAGAAAGCATAAGAACATCGATTCCTGCCTCAATCGCCTTTACAGACGCAGTTTCAGGCGGAAATCCGTTTTCAGAAAGCGCGCCCATAAAAATATCGTCGGAAATCACAAGCCCCGAAAAACCAAGCTCGCCGCGAACAACATCGCTCACCCAAAATTTTGAAAGGCAGGACGGCACATCGCTTTCAGAATAAGTCTCGTCGTCTGAAACTGAAACGCACGCATGGCTCATCAAGACGGCGGAAGAAAGCGGCAAAAGATTTTTGAACGGAGACAAATATTCGTTTTCAAGCTCCGCCTTTGTGATTCTGATTTTCGGAAGTCCTGTGTGAGGGTCGGTGCTGGAATTTCCCGGGAAATGCTTTAGCGAAGTCAAAATTCCGTTTGATTCATAAGAAGAAATCGCGTTTTTTCCATATGAAAGAACTTTTTCTGCGTCTCCGAAAGTCCGCGTTCCCAAAAATTCGCTGTTTGAAGCGTTTTCAGCCTCAACGACAGGCGCGATATTCAAGTTGATTCCAAGAAGCCTCATCTGCTTTGCCTGCGCCGCGTAAATTTCTGAAGCCGCGTCCGCGCCAAATCCGCTGGAAATTTTCTTCTGGCTTGGAAGCGCGCTCGTCAGATTTCTAAGCCGGCTCACGTCTCCGCCCTCCTGATCAACCGCGATGTACGGCGGAACAAGATTATTCTGAACATAAAAATCGTGGATTGACTTTATGAATTCGTAAGTTTCAAGCGGGTCTTTTGAAATATTGTATGAAAAAAGCAGAACTCCGCCCGGCACAAGCGGCTTTTTTTGAGCCAAGCCGAAACTTGCCGGAACATTTTCCACGCTGTGAAAAGCCTTGTTTCCCTCGACATTCACAAAAAAAAGCTCGGAGAATTTCTCTTCAGGCGGAAGCGAAGCGACAAAATTCTTGATTGCAAGCGATTTCGCCTCCGCGATTTTCTGATTTTTCAGTGCGATTTTCTCCTCATCTGAAATTTTTTTTGAACAGGAAAAAAGAAAAAAGAAAAGTTTTTTCAGATAGATTTTTCAGTCCCGATGTTAAAAATTTTGATGATTTTAACGATTCTGCCGCAGGATTTTCATTCGGATTTCTTGTAAAGTTTTTCATAGATTTCATAAAACGCAAAAGATTGTAATGAAATTTCGCGGATTTAGGAATAAGGGAAAGTTTCTCCAATTTGGAAACGATTTTAAAATCATGGTTCTTTTTTAATCGCAGATGCTGAAATCGAGCAGTTTACTGCTCGCCTTGAATTCAGCATGACGAAAAGCGAGTCATTGCGAGCCGCGGACAAAGTCCGGCGAAGCAATCCGCTTCATTTCTCCACTCGAAACAAAAAAATCAAATATGATAAAATCAAAAGCATGAGAAAAATTACGATTATCACGGGCGCAAGCTCCGGGCTGGGCGCGGAATTTGCAAGGCAGATTTCAAAAAAATTCAAAAATCAGGACGAGAAACACGAGATTTGGCTGATTGCGCGAAATGCAGAAAAACTTGAACGCGTAAAAAACGAGATTTGCGGAACAGGCAGAACAGGCGAAGCAAACGAAAACAACGCGAATAAAAATCACGAAGCAGATTCAGTCAGCGAAACTGCAGAATCTGCAGAAAATGAAAACAATCTGGAAAACACAGACAACGAAATCGCTGAAAACGAAAACTTAAATCACGGAAGCGAAAAAAAACTTGATGATTTCGAATCTGCAGAATCTGCAAAAATCGCAGAAAATCTTGAAGTCAAGACAATTCCGATGGATATTTCTGGAAAAACCGGCGTTCTTGCGTTCGAGCTTTTCCTGGAAAAAGAAAAATCCTCAGGCGACTTTGAGATTGAAAATCTTTTGAACAACGCGGGATTCGGAACTTACGGACCGTTCATCGAGACTCCAACCGAACGCGAAATGGAAATGGTCGAGCTTAATTGCACAGCGCTCACTGGAATCTGCGGAAAAGCGATTCCGTTCATGAAAGCCGGAAGCGGAATCATAAACGTTGCGTCGCTCGCGTCTTTTATGCCGCTCGGAAATTTTGCGGTCTACGCGGCAACAAAGGCGTATGTATTAAGCTTCAGCATTGCACTTGCTGCGGAACTGAAAGACAAAAAAATCAAGGTTACGGCTCTTTGCCCAGGCTCTGTAAGCACCGGCTTTGCGAACGTGGCTTCAAACGGCGCGAGAAAGGAAGTCCTGCACGGAAAAAGCCCCGAAAAAGTCGTGCGCCACTGCCTCGCCCGCTACGAAAAAGGAAAGCTGCTCGCTCTCTGGTCCCCAAAATGGAGATTCACAGCGTTTATGAGCAGATTTTTCGGAAGATACGCCTGCGCGCGCGCCACATTTCTCTTCAACAAGCGTCCGTATAAAAAGGATTAGGAACAAAAGCGAGTACAAAAATTCAAGTCATTCCGAACTTGATTCGGAATCCGCAAAAAATATGCTGAATCAAAGCAAATATAGATGCTGAAAACAAGCGAACGCAAGAGCGTTCTGGTTCAGCATGACACCATTTTTTATTCAAAGCAGACGCGTTCGAGTTCAGCATGACGGAATCTGCAAAGAATGAAATAATTTCACGATGAGAAAATGCGCTGGGCAAGCCGTGAAATTTTCCGCATGACGAGAAAACGCGTTGGGCGGCAAATGAAATAATTTCACGATGAGAAAACGCGTTGGGCAGCTCGTGAAATTTTTCGCATGACGAGAAAACGCGTTGGGCGGCAAATGAAATAATTTCACGACGAGAAAATGCGCTGGGCAAGAAATAAAATTTCTCGAAAAGGCTGAAATATCGTTTGGTCAGATTTTCAAAAATTATTAAGCAACGGCAAACTCAATAAAAAAAGGATTTCGAATTTATTCCGAAATCCTTGTGATTTTAAAATTCTGAAACAAAAGCAAAGTCAGATGCTAATCAAAACGAACGCAAGAGCGTTCGAGTTCAGCATGACAACTTTTTATTTCAACGTGAACGTGTTCAAGCTCAGCATGACAAAAAAGATATGCACGTCATTCCGAATTTAATTCGGAATCTGCTAAAACAATGCAAACGCAGATGCTGAAATCGAGCAGTTTACTGCTCGCCTTGAATTCAGCATGACGACCAACGTTTTGCTCCGCTTATTTCCGCAGCAGTCTTTTAGTCGCGCTCGCTTTTACCGCAGAATCTCGTTCTCGTGCTCGAGCCGCCATTTTATGCAGCGGTTCAGATAGTCCACGTAGTCGGCGTTCTTGCACATTCCTTTTCCGGCTGTGTCGGAGATTTTCGCCACGTCCTGGCCGTTGCATTTTGTGACTTTCATAACGATGTTCAAAGGCTCGTCGTCGGTGTCGTTCGCGATAAAAGTTCCGATTCCGAAAGCAACGTGCGCCTTGTCCTTGAAATACTTGTAGATTTTTGTGGCGCGCTCAAAGTCAAGGGAATCGCTGAAAAGAAGCGTTTTTGTATGCGGGTCGATTCCGAGAGACTTGTAATGATTTATCATCTTGTCGCCCCAGACAAAAGGGTCGCCTGAGTCGTGGCGGACTCCAGAATACAAAGTGGCGTAAGTGAGCTGGAAGTCGCGCAGGAAGCAGTCGGTCGTGATTGTGTCTGTCAGGGCGGTTCCGTTCAGAACTCCGTATTCCTTTACCCAAGCGTCAAGCGCGAACCAGTTTGAATAAGCCGGATTGTGCTTGTGGTTTCCCTGCCCCGCGCACATAATCCACTCGTGCGCCATTGTTCCAACAGGAGTTACATTGTGCTTTTTTGCAAGATAGACGTTTGAAGTTCCCACAAAAGTTGACGACGCGAATTTGCTGGAATTTTCCTTTAGTTTCTGGACCGCCAAATCCTGAGCCTCCTCGGAAAGACGGCGGCGAAGCCCGAATTCGCTGAAAGGCCCGATTGAGTACGAGCCGTCAATCAGCATTTCGATTTTCTTGTCGAGCCGCCGCTTGAAAGACTCAAAAAGCTTGTCGTAGCTGTCGGCCATTCTAAAGTAAACCTCGTTCACAATCGCAAGGACTGGAATCTCGTACATTGAAGTGTTGAGCCAAGTTCCGCAGGCCTCGAGCGTAAGTCCTGAAGGCCCGTCGTTTGAAATCTTGAAGTCCTCAAAACGCGCGTGCCAAAGCCGCAGAAAATCCACGTAAGAGCCTTTTATCCATTTGATTTTGTCAAGATAAGAAAGCTCGTCCTCTGTAAAAGAAAGCTGGCAGTAAAGTTTTATCTGCTCTTTTATCTCGTCAACCATTTCCGCAGTGAATTTCACATCCTGATTGCGGCACTTGAAGCTCCATGTTGTCTTGTATTCTGAAAACTGATGATAAATCGCCTGCCCCATCGAAAATTTGTAGGCGTCTGTTGAAAGAAGGCTTGTAATAATCGGCTTGAATCTTGCCATATTTTCTCCTAGCTGCTTTTCGGCGAAGAAAATATTCCCGCCAAAGAAAAATAAAATTTCGCGTCCAAGGTTAGATTTTAGAAAAATCGGATTTCAAAAATTCAGATTTTAGAAAATCAGATTTCAGATTGAACGCAATGGAAACGATTTTATCACGGAAGATAATCAAAATCTATGTTTTCACGTTTGAGCGAATTTAGAATGTGGATTTTTTCCGAGTAATTTCCGCCGGTCAGGTCGAAAAGTTTTCTGCGCGCGTTTTTTCTGCCGGAATTGTCCTGATAAGCGCAAGTGCAGGTCTGAGAATTCCAGCCGCTTTCAATTGAATGTTTTATGATTTCATCGACAGGAACGTAATAAAGCGGCCGCGCGAGCTTCACAGGATATTTTTGATATTTTAGAACCGCCGGCATTGCCTCGAGATTTCCTTTTGCCGTCATGTTCATCAAAAGAGTTTCAAGAACGTCGTCGATATGATGGCCGAGAACAACCGTGTCGAATCCGTTTTTTACCGCGTAGTTCAAAAGCTCCTTGCGACGCTGGTTCGAGCACCAGTAGCAGCTCATCTTGTGTCCGTCGTGAAGCCGGGCAAGCGTGTTCACCTGCAAAGTTTCAAGCGAAATCCGCCATTCGTCGAATTTTTTCTTAAGCTCAGGATTAAAAGGATTCGCAAAGTCGGTCTGAATGTAAAGCGCGCAAACCGAAAATTTCTTCTCAAAAGTCTTGTGCTGATTTTTATGGCTTGAATTAAGCCTTTTAAGCCGGTTTCCGAAATATTCAGCGAGCAAGGTCGAGTCTTTTCCGCCGCTCGCGCCGAGAAGAATTCTCGCTCCGTCCTCAAGCTCTGAATCAAGCATATTGTAATCAAAAATCGCCTTGTCAATCAGGCTGAAAATTTTCGGCTGTCCCATTTTTGTCTCCGCGCATCTCCGCACCGCAAGTTTTTCACAATTTTTGTTTTTCAATTTTCGCGATTTTAGCTTTTCGGCACAAGCTGATAGCCGCCCCTGCAAATCCGCAAAAGCTCGTAGCTGCACTCGATATTCGAAATCGACTTTCTGAATCTTGAAACGTAAGCGTAAACTCCGTTTTTCCGCTCGCGCTCAATCTCGTTTTCAAGCTGGATTTTAAGAATTTCCGCGATTTCTTCAATATAGACGATTCGCCTGCGGTTCTTGAAGAAAAAATCGTAAAGAAGATTGTTCACAGGAGTCAGCATGATTTTCGGCTTTAGAAAAGGTTTTTCATCTGATTTTTGGATATTTGATTCTGATTCGTTGCCGCCGGATTCATTTTTCTCGATATTTGATTCTTTTTCGTCAGATTTTTGTTCGTTTACGTCAGATTCTGATTCTTTTGTGTCCGCGTTTGGATTTTTAATATTGAATTCTTTGATTTTTGTCTCGTTTTGAATTGGATTATGAATTGCGTTTTTAAACGGATTTTGTTCCGAGGTTTGAATTGCGTTCCGGCAAACCGGCAAGTCTAAGATTCTGTTTATTTTTTCAAGATAAGGAATAAGATTGTGGCAGGCGGGCTTGTCAAAGCAAAGCTCGATTTCTGAAAGCCATTTTGCAGTTCGAAGAGACTTTGGAACGTCTCCATCAAGAAAAACGGCAGGAATTTCACGGTCAAAGTCGCGGAGAAGCCGGAAAATAAAATTCTTGAATCTTGAAAAATATTTTCCGTCGATAATCACAAAGTCCGGCAGAATTTTTCCGGAAAGAAAATCCGTCACAAAATCCGGAATATTCTCATAAAAAACGCTTTCGTCCGCCTCCGAGCAAAGAATTCCGCAAAACGCCTTGTAAAAAAGCCGGTTCTCGCTTGCAAAAACAAATTTCATAAAACTGATAACCTCTAACCCTCACGCAAATTATCGGCAAAAATCAGAAAAAGATGAAAACAGAGTAAGAATTTTTTGTAAAAAAAATCACGTCATTGCGAGCCACGGACAAAGTCCGAGCGAAGCAATCCACTGTAATTAAAAAAAGGTCGTCATTCCGAACTCGAGTTCTCTTGAACTCGCTCAGATTCGGAATCCATAAATAAAACAGATGCTGAATCCAAGCGAACGCTGGCACGTTCGAGTTCAGCATGACAAGAAAAGAACGCTTGCCAGCAAAAAAAAAGCACGTCATTGCGAGCCACGGACAAAATTCTGGCGAAGTAATCCACTGTAATTTTGAATTGAAAATCGCTTACGGATTCAGCTCCCATTCGCCGTAGTCGTCCACGATTTCGGTCTTCATGCTTGCCAACGGCCGCCATGCCACGCTGATTGAGAAATACGGGCTGTAGTCGTAGTATTTGCCCTTGCTTGAGTCGTAGCCGGTCTGGCTTGAGCTGTACATGTAGCGCGGCTTTATCGAGAACGAGCAGTTGAAGTCCCAGTCGTCAAGCTCGTGGGTAACGTCAATCTTGAAAGTCTGAATCTTGAATCCGCTTGAAGTGCGCTTCGCCGTGTCGTCAAATCTGAAAGAATCAATCAAGTCCTGCAAAAAATTCCGCTCGCCGTTTCCTTTGTAATACGACTGATATTCGTCTTCCGAGCAGAAATATCTGAAAATCTGGCTGTTTTTTGTCTCCGCGCTGAAAGAAATGTTCAAGAAATCGTTGATTTTGAACGTCAAAGCCGGAATGAACTTGAAATAGCTGTTAGTCGGGCGCAAGTCGTCGTAGACAACGCTTGTCGAAAGCGACGGAGAGAGCGAGACTTTGTCGCTTAGATATTTGAAAGTTTTTGTTCCGCTTGAATAGGCAAGGCTTGTCTGGTAAGGCTGAAATTCCTTTTCGCCGGTCGATTTCCATCCTGAGTCCGAGTCGAATTCGTAGCTTGTCGTGTAAGACCAAGTTTTTGCAGCCTGAAGTCCGAATCCAGAAAGAGCGAATTTAAGAGAATCTTTTTCCTCGTCTTCCATGTCGTAAACGTAGCTTTGCGTGAATTTTAGCTTGCTGTTGAAAAGCGAAATGGACGCGGTCTGAGTGAAATCCTCTTTTATCCAAGTGTCGTCCGTGGAGCTTGTCTGCTTGATTCCAGTTCCCGCCGTCAAAGTCAGATAAGGAAAGCCCAAAGTCAAAGTTCCCTTGTACTCGTCAACCTGCGGAGGCAAAGTCGATGTGAGGGAAAGCTGCTGCGTGAGTTTTTTGTCAAATTCGCTTGCCGCAAGCACAATGTTCAGATTGTGGGTCGTAACGCAGTCCTCGTCGGTCAGGTCGGTTGTAAGATAAGTCCACTGCGGATCGTCAATGTCGGAATCAGTGTCGTATTCAAGCTCGAGCATTTTTATCGTCGTGTTCCAAGTGATTGAAGTATCGGAAAAATGCTTTGTGAGATGAAAAGGCTTCAATGTGAGCGCGTTCGTGTCGGTCAAGTCGAGCTTTCGAGCCGCGTAGTCGGTTTTCTTGATTGAATTCGCGGAGCTTTCTGTGTAGCCGCCCTCGGAAGTCGTGTCGGTGATTTTAAGATAAGGATGCTTCTGGTAAACAGGATTGAACGTGAAAGTGTCGGTCAAAGTCGCGAAATTGCCGCGGTAGCCGACTTTGCTCGTCAAAGTTGTCGGAGCTTTCAGCTGAATATAAGTTGACTGCATATCCTGCCAAGAAAAATCGTCCGGCTGGGTAAGATTCGCCGAAGAGTAAGAAAGCTGCGAGGTAAAATCCGGCGAGACAGAATATCCGAGATTGTAGGAAATTCCGTCAAGAGATGTTGTTGAAAAGCTCGGAGACGAAAGCGACGGAAGCGCAGTTTCGGCAAGAATTGGATTGTTTTCAGATTCAGAACCAAAGCCGCTTGAATCGCCTGTGCTGGAAGCAGAATCGACTAGATTTGATGAAGAAGAAGCTGTTGAATTTGACGAAGCTGAATTAGAAGCCCCGGAATCGCTAGAAGCGTCAGATTCAGAATCTTTTGAACCGTCGGATTTAGATTCATCAAGCTCCGCAGGAATCCGCAAAGAAAGTTTTGAACTTGAAGAAGACGAAGTTTTTTTCGTTGAAGGAATCTGGACTAAATTTCCCGCGATTTTCGTTGAAATCTTGAACGGAGTTACGGTCGAAGGATAATAGAATTTCCGCTCAGGCGTGTAAGTCGCCCAAGTTGAGTCAGAAGCGTACTCGCTCCGGCTTGAAAGCGCGGTGTTTGCTTTTGAAGAGTAAACAACGGACGAAGAAAAGCTTGAAACCGCAAAAGTCGTAACAAAAGGATTGAAAAAATCAGGAACTTTGAAAGTCTTGCTTCCAGAAAGCGACCACGTGTAAGAGGAAATTTCCGTAACGTCGTCATCATCGCTGCTGTCTGTTCCGCCGCCGCTCATCGCGTAGTCAATCCAGTCCATCGTCTCTGCGCGCGTTCCAAAGTCGTCAGAAAAATAAGGGTCGGAATAAACCGGAAGCGAAAGTGTCAGGCTGAAAGGCTTTGCAAGAGTCGCCTTCAGGTTCGCCTGAAATCTGAACGGATACTTTCTTCCCATAAAATATCCGCTGTCAGAAATCACGTCGCCAGAAGAATTTTTTGAAAGATAGACGCTGTTGCTTTTAAAGACCGTGTTGCTGAAACCAAGATTTAAAGTTGTCTCAAGAGATGTGAGATAAGTTCCGGGCTTGAACGCTCCGTCAAATCCGACCATCGCGCCAAGATTCGCGTAATAGTCCGTCATCACCTTAAAATAAGACGAAGTGTCGCCTGTAAAATCCTCGTCAAGATTGTGGAGAACCAAGCCCTCGCGCCGCTGCTCTTTCATTGAACCAGTGTTCATAAAGCTGAAAAAGTCGATTTTGTCAGTTGAGTCGCTGCTGTCGCTCGAAGAATTCAAGTCGGCTGTGCTTAAAGCGTCGGCAGGCTTTCTTCCGTAAAGATAAGTTGTCGTGTTTATGAAATATCCCTCGCGCGCCTTGTAGCCGAACGCCGGATTAAAGACAAGCTCGTCCTTTGGATAATAAAACGCAGGAAGCCACATAAGAGGAACGTGCCCAACAAAGAGAACCGCGTTCAGAAAAGCGAATTCGCCGCCTGGCAGAAGCCAAATTCTAGTCGCCTTGATTCGCCAGTGCGGATCGTCGTCATCGCAGAAAGTAAGCTCGCCGGTTTTAAAAGCGACTGTTCCGCCTGAGTCTCGCCCGAAAATATCGGAAGCAACAATCAGCTTTGAGCCGCTCGGAAGATTTATTGCGTCGCTTGACTCCTGAACCGCCCGACCGTCGTCAAAAACGCCCTCGAGAGTCGCCGTGTTGAAAAGAAGGCTTGTCGCTGTGATTGTCTCGCCGCCGCTTTGTGAAAGGCTCACGTTTCCCTCGGCGTAAATCATATCTGTCGCGCGGTTATAGTTTACAGTGTTTGCAGTGATTACAGTCGTGTTTTTTCCGCGTGCAACGGAGATTTTCACGTCGCCAGTCAGGATAATCGAGTCCTCGCCTGACTTTTCGTCTTTTTTGTATTCGGACTTTTGCGCGCTTTCAATCGTAATCACGGATTTTTCGTCATCACCAGCCGCAAACGCCTTAAACGCAAAAAAAGAGAAAACAGCAAACATAAAAACAAGACTTTTTTTAATCATCAGCTTTAAATTTCAGATTCAGTTTTTAGATTCGTTTTTTAGATTCGGACAGCAAAAATCACTCGCGGACTGCTTTTGAAAGCGTCTCTTCAACAAATTTTCCTGTGTAGGAGCCTGTCTCGTGCCAGCGCGAAGAAACTTCCTCTGGAGTTCCTGTGTCAACGACAGTTCCGCCCCGGTTTCCGCCCTCAGGTCCCAAGTCAATCAAATAATCCGCCTGCGCAATAACGTCAAGATTATGCTCAATCATCACGACCGTGTTTCCCTTGTCAACGAGCTTTTGAATCACTTCCATAAGGACTTTCACGTCCGCAAAATGAAGCCCGGTTGTCGGCTCGTCAAGAATATAAAGCGTTTTTCCGGTTGAAGGACGCGCAAGCTCCGACGCGAGCTTTACACGCTGAGCCTCGCCGCCCGACAAAGTGAGCGCGTTCTGACCAAGCTGAATGTAGCCAAGTCCGACGTTCTTCAAAGTCTCGAGCTTCCGTGAAATATGCGGAATCGAGCTGAAAAAATCCGCCGCCTCTTCAATCGTCATGTCAAGGACATCTGAAATATTCTTTCCTTTGTAGCGCACATCGAGAGTCTCCTGATTGAATCTCTTTCCGTGGCAGACATCGCACTGGATAAAAACGTCAGGAAGAAAATTCATCTCGATTGTCAAAGTTCCCGCGCCCTGGCATTTCTCGCAGCGGCCGCCTTTCACATTGAAGCTGAATCTTCCGGATTTGTAGCCGCGCGCCTTTGAGTCAGGCAGAGAGGCAAACAGTTCTCTTATAGAATCAAAAACTCCAACGTAAGTTACAGGATTGCTTCTCGGAGTGCGTCCGATCGGGCTTTGGTCGATGTTTATGATTTTGTCGATATTCTCGATTCCTTCGATTGAGCCGAATTTTCCGGTTTTGTAGTCCGTGCGCATTATTTTGTTGCTCACCGCAGGATAAAAAACATCGCTGAGCAAAGTGGATTTTCCGCTTCCAGAAACGCCGGTTATGCAAGTGAAAGCCCCAACAGGAATTTTCACGGAGATATTCTTGAGATTATGCTCCTTTACGCCGTTCACACAGATGAAATTTCCGTTTCCTTTCCGCCTCTCGCGCGGAACCGGCATATAAAGTTTTCCGCTCAAATACTGGCCTGTAACGCTCCGTGCAACTTTCATAACCTGCTCAGGAGTTCCAGACGCGATTACCTCGCCTCCGTGAACGCCAGCTCCAGGTCCCATGTCAACAAGCCAATCTGCCGTTCGCAAAGTCTGCTCGTCATGCTCAACAACAACGACCGTATTCTTCAAGTCTCTAAGATAAGTCAAAGTCTCCACGAGACGCTCGTTGTCGCGCTGGTGCAAGCCGATGCTAGGCTCGTCCAGAATGTACATCACGCCGGTAAGCCCCGAGCCGATCTGGGTTGCAAGCCTGATTCTCTGAGCCTCGCCGCCGGACAAAGTTCCGGCAGAACGCTCCAAAGTCAAATAGTCAAGGCCGACATTGTTTAAAAAGTTAAGACGCGCGTTGATTTCCTTTAGGATTTGGGAAACAATCAGATTTTCGGTCTCGCTGAGCTTCAAGTTCTTGAAGAATTCGATGCTTTCGGCAACGCTGAGCGCGCACAAGTCGATAATGTTTTTTCCGCCGACAGTAACGCCGAGCGCTTCCATTCTAAGACGCTTTCCGTGGCAGCTTGAACATTCCGAAACCGACATAAATTTCTCTTCGATTCTCTGCCTTTGGCTTTCGCCCCAAGCCTCGTTGTGCCGCCGCTTCATCTCCGCAAGGATTCCAATCCACGGGCGGTTGTACTCGGAAAAGCCCTCGCCGCTTTGCTTTCTGTAAATCCAGTGGATATTTTTTGAAAGGTCGCCGTTCCACAAGCTTTCAAACTGCTCTTTTGTCAAATCCTTTATCGGAGTGTCGAGACTCCAGCCGTTCGCGTCTGCAATCGCGCCGAACATCGACTGAACCCACTCGCTGTCAGGATTAAAAAACGGAAACGCGCCTTCATTGAAACTTTTAGACTTGTCAGGAAGAATTTTTTTCGCGTCCCACTCCATCTTCTCGCCAATTCCAGTACATTCCGGACAGGCTCCAAAAGGATTGTTGAACGAAAAAAGACGCGGCTGAAGTTCCGGGATTGAGATTCCGCAGTTCGGGCAAGCATTCTTCTGGCTGAAAAAAACTTCCTCCTCGTGGTAGCCCTTCTCGCTTGAATCAGAAATTCTCCGCAGAACAACGAGAATTCCGCCCGCGCTTTCAAGAGCCGTCTCAACAGACTCGGCAAGCCGGTTGCGCGATTCTTCCTTGATTGCAATCCGGTCAACGACAATTTCAATCGTGTGCTTTTTCTGCTTGTCCAGCTTGATTGAGTCGTCAAGCTCCGCCATAACGCCGTCGATTCTCGCGCGCATAAAGCCCGATTTTTTCGCGTCATCGATAATTTTCTGATGCTCGCCCTTTTTTCCTCTGATTACAGGCGCAAGCAAAGTGATTCGAGTTCCGTCTCCCCAAGCCATAATCGAAGAGATAATCTGGTCAACGCTCTGCTCCTTGATTTCGCGTCCGCAGTTCGGGCAGTGGGCGTGTCCAGCGCGCGCAAAAAGCAGGCGGTAATAATCATAAATTTCTGTGACAGTTCCGACAGTCGAGCGCGGATTGTTATGAGTCGTCTTCTGCTCAATAGAAATCGCCGGAGAAAGCCCCGTAATCGAGTCAACGTCAGGCTTGTCCATGCTTCCCAAAAACTGCCTAGCGTACGAGGAAAGACTTTCCATATAACGCCGCTGGCCTTCCGCAAAAAGCGTGTCAAACGCAAGCGACGATTTTCCAGAGCCAGAAAGCCCCGAAATCACGACAAGTTTATTGCGCGGAATTTCCACGCTGACATTTTTAAGATTATGTTCACGGGCGCCCGAAATTACGATTTTCTCGCCCTCAACTTTGTTAATATCCATAACGCAAAATTATAGCAAAAATAAAAACATTTAGGAATTAGACCAAAAAAAACGAATAAAACTGCAAGCAAATACTACAAACAAAATAAAAAACCACAAGCGACTTCAATCGCAAAAATAAAAAACCGCGGACAAAAATTAAAACATTAAAACGCGCAAAAACAACAATAAAAAATGCGAAGCCACAAAAAAAAGCACTAATTTTTTCAGGACGGACTTTTCCAAGAGCAGCCAGTGAAACACACACGTTGCACAACGCCAAAAACAATGCCCGGTCTTCAGCGGTGCTGGCTAAAAGCCTCCATTGCTTCACTGCGCTTCGCTCCGTTCCGTAACACGCTTCGCGTGCCGCTCCACCCCGGCGTAGCATTTTCTAACCGCAATTTTTTTAGCGCAAACAAAAAAAATAAAATTTCACGAAAATCAAGCTACAAAAAAACTTTCGCAAAACTAAATCTGCCGGAACAGAAATAAAACCGAAACCTTGCAAAAAACAGAATTTAAACAAAAAAAATCCGAGAAAACTCAATTTCTCGGATTCACAAACTTTAGCCTCTACGGGAGTCGAAGGGTTTCACTCGCAGCATCCTGACTGCTCGCTGCACCCCGCCTACGTTCGCTTACGGCGACATCCTGTCGCCTCTTCTTCCCGCTGGTCAGCGCTCACTTCGGGGTTCGACAAAAAAAATAGCTAAGGATTTTATTCCTTAGCTAGCTCAAAAAAACTAAAAATGATTTTATAGCCTCTACGGGAGTCGAACCCGTCTCTCCACCTTGAGAGGGTGGCGAACTAAACCGATATTCGAAGAGGCCGCTTTGTAAGCGATTAAAAAAGCTGACAACTTTTGTCTTGTCAGCTTTAGTTCCCCAAGGAGGATTCGAACCCCCACAGTCAGAACCAGAATCTGAAGTGCTACCATTACACAATCGGGGAATGTGTTGCGTTGATGTTTAAGATAATATATTAACCGCAAAAAAGTGTCAACAGGTCAAAATAAAATTTTTGCATTTTTTTTTAATTTTTTTTCAAAAAAAATCTCTTCCAAAAATTTCTCTTGCTTTTTCAGTTTCCCGCTAAATTTTTTCTATCAAAAAATCTCCTAAAAACTTTCCGGGATTTTCCGCACTTGAAAAACCGCCGTTACTCATTTAAAATATAGCATTATGGCAACGATTACAGGCACCGTTTTAAGCGGGAGCAATAATGTTTTTGATATTGAATGTGAGGAAAAAGATTCAGACGGCAACAGTTTTAAGACAGTCCGCTCGTGCGCTTTTAAGAGCAAGCGTCTAAAAGTCGATACGAAATACTACAATCCGCTTGCGCCGGGCGACAAGGTTGAAATCGAATTTGAAGATGACGATGATGAAAAAGGCCTGATTACTTCGCTTTATCCTAGAAAAAATTCCTTTGTGCGCTGGAACGTAAAAGGACGCGCTCCGCAGCTTCTCGCGGCAAATCTTGACTATATAATTCTTGTTACAACTCCGGGCGAGCCAGAATTCCGCCCGAGATTCATTGACCGGGAGCTTGCCCAGGCTGAATTTGAAAATCTTACGCCGGTAATTCTTGTGAACAAATACGACTTGCAGGAAGCCCAAGACCCGGACTTTCAGAACCGTCTTTCAATCTGGGAGGAGCTTGGCTACAAAGTCCTGCGCGTTTCCGCAAAAACAGGAGAAGGTCTGCCTGAGCTTGCGGGGCTTCTTTCAGGAAAGCTGAGCGCGTTTGTCGGCCAGTCTGGAATCGGAAAATCATCGCTTATAAATGTTCTTGACAGCACAGTTGTCTTGAAGACAGGCTCGCTAAGCAAAAAATACGGAAAAGGCTGCCACACGACAACGAAAGGCACGCTCATGCACATTCACTTGAACGAGTCGCTTGTGAACGGAATTCCGAACGCTTACGCTTCGATAATCGACACTCCGGGAGTCCGCCGCTTTGTCTTGAACGCGATTCCGGCGGAAGAGCTTTCGCTTTATTTCCGCGAAATAAAGCCGCTTGTCGGGAAATGCAAATTCGGCGCAAGCTGCCGGCATGAGACAGAGCCGGGCTGCAAAATTCTCGAGGCGGTTTATTCAGGCGCAATCAGCGAGGAGCGTTTCAAAAGCTACCAGACAATCAGAAATGAGATTGAGACAGGAAGCTGGGCTGACTAAAAATCTCCGAGCCAAAAAATCAGAATTTTGCAAAAAATGCTAAAAAAAGAGACGAAATCAAAAAAATCAGAAAAAAAATCTAAAATCTTAAAAACTGGAAAATCAAAATCATAAAGATTTCAAAAAACTATGCACAGAAGAACTCTCGAAGAACTCGACTTTTATAGAATCAGAGACCAAATCGCAGGCTTTTGCGTTTCAGACGAAGGCAAGAACGAGCTTTTGCGGCGCGAGCCTTTCACGTCAGAAAAAATCGCGGAAATCACAAAATACAAGACTTTAAGCTCGCAGTGGCAAAAAGCGCTCACGTCAAAAAATCCTGTAAGACTGAACGGCTGGACTGAAATAAAGTCATTCTTAAAGCTTTTGCGGGCGGAAGGCACAACGCTCGAGCAGAGCCAGCACTACGCGCTTTTCGGATTCTGTGAAAGCGCGCTAAATCTTTACGCTTCGCTAAAAACAGCGTCAAAAGAAGTCTCGGTGAAGTCGCTTTTGGATTTGAGCGAAAATCTTCCGTACAGCTCGCTTGTCTCGGTTCAGAACGCGATTTCAAGAGTGATTGACAAGGACGGAAATCTTAAAGACTTGCCTGAAATCAGGGAAATAAAGGCAAAAATCGCCTCGATAAAAGCCGGAATCAATTCCGCGCTCAAAAAATTCACTTCGGACTCGTCGCTTTCAAACGTTCTTGAAAGCAATGTTCCAGCGTTCAGGGCAGACAGGCAGGTTCTTGCGGTAAAAGCCGGAATGAAAAACCGGATTTCAGGAATCGTGCATGAAGTTTCAGGCTCGGGGCAGACGCTTTACATCGAGCCAGAGGAAATCGTCCGAAAAAACAACGAGCTTATCCAAGAGGAATTTCATCTCCAGCAGGAAACTCGAAAAATCTTCACGGAGCTTACTTTTCAGATTCACGGATATTATGAGGACTTGAAAAACGCTCTTAGCACAATGGTTCTTTTTGACCAGACTTACGCGGCGGCGGCTTGGGGAAACGAAAATCTCTGCAATTACGCGCTTAATCTTGACGAAAGCAGCACAGAGCCGCCTCTTCTCCTGCAGGCGCGCCACCCTCTTCTTGGCGAAAAAGCCGTTCCAATCGACATAAAATTTCTTTCGGGAAAAAACATTCTGATTATAACAGGCCCGAACACAGGCGGAAAAACCGTCACGCTAAAAACTTTCGCCTTGTTCTCGCTTTTGAACCAGTCAGGATTTCCAGTTCCGGCGGCGGAAGGAACGAGGCTTCCGATTTTTGACGCAGTTTTTGCCGACATCGGAGACGAGCAGTCTATAGACCAGTCGCTTTCAACTTTCAGCGCGCACATGAAAAATCTTGCGGCTGCGGTAAAGCACGCGGACAGCCGCTCTCTCGTTCTTCTTGACGAGCTTGGAAGCGGAACTGACCCGCAAGAAGGCGGAGCCGTCGCAATGGCGGTCCTCGACGCGCTGATTGAAAAGCACGCGTTTGTCCTTGCCACAACCCACCACGGAATTTTGAAAAACTACGGCTACACAAACGAATTCTGCGTGAACGCAAGCGCGGAATTCAACGCGGAAACTCTAAGCCCAACATACAGAATCGTGATGGGCGTTCCGGGAGAAAGCCACGCGCTCGACATTGCAAGGCGTTCAGGTCTCCCTGAAAAAACCGTAAAAAAAGCGAAATCCTACATCTCAAACCAGCAGACAGATGTCTCGACTTTGATAAAAGGGCTCACGCAAAAGCACGCCGAGCTTGACGAGCGAATCAAGGGATTTGAGCGTCAGGAATCAGACCAGAAATCAAAAATCATAAAACTCGAGCAAAAAGAGCTGAAACTAAAAATCAAGGAAAACGAGCTTAAAGAGCGCGAATCAAGAAGCGAAAGCAGATTCTTACGGGAGACAAGAAAAACGCTCGAAAACCTTGTGCGCGAGCTTCGCGAGGGCGAAATCACACGCGAGAAAACGCTCAAAATGCGGAAATTCATCAACGACCTTACAGAAGATGTCGATGAGCAGGAACTCACAATTGAAGCCGAAAAAGAAAATCTTGAAAAACAGCAGAAAGAGCTTGAAGAAAAAATCAAGAACGAGACTTTAATCGCTGAAAACGGAATGAAAATCTCGTCTCTCTCGCAAAACCGGGCATCTTCATCAAAATCAAAAAAAACGAAGCGGAAACTCAGCAACAAGGAAGCACTTGCGGCGGCAAAACAGACTTACACCGACGAGGAAATTTTCAATCTTGCGCGCCCTGAAAAAAAATCAAAGCCAGTCAAAATGGAATTCGCAGAGGGTGTCGAAGTTCTCGCTGGAGCCGGAAGAATCAGGGGAACGCTTCTTCACGAGGAAAAGCCCGGCGTCTGGACAGTCCAGCTTGGCTCAATCCGCATGAGCATAAAAGAAAAGGATATGCAGCTCATAAAGCCGGCAGGATTTTCAGGCGCGGCGGATTATTCAGTTGAGCTTAACAAAAGCGACGCAAACGGCTCGCCACTCTTTGAGCTTCGCCTGCTCGGAATGAGGGAGGAAGAAGCGATGAAAGCCTTGCAGCGTCAGCTCGACCTTTGCGCAATGACAAATTTCCGCTCGTTCAGCATAATCCACGGAAAAGGAAAAGGAATTCTGCAGCAGGCCGTCCACGACTATCTTTCAAATTATCCCGGCGTAAAAGATTTCCACTACGCACGCCCCGAAGACGGCGGATTTGGAAAAACCTACGTTGAAATGCTGTGATTTTTGGATTTTTGAACGCTCGTATGTGCGGCAATTTTTTTGACGCGAAAAAAATTTTGACGCAGACAAATTCTTTTGAATAAAAATCAAGCAAATTCAGAGTGTGCCGACACTTCTTTGGGCGTGTCGGCGCAAAACCGAAAGAAAAAGCAGGAAGCCAAGCGGTTTTGCGCCGCCGGGTGTTTCAGGGTTCCGCCTTTCGGCTTCATTGCCGCACATAAATTCCGCGCAAAATCTCCACGGACGGAGATTTTTAAGCAGATAAATCCGCGGGAAATATTTTTCCCGCCCGGACACGATGTCCGGCAACGGCTCCGCCGCCCTTACACCCCCTCACGCGTCCGCAGTTCCAATTAAATCTAAACAATTTCAAACGCACTGTTTCGTCCGTTTTTTCATCAGTTTACAATCGAGATTCTGAAACAAGATTCAGAATGACAAAAAATTTTTCACGCCGCTCGAAATGTCTCAAATCCTTAAAAACAAAAAATCCTGACAGCCACAGCCGTCAGGATAAAAAATCAGTATTTGAACGAGCTTCCGCCGATAAATTCCCTTATAATCGACTGCTTCGGAACGTAGTCCGCCGGAATCGGCTCAAAGTTTTCAAGGAATCCCAAAAGGCGCGTCGCCTCGGTAAATTCGCTTTCGGTCGGCTTTACAGCGCGAAGCATCGGCTCTGCGTAGACTTTCAGGACTGGAATTTCGTAGTCAAGCGCAGTGTTCAAAACCGCGTCGGCATTGTTCTGGAACGGGAAAATGTGGAGCTGCTCGCCGCGCTGAACGCTATCCCACATTTCAATTGTGCGCTCGGCAGGCATTCCGCGGAAATTCGAGTCGCGCACAATCCGCCGGATTAAGCGGTTGTCGCTCGTCGGAACGCGGTTGTGGTCGTCAAGGTTAAGCTGAGTAAGCGCGGAAAGATAAATCTTGAACTTATACTCAGGCTTCACAAGCGGAGTGAGCTTGTCGTTCAGGCCGTGAATTCCTTCCATTATCAAAATGTCGTTTTTTTCAAGCCGCATATGCTTTCCGCTCAGATAGCTCTGCCCGAAGTCAAAATTATAGGCTGGAAGCTCTATCTCTTTTCCGTCAAACAAGTCAACGAGATTCTGGTTCAGCATTTCAATGTTCAAAGCCTCAAGACACTCAAAGTCAAGCTTGCCGTTCTCGTCTCGAGGAGTCTTGTCGTGGCCGACATAATAATTGTCAAGGCTGATTACTTTAGGATTGTAGCCGAGCGCGCGGAGCTGGAGCGACATCTTGTAAGCGGAAGTCGTTTTTCCAGAAGATGAAGGTCCTGCAATCAAAACGACTTTCACGTTTTTCCGCTCGCGAATCATCTGGGCAACGCGCGCGAAATTCTGCGCCTGATAAGTCTCGCAAATGTCGATAAACTCGTTTGTGCGCTTTTTCGCAGTCAGAGCGTTCAGAGAAGCCACCGAAGTGACTCCGACCATTTTTCCCCATTTTTTGTAATTCTGATAAATCTCAAAGATTTTCGGATTGTCCTTGAATTCTGTTAGATGGTCAGGCTCTGTGTGCTTTGGAAATCTGAGCAAAAATCCGTCGCCGTAAGGTTTCAGCTCAAAGACTTTCAGAATTCCAGTCGAAGAGACCAGCGGTCCGAAATACAAATCCATGAAATTTCTGTCGCCTGCAAATTTGTTCACTAAAACTTCGCGCCGCGCGACAACTTCAAGCTGTTTTTTAGATTCCGCAAGTTTAAGATTTTCAAGCGCGGCTTCCGCTTCACCATAGGAAATGTGCTGCGTCGTAATTGGAATGTCAGAATCGACAATCTTTTTCATCTCGTCTTCAAGATTTTTTATCTGCTCAGCAGTCAGAGCCGCTCCGCTTTCGAGCGTGTAATAATATCCGTAGCCCAGGCTGTGGCCAACAAGAAGACGCGCCTCCGGGAAAAGCTTATGGCTCGCAGCCGCAAGAATAAAGCAAAGCGAGCGGCGGTAAATTGCGGCTCCCTGCTTTGATTTTAAAAACACCGGCTCTATCTTGCTTGAAACGCGAATCGGGCGGCAAAGCGAAATAATCTCGTTGTCAACCTTAATTGCGACAATCGCGTCCTTGTCATTCGAATTACAAGATTCAGAACCGGCAGATTTCTGAACAACCTTTTTTGAATCGCAAGATTTTGAATTACAAGAATTCGAATCGCAAGATTCTGAATTACAAGATTCCGAATCGCAAGATTCAGAATCTAACGATTCCGAAACAACGGTTTCAGACAGCTTGTCTAAAATTTCGCTTCCTTTAATCCGCTGGGCGGCTTCGATTTTATTTCCGTTTGTAAAAGTCAGTGTGATTTTGCCCATAAAAAATTCCTTTCTGCAAATATTTCTAGTCTTCCAAGTCTGGAATGTGCTTTTTCAAGGCGCGCATAAAGTCCTCGCCCGAGCAGCCGTCTTTCAGCGCAGCAAAAACGCAGCTGTCTCCGGCGACCGTTCCCAAAATCTCGTCCATATTAAAATAATCGATTGCGTTTGAAACCGGGTCGGCATAGCCTGCAAAAGTCTTGATTACGACAGTCGTTGAATTCCAGTCGATGCTCACGTATCCGCGCAAGAAATCCTGCACGTAGATTGACTCGCTTTCTCCCCTGTCCTCGTCGCTTTGAAGCGAATAAACGTAGCCAGAATGTCCGTCGCTGATTTTTCCGACTTTCAAAAGCTTCAAGTCGCGGCTCAAAGTGGCCTGCGTAACGTCGAATCCTTCTTTTTGAAGCTCTTTTAGAAGAACGTCCTGGCTTTCGATTCTGTTGTTCCGTATCAATTTTCTGATGATTTTTAATCTGGCTGAACGTTCTTTCATCGCATTTTCCTTTTTTCAGATTCTAATCTTTGATATTGTATTTTGATGTGACGATTTCGTCTATCGTGTTTTCTTCCTCTTGAAGAACCTGCTTTTTCCACTCGGATTTTTTGATTTCCTTGAAATTTTCAATCGCCTTGACCTCGCGCATGCACTTTTCCATCTCGGCGCGTTTCTCGTCCGTCACGACTTTCGCGCGCGTCAAATCTTCAATCGCGATTTCCTTTTGCTGGTCCAAAAGCGCGAAATAATGCTGAACGCAGTAAAGCGAGCGGATATCTTTTGTCTCGTTTGCGGATTTTATCGCGTTGACTTTTGACAAGGCGATTTTGTCCAGCGTGTCTTGAATTTTAGCCTCTTCCTGAACCGCCTTTCCAAGCTCGATTTCAGCCTGCTTCTTCTTGAATTCCTTTAGGCTCTGAACTTTTTCGAGTGAAAAATTAAACCGCTTCATTTATTTCCCAGTTTGCTGCTGATTTCAGACATTTTTTCCGCGGCTTTTGCTCCAGAAAAATTTTCTCCGGCTTTCGCGTTCTCAACCTCGACTTTTTCCTCTTTGTGCTTATGGACAAGCTCCGCCACGGTTTTTCTGCTCGCCGCCGGATTTTCGTCGTATTCGCTTTCAGGAATTTCGATTTCAGCCAATGCGGAAAGTTTTTGAAGCGTGTCTTCAATCGTGCAGTGCTCGTCTTCTTCCTGGCACAAGAATTTCTCAATCTCATCGTGCTTGTCGATTGCAGAATCAACTTCGGCATTCGCGCCTTTCTGGTAAACGCCTGCCATAATCATATCGCGGTTGTCCTCGTAAATTGCGATGAGGCGGCTCACTTTTGTTACGGCTTTCAAAGTCTGAGTTCCAGAGACGCGCCGCGCCAGACGCGAGATAGACTTTAAAGGGTCAATCGCCGGAAAATGACGCTGCTCCGCGAGTTTTCTCGTAAGGAAAATGTGTCCGTCAATCGTTCCGCGAACTTTATCGGTAATCGGCTCGTCAACATCGTCTCCGTCAACAAGAACGTTGTAAAAAGCGGTTATCGAGCCTTTGTCGTTTGTTCCAGTCCGTTCAAGCAGTTTCGGAATCATGTCAAAAACGCTCGGAGGATAGCCGCGCTGCGCCGGAGCCTCGCCGGTTGAAAGCCCGATTTCGCGCTGGGCATGGGCAAAACGCGTAAGGTTGTCCATCATCAGCATAACGTCCTTTCCCTGGTCGCGGAAATATTCAGCCACAGCTGTCGTTGTGTAAGCCGCGCGAAGCCTTGAAATCGAAGTCGCGTCGCTTGTCGCAACAACAACAACTGAACGCTTCATTCCTTCCTCGCCCAAGTCGCGCTGGATAAAGTCGTTCACTTCGCGTCCGCGCTCTCCAATCAGACCGATTATGTTGATGTCTGCGTTCGTGTTCCGCGCAATCATCGAAAGAAGCGTTGACTTTCCGACTCCAGACCCCGCGAAAATTCCAAGACGCTGGCCTTTTCCGCAAGTAAAAAGCGAGTCAATCGCGCGCACCCCAGTTATGATTCTTCTGTCAATCGGCTTTCTTGTGATTGGATTTGGAGCATTCGCCAGAACAGGATAAAAAACTTTCGCCTCAAGCGGGCCTTTTCCGTCAATCGGATTTCCGCAAGCGTCGATTACGCGCCCCAAAAGCTCTTTTCCGACCGGAACTTGCAGAACGTGTCCCGAAGCGATTATCTCGTTTCCGATTTCAATTCCCTCGGTTGAGTCGTAAGCCATCAGCTTTACGGTTTTTCCCTCGAATCCCATGACTTCCGCCAAGATTTGAGTGTTGTTGTAAGGCATTTTTATCGTGCAGATTTCGCCGATTACAGAACGCGGGCCGTTGCTTTCAATCATCATTCCCTTGACTGCCGTAACGTGCCCCGTGTAAAGAATCGTCTCCGTATTTTTTACCGCTGAAAGATATTTGTTAAAAATCGATTCCATAATTTCTCCCACCCAAACTGAAATTATGTCTTTTTGAAAATTTATTTTTCGGGCGTTGCGGCTTGAAACGCAAGCGTCTCCGCGCCGCCGGGTGTTTCAGGGTTCCGCCATTCGGCTTCATTTGCTCCGCAAACGGCTTCGCCGCCCTTACACCCCCTAACGCTTCGCTTTATTTATGATTCAGAAACCGTCAAGTCTGATTTTGCCAGCGTTTTTACCGGGGAAATTTCAAGGATTTTGTTTTCAAGCTCGCTGAGCTGGCTTTGAATTCTAGCGTCAATCGCGCCAAAGTCGGTTTCAACAATGCAGCCGCCCTTTTCAACAGTCGAGTCTTCCAAAACTGTTATTCCCTGAACATTCTCAACCTGCTTTATAAAATCCTGAACGTGCTCCGAAGTAAGCTTCACATCTGCAAGATTCACTCGCAAAGTCACGCATCCCCTGCCCTTCACTTTCTTCAAAGCCTGAAGAACATTCGCCATGACAACGGATTTTTGGCTTTCAGACAAGACTTTTACAACTTTTCTTGCCATCAAAATAACAAGCTCCACAATCTGCTGCTCGGTCTCGCTTAGAATCTCCTCGCGGCGCGACATCACAGACTCCAAGATTTTGTGAGTGCGCTCAACAAGGCGCGTAACCTCATCTTTGCCAGTGTTAAATCCGTCCTCGTGGCCTTTGTCGTAGCCTTCCTTGTATGATTTTTTTGATATTTCGGACTTGTCGCTGTTTGCCTGCTCCAAGATTTTTGCCGCTTCCGCTTTCGCGTCCTGAATTATTTTCTGCGCGGACTGCTCGGCTTCCGTTTTCACAACCTGAGCCTGATCCGACTGCCGCTTGACTTCCGCAAATGCGGCTTCCTCGGCCTTTTTCACGATTTCGTCGGCTTTCGCCTGAGCGTCAGAGAACATCTGCTGCTTTTCAATTTCCCAGCTCGCCTTGAAATCGTCCGCCTCGCGCTTCAAGTCCTCGGCTGTCGGGCCTGAATATTCAGGAACTTCCTCGACTTTCTCCTCGACTTCCGGCGTAGAAAAATCATGGACAAGCTTCAGCTGAAATTCGCCGCCCTTATTTTTTATTTCATTAGGTTCAAATAAATTTTTTGCCATAAACTTTTCCTAAAAAGCTAAACCGCGGAATTAAACAACAAGCTCGTCCTCGCCGCTTCTTGCAATGACGATTTCACCGGCATCTTCAAGCCGCCTGATTGTGGATACAATTTTCTGCTGCGCCTCTTCAACGTCTTTCAAGCGGACAGGTCCCATGTATTCCATATCCTCTTTAAGCATAGACGCGGCGCGCTTTGACATATTCCGGAAAATTTTGTCCTGAACTTCGGTATCGACAGATTTGAGAGCTTTTGAAAGCTCCTGAGTGTCCACCTCACGCAGAACTTTCTGAATCGCACGGTCGTCGAGCATGACAATATCCTCGAAAACGAACATTCGCTTCTTGATTTCCTCTGCCAAATCCGGGTCTTCCTCTTCCAAAGACTCGATAATCGCCTTTTCGCTCGAACGGTCAACAAGGTTAAGAATCTCAACGATAGACTCGACACCGCCGGCAGCCGTGTAGTCTTCGCTTGACAATGTGGAAAGCTTCTTTTCAAGAACGCGCTCAACTTCACGAAGAACGTCAGGAGATGTGCGGTCCATTGTGGCAAGACGCTTTGAAACTTCAGGCTGGATTTCAGGCGGAAGATTCTGCAGAATAACAGCCGCCTTCGCCGGCTCCAAGTAAGCCAAAATCAAAGCGATTGTCTGCGGATATTCCTGCTGGATAAAGTTCAGCAAGTGAGCCGGGTCTGTTCGCCGGATAAAATCGAACGGACGAACCTGCAGGCTAGAAGTAAGACGGTTGATAATGTCGATTGCTTTCTGCGAGCCAAGAGATTTTTCCAAAAGCTCGCGCGCGTAGTCGATACCGCCGGTCGTGATAAAGTTCTGCGCATTCATCAAGTCCTGAAATTCTTCAAGAACCTGATCTTTAAAATCAGAATCTACAGTTTCAAGACGCGCAATTTCAAAAGTTAAAGTCTCAACTTCATCTTCGCGCAAATGCTTCATAATCTCAGAAGAGACATCTGAACCAAGAGAAACAAGGAAGATAGCGGCTTTCTGCCGGCCAGTAAGGTTTTTATAGTCTTTCGCGCCGCCTTTTTTCCCCGCCGGTTTTACAGCAGGCTTGCTGGCAGTTTTTGTATCAGCCATATGCTACTCCTCCATCAGCCAAGTTCTGATAAGCAAAGCGACATCTTCCGGATGCTCTTTTGCCATTGCAATCGCGTTTTCCTGAAGCTCGGCACGCTTGCGCTCTTCGACAGACATCTGGACTTCCATTCCTTCCTGCTTTGCGTCCCAAAGAGCTTTTTCGCGTTCCGCCTGCTGCCTGCGCAAGATTTCCTCCTCGCGGAGCCGTCTTCTTCTTTCGATTTCGCGGCTTATCATTCTGAACACGATAAATGCAATCAAAACCACAACCACGCCAATCAAAATCAGCATGATTGTCTTCTTTGTGTTTTCGCGTGCGAGAATCTGGGAATCTTCCTCGTTCTGCTGCGCGCTTCGGTCAAATCTGATGTTTGTCACAACAACTCTGTAGTTCCGGCTTTCATCGTAGCCAATCGCGCCTTCAAGCAAAGTCGCTGTCTGCTCAAGCTCTTCTGTTGTGAGCGGAGTGTAGACGCGGAGAATATGGCCGATTTCAAAACGGTAACGGACAGGGTCTTCCCAGTCAGGATAGCGGTTTTTAAGCTCGTCGATGTTGCTTTCCTTTACGAAAATCGCTTTTCCGCTTCCGTCTGTAACTTTTCCCCATTTTCCGTCGATGTTCACAGAAACTGTAACGCGGTCAACTGCCGGCATGCGCTCTTCAACACGGTGCTCAGTGTTCACAACGTTGTTCTGAGTAACTCCGGTCTCAGTCGATTTTCCAATCAAATTCGACATATCCGAATAAACCGGCGGATTCTGGCCTTCAACTCCGGCAGGTCCTTCAGGATTGTATCCTGTTCCAGTCCATTCTTTTGTGACTGTCTGAGAAGAAATCGGAAGATAATCGCGCTTTTCTGTTGTGTCATAAGGCTTTGACGGATCCTGCTCCGTAATCATCACAGGAGAATAAATCGTCTTGTCGCTGCTGACTTTTGAAGTGTCCATGTCAACGTTCACGTCAAGGTCGCGCACGCGGTCTTCTGAATAAATGCTCTGCAATGACTTGATGACTTTCGCGCGCTTTTCCGCCGCAAGCTTGAGCTTGAATTTCTCAGTGCGCTCGATAAGGGAAAGCCGGTCCATTTCAGCCATTCCCGCAAAATCGTTCAAGATATTTCCGTCTGTGTCTGTGATTACGATATTGTCGTCTGTGAGACCTGAAACTGAACGCAAGACGAGACGCTGAATTCCCTGAATTTTCCGCCGGTCAGAAGCCATGCTGCTTCCGCCCTTGAAACGGAGCGTGATAGACGCATTCGCAGGAACGCGCTGCGCCTCAAAAAGAGAATTCTGCCCCGGTGTAATCACGACATCGGCATTTGCAATGTCGTCAAGAGTCTCAATATGCTGTTTTACTTGGTTTGTAACGCGCCGAAGGTCGTTTTTCTCGCGCTCGAAATCTGTTGTTGACCAGTTTGTGACATCGAGCAGCTGGCTGAAAACATCGACTTTTGAAGGAACAATATCTTCCGCAATCAGAAGCGCTCTCATCCGCCTTGCAGTCGCCTCGTCAGGAACAGAAATCACGCCTGTTGTGCTGACGGTGTATTTTACATTTTCCTCATCAAGCCTGAATGTAACATTGTCCCTTACGGACTGGTCTGTAATCGGCTGGCTAAAAAGCGGAACTGTCGTAGGTTTTGAAGAGCCTTTAAAAAGAATTACCAAAACAACAATGACCGCAAGAATGATTCCAGCGGCAATCGCCTTTTGGACAGGTTTCCATGAACTCCACAGTTTTTTAATTTTATCGATAACTTTTTGAATCGATTCGTTCATCTTGCCCTCCCGTGAACGAACATAATCAACACGCTATTTTAACATAATTTTTCCACGCTGAAAAGGTGAGATTATGGCTATCTTGTCGTTGAAATTTCGCTCCAGCCGCTCACAAGTCGGTCGATTACCGTCTGAGCAAGATTCAATGACATCTGAGCCTTTGCCATCGCGGTTGTAACGTCGTGAATGTCAACCGAGTCAGGGTCTGTGATAAGTTTTTCCTGAACGCGGTTCACGTCAAGCTGCTGGCTGTTCATCTCTGAAACTGCGTTCACAAGATAGCTCTCAAACGAGCCGAAAGATTTTTCACTTTTTACAGATGATGAATTTTCCTGCCCTGGAACAAGCGAAGTGAGATTCGCGCTTCCGACATGGGCAGGATTTGTGCGGGTCATCTCCGGAGCCTGCATAATATTCATAACGTTCATATTTTTACCTCAAATCTAAATCAAAATTCACGGTTCGTAATCCAAAACTCGGAAACGAAAATTATTCTAGCACAATTTCCATTTTTTAAGATGTCTCAAAAACGCCGGAATAATGAATCCGAACATTTTCGTTGCCGTTCGATTTTCTTATCATGCCGGCATGCTGAACTCAAACGCTTTTCTCATCATGCCGGCATGTTGAACCCGAGCACTTTTCTTGTCATGCGGCATTCTAAACTCAAACGCTTGTCTCATCATGCCGAAATGCTGTTTTTCAAGCGATTTCGTTGCCCGTCCGCTTTTCTTGTCATTCTGAATTCATTTCAGAATCTGCATTAGATTCAGCCTACAGATTCCAAAACAAAGCGAGCAGAAACTGCTCGAGTCCGGAATGACATCGACGTCCAAAATTTATGACACCGGCGCTCAAACTCTTTCAGCGTGCGCCGCCGGATTTTTAGCCTCTTCCAATCTCAAGCGCGCTTGAAAACATATCTTTCGCGCCCTGAACAACGGTTGAGTTTGCCTCGTAAGCGCGGCTTGCCGAAATCAGGTCAACCATCTCGTTCACGATATTAACGTTCGGATATTCAACATATCCTTTGTTCGGGCCTGACTGAATCGCGTCAGGATTTGAAGGGTCGTAAACCATGCGTCCCTGAGTTGTGTCCTTAACGATTTTCTTAACGCGAACGCCTTTTCCAGGGCCGTTGTCCTGGTCTGCAGAAACGAAAGGAGAGCGCCAAGTCGGGTGGCTCGAAGCGACAGGCTCAAGAATAACAGAAGATTTCTTGAATGCGCCGCCCTCTGGAGTGCGCGTTGTGGAAGAGTTTGCGATATTGTTTGAAATAACATCAGTTCTAAGACGCTCAACGCTCATTCCAGTCGCCGCAATATTTATAGAAGTAAACATTCCCATTTTATTTTCCTCCGTTCCAAACTTTCAAATGCAAACTGCCTTTCGCCTGCCTACGGCAAAGCAAAATGCAAATTGTTATTCCACATTCCACCTGCCCTGCCGCATGGTGCAACGCTAGCTGGCGTTGCGTCGCGCAGTAAAGCAAGAGAGCACCTTTATGGTGCAAATTCTGTTTGCCTTCAGGTGAACAAAAACATACTCACCGAATCTCGCCGCACGGATGCGGCAACAAAGCACAAGAGAAAAAATTGATTGCCGTTAGGCGAGCAATTTTTTCTCGTTAATAACAAAAATTACAGGATGTAATTTTTGTTATTTTTTCATAACTGTCTTCATCTGGCTGAACTCAAAATTCTCAAGCTGAGCCAAAAGCCTGTAGTTAAGCTGGATTTTCATAATGTTCATAGCCTCGCTCTCCGGGTCAACATTGTTTCCGTTAGCGTTCGCCGTCGTAGTCCAGTCAGTCACTCGCCTCGGCTCAACTTCCCTGTAGTCATAAGGCTCGTTGAGCTGAATATGCCGGTCGTCCGTCACCGTGAGCTTCATTCTGTGAGCAGAGTCAGACTCGCTTTCAAAAGCCTTCTTAAGCTCGCTCTCAAAATTCACTTCCTGACGCTTATAGTTCGGAACTTCCGCATTCGCAATATTGTTCGCAGAAACCTGATAGCGAAGCGAGTTCACGTCCATCGCGCGGGACAACAAATCAACTGACCGTGTAAAACTATTCATATTCTCATTATCGGAAACTCAAAAAAAATATTTAGAAAATTGCAAGCCGATAGAAAAATCAAACACGGATTTTGCGGATAGCACAGCACGGATTCACGCGGATTATTTTTTGTCCGTGCTTATCCGTGTTAAAAACCATTGTCATTCTGAACGAAGTTCATAAACTTGTTTCAGAATCTATAACATCAAAGATTCAACTTCGTATCGAGTACGATTTCAGCTTTTCCCAATTTTCCGCATCGTACTGAATACGAACGCTGTTTTATGAAAATTTTCTAATTCGTAGTCAACACGATTGAGACTTCTCTTAGAAATTAGGCTTCGTACTCACTACGATTCATATTTTTCAGAAAAGTCAATTTCGTACTAAGCACGTTTTCAATTTTCTGCAAAAGCTCGCGTCATTCCAAACGAAATTCAGAAACCTAAGCAAATCCGCCGTCATTCTGAATTTATTTCAGAATCTATAACTTCCATTTATCCAACACGGATTTTTCGGATAGTACGGATTCACGCGGATTGTTTTTTTGTCCGTGCTTATCTTTTCAATCCGTGCCTTCCGTGTCAAAAACTCATTTTCCAGAAAGCTGCTTTTTCCAGCGCGCAACCAAGTCCAAAGCCTCGCGCGGCGTCATGTCGTCGGGGTCTGAGCTTAAAATCTCGTCGAGAATCATCTCCTCGTCGCTGAAAAGCCCCGGCATCGTAAGCGATTTCGCAGGAATTTCCGCGCTCGTCTGCGCTGTGTCAAAAACCGCGTCGCTTTTATTCACATTCTCGCCTTTTCCATTTTCGTCAGAAGAATGAAGCTTTGAAAGAATCTCGTTCGCGCGTTTTATAACGCTTTCAGGAATTCCCGCCAGAGATGCAACGTGGATTCCGTACGAATTCTCGCTCGCGCCGTTTTTTATTTTCCTTAAAAAAACAACCTTGTCATCTTCCTCTCGAACATCCATGCACAAAAGTTTGAGCCGCGGATGGCAAAGCCGCGTAAGCTCGTGGTAGTGAGTCGCAAAAAGCGTCTTGCATTTTATCGTGTTCAAAAGATACTCGGAGACAGCCCAGGCGATTGAAAGCCCGTCCTCGGTGGAAGTTCCGCGCCCCACCTCGTCCATAATCACAAGAGACTTGTCCGTGGCTCCGCGCAAAATGTATGCGGTTTCAGACATTTCAACCAAGAAAGTCGATTCTCCGCGCGCAAGATTGTCGCTCGCTCCGACGCGGCAGAAAATCCTGTCAACAATTCCAATGTGCGCTTCATTCGCAGGCACAAAAGAGCCGGTCTGGGCAAGAAGAGCAATCAAAGCGTTCTGCCTTAGATAAGTCGATTTTCCTGCCATGTTCGGGCCGGTTATAAGAGCGAACGAGGCAAGATTTTTTCCGTTATCATCAGAATTTTCAGAAGAAATCTCCAAGTCGTTCGGAACAAATTCTCCCACAGGAAGATGCATTTCAACGACAGGATGCCGCCCGCCCTTTATCTCAAAATCCTTCGAGTTGTCAACAACCGGGCGAATCCAGTTGTACAGAACGGCAGTGTGGGCAAGCGCGGAAGTAACGTCCGCATACGCAATCTCGTGCGCAGTCTGCAGAAGATAATTTGTCTGCGTTGCAAGCCGCGAGCGGATTTCAAGAAACAAGTCGCGCTCTGTCTCGATAATTTTAAGGCTCGCCTCGTTTATTTGCTTTTCAATTTCCTGCAGGCGGACTGTCGTGTAGCGGTCGGCGTTTGTGAGCGCGCGGCGCAAAATAAAATGCGGAGGAATTTTGTCGGCTTTTCCGCGCGTGATTTCAATGTAATAGCCCGTAAGATTGTTGTTTCTGATTCTAAGATTCGCGATTCCAGTCTTTTCTTTTTCCTCATCGGCGTAGTCAGAAAGAATTTTGTTCACGTTGTCGTGGATATTTCTGTATTCGTCAAGCTCTTTTGACCAGCCGTTTTGGATAATTCTTCCTTCCGTGAGGCTTGTGGCTGGGTCTTCGAGAATCGATTTTTTGATAAGCTCCACAATCTGAACTGCAACCGCCGGGTCAGTCTTCGCAAAATCATAATTTTCAAGATGTTTTCTCACTTCAAGCCAGGACTCAAGCGATGTGCGCAAAGCCTGCAAATCTTTTGCGTGCGCCCGCTCCATCGCGATTCTTCCTGCAAGACGCTCAATGTCAAGAATATTTCCAAGCTTTTCATGCACATATTCCAGGAGATTCCGATTCTTAACAAAAAGCTCAACGTGATTCTGCCGCGAGTTTATTTCCTTTGAATCTTTTAGAGGATACAAAAGCCAGCTGCAAAGTGCGCGTTTTCCCATCGCAGTCTGAGTGTGAGAGACACATTCCAAAAGCGAAAAATGCGCGCTTCCGTCTCTTAAATTCTGCACGATTTCGAGATTCCGCCTAGAAGAGTCGTCCATAATCACAAACTGGCTGTCTTTATAGACTTTGATTCCTGTAACGTGCGGAGAATTTGTGATTGTGGTCTTTTGAATGTAGTCAAGCAAAAATCCGGCAGGCGCGACTTCCGCTGAATGCTCGTCAAGCGAGAACGGCTGGAGGCTTGCCGTCTTGAACTGCGACAAAAGCCGCTTGAAGCTTAATTTCTGGTCAAAATTCCAGTCAGGATAATATGAGATTGAAAGATTTTCGTTTTGAGAAAGGACTTCCTGCACCGTCTGATTTGAACGGAGACTTTCAGGAAGCAAAAGCTCGCGCGGATTGCATCTTCCAAGCTCTTTCGGAAAATTTTCCGCCATGTCCGCTGTGTTCCAGCTTGTCGCAAAAAAGTCAGCCGTCGTAACATCGATGTAGGCAAAGCCCGCCTTGCTTTTCTGAACGCAAAGACAGGCAAGAAAGTTGTTTGTTCCGCCTTCAAGATACTCGCTTTCAACCGCCGTTCCCGGAGTGATTACTTCAATCACTTTACGCTCGGTAAGCCCTTTCGCGTGGACATCGCCAATCTGCTCGCAAATCGCGATTTTTTTTCCGCAGCGCAAAAGACGCGCAATGTATAATTACGCCGCATGATAAGGAATTCCGCACATCGGCTGGCTTGCCCTGTGCGTGAGCGTCAGATTTAAGAGGCGCGAAACTTCAATCGCGTCATCGTTGAACATTTCATAAAAGTCTCCAAGACGGAAAAACAGCACCTCGCCCTTGTGCTGCTCTTTTATGGAAAGATATTGAATCATTAACGGCGTCAGCTCGGAAGATTCCGAGCGGTTTTGAAGCGAGCCTGCGACAACTGAATCTTTAGCCATTTTACAAGCCTAGAGACGCAATCACTTTGTCCGTAACATCGACAGAAGAGCTGTACCAGAGAATTCCGTTCGCGTTTTGAAGGCTCAAAATAACAGAATATCCGCCGTCCTCCGCCACGCGTTCAAGAACAGAATAAAGTTTTTTATAGAAAGAATCAGAATTCTGCAAGTTGTTTTTGATTGATTCAAGCTCCACGTTTTTTGCGTTTGTGTATTCGGTCAGAGAATCTGTCTTTTTGATGATTTCAGATTCAAGACGAGAAGCTGTCGCGTCGTTTCCAGAAGACTCAGCCTCAGTTTTCTGCGATTTGAGTTTTTGAATCTCCTCGGAACGCTTTGTGATTTCCGCCTGAAACTGCGACTTTTTGTTTTCGTAGTTTCTAACAGGCGCGGAATTTCTAAAATAAGCCTGATAAACGCGCGCAGTGTCAACAACGCCGAATCTTGTAATCTGCTGAGCCGAAAGCCCCGCAAGCGAAAGAAAAGACAAAGCCAAAATCAATGCAATTTTTTTCATTTTATTTTCCTAATTTCGATTTTGTATCGATAATTTTATCATTTCGATAATTTCGATTTTATTTGTTTGTGATATTGAATGACAGAACGAATTTCCAGTTTTTGTCCCAGTGCCATTTTCCGTCTCCAACGCCGTAATTATCGCTAGAATCAGAAGAGCCGAATTTTCCAGTGTTTGCAAAAAGCAGACGGAGCGGGAACTGCGGAATTGTAAAGCGGATTCCAGGGCCGAAGCTAAAGAAGAAATCCTCTTTTTTAAGCTCGGTGAACATTTCGTAAGGACTGTCCTTAATCGCTGCGGCGTCTGCAAACAAGTCAAGCGCGAGAACGCCCGGCACAAGCGGAATACGAAGCTCCAAAATGTTGCTCCAAAGCGCGCGGCCTCGGTTCGTGTTGTAGATTGAAGTCCAGCCGCGTCCGTTGAACATTCCGTCGATGTAAAGTCGGCTTGAGTCACCAACCTGCGAATTAACAGCAGGAACTTGAAGCGAAAGCCCCGAATATCCCATCAGGACAACTTTGAAAAGCCAGCTTTCAGCCGCCTGCCATTTCAGCAAAGTGAAATATTTTTCAAGCTTTGTGTCAGTGCGCAAGAAATATTCATCTTCCCACGGCGTAATTCCATACCAAGTAAGACGCTGGCTTGCAAACCAGCCTGCGGAAGGGTCGTAGTTCACATCGCGGTCGTCAATCGAGAATGAAGACCAGATTGAGTTCTGCCAGCCCCATTTATTCGCATAGTCGCTTATCGAAGAGTCAACAGGAGTCCACAAGTCTGTGTCGTACATATTGTTCTTCAAGCTGAACGAGATTCCAGACGCAAATGAAAGAATCGCAAAGTCAGGAGTCCATCTTCGTCCGAGAGAAAATCCAGAGGTCCATTTGAGCTGCTCGTAGTCCATATAATAGCTGTCGTCGTCAATAGTGCCGTCATATTGAATCTTGTTTCTTAGAGCGTTAAGGCTTGAATGTGCGAATTCCGTGCTGATTGAGGCAGAAATCGGCTTTCCGAAAAGCCAGCCTGTTCCCCAGCTCAAGCCGACAGACTGAGTGTCGGTCGCGATTGAAGAGCTTGCGCTGATTGAATTTCCGCTTCCTTTTACGTTTGAGTCCTGCCATTTCACGAACAGGGCAAAAGGCAAGTCGTCAGGGTCTGAAACTCCTGAAAATGTTACGCCGAATTCAATAGAAGTCGTTGACTGCTCCTCAACTGAGATAATCAAGTCAACGAGATTTTCCTCCGAGCCAGGAACAATGTCTGGAACAACCGCGCTGAAATACTGCAAGTTGTAAAGATTTCGAAGTCCTGTTGTAACTTTCGCCTTTGAGAAAATATCTCCGCTTTCAATCGGAAGCTCTCGCAAAATTACAGCGTCTTTTGTCTTTGTGTTTCCTTTTAAAGTGATATTTTCAACGTGGCTCCGCACATTTTCGACAATCATAAACTGATAGGCGATTGTCTTTGCTTCCTCGTTTTTCTCGGGAATCTGCTGGAAGCGGTTTGAAGTGTAGCCGTTCTCATAATAATGGTCGGCAACCGCCATAACGCCCTCGCTGTATTTTGTCTGGTTGAAAACCGCGCCTTTCTGAAGCTTAACAAGCGAGCCAAGCTCCTCGTCAGAGAAAATTCTGTTTCCGACAAAGGAGACGCCTTCAAAAGTGTACTGCGCGCCTTCCTGAATCGCAAATGTGATTGTAAGCTCGTCGCGCTTTTTCTTTTCGTTCACCGCGACATCTTTTGTGATGTCAACAACCTGCGCGTCAATATAGCCGTTGTTCGCGTAATAAGCCATGATTGCCTGGCGGTCAGATTCAAGCATTGACTCCTGAAAAGCTCCCTTGCTTATGATTCCGACTTCTTTCAGCGAAATTTTCTTTTTGAGAGTTTTTGACGATACAACTTTGTTTCCGATAAACTTGATGTTCGAGACGACAGTCGAGCGTCCCTCGTCAATGTTGAAAGTGATTTCAACGCCCTTGTCCGTTGTTTTTGTCTCCGAGCTGATTCTAGCGTTTGTAAATCCTTTTTCAAGATAAAGTTTTCTGATTGCGCGCTCATCGGCAGGCAGCTTTGAAGAGATAAAAATCTCCTTTTCCTTTACGCTTGCCGCATCCTTGATTTCAGTTGTTCTGATTTGCGAATTTCCTTTAACAAAAATTCTGTAGACAGCCGGCCGCTCAACAACATTTATTGTGATTATGATTGTCTTTAGCTTCGCGTCTGCGGAAGTAACCTCAGGATTTATCTCGTCGAAATAGTCAAGATTGTCAATCCGCGAGTAAAGCTCCTCGTAAAGCTCGTCAGTGAATTTTTTTCCGTAAAAGCTAGAAACAAGCCCGTCAACGTCTTTTGAATCGACATTTTTCAGTTCTTTGAACACGACCGACTTGATTATCTTATTGTAGTACCATCCATCTTCCAAAACTGTGCTTTCTGATGAAGTTCCGCTTTCAGCGTCCTGAGCAAAAACAGGAGCGGAGCAGAAAATAAAGGCAGCCGCAACAAAAGCCAAAACAGAAATCCTACGACGGACAGACATATAATCTCCTTTTAAATTCGCCGGAAATGACGAAATCCGCGCGGAAAATATTCTCACGCAGCGATTTTTTACATTTTCAATTTTTAAAACGAATGTTTCCACGACAGAGTCATTGATGTTGAAGGAACCCAAGTTCCAGTTATTCCTCTTCTGATTTCATCAATATCTGGAGCAACGCCGATTCGGATATTCACAAAAGGCGAAGTCATCTCAAAACCGAATTCCGGCTGGAAGACAATATCTCCTGAATATGTTCCGTTCACAGCTTTGTCCTCGTCATAAGTCCAATGAAGAAGAGAGTCAACGTAAATCGAGCTGCCGAAGTACTTACCTACATAAACAGTCGAGTTGTCAATAAAGTTACCGAACGAAAGATGATTTGAACTATCCCTGCTCGTCGCAAACTTAACCGAATTTTGCAAGACATTTGTACGAATGGAAAATATATCAAAA
>JAXDVS010000022.1:0-17233 GCA_034088785.1 Treponema sp.
TGAGCTTGTCGAAATCACCGTGATTTTACAAAACTATGAAATGCCGTTTTCTGTACATTGTTTTTTCATTTCTCGCTTTGTTTTCTTCATATGCGGGAATCAGTGTGCAGAAAGCGGTTTTTTCGTCTTCTGACGATGTAAAAATCGTTGCTGTTCATTCGCCTTCGCAGGAATTCATTTCCGCGTCAGTAAATGAAGCAAAAATAATCGAGCGGACATTTTCGCGCTCGCAAAAGAAAACTGAATCTTTCGGCGGTTTTTCAGGAAATCTTCTTTTTGAAGATTTAGGATTTTCTTCCGCTTTTCTTTCTTTTTCATCGAATATTTCTTCAAGCACTTTTCGGGTGCTTCTGCTTCCAAAATCAATTCAAAACATTATTTTCCTCCAAACATTTATCTAAATCCTGATGAAAATTTAAGCCGCTTTTCAAAATTCGGCTTGCATTTTGTGAAACGAAAAATCTCTTGGATTCTCTTTTGAATTTTATTCGGAAATTTTATTCTAAAATTTCATTTTGAATTTTTGCTTTTGTAATTCAATTTGAAAATTTTCTTTGAATTTTTCTTTAGAATCTTCATTTCAGATTTTTCGGTTCGCGTTTTTACAATTTTTTCACTGAAAATTAGATTTTTCTCAGGAGCGAGCATGACTTCTACGATTTCTTTAATTGTAATATTTGTTGTTATAACACTTGGCTGTGTTTTTCTTTTTAGATAATCGAAATTTTATTTTTGTTAGGAGAATTTTATGTTGTTTGGACTTTTGTGTGTTTTTTTGATTTGTGCTTCGTCAGTTATTTTTTCTGTTTTGGCTGTCGCAATCGACAATATCGGCGACAACTGGATAAAAAAGATTGATATGAAACGCGCTTAAAAAATTGCTGCCTAAAATTATTTTCATGCGACTTCGAACACTTTCGTTTGCGAATGGCAGAAAACTTTTTTAGGCAGCTTTTTCTATTTTTTGAGATTTTTGACTTCTTTCAAGAATTCTTGTGTTATGAAAAATTTTTCGATTCCGAATGAGCGGAGGTTTTCGTTCCAGTTTATGCTCAGAACAACGCCTGTTTTTTCGCTTGAAAACTGCTCGAAAGTTTTTTCAAACATATTTTCAACTTTGATTTCTGCTTCAAGACTGTTTTTCTTTTCAATGCATTTTGCCAAAATCGCAATCACGAAATGGCGGAGAACTTCGCTTTGAAAAAAGTTGATTTTGTGAAGCGGGTCAATCACGAGTCCTGAAAGCGCGCCGTAAAGAAACGAGTCGAGCTTTACAAAAAGATTCGCACCGTTGAGAGAAAGCCTGTAAACAAAATCATTTTTCGTTAGCGAGTCAAAAAATTCTTCCGAGGAAATCTCTTCTGCCGCTGTCAAAATCAGTTTTCGGATTCTTGGCGCGCCAAATTTGTTTTTCAGCGCGACTTCAAAATCTTTGTTCAGAGCCGCGCAGCCGTTTTTTACGATTTCAATCTCTTCGTTTTTTAAGATTTTCTGGTAATTGTATTTTTTTTCGGCTTGTGTTGCCTTAGATTTGTCATCTTGTGATATAATTCCAAAAAGCTTGTCAACTTCTTCCTGCGAAATAGCGATGTTGTTTTCCATATAATCATTCTAACGCTGAAACGCTTAAAAAGGAAGAATTTATTTTTGATAATTTGAGCTGCGGCAAAATATTGTCCGCTTTCGCCTGTTTTGCCGATTTTGGCGAGCAAAAATGGAGAGAAAATGAGAAATCAGAACGAAAATTTCAGGAACGAGAATAAAATCAGAAAAACAAAAAGAAAAATTCATCGGAAAATCAGCGGAAAAATTGAAGAAAATGAAAATCAGGGATTTTTCTCGCGGAAAATAAATAAAATTTTATGGAAAATAATTCTGATTTTGATTTTAGCGGCTCTGCCTGGACTTTGCGGATTTTACGGATTCAAGAAATTTTCTGAAATCAAGACTGAAAAACGGATTGCGCTTGCAGCTGCGGAAATGCAAAAGTGCGCGGAGCTGATTTCGGTGAAAAATTATTACAGCGACATCGTTTCAATCAAAAAAAGCCGGATTGCAGGTCTTGCAAAATCTTTTTCGATTGTTCGCTACGAGGGAATTTTGCGCGCTGGAATTGCTGATTTGAGTCTTTGCGATGTGAAAATTTCTCAAAACGGGAAAAAAGTCGAAATCGTAATTCCTGAATGTGAAGTTTTGGGAAACGATATTTCTGGCATTGAAGTTTTTGACGAGGACAGAAGCATTTTTGTTTCGGTTACGATGAAAGAAATGATTGATGAAATCAATTTGAGCCGCGAGTCTTCAAAAGAAAAGCTGATTGAAGCCGGAATTTTGGAAGAGGCGCGGCAGCAGGCGATTATGATTATAAAAAATATTTTCCGGGCGGCGGGATTTTCTGATGTTCGGGTTGGCTAGAAAACTTTCAGGCGGAATGGAGAAAAAATACTGGATTTACACGGCTATTTCTCCGCTTTTTATGGTTGGCGAAGTCTTGATGGAAACGACGATTCCGCTGGTGATGGCAAAAATTGTTGACGTTGGAATTGCGGAAAAAAATTCCGCGTTCGTGATAAAGTCTGGAATTCTGATGATTTCGATGGCGTTGTTTTCGCTTTTTTGCGGCGCAATGTGCGGACGGACTTCATCGGTTGCGGCTTTCGGTTTTTCAAAAAATCTCCGGAAAAAGCTTTTCAGCCGCGTTCAGGAATTTTCTTTTGGAAATGTCGATAAATTTGGAACAAGCTCGCTTGTCACGCGGCTCACAACCGATGTTACAAACATTCAAAATATGTATCAGAACGTAATCCGCTCGATGATTCGTTCTCCGATGATGCTTTTTTCAGGCACGATTATGGCTTGCACAATCAGCTTGAAGCTCGCGTTGATTTTTTTTGTTGTGACGCCGGTTCTTTTTTTGACTTTGCTATTGATTGTGAAGACTGTTTATCCGCGGTTCAGAAAACTTTTTGAAAAATATGACAATTTGAATAGAATCGTTCAGGAAAATTTGATTGCAATACGCGTTGTGAAGGCTTTTGTGCGCGAAAAACATGAGAATCAGAAATTCGACGAGGTTGCGGACGAGCTTAGGCAGACGCAAGTGAACGCTGAAAAAGTCGTGATTTTGAATATGCCCGTCATGCAGATGTCGATTTATCTTTGCATAATCGCGGCTTTGTGGTTCGGCGGAAATTTTGTTCTGCGCGGGGAAATGCAGGTGGGCGGCTTAATCAGTTTTATCTCGTATGTCAGCCAAGTTTTGATGTCGCTTGTGATGATGAGCCGGCTTTTTGTGATGTTTATAATGTCGCGGGCGAGCGTTCAGAGAATTTCCGAGGTTCTGGGCGAGAAAATTGAGATTGAAAATAATGTGGATTGCTTCGCCAGGACTTCGTCCGCGGCTCGCAATGACGAGAAAATTGAAAATGCCGGGCAGATTGATTTTAATCATGTTTATTTTTCTTATGACAAAAAAGCGGAGCACAGCGTTTTAATCGACATAAATCTTCATATTCCGGCAGGAAGCGTCGTGGGAATTCTTGGCGGAACCGGCTCGTCAAAGTCAACTTTGGTTCAGATGATTCCGCGGCTTTACGATGTTTCAAAAGGCTCGGTCTGCGTCGGCGGAAAAGACGTTCGCGAGTGGAATCTTGAGGAACTAAGAAAAAAAATCGGCTTTGTGCTTCAAAAAAATGTGCTTTTCAGCGGAACAATCGCGGAAAATCTCCGCTGGGGAAACGAGAACGCGACCGACGAGGAAATTGTTCAGGCGGCGAAGGCTTCCGATGCTGATGAATTTGTCTCACGATTTCCAGAAAGATATGAAACACAGCTTGGGCAGGGCGGAGTGAATCTTTCTGGCGGACAAAAACAGCGTCTTTGCATTGCCCGCGCGCTTTTGAAAAAGCCTGCAATTTTGATAATGGACGACTCCACGAGCGCGGTTGACACGGCGACCGATTTAAGAATCAGAAACGCGCTTAAAAAACTTTTGCCAAGCACGACAAAGCTGATTATTGCGCAGAGAATTGCGAGCGTTCAAAATTCTGACTTTATCGTTGTGATGAACGAAGGCAAAATTGACGGAATTGGAACGCACGAGGAGCTTATGAAGTCGAATCAAATTTATCGCGAGACTTACGAGACTCAAATGTCGGAAAATTAAATTCTAAAGATTAAGTTCGGAAAATAAAAATCGGAAAAATGAGAATAAAGAATCAAAATCAAAAATCATAAAAATCGGAAAAAGATGAAAACAAAAAATCATAAAATCGACCAAATCAAAAATCAAAAATTGAAAATCGACAAAATGAAGAAAATTATTTCTAAAAAATCAGAAGTTTAAAGGAAGAAAATATGCCGCCTGTAAAAATTAGGGGAACTCAAAAACCGAAAAATACAAAAAAAACGATTTTAAGGCTCGTTTCATACATGGGAAAATTCAAGGTTTTGTGGCCGCTTGTCTTTTTCTTTGTGATTGTCGCGTCGCTTGCAGAAGTTGCCGGAACTTATCTTTTGAAGCCCGCCTTGAACGAATTTATCGTGCCTTTTATCGGAAAGCAAAATGTTGATTTGTCGGCTTTTATCAGACTGATTTTTACGATGCTCGCAATTTATGCGGCTGGAGTTTTGTCTTCTTACGCTTCCGAGCGGATTTTGATTCATATTTCGACGAAAACTCTTTTTAATATCCGGCGCGATTTGTTTCATCATATGGAAAAACTTCCGCTGAAATTTTTCGACACGCATCCGCACGGCGTTTTGATGTCGCTTTACACGAACGACACCGACACTTTGCGCGAAATGTTCAGCATGAGCGTTCCACAGCTTTTCTCAACGTTTTTTCAGGTTTCAGGAATTTTGATAATGATGATGATTTTGAGCATTCCGCTTACGGTTCTTGTTGTCGGCACAACTTTTTTGATAATGCTTTTGTCGGCGAAAATCGGAAAAAAATCTGGAATGGCGTTCCGCTCGCAGCAGGAAAACATCGCCCGGGTGAACGGCTACATTGAAGAGCTGATTGAAGGCCAGCGCGTCGTGAAAGTTTTTACACGCGAAAAAAAGACAAATGAAAAATTCGACATCTTGAACGAAAATCTTTGCAAGGCTGGAACAAGCGCGATGAGCTACGTTTCCGTTCTCGGCCCGATTATGAACAATCTGAGCCACGTCCAGTACGCGCTTACGGCGATAACTGGCGCGTTCATGGTGATTTCAGGAAAAATCGATATTGGAACTGTCGCGAGTTTTTTGCAGTCAATTCGCTCGTTTTCACGTCCGCTTACGCAGGTTAGCCAGCAGTTCAATTCTGTTTTGAATGCGCTTGCCGGAGCTGAGCGGATTTTTGCCGCAATTGACGAGAAAATCGAGGAGGATTCAGGCGAAATCATTCTTCAAAATCAAGATGAAAAATCCGGAAAAATCATTTTTGATGAAGTTAGCTTTGGCTACGAGCCAGATGTTGAAGTTCTTCACAAAATAAATCTGCGCGCTGAGCCGGGCAAAAAAATTGCTCTTGTCGGCTCAACAGGAAGCGGAAAAACCACAATCACGAATCTTCTTACGAGATTTTACGATTTGGAAGATGGAAAAGGCGAGATAACTTACGACGGAATTCCGCTTAAAAAAATCAAAAAGGACTCGCTCCGCTCGTCGCTTGGAATGGTTTTGCAGGACACGCATCTTTTTACAGGAACAATCCGCGACAATATAAAATACGGAAATCTTTCGGCTTCTGATGAAGAGATTTTGGCTGCGGCGAAACTTGCGAATGCTGACTTTTTTATCCGCCATTTGCCGGACGGCTACGGCACGGTTATCACTGGCGACGGCGAAAATTTGAGTCAGGGGCAGCGGCAGCTTTTGGCGATTGCGCGGGCGGCTGTCGCAAATCCTTCGGTCTTGATTCTTGACGAGGCGACAAGCTCGATTGACACGCGAACCGAAACTTTGATTCAGCAGGGAATGGACCGGCTTATGCACGGACGCACAGTTTTTGTGATTGCGCACAGGCTTAGCACGGTCAGAAATGCGGACGAAATCATCGTTCTTGAAAAGGGAAAAATCATCGAGCGCGGAAACCACGAGCAGCTTTTGGCAAAAAAAGGCAGATATTACGCGCTTTACACTGGCACATTCAAGTTGGAATAGTTTATGCAGTACACAATTTCTTCGGCATTGTCTTTGATTTCTCACATTCATTCGCAGGCGGCAGAATTCCTTGAAAAAAGCCTTTCAAAAAAAGGTCTTGAATCGCTTGCTTCGTCTCACGGATTTATTTTGTTTTGCCTGAGCAAAAAGCCGATGCTTATGGGCGAGCTTTCCGAAATCATAAACCGGGACAAATCGACCACGACGGCTCTTGTGAAAAAACTTGAAAATCTTGGATTCGTGCAGGTTGAAAAATCAAAAGAAGATTCGAGAAAAAAAATAATCGCATTGACGGAAAAAGGCGAAAAATACAACGAAATCACGGCGGAAATTTCAAGCGAGCTGATGAAAAAAGCGTTCAAAAATTTCAACGAAGACGAAAAACAGAATCTTCTGAATGGACTTTTAAAGCTTTCTGAAAATCTAAACTGATTTGTTAAAAATGTGTTTGTCCGACGCTTTCTGAAAAAAATGATTTCTGCAAATGAAACTGGCTTTGCAATTTAAAATCTAAAACGAACTCAACAATTAGTTCTATAAAATTTGCTTTCCTGAAAAATCAGCCCTATACTTTTATTAAGGTTGAGCGAAAAAATTGCTTAATCGCAAAGAATTCTCGCCGGCTGGCGATTTTAAAGGAGCATCTTATGAAAAAAATCCTGACTTTAGTTTGCGGCGTTGCTGCTGCTTTTTCTTTTTTTTCCTGCAGCAAAAAAGCTGGTGACGCTGGCGAGCTTGTTGTTTACGGCTCGTGCGAGGAAGAATATTTGTCTGCTGCCTGCGCTAAATTTGAGGAAGTCAGCGGCGTAAAGACAACTTATCAGCGGCTTTCAACCGGCGAAGTTCTTACAAAAATCGGCGAGGAAAACGGAAATCCTTCTGCCGATGTCTGGTTTGGAGGCACAACCGACCCTTACAACGAGGCTGCGATGAAAGGACTTTTGCTCCCTTACACTGCGAAAAATGCGGAGCATCTCGTCGGTTCTCAGTTTAAAGATGAAAACAACAACTGGTTTGGAATCTACCGCGGAATTCTCGGATTTTTCTGGAACACAGAAGAGATGAAGAGACTTAATCTTGAGCCTCCGAAAGACTGGGACGACCTTTTAAAGCCTGAATACAAAGGACTTATTTCTTTTGCGAACCCGAACACAGCCGGAACTGGAAAACTTATCGTCAATACGCTCGTTCAGCTTAAAGGCGAAAAAGCTGCGATGGAATATTTTGCGAAGCTCGACAAAAATATCTGCCAGTACACAAAATCAGGCTCTGGCCCTTCAAAACTCGTTCCAACTGGCGAAGTTGCAATCGGAATCGGATTCTTGCACGATGTTGTCTATCAGATTGTTGACAACGGTTATGACAACATTGGAATGACAGCTCCGGCTTCTGGAACTTCATACGAGATTGGCGCGACTGCGATTTTCAAGGGCGCGAAAAATCTTGACAACGCGAAAAAATTCATTGAATTTGCTCTTTCTCCAGACTGCGTGAATCTTGCTCAGGAAAACGGCTCTTACCAGTTCCTTGTGATTGACAACGCAAAGCCTGTTGAAGCCGCAGTAAAAGCCGGACTTGATAAAATCACAACAATCAACTACGACTTTAACGATGCAAAGACAAACGGTCCGAAATATTATTCTGAATTCTTTGAAGTCATTGCTGCCGATGACCGCGTAAAGACAAAGTAAATAATTTTTCTTGTTTGTAAATCTGTGATTTTTAGAGCCTGGAAATTTTAAGTTTTGACGACTTTGCATTTTCAGGCTCTTTTTGATTTTGAATCGGACATTTTTTTTCTGAAAGGAGCGTGAACTGTGGCGAACTTGCATGGAAAATCCCTGGACAGAAAAAAGCTTCTGGCTGACCCGATTTTAGTGGTTGCCATTATCGGAATCTTTGTGTTCCTTCTGCTTTTTATTCTTTATCCTCTTGCTATTCTTTTGGCGGACTCGGCTGTTGTTGAAACGGGAAACAAAGTTACAATCGGATTTGGCAACTTTATTAGAATCTTTAAGATGACGACTTTCCGTCATGCAATCAGAAACACGCTCTGGCTCGGGCTTGTCTCGGGAATTGGAGCTACCGCAATCGGATTTCTTTTTGCCTATGTTGACGCTTATGTTGACACTGGCTCGAAAATCGTGCGGAAACTTTTTAACCTTGTCTCGATTCTTCCTGTCGTTTCGCCGCCTTTTGTGCTTTCTCTTTCCGCGATTCTTCTTTTTGGAAGAACCGGCGTTATCACAAGAAATATCTTAAATTTAAATAACACGAATCTTTACGGCTGGCGCGGAATTGCGCTTGTTCAAATTCTCACGTTTTTCCCTGTCTGCTATATGATGCTCAAAGGCCTTTTGCGGAATATCGACCCTTCGCTTGAGGAAGCCGCGCGGAATATGGGAGCTGGCCACCTGAAAGTTTTTCAGACTGTAACTCTTCCGCTTCTTTTGCCGGGCCTTGGAAATGCTTTTTTGGTCTCGTTTATTGAATCTGTCGCTGATTTTGCAAACCCGATGATTATCGGCGGAAACTTCGACACTTTGGCGACTTCGATTTATCTTCAATTGACTGGCGCTTACGACAAATCCGGGGCGACGGCGATGGCTGTTGTTCTTCTTGCAATCTCGATGGGGCTTTTCGTTCTTGAAAAATACTGGCTCGAGAGAAAATCTGTTGCGACTTTGACAGGAAAGGCAAGCCGCGAGCGCGCTCTTATGACGGACAAATCGGTGCGCTATCCGCTCGTTACAATCTGCACGCTGCTTACAATTTTTGTTCTCGTTATGTATCTTCTTGTTCCTCTTGGCTCGCTTTTTAAGCTTTGGGGACGCGATTACAGCCTTTCGCTCAAATGGTATCAGTATATTTTCAAGAATAAAGGATACAAGGTTTTTACAGATTCAATGCTGCTTTCTGCAGTTGCGTCTCCAATAACGGCCTTGCTTTCGATGATTATCGCCTATCTCGTTGTGAAGCGGAAATTCTTTGGAAAAGGATTTATGGAATTTGTCGCGATGCTTGCAATGGCAGTTCCTGGAACGGTTTTAGGCGTTGGATTTATCCGCGGATTCAATTCCGGGCTTTTCCACACAGGCTTGATGTCGTCTCTTTATGGAACTGGCGCGATTCTCGTTATTGTTTTTATCGTGCGTTCTCTTCCGATTGGAACTCGCTCTGGAATTGCCGCTCTTCGCCAAATTGACCGCTCGATTGAGGAAGCCGCCTACGATATGGGAGCTGACAGCGCGAAAGTTTTTACGACGGTTACGCTTCCGCTCATAAGAGAATCGTTCATAAGCGGACTTGTTACGACTTTTGTGCGCTCGATTACAGCAATTTCCGCGATTATTCTTCTTGTCACGCCGAAATATCTTTTGATTACGGTGAGAATCAACGAGCATGCGGAAAAAGGAAACTACGGAATCGCCTGCGCTTATGCGACAATTCTTATCGTTATCACTTATGCCGCAATTTCAATTATGAATATGGTTCTTTCCCGTTTGGGAACTTCAAAGCCGTCATCTGCTGGAAAATAAAATCCGCTTGGATTTTGATTTTAGAGATTGAATTTTGGCGAAATTTAATTTTTCAGTTTTGGAGAACGAATTCTTGCGGTGCAATTTTGATTTGCCGTTCTAAAATAGCGTCAAAATTTTTATCAGCAAGTTCGCTGAAAACTTTTTAGAGGAGAAGATATTATGGAAAATAAAACACCGAAAGGCGTAAAACTTGTAAATATAACGAAAATCTATCAAGACCCGAAAACAAAAAAGGATTTTGCCGCAGTTGACAATATCTCGCTTGATATTGCGCCGGGAAGTTTTGTGACTTTGCTCGGACCTTCTGGCTGCGGAAAAACGACAACTTTGCGTATGATTGCGGGCTTTGAAAGCCCTGATGCCGGAGAAATTTTTCTTGGAAACGAGGCGATAAACGAGCTTACTCCGAACAAGCGCGACACGGCGATGGTTTTTCAGAGCTACGCGCTTCTTCCTCATTACAATGTTTTTGACAACGTTGCTTACGGCTTGAAAATCAGAAAAGTTCCGAAAGCCGAAATCAAAAAGCGTGTAATGGAAATGCTTGATTTGGTGGAACTTTCTGGAAAAGAGGAGAGAATGACGAACCAGCTTTCTGGTGGCCAGCAGCAGCGTGTTGCTTTGGCACGTGCGCTTGTAATGCAGCCGGGCGTTCTTCTTTTTGACGAGCCGCTTTCAAATCTTGACGCAAAGCTCCGAGTTGCAATGCGCACTGAAATCAGAAAAATTCAGAAAAAACTTGGAATCACTGCGATTTACGTTACTCACGACCAAAGCGAGGCGATGAGTCTTTCTGACGAGATTATTTTGATGAACAACGGAAAAATCGCTCAGAAAGGAACTCCGCAGGAAATTTATTACCGGCCGAATTCTGAATTTGTTGCTGATTTTATCGGCGAAGTGAATTTTCTTGAGGGAACTGTAAAATCAGCTGACGGAGCTGCCTGCGTTGTTGACGTGAACGGAACTGAAATAAACGCTGAAATCTACGGCAACTTGAAAAACGGCGACAGCTGCAAGATTGTATTGCGGCCAGAAAGCGCGAAACTTTCCGACACAGGCTCGATTGGCGGCGAAATTGCGGTTTCAACGTTTATGGGCGCGTACCAGTATTATGAGCTTGTGATTGCTGGAAAAACAATCAAGATTCACGATTACAATCCAAGAGGACACAAAATTTATGCGATTGGAGAAAAAGCGTTCTTGAATTTTGAGGGAGAAAAGCTTCATATTTTGTGATTTTTTTAGAAAGCAAAAAGCAACGGCAATGCGTTAGCGCTGGTAAGGGCGGCGCAGCCGTTGCGAAGTGAGCGCGCAAAAGCGCGAACGAGCAATGGAAGCAGCTTGCTGCTGAAACCCTGGACATAGCGACCCCGCATTTTTTGCGGGGGAACGCCCAGATGAATTTTTATAGTTTTTTATTTTGCGTTTGTCATCACCGGCTCGCGGAGAAGCTCTGCAATATCGCTTCTGCCCCAGCGTTCTGCCATTTCTGACGGAGTTTCGCCGGTGATATTTTTTACTGCGCGGTCAAGATTCAGAGAGACGAGATGAGATACGGTCTCTTTGTCGGCTGTGCGCGCCGCGTAGTGAAGAATTGTGTCGCCTTGCCGGTCGGTTTTTGTGCGGTTGTATTTTACAATTGCGTCAAGAATCGCCATATTTTTTGTCTTGAAAACCGAAGTGAGCGCGTTTTCGCCAGTCGGAGTCGCAAGGTAAGGATCCGCGCCGTATTCAAGAAGAACAAGCGAGAGATTTTTGTTGTCTTTTGCGACTGCGATGTTCAAGGCTGTCATTCCTTTTCCGTTTCGCTGGCTTACAGGGTAGCCGCTGTTCAAAAGCTGCGTGAGAAGAGTTTTTGAAACGCCTCGCTCTACTGCAATATGAACCGGAGTATTTCCGTCTGAATCGACAATCGTTGTGTTGTTTCCAAGAACCGCCTGAATAACATCGATATTCGCCTTTAAGACAATCGAGAACGGAGAATCTCCGCCTGAATCGCGGCTGAGAGGATTTCCGCCCGCATTTCTAATCATATTTATGATTCCGATGTTTCCAGTGAGCGCAGCGTAATGATAGGAATTTCGTCCGTACATTTCCTGAATCTGAACATTCGCGCCGTATCCAAGCAGAAGTGAGACCATCTGCTCGTTCAGGCTTGAGATTGCGTCCATCAAGACTGTGCGTCCTGCCGCGTCCGCCGCATTAACGTCCGCTCCGCTTTTAATCAGAAGAACTGCCATTTCGCGTTTTGCCGAGCGGCAAGCCTCATTCAAAGCTGTTTTTCCGCTGAGATTCTGCGCGTTCACATCGACACCAAGCGAAATGAGCGTTTTTGCAGATTCAATCGAATTCCATTTTACAGCCGCGTGCAAAGGCGTGTTTCCAAGATTGTCACGCGCGTGGTTGTCTTTTGAGTCGATTACAACTCCGTTTTTAACGAGAATTTTTATCGTTTCTGGATTGTTGCTTTTTACAGCTGAGAACAAAGCCGATTCTCCGTTCGCGTTTTCTGCTGTAACTTTCGCGCCTTTCTGAATCAATGAAATTATCGCGCCGTTAAGCTGCCATTCTGCCGCGTAATGGAGCGGAGTGTTTCCAGAGCCGTCGGTCGTGTTCAATGTTTTTGATGTAATCAGCCAGTCCTGCAAATTTCCGCCGTTTGTCAAAGCGACTCTAAGCGGCGAGTCGTTCTGAACGTTTGTCGCGAAAATGTCAGCGTTTTTTTCAAGAAGCAAGTCGCCAACATCTTTCCGGTTTTTCTTGACTGTCATAAAGAGGACAGAATCTCCGTTTTTGTTGCGTGCATTCACGTCTGCTCCTGCGTCAACGAGATATTTTATGTAGTCGAAAAGAGCGTCTTTCTGGATTGCAACGTGAAGAGCAGTGTTTCCGCTTGAGTCTTTTGAATTTATGTTTTCAGCTGCCACGAGCATTTTGAGCATATCTGGAGTAGGGCGGTCGAGTGCTTTTGAAAGCGGAGAATTCCCTTCCATATCTTCTGCGAAAATGTCGGCGTTGTTCTTTGCGAAAAATTCAACCTGCTCGGAATGTTCCTGCTCAATCGCAATTTCAATCGGAGTTACGCCCTGCTTGTTGCGCTCGTTCACAGAAGCTCCGTTGTTTACGAGAAGCTCAAGAACGTTTGCCGGAGCGTTCGACATTGTTGCAACGTGAAGAACTGTGTCTCCGTACATATCTTTTTGATTTATGTTCGCCTTGTACTGAAGAAGCGTCGCGTAAACTGTGTACTGGCTTTCAACTGGAATAATCAGGAGAAGCGGCGTTTTTCCAAGCGAGTCGAGAGCGTCAACTTTTGCTCCAGCTCCAAGAAGAAGCCGCGCAATATCGACTCTTCCGTAGCGGACTGCCTCGTGAAGCGGAGTCGCGCCTGAAATGTCCTGCGCGCCGAGAATGTCTGAAAGTCTTAAAGAAGTTTTCTGATTCAAGATATAATCGACAATTCCAGTGTGTCCTTCGATTGTCGCAATGTGGAGCGGAGTCTGTCCGTCATTGAATCTCAAAATCATATTGTGCGTTTTTACAGCGTCCTCAAAATATGCAAAGTCGCCGCGAACAAGTTCTGCGTCCGCGAGAATAAGTTTTGAAGCGATTCTGATTGCCGCCGCGTTGTCCGCGCTTTCAAACGCAAGATGAAGCGGATTTTTTCCGTCGTTGTCCTTTACAGAAAGCGGAATTCCAACCTGAATGCATTTTTCAATCGCTTTTTCATCTCTTGTCTTTACAAAATAATGAACGATAGACTGGCCGTTTTCATCGCGCACTTCGCCTGTCTGCCGAGTAATCATCGCGTCGTACCAGATGTCGCCTTTTGCAAGCGCGAGTTCAAGCGCCATATTTCCGGAAGCGTCTTTCGCAAAAATATTTCCGTGGACAATCGCAAGAACTTTTGCCGTGTCCAAACTGTCATTTTTGACCGCAACGTGAAGAGCCGTGTCTCCTGCCTTGTTCCGGATTTCAGCGTCCGCGCCTTTTATAATAAGAAAACTTGCCAGGTCGGCTTCGTTCACTTTTGCTGCAAGATGAAGAGCCGTGTTTCCGTCCTCATCGCATGCGTTTATGTCGGTTTTTGTCTTGAAGCGAGACTTTGCTTCCTCGTATTTTCCCTGCAAAATCAGCTCAAAAATTGTCTCCTCTTTTGGCGTTGAAGCGCAGCCTGCAAGAAGCAAAATCAGAATTATAGACTTAATCACAGTTGACGCAGATTTTCTCATATATTTCTCCATAAATTAAGTTGCAAAATAAAACAACCTTTGTCTTAGAAATTATCGGATTTTTTTAGCTGAAAATTTAGACCTGATAATTGATAATTGGCTTGCAACAAAATATACTTTTTCGAAAAGATTGTGATAAAAACGTTTTTGTTGACTTTTGAAAGCGTTCTTTATTTTTTTATCTTGTTGAAAAGTTGAAATTTTAAGGGGGATTTTATGGCTAATGCTTTGGCTCTTACAAAATCTGAAAAACAGGCTTTTGTTACGCGCACTTACGGCTGGATGGCGTTCGCGCTTTTAATCAGCGCGGTTTCTGCGTTTTTCACAGCGCAAAGCCACGCGCTTTTGACAATGCTTTTTGCGAACGGACAGATTGGATTCTGGATTCTCTGCATTGCGGAAATTATTCTTGTTCTCGTTCTGTCTGCAAAAATCAGGACGATTTCGCTCGGAGCGGCGACTGCGGGATTTATCGCATATTCTGTGATTGACGGAATCACGCTTTCTTCAGTTTTTCTTGTTTTCCAGATGGACTCGATTGCGGCGGCTTTTTTTGGAAGCGCGCTTATGTTCGGAATTATGAGCGTTTACGGAATCACGACAAAACGCGATTTGACGACTTTCGGAACTTATCTGATGATGGCTGTCGTGGGCGTGATTATCGCGAGCCTTGTCCAGTTTTTGCTTTCGCTTTTTACAAGAGCTTCGTTCACAATGTTCGACATTTTGATTTCAATCGCGACCGCTGTAATTTTCACAGGACTTACGGCTTACGATTCTCAGAAAGTCATAAGAACTGCCGAATATGCAAGAGATTCTGACGATTACAAGAAAGTCTCGATTTTGGCGGCTCTGGAGCTTTATCTTGACTTTATCAATATTTTTCTTTCGCTTTTGAGGCTTTTCGGAAAACGCCGCGACTAGGGCGACGAGAATTTGTTTTTAATAAAATTTAAAAATTGAAGCCCGATGTTCAGATTTTGAACACCGGGCTTTTTAATTTTTGACTTTCGATTTTGATTTTAACTTTGCCTTTCAAATGAACGAAAGTTTGATGTCATCATTTTTGAACTGAACACGGAAACGAACCGCGATTTTGTTTTGTTAGATTTTCAGAAATCTTTTTCCATAAAAATCAAAAAATCATTTGTAAATCAAGAAAATCGTTGGGACTTTTCCGATTGCAAAGTCTTTTTGCTTTTTTAATTCCGACCATTCTGAAACGGTTTTTGTTTTTACTGACTCTTCTTTTGTTGTAAGCCCTGTCGCAACGCAGATTTTTGTCTCTTTTCTTAGCGTCTTTAAAAGCGACTCGAGCATTTTGTCGTTTCGGTACGGCGTTTCAATAAAGATTTGCGTCTGGTCTTCCTTGTACATTCTGTTTTCGAGCTGCTTGATTTTGCTTTCGCGCTCGCCGTTTTTTGCCGGAAGATAGCCGTTGAACGCGAAATTCTGGCCGTTAAAGCCGCTTGCCATAAGCGAGAGAATCATCGAGTTTGGCCCGACCAAAGGCACAATCTTAACGTTTTTTTTTTGCGCGATTTCCACGGCGCGGCTTCCAGGGTCGCCAATGCAAGGACAGCCCGCGTCAGAAATCACTCCCATCGGTCGGCCGTTTTTTACGAGCGGATTCAAGATTTTGCTAAGGTCGGCGTTGCTGTCTGTGTGCTCGCTAAGCTCTGTGAATGTGCAGTCGTCAATTGGAAAATTTTTGTCGAGAGAAATCAGAAAGCGAACTGCCGATTTTCGGCTTTCAACGATAAAGTCGCGAATATTTTTTACAATTTCAAGATTGAACTCCGGCAAAACATTGCTCGCTGGAGTGTCGCCCATTGTGCATGGAATCAAATAAAGCGCAGGTGTCATAACGGTTTTGAATTATAAATTAAGAATCAAAAATTGTGAATTATGATTTTTCTTTTAGATTTTTTTGATTTTAGATGAAGCCGAATTTTTGATAAAAAACGGACAGAAGAACAAGCGAGGATTGGCTCGCGGAAAATAAAATAATAATGAAAAGAAAAATTTAGCCCGGATTGCTAAGCCGCCGCGAAAAGTGAATCTTGCTCCAAAATTTAAAATTGTGAATTTTTTTGTCTCTGTGGTAAAATATCGCTTATGAAAATATTGATTAGACCGCACGACATCGGCAAAGGAACTGCTGATTGGCTTGGAAAAACTGCCCATGAATGGGGATTTGATGGAGTTCAGCTTGCGATTGCGAAGGCTGTTGAAGGACAAAACGGAAATCCCGGAACTTTGACTCCGGAAGTCATAAAAGAAATCAAAGACGGATTCAACTCGCACGGCGTTGAAATTTCGCTTTTGGGCGCGTATTTTAATCCTGTTCATTCAAACAAGGAAAAAGTGAAGCTCGGAACTGAAAAATACGCTGACCATTTGCGTCACGCGGCTGAATTCGGCGCGAAATTTGTCGCTTCTGAAACCGGTTCTTATAACGATGACAAATGGACTTACAATCCGAAAAACCAGACTGAGGAGGCTTTTCAGGAAGTCAAGTCGATTTTTGCTTCGATGCCGAAAATCGCGAAAGAAAGCGGAGTTTGCATGGCTCTCGAGGGCGCGTGGGGACACTGTATGTTCTGCCCGGAGCAGCTCAAGCGTCTTGCAGATGAAATCGACCCGGGGCAGGAGAATTTCCGATTTATCGTTGATATTTACAATTATCTTTACATCGGAAACCACGAAAAACGCGCGGAGATTTTTGAAAAATGCCTGAAACTTTTCAAAGGCAAAATCGGCGGATTTCATCTTAAAGATTACGTTGTGAACGGCGGCGAGCTTGAAATTGCGCCGCTCGGACAGGGAATCATGGGCTGGAAAGATTTTCTTCCGATAATTATGAAAGAATGTCCGGATGCGTTCCTGATTTTTGAAGGCGTGAAAGATGTTCCGCACTCGCTTGAGTTTGTGCGCTCGATTGTCGGATAATCTGATAAATTGTGATAAAACGATACGCGTTGATTTTTGTTTGGCTGCCGCTTTGCGAATTTTTAAGATTCGGGAAAGCGGCAGCTTTTTTTGTATTGATTTCGGTTTTTGCTGTCATTTTTTTTATTTTTTAAGATTATGGAAAAATGACGGCCTTTTGTTTTTATTGAAGTTTAAACACAGGGCGGATTAACGAAAGAACATAAAAGCGATTTTTAGATTCAGATGTTTGAGAAATATCGAATATAAATCAAATTTTTATCAGTAAGTAAAAAAAACTAGTGCTATAAATAGTAAAATGTTGTATTATATTTCTTGTGGCACGTTGTGCTTAAAGAAATCTTTATTAAA
>JAXDVS010000023.1:0-9391 GCA_034088785.1 Treponema sp.
AATTCCGCAGATTTTTTTCCCGTCAACAAAAATGTCGTTTATCCATTTGATTTTTGGCTGGATTTTGCAGAGCTTTTTCACAGCACGGCAGACCGCCACCGCCGCAAACGCCGTCAACTTTGCAGGATCTGTAATTCCGCCTTTCGGAGCGTAAATTATTGTAAGATAGATTCCGGTTTTGGCAGGCGAGACAAAAGCGCGTCCGAGCCTGCCGCGTCCAGCCGTCTGCTTTTCAGCGACAATGAACGACTTGTGATATTTTTTTCCGGCTTCTGTCAGCTCGCCGTTCTCGTCTCTTAGCGTTCCGGCTTCTGTCAGCTCGCGCCTGGCCTGCGTGTTTGTCGAGTCAATCTCGCTGTAGGCTTCGATTCTTGAATCGCTGAATTCTTGGAAATTTTCCCTAAAATACGAAGTTAAAAGCTCCTCTGAGAAAAAGTCGCCGTTTTCCTTGATTGCGTATCCGCCGTTTGTCGTGCCTTCAATCACAAAACCGTCTGAGCGAAGGCTGTTCACGGCTTTCCAGATTGCAGCGCGCGAAACCGAACATTCCGCCGCGAGCTTTTCGCCCGAGACGGAATTTCCTTTGTTTTGAGTCAGAATCTCTAGAACTTTGTCTTTTGTTGCCATAGATATAATTTTGCCTTAATTCAGACTTTTTACAAGCCTGACCGTCCTGTTTTTCTGCATGATTTCAGGAACGAGATATTCAGAATTGTTTATATGGCCGATTCTTGTGCCTTTTATTTCTGGATAAGTCTGATTTTCCAAGAACATGACGATTTTATTGCTCGTGTCAAGAAAAATATCGCCTTTTTTGACTTCGTTCTGATTCTTGAAAAGAGATTTGTCAGCTTCAACGATTTCTTTCATGTCAACGTAGAAAACGCCTCCTTGCTCATAAATGTCGTTTGTAGAAAATTCCACTTGCGCGCCTTCAGGAAGACAAGCCGCTTCCGCCAAAATCATTTCGCCCGACGCAACATAATTTGTGATTTCGGAATCCAAAGTTTCGATTTTTCCTTTTAGATTTTTGTCCGCGGAAAGAAGAATTTCGCGCTTTTCAAAAATTGCGCCGCCTTTCCACTGCTGGCCGTAAACAAGATTTATTTGAGTTTTTCCTTCCTGCAGGATTTTGAAAGTAAGCGTCTGAGTTCCGCCGACGCCTGTCATTCCCGGTTCTGCCTTGTCCTGAACGTATTCGTCGCTTTTGAGAACCGCAATTTTCTCATCTGCGATTTCCGCTTTCCACGAGCTTCCTGTTGTCGGATTTGATTTTAGCTCGATTGAAATTAAAGACTCGCTTCCAAGATTTTTTTCTGATTTTGACGCGCATGATGAAAAAGAAAGAAGAGACATTCCGGCAAGAAAATAAAAAAGAAGATTCATTTTTTTCATAAGATTCAAAATTCTCCTTAAAATTAAAAAGATTTCAGCTTTATTTTTAGACAAAAACAAGGCAAGCGAAGCGTTTTTTTGCTTTGCCTGCCTTGAAAATTTTTATTTTGCGTTTAGCGCAAATTTAGACTTCAATGTCGCCTGAATAAGTGAGCTTTGTCTCGCCTGTGAGGTAGACTGTCTCGCCTGTGTAGCGCACGTGAAGAATTCCGCCGCGCACTCTGACTGTAACTTCGCTGTCCATTTTGCAGAAGCCGTTCAGACACGCCGCAATTACAGCCGCGCACGCTCCAGTTCCGCAGGCTGGAGTCTCGCCGTTTGAGCGTTCCCAAGTTCTGAGCTTGATTTCATTCGGGCCGACAACGCGCACAAACTCGGTGTTAGTCCTTTCCGGGAATGCCTTGTGGTTCTCGAACATCGGGCCGATTTTCTCTATGTCAATCTTGTCAACAAAGTCAACGAAAGTGACGCAGTGCGGATTTCCAACATTCACGCAGCTTACAACGTAGTCTTTTCCGTCAACAACGATTTTCTTGTTCAGAACTTTCTCGTCGGCGTTTTCAGAAAGAACTGTCGGAATGTTTTTTGCCTTGAATTTCGGTTTTCCCATATCGACAGTAACGGAATTGATTTTTCCGTTCATCTTGTAGCAAGTGAGCTTTTTGACTCCGGCTTCCGTCTCGATGTCAAGAATCGCGGTCGGCTCGTCCGAGCGGCTGTGCTTGTCCGCGACTCCGAAAACATTGTTCTCGTAAAGATATTTCGCAACAGCGCGGATTGCGTTTCCGGCGATTTTCGCCTCGGCTCCGTCCTTGTTGTAGAAATGCATTGCGGCGTCGGCTTTTCTGCTCTCCGAAACGAGAATCATAGAGTCCGCTCCGATTCCGTCGTGGCGGTTGCAGAGCTTGATTGCAAGGCTCGCAGGATTGTTCACCTTGTTTTCCTCTGTGTTAATCAGGATAAAGTCGTTTCCTGTAGATTCCATTTTGTAGAAATGGATTTTTTCTCTTGTCGTTCTAAGGTCGTTGATATCAACAAGCTCGATGTTTGAAAGATTGTAGTCCGACATCAGGCAGTTTGCGAGAGCGTTCGCCGTGTCAATCGCAGTAAGGCAAGGAATGTCACGCTCGACTGCGTGCCGTCTCATTCTTACGGAATCAGCGTGAGGGTCGCGTCCTTTTGCGGAAGTCGAAATCACATAGTCAATTTTTCCAGAATCAAGAAGCGTAAGGAGATTATCGTCCGGATTCTCGTGAATCTTGTTCACTGTTGTGACTTCCATTCCGAAATTGCGAAGAACGTTCGCATTTCCTTCAGTCGCGTAAAGCTTGAATCCCATATCGTAGAATTTTCTTGCAAGCTCTGGAATCTCGTATCTGTCGGTTTTTCTGACTGAGAAGAGAACTCCGCCGCTTCGCTTCATGTTGTAGCCCGCGGCAACCATTCCCTTGAAAATCGCTTCTTCTCTTGTTGAAGCGATTCCCAAAACTTCTCCTGTCGATTTCATTTCAGGTCCTAAGTGAGTGTCAACGTCCATGAGCTTTTCAAAGCTGAAAACAGGAACTTTAACCGCAAAGTAAGGCGGAGTCTTGTAAAGTCCTGTTCCGTATCCCATGTCGCGGATTTTTTCGCCGAGCATGGCGCGTGTCGCAAGCTCCACCATCGGAACGCCTGTAACCTTCGAGATGTAAGGAACTGTTCTCGATGAGCGCGGGTTCACCTCGATTATGTAAAGGTCGTTGTTGTAGATCAGATACTGAATGTTCACAAGACCTTTTGTTCCCAAGTCAAGCGCAAGGTCGCGGCTCTGCTTGATGATTTTGTGGCGCATAACGTCATTGAGATTCCAAGACGGATAAACTGCGATTGAGTCGCCTGAATGGATTCCAGTGCGCTCGATATGCTCCATGATTCCAGGAATCAGGACATCCTCGCCGTCGCAAATTCCGTCGACTTCAAGCTCCGTTCCCATCATGTACTGGTCAATAAGAACTGGATTCTCGATTCCCTGCGCAAGGATAATCTTCATGTATTCGTGCGTGTCGGCATCGTTGAACGCGATAATCATATTCTGGCCGCCGAGAACGTAGCTTGGACGGAGCAGAAGAGGGTAGCCGAGCTTGTTCGCAGCCTCAATCGCCTCGCTTTCCGTAAAGACTGTAAGTCCTTTCGGGCGGTTTATGTTGAGCTTCGCGCAAAGCTCCTCGAATCTTTCCCTGTCTTCCGCCAAGTCAATCGCGTCCGCGCTTGTTCCGAGAATCTTGATTCCTTGGTCTGCAAGAAATTTCGCGAGCTTGATTGCAGTTCCGCCGCCGAAAGCGACAACAACGCCGAGCGGCTTTTCAACGTTGATTACGTTCATAACGTCGGAAGGCGTGAGCGGCTCAAAATAAAGCCGGTCTGCCGTGTCAAAGTCTGTAGAGACTGTCTCCGGGTTGTTGTTTATGATTGCGACTTCGTAGCCAAGCTTTTTCAAAGCCCACACGCACTGAACCGAAGCGTAGTCGAACTCGATTCCCTGTCCGATTCTGATCGGACCAGAGCCGAGAACGATAATCGTGCCTTTTGATTTTTTATCTGGATTTGAGTGAATCTCGTCAAGAAATTCCTTCGCCTCGTTTTCCTTGTCGTAGCATGAGTAAAAATACGGAGTTTCCGCGTTGAATTCGCCTGCGCAAGTGTCTACCATTTTAAAGCTTGTCGGAGCTGGAAGCGAACCGTGCGCGTATTTCACATCGTCCCGGCCTGAAGCGTCGTCCTCGGCGATATTGTTCAGCTTCCACAAGAACCATTCGTCAATCATCGTTGTCTTGTGGATTTCATCGACAGTCATAATCTTGCGCTTCAAAGCCTGATAAACCGCGAAAATCCGCTGGTCAGTGCATTGTCCGACGCGCTCGATGATTTTCTTGTCGTCTTCCTCCTCAAAATGAGGCAGATTCAGATTTTTGACTCCAAGCTCCGCGCCGCGGACAGCCTTGAGCATCGCTTCCTCAAAATTCTGTCCGATTGCCATGACCTCGCCGGTCGCTTTCATCTGAGTTCCGAGCTTTCTTGCCGCGTAAACGAATTTGTCAAACGGAAATTTCGGCATTTTCACGACAACGTAGTCCAAAACAGGCTCGAAGCACGCAGCAGTCTTCTTTGTTACGGCGTTCTCAATTTCGTCAAGATTGTAGCCAATCGCAATAAGCGCGGCAACTTTCGCAATCGGGTAGCCGGTCGCTTTAGAGGCTAGGGCAGAGGAGCGCGAAACTCTCGGGTTCACCTCGAGTACAGCGTACTCAAAAGTCTCAGGATTCAGCGCAAACTGGCAGTTGCAGCCGCCCTCGATTTCAAGCGCGGAAATTATGTTCAGAGCGGCAGAGCGCAGCATCTGATATTCCTTGTCCGCAAGAGTCACAGTCGGGGCGATTACAATCGAGTCTCCAGTGTGGACTCCGACCGGGTCAAGGTTTTCCATCGAGCAGACCGTGATAACGTTTCCTGAATGGTCACGCATAACTTCAAACTCGACTTCCTTCCAGCCGGAAATGCATTTCTCAACCAGAATCTGATGGATAGGCGAGCGGTGAAGTCCGTTGTGAGCAATCTCGTCAAATTCCTCCTCGTTGTTCGCAATTCCGCCGCCTGTTCCGCCCAAAGTGAACGCAGGACGGATAATCGCAGGAAATCCAATCTCGTTTTTCACAAAATCAAGCGCGGAATCATAATCTGTAACGACTTTTGAAGGAATACAAGGCTCGCCGATTGATTCCATCGTGTCCTTGAACATCTGCCGGTCCTCGGCCTTGTCAATCGTGAGCGGGCGCGCACCGAGAAGCTGAACATTGCGCTTCTCCAAAAATCCCGACTTTGCAAGCTCCATGCTAAGCGTAAGTCCTGTCTGTCCGCCGAGCGTCGAAAGAAGCGAGTCAGGCTTTTCCTTCTCGATAATTCTCTTGATTACTTCAACGTTGAGCGGCTCAATGTAAATCTCGTCCGCCATTATGTGGTCTGTCATCAAAGTCGCCGGGTTCGAGTTCACAAGCACAACCTCAAGCCCCTGCGCCTTCAACGCTTTGCACGCCTGATTTCCCGCGTAGTCAAATTCCGCCGCCTGGCCAATCACAATCGGGCCTGAGCCGATAATCAAAACTTTGTGTATATTTTTATTCAAAGGCATTTTATTTTCTCCATAAAAATTTTTCTTCAAATCTTCTTTTTCTTTTGGGCGTTCCCCTTCGGGTCGGGTCTTTCGCGGTTCCAGCTCAAGGCTTCCATTGCGTCTGCCTAAAAGTTTTTTTCAAGCATTTTTCCAAAAAATAAAAATCTCTTGCTTTCAAAAAACAAGACAGCCGCAACGCTCCGCGCCGCTACAGCCCCTAACGCGTTTGCTTTATTTCATCATGTTTATGAATTTGTCAAAAAGAAAATTCGTGTCGTGCGGGCCGCCGCATGCTTCCGGGTGGAACTGCACGCTGAACGCCGGAATTCCAACGTAGTTCACGCCCTCGCAAGTTCCGTCGTTCGTGTTGATAAAGCTGAGCTTCGCGTTTTCTGACAGGCTTCCGTTTTCAACCGCGTATCCGTGGTTCTGGCTTGTAATGTAGACGCGGCCAGTCTCCAAGTCCTTTACAGGCTGGTTTCCGCCTCTGTGCCCGTATTTTAGCTTTGAAGTCTTCGCTCCGTTCGCAAGCGCGAGCATCTGATGTCCAAGACAGATTCCAAAAATCGGAATTTTCTTGTATTCGCAAAGCTTTTTGATTTCTTCTATAATACTCACATTTTCGGCTGGGTCGCCTGGTCCGTTTGAAAGCATGATTCCGCTCGGCGCCATTCTTATGATTTCCTCCGCGGTTGTGCTGTACGGAACAACTTTCACCTCGCAGCCGCGCCGCTCAAGCTCCCGCTCAATGTTCGCCTTTGCTCCAAAGTCAAAAAGCGCGACAGTTTTTCCTTTTCCGTCCGCAAAATCTTTTGTGTAGTAAAAAGTCTTTTTAGGCTCGACTGCGTTTTTAAGAGGCTCTTCAATCATAGAATTCTGAACATTCTTAACCGCGTCAACGATTTTGTACGACCTGATTTTTTCAAGAAGCTCTTCTGTGATTTTCGGGCAGGTCTCATCGCTTGTAATCATGCCGTTCATAACGCCTGCCTCGCGCAAGATTTTTGTAAGGCGGCGAGTGTCGATTCCCGAAATTCCGACAATGTTCTGCTTGTTTAAAAAGCCATCTAAATCTCCTTTGCAACGGAAATTTGATGGCTTTTCACAAAGTTCTCTAACAATGTAACCACGTATATGGCTTTTTTTGCTTTCAAAGTCTTCTGGAATTACTCCATAGTTTCCAATCAATGGAAAAGTCTGGGTAACAATCTGACCGTAATAGCTCGGGTCTGTCAATGTTTCAAGATAACCGGTCATTCCTGTCGTGAAAACAGTTTCTCCGATTACAGTTCCCTTTGCGCCCACGGATTTTCCCTCAAAAACTGTTCCGTTGGCGAGAATTAAAAATGCCATATAGCCTCCGCGTCATTGCTGCTAAAATCAAGTCTCAAAAAAAGGCGCTCATCAAATTCAACAATAAAAAGCCGAAATAAACTCTTTAACTGTTATCTTTGATGAACGCCTTTGCTCATAGTTGTATTTAAACCTTAAATATTATGAAGATAAAAACAACTAATGTCAATATTTGAAAAATGATTGCGAGGAAAGAAAAGGGGAGCGGGAAATTTACAAATTCTGAAAAAACTGATAAAAAGTATTTTTTTGGTAGACAGAACAGCGATTATAGAAAGTTGTTAAACAACGGGATTTTTCTAAATTCCAAAACCGTCATGTGAAATTTAACAGAGCCTGTATATTCCTAAGAATAAATCCTGTTCTTCTTTGACATTTTAATTTATCTTGCAAACACAAAAAAAGCCGCGAGAAATCGCGGCTTTCAATTTATCACACAACTATCTAAAACTTGATTTTTCTGTCAGAGCCTTCGTAGCATTGCTTTCTAAGCTCTTTAATCTGCTCGTCCGCCATGTAGTCGTCAAACGGCATCATTCTGTCGATTACGCCTTTCGGTGTGATTTCCACAATTCTGTTCGCGACTGTCTGAATAAACTCATGGTCGTGCGAAGTAAACAAAATCACGCCCGGGAAGCTTACGAGAGCCTGGTTCAAGCTTTCAATCGCCTCAAGGTCGAGATGGTTTGTCGGGTCGTCAAGAATCAGAACATTCGCGCCTGTGAGCATCATCTTTGAGAGCATACAGCGAACTTTCTCGCCGCCGGAAAGAACTTTGACCTTTTTGAGCGACTCGTCTCCAGAGAACAACATTCTTCCCAGGAAACCGCGCACGTAAGCGTCGTCCTGCTCCTTTGAATACTGCTTGAGCCATTCTGTGATGTTCAGGTCGTTTGAAAAATACTTGTTGTTGTCGCGTCCGAGATATGTGAAGCTCGTTGTCTGTCCCCAGAAATACTCGCCGCTCTCAGCCTTTTTCTCGCCTGACACAATATCGAAAAGAGACGAGATTGTGTTGTGCTCGATTCCGACGAATGCGATTTTGTCAGTCCTGTTCACTTTGAAGTCAAAATCCTTAAGAAGCTGAACGCCGTCCTCGTCCTTTGAATTGAGCTTTCTGCACTCGAGAATATTGTTTCCAAGCTCCCTTTCCGCCTTGAACTGAACAAAAGGAAATTTTCGGCTTGTAACCGGCAAGTCCTCAAGCTCCAGCTTTTCAAGAACTTTCTTTCGGCTTGTCGCCTGCCGTGACTTTGCCGCGTTTGAGGCAAACCGCTGGATAAATTCTTTGAGGTCTTTCGCTTTTTCCTCGTTCTTCTTTTTCTGGTCGCGCGCCTGCTTCTGGAGAATCTGGCTCATCTGGTACCAGAAATCGTAGTTTCCTGCAAACTGAGTGATTTTTCCGTAGTCAATATCGCAGATTACAGTGCAGACCGTGTTCAAGAAATGGCGGTCGTGCGAGACGACAATTACCGTGTTGTCAAAATCAAGAAGAAAGTCCTCAAGCCAGTTGATTGACTCCAAGTCAAGACCGTTCGTAGGCTCATCGAGAAGAAGAATGTCCGGATTTCCGAAAAGAGCGCGCGCAAGCAAAACACGCACTTTCTGCGACTCGTCAAGCTCGCTCATCATCTTGTCGTGGAATTTCTCCTCGAGTCCAAGTCCTGAAAGCATCTGCTCAATCTGGTTCTCAGCCTCGTATCCGCCAAGCTCGCCGAATTCAGTCTCAAGCTCCGCCGACTTGATTCCGTCCTCTTCCGTAAAATCAGCCTTTGAATAAATCTCGTCGCGCGCCTTTGAAACCTCGTAAAGCTTCGGGAATCCCTGCATAACCGTGTCTTTCACGCTGAAAGAGTCAAATGCGAAGTGGTCCTGGCTCAAAACTGCCATTCGCTCGCCCGGTGTCATAAAAATATCGCCGGTGTCATGTTCAATCTCGCCTGAAAGGACTTTCAGAAAAGTCGATTTTCCCGCTCCGTTCGCGCCGATAATTCCGTAGCAGTTTCCCGCCGTAAATTTAAGGTTCACGTCCTTAAAAAGCGGTTTTTCGCTAAAGTGAAGACTCACGTCTGAAACTGTAATCATTTATTTACTCCAATTATTGTTTTTCTAAAAATGTCTTTAAGCCTGAGCGAGAATTTCAGGCAAGTTTTGATAATTTAAAAATGGGCGTTCCCGCCTCCGGCGGTCGGGCTATCCAAGGTTCCGCGCAGCCGCGCTTCATTGCTCCGTTCGCTTCGCCTTTGGCTCGCTCGCTTTGCAACGGCTTCGCCGCCTTTCCTATCCCTAACGCAAGAAACGAAAACCGCATAAAATTTATATATTTGCAGTTTTCATTTCTCTTGCCTGCTTTTCCGCCGCAGCCTCTATGCAGAAAAAAATCCTTTACTTGTGCCTGAAAAACGACCTGATTCTGCTGAAAAATCCTTGCTTTTTAGCTGGTGCAGCATTTTTCGGCGATTTTTTAGTCTGCTGAGCTGAAAAACCGTTTTTGCC
>JAXDVS010000024.1:0-7227 GCA_034088785.1 Treponema sp.
TCATAAACGACAAGATTGTTCCGTACCTAAACACGATGGCGATTGTGGGGAACACGGCGGTCGCGGATTTTGCAAAAGGCGTTGAGAGCGAAATCAGCCGCGTGAACGAAACAGTCGCAAAAAGAGGAAAGTAGGATTTTATTTGCAATGCGCAATGAATAATGCGTGATTTTTATTGTGTGTTGTGCTTTTTCAGGCAGCTTCTGCTTTACGGTGGAAGCTGCTTTTTTATTTTCCGAACAGTTTGCTGTGAGTTCCTATGCGGAAGGCGGAAAGCTGGAGAATGTCTTTTTCGATTTTATAAATTAGAACTAAGTCGGGCCTTATGTGGCAGTCTCTGTAGGCTTTTAGTTTTCCTGTCAGCTGATGGTCGCAGTATTTCGGCTCAAGAATTTCACCGTCTGCAAGTCTGTTGATAATTTCAATTGTTTTTGACTTTTCGTTCGCAGTGAGCGATTTTGCGTCTTTTTTGAATGCCGATGTAAAATAAATTTTGTATTTCATAAATCGGCGAACGCTTCCTGTGCGGTGGCGTAGGTTTTTAGCGTGCCGTTTTTGACTGCGGCGTTGTACTCTTTTTCTCCTGCCTTGATTGATTCCACAAGTTCTGCCGGATATTCATCTTCTTTTACATAGGAATAAACTTTTTTGCTCATCTTGTTTATCGCGTCTATCATTTCCACAAGTTTGTTGTCCGCGTTTTTTATCACTAAAGTCATATTTTCGCCTCTTTTTGAATATAGCATAGAAAATCGGAATTTTCCATAAAGAAAGATTCGGTCGATGTTTTCGCCATAACAAAAACTTATGCTCAGCAAAAGAAAGTTATATTTTACAGATTCCCGGACTTTCGTTATTTTCTTTTTAGAAAATTTGTTAATTTTGGAGAAATATGGATTTTGTTACATTGAACAACGGCGTTAAGATGCGTCGTTCGCTCTGCTCACTTAACGAGTTTCAGAAAACTGAAACTCGCGCAAAAATATAAATATGGAGGTTTGTATGGACTACGTAAAGTTGAACAACGGTGTTGCAATGCCAATGCTGGGTTTCGGCGTGTTTCAGGTGCCGGACGGAAATGTTACGGAGAAGGCGGTTTATGACGCGATTTGCGTGGGCTACCGTTTGATTGACACGGCGGCGGCTTATCAGAACGAGGAGTCGGTTGGGCGCGCGATTTCCCGTGCGATTTCTGGCGGAATTGTGAAGCGCGAGGAGCTTTTTGTTACCACGAAGCTTTGGGTTCAGGATTTTGGCTACGAGAATGCGAAAAAGGCGTTTGCAGTTTCGCTCAAAAAACTTGGGCTTGAATACATCGACCTTTATCTTTTTCATCAGCCGTTCGGCGACTATTACGGCTCTTACCGCGCGATGATTGAATTGTACAAGGAAGGAAAAATCCGCGCGGTCGGCGTGAGCAATATGTATCCTGACCGGCTCGCCGACCTTTGCGAAAACTTTGACGTGATTCCGGCGGTGAATCAGGTGGAGCTTCATCCGTTCTTCCAGCAGCCTAGCGCGCTTGAAAATATGAAGAATTACGGCGTTGTGCATGAGGCGTGGGGGCCTTTTGCGGAAGGAAAGCACGAGATTTTCAAGAATCCGGTTTTGGCGGAAATTGCCGCTGCCCACGGAAAAACAGTTGCTCAGGTGATTTTGCGGTGGAACATTCAGCGCGGAGTTGTCGTGATTCCAAAGTCCGTTCACAAGGAGCGAATCGAGGAAAATTTCAACGTGTGGGATTTTGAGCTTTCCGCGGACGACATGAAGAAAATCGCTACGCTCGACATCGGTCACAGCGAAATCGTGAACCATTGTGACCCTGCGTTTGTAAAAATGATAAACGGCTGGAAAATCCACGAGTAGGGAAATAAAATCCCGCCCGCTGTTTTTGTTTGGAATTGCCAAATTTTTATTTTCCGTTTGCCGTTTCCAGATGGAAATGAGAAGCGGGAAATTATTTTTTGCTTTTTCCAGCCGGAAATGAGCTATTTTTTTATCCCGTTCTACGTTTCCGGGCGGTTTTGCCTTGCGGGATTTTAATTTTCAATGTTGCAGTGCGTTAGGCTGTGCAAACCGAAGGTTTGCTGCGAAGGCGTTGAGCGTGAGCGAAGTGCTGAACAGCCGCCCCACATTTTGCCTCGCCGAAGCTGATTTTTCTGCAGTATGAATAACGAGCGTTCCATATGCTGTGGAACGCTCGTTCCGCTGTGTGTGGAATGTCCGTTCCGTTGTGTGTGGAACGTTCGTTCTGCTGTTTGTGGAATGTCCGTTCTATATGCTGTGAAACGCTCGGTCTATGGCAGAAAACTGTGTTCGGATTGATTGATTGCCGGAAACCGCCACAAAACGCCCAAAAACAAAAAACTCCCGGTTTTAGCACGTTCAAACATTGGTAAAACCGGGAGCTTTGCGGAAAATCGCCTTGTTGCAACTGGAATTACAGCCGCTTCTTGATATTTACGTTGTATTGCAGCCGCGCGTAGATTTCGGCAGACCAAGCGTTGAGCGCGTTTGCGTCAGATTGCGCAACGTTCTTCGGAAGTTTTACTTTTGATGCCTTGTTGTAATTCTCGAGCGCGCTGTTGTAGTCTTTCGAGTTAAGCGCGATTTCGGATTTTGTAAGATAAGCCGCCACTTTCTGCACGGAAGGGTCGTTTGAAAGTTTCGCAGGCTTGTTGCTGTAATTTTCTTCCGCGGCCTGCGTCTGAGAGCTTCCGTTTCCGCCCACTCTGCCTTCAATTCCTTTTACAATGCCTTTCCATTTCTGGGCAAAGCAAGCGGACGCTGCCGCAACGAGCAAAAACGCCACAATTTTTGTTTTCCTTGATAATTTCATAAAAACTCCTAAAAAATATCTTATTATTTGAAAATATTATAATTCTCTTTTCTGAAAATTGCCAAGAAAATCCGTTTGCAATTTTTTTAGCGATTCATATTTCGGGGCTTCCGGCCGCGGCTTCGTTTCACTCCGCTCGCCGCCGTCGGGCTATCCGCGGTTTCATTGCTCCACTCCGCTTCGCTCCGTTTTGCAACGGCTCCGCCGCCGCTACTATCCCTAAGCCGTGGCTTAGGTCGTGTGCGAGAGCGCACACGTAAAATAACGAGTTTTGCGTCAGCAAAATCTCGCGATAAACCGCAGGTTTGCGTATCCCTAAGCCGGTGGCTTTAGTGAGCTTCGCGCACACGTTTTTTATTGAAAACAACGCTTAAAATGCTTTAAGATTTTTCATTATGACGAGCGAATCAGAAAAAAATATCAGCGAGTGCGAAAAAATGGAAGCCGGGCTTTGGTACGACGCGAACAATGACGAGGCACTTTGCCTTGCGCGTACTGAAACAGAGACGCTTTGCTTTGAGCTTAACCAGACAAATCCAAAAGAAACAGAAAAGCGGTGTGAAATCCTAAAGAAAATTTTCCCGAACGCCGAAAGCGGCACTGTGATTCTTTCGCCTGTCATGGCGGACTACGGAAAAAACGTCTTTATCGGCGAAAAAACTTTTATAAACCACGGCGTGTATCTTATGGACTGCGCAAAAATCACGATTGGAAAGCATTGCTTTATCGGTCCTGACTGCGCTTTTTACACTGCGGTTCATCCGCTTTTAAGCGACGAGCGGAATTTGGGGCTTGAAAAAGCTCTTCCAATCACGATTGGAGACAACGTTTGGCTTGGCGGAAAAGTCATAATTCTTCCGGGCGTAAAAATCGGAAGCGGCTCTGTGATTGGGGCGGGCAGCGTTGTCACAAAAGACGTTCCGCCGGGAGTCGTAGCCGCTGGAAATCCCTGCCACGTTTTGCGTAAAATCACAGACGCAGACAGAATCACAAAAAACGACGGCAGTGTGTGAAAAATTGTGAAAGTGGAGATTCTTCTTTAATATCTGCAAAAGATTTTCAATATTTCATTGTAAATTTGCAGTACGGATAGTTTGGACAGCCATAAAAATTGCCGTACTTTCCTTTCCTGAGTTTCAGTTCAGCTCCGCATTTCGGGCAAAGCAGGTTTTCCTTTCTTAATTGCCGTTCAGCTATGGTTTTATGAATATTTTCAACGTGTTCTTTTTCGGCTTCTTTGCTTTCAATGTTGCTGGACTCAATGATTCTAAAAATCCGTTCGATTTCATCATACGAAAGATTTTGTTCTTTTGATTCTTTTTCTATCGTTTGCAAAATTTTTGTCTCGTAAATTACAGAAACGCTGGAAGTCATTTTCTTCAATTTTGCGTTTTTTGAAAAAACAACAATCGGAATAAATCTTGCATTTGGAAAATCGCTTAGCAGTTCTTTCAAAGCGTAAATGTGCGACCAATTTTGTTTTACAGGATTTCTGAACTGATTTTTTTCTCTGTAAATAATTTGCATCCAGTTTTCAGAATTTTCATTTCCAAAAATCCAGCCTTTATAGTTTTTTGTTTCAATCACAAAAATCCCGTAAATCGAAATGACAATATGGTCAATTTGAACCGTTTTTTCATTTTTTGTTCTGAGAATGACATCGTTCAAAATTATATAATTATTTTGATTCAGCAGTAAAAGCCGGGAAGCGATTCTAAATTCGCCGATTTTGCCTTTTATTTGCGGTCTGTTTGTTTTTAAGAATCTTAAGAATAAAAAAAATACGATGATAATTAAAAATGTCAAATTCCAAAACTTCCCATAATAAAAATATTGAAAATTTCCCCTTTATGTGCGGTGATTATCTTGCAAGCTCCCAGCTTTCGTCAATTCTCTTGCAAATTTCTTCAAAAGAAACTGAACCGTCCAAAATGATTGTGAACCAGTGTTTTTTGTTCATGTGCCAGCCGGGAAAAAACTTTTTGCCGTCAATCAATTCTGGGATATTTTCGTGGCTCGTTCTTAAATCGACGATTTCAGCGGTTTCATCAGAATCCAGCCCGAGCTTGCGTCGTGAAACTGTCAAAAGAACTGCGAACCATTTTCCTGTGTCTTTTCTTCTTAGAACTGCATTGTCTGAAAATTTTTCCCAAAGAAATTCCGGCTTTGCGCCGTATTTTTCACGCGCGTATTGAAGCAGCTTTATCGTCTGTTCGTTTTTGAAAATTGCAGTGTCAAAGCATTTTTCTGCAATTTCGCTAAGTTTCCTTCCGATTTCACTTCGGATATTCCCCACAAAATTTCCGGTCGCCTTTGTCTTGTACAAAATGTATTCTTCGCCGCCTTGTTTTTCCGTAAGCTTTGTGTTTGGCTTTCCGTTTTCGTCCAGTGTGATTTCGAGCAAAAATTCGCCGTTCAGAATTTCTGTGTTGAATTTGTATGCGCCGTCTTGTTCAAAAAATCCGTAGTTTTTGAGTTTTTCAGGATTGATTTTTTTGTGATAAAAGATTTCTTCAAACATTTTTATTTTTCTCTTTAATCCAGCTGTCCAAGAATTTCATCTGCTCGTCTGTGTGGAACCAGTGCTCGCCGCCGTTCATCACGGTAAGATTTGCGTTGTGGGCGCGAGCAAATTCCGAAACAGTTTCAAGCGGAGTGAGATTGTCGTGTTCGCCGTAGAGAATCTCAGTCGGAATCTTCCATTGAATCGGATTTTTTCGGACATAGGTCAGATATTCCCACGAAAGATTTTCGCCAAAATCCGTTTTTATAATTTTCTTTTCCTCAAGCTGATTTTCCGTCACGCCAGCCCAAGCAATCATGCTGCAAATCAGTTTTTCCATGTTCACAATCGGCGAGATAAAAAATGCCCTGCTGATTTTCCCGGTGATTTCGTTTTGCCTGTTTTTGCCGCCGGCACTTTCAGCGTCGAGTTGTGAAATCGCGTTCATCAAAAAATACTCGCCGATGCTGTTCGCAACGAGAATCACGTTTTTGTAGTCGCAAGCGTATTTGCAAAATTTTTCTTTCGTCCAGTTCAAGAATTCGTCTTTAAAATCCCACGGTGTTTCACTTTTGTAGTCGAATCCGGCAACATCGCAGTTCGAGAAAAGTTTTTTGTAATGTTCAGATTCCTTCGCGTTTCCGCCTTTTCCGTGAACGTAAATTACAAGCGTATTGTTCATTTTCTTCTGTTCTGATTTTTTTGTTCGCTTCTCTGCGATTCTTTTGATTGACAGCGTAATTCCTATGCAGAGCGGAAAAAACGGAGTGAAAGGTCCAGCCAAAAATGCCATGCAAACGGAAGCCATGACCGCTGCCCATTTCCAGCCGAATACCGCATTGAGCAGATAGCCGCCCCAGACAGGTGAGTAGACCGCAGCAATCACGAAGAGAAGCAAAATAAAAGTCTTTATATCCTTACATTCTTGCCAAATCCAGCGGCAAAAAATGATAAATTTATTTTTAAGCTTTCGAATCATTTTGCTTTGATTATTTAATTTTGCTTTCCTTTCTTCTTCGGAACTGGCGTGATTTCTTCCAGAATCGGAATTACTTTGTCTAAAAGCTCGCGGTTTTCAATGTCGAGGATAAAATGTTCCTTTGCGCCGTCGTAAGGAAATCCACATTCCGCGTTGAATCCTTTCATAATCGGCTCGGTTTCCGGCAGTTTCTTCACAAAAACCGTGTTGTCGCACACAAGAAGAACCGGCTTTTCGTTCAGGTACGCCATGTATTCGCCGAACATCTTTCGGTTTCGCACCTCTCCGTAGCGTTCAATCTGTTCGCACACAAAATCGATGTATTCTTTTGTTGTTGACATAGTTTTATTCCTTTTACAGTATTATTCCGCAATTGCTTTATATATCATTTGTATTGTTATCAAGAAAAAGTTGCAACAGGCTGTAAAGATAAATGTACTTTCGTCTTGGAAGACTACTGCCGCTCGTCAAAAATGTTTGTTATTCAGTCTGTGTTAAAGACTTTATAAACTGCTCAATTCCAATCGTGCTTTTCTCTCCGTTTTTCAACACTGTAATCTGCCATTGCGATTTGTCCAGAATCGGGAGATAGAAAATGTGCTTCGTTTTTTTTGAACATTCCAGATAGCAGTTTATCAATGCGTTCACTTTTTTTGCATACTCAGCTTCATCAATGTTCAGCTGGGCGGATTTGTTCACGCTTTTTACTTCAAAAATGTGAATCTGTCCTTTTTTATCTTTCATCACAAAATCTGGGTAAGAAGAATATACGTTTCCGTCAAGGTAATATTCGAACTTTATTTCTGAATTGAACGGAAAATTCTTTCCCCAAAGAAATTTGTTGCCGAACAGTTCGCTTGAAGTCTGTTGAATTGAAGCGGAGCGGATGTCCTTTAAGGTTTCCGC
>JAXDVS010000025.1:0-14236 GCA_034088785.1 Treponema sp.
CCTGCAATGGGTCGTACATCCGAGAAACCACAAGCAGATACATAAAGAACGTGAGAATATCGATTTCGCCCGAGGCAAGAAGAACCGCGCCCGTCACAGCAACCGTTCCGATTCCGAGCTTCAATACCATCTGCGCCGAGACAACGAATGCCGCCGTTGCTGCTTCCGCCACAATCGAATGTTTTTCCACCGCGCGAACTTTTTCCGCAAAACCTTCAAGATAATTTTCCGCCGCGTTGTACGACTTTAAGTCGCGAACAGTCTCAAGCCCTTCCTGAATTCCGTCCGCTCACGCAAGCTTGTACTTCATTCCCTTTTCGCTCACCTTGTATTCAAACTTCCGCGAAGAAACCACAATCACAAAGGCCACCGGCATTACCCAAACGGCGGCAAGCGTCATCTTCCAGTTAAAAAAGAAAAGGCACAGCACAACAACCGTCGTGGAAACAAGCGAGCCGACAAGCTCAGGAATCCAGTGCGAAGAGGCAGTTTTCAAAACTGCGCAGTCGCCCATAATCGTGCTGGTCAAGTCCGCCAAATCCTTTTTTCCAAAGAACGAAAGCGGCAATTTTCGGAGCTTTTCCGCCAAAGTCCGCCGCCTGATTCCGCTTTCCACGTAAGTCGTCAAAAATGTGGAGCGGTACTGAAAAACCGTCGTCAGAACAATCAGAACACAAGCCGCCACAATTCCGCACACAAAAAACGGAAGTGCGTCCGCAGAAACAGTGCCTGAAAGCAAGTTCCGCACAAGCGCGTACAAAAGCCCCACCGGCAGCATCAAAACCAGATTTGCGAGCGTAACCGCCAAAAACGCGCGCAACATTCCCCTCGCCCCATAATCCGAAAGAGCGTATTTATGCTTTAATTTTTCGTTTATCGTCATTTTTTATTCTCCATTTTTTTCTGGGGGCTTTTTTGCCAGCCCGCCTCCGGCAGCCAGTCAAAAACCGGGCTATCCGTGGTTCCGCCTTTCGGCTTCATTGCTCCACTTTGCTTCGCTCCGTTCCGCAACGGCTTCGCCGCCACTACTATCCCTAGCCCGTTCATTTTTCCATTTTCAAAAAGCATGACTGATGATTTTTTTACGCAAATTGAAACAACCATAGCGAAGTCTTAACATAAACACGCAAAAAACCACCGTCACTCCGAATTTATTTCGGAATCTATAAAAAAAAATGCAACCCAGCTGCTGAAACAAGTTCAGCATGACCACGCATTTTCACACTTTCCATTCCGCGGCCTTGTTGTATTCCGTCCACATTTTCGCGTAAATTCCGCCGCTAAAAACAAGCTCCTCGTGCTTTCCAGACTCTGCGATTTTTCCGCCGCTCAGGACAAAAATCTTGTCCGCGTTTGTTACGATAGAAAGTCGGTGCGCAATCATAATCACGGTTTTGTCCTTTGAAAGATTCGCGAACGCCGCCTGAACTTTTTCCTCGTTGTCCGGGTCTGCAAACGCAGTCGCCTCGTCCAGAATCAGAATCTTTGAATTTTTAAGGAACGCGCGCGCAATCGAAATGCGCTGAGCCTCGCCGCCCGAAAGATAAACGCCTTTCGCGCCAATCACCGTGTCAATTCCGTCCGCAAACTTTGCGATGATGTCCGCACACTGAGCCTTTTCAAGAGCCGACTTAACTTCTTCCCGCGAAGCCGCCAGATTTCCGAGCCGAACATTTTCCAGAATCGACATTTTCAAAAGCTTTGAATTCTGAAAAACGTAGGAAACCTCGTTCCTCAGCTCCTTGGAAAAAATGTCGCGAACGTCAACGCCGCCAATTTTCACCGAGCCTTGCTGAGCGTCCCAAAACCGCGCCACAAGAGACGCCAAAGTCGTTTTTCCGCCGCCGCTCGGTCCTACAAACGCAACGTGCTCGCCAGAGCCGATTTTTAGCGAAACGCCGTCCAACGCCTTTTTCCCCGAATCGTCATAAGAAAAGCTCACATCGTCAAATTCAACAGAAGAATCCAAAGGCATTTTCGGAGAAGACGTTTCAGCAAGCGGCTTCATCGAAAGAATCTCGTTCATGCGGTTCAGCGCGTCCGTCACAATCATCGAAGCCTCGCCCGAATAAGCGATTTTCATCAGCGTCGTTGTCAGAATCGGAGTGAAAATTATATAGAAGAGAAGATTCAAAATCAGAGTGTCAGAAACGCCCTTTCCGCCCAGAATGTAAGCCGCCGCAATCAAGAACGCGAAAACTGAATTCGTCGCAAGAGTGAAAAGAACCATCGGCTTCATCATGCTTTTTGTGTAGGCGACCGTCCACTTTTCGTAGCCGTCAATCGCCGCCTTAAATCTGTTGAACGAAAACACCGAGTGCCCGAAAGTCTTTACAACCGGAATTCCGCGCACATATTCAACAGCCTCGTTCGACATCGTCTCAAGCGAATCCTGATATTTAGCCATGTCCTGCTGCAATTTTTTTCCCATCATTCCGCCCATCGCCAAAAACGCAAGAGCTGCCGGAACAAGACACAAAAGCCCGATTTTCCAGTCAAAAAAAAGCATCATCGCCACAAGGCAGACCGGCGTAACGTAGGAAACAACCTTGTCGGGAAGCGAATGTGCGATAAAAGTCTCGGTCGCCGCCGAAGAGTCGTTCACAATCCGCCTGATTTTTCCGCTGCCCTCCTTTTCAATCAGCCCGAGCGGAAGCGTCATGATATGATTCATCAGTTTAAGCCGAAGATTCGTCTGAATCCTGAAAGCCGCCTTGTGCGAGCACATCAGGCCGCCCACGTAAACCAAAAGCGCGGCAAAAGCCGAAACAACCGCCGCCCAGCCGTAAAACTTGAGAGAGAGAGCCGCCGATGCAAAATCAGGCCGCACTGCCAGAACCTCTCGAATCAGATTCCAGATAAAATAGAACGGAGCCATCGCCAAAACCGCGCTCACACCCGAAAGAACCCACGAAGCGTACACGAAAAACCTGTGATTTCCCGCAAACTTCATCAGCTCGCCAACCGAACTTTTCTTTTTTTCCATATAAAACCTCTTAAAATTGTTTTTTGTTTAATCTTGCGGTGATTGAGCCTGTCGAAATCACCGAATCACCACGCAAAAATCTTCATCTCAAAAACCACCACATTCAATATCTGGGGGCATTTTTGCCAGTCCGCTTGCCGCGTCCAGTCAAAAACCGGGCTATTCGCAGTTCCGCTTTCGCTTCATTCCTTCGCTTCACTTCGTTACGCTTCGGAACGCCTCCGGCGCGGCTACTATCCCTTGCCCGTCCCAACCAACTTCCAGTTACCAAAATTCAAATTTGATAACCGCATAAAAAAAAGAGGCCCGAAAGCCTCTTTCTAAAATCCCATAAGTTTTTGCCAGCCCGGCATAAAAAACTCCTCCACCACCGAAAGGCAATGCTCCGTTTCCGACTGCGTGTAGTCGTGGATGACCGGCTCGAGCATTGCGGTGTACGCCGCGCTTAGAATCGTATGCATTTCTTTCTCGCTCACCTCAACCACCTTGTTTCCGCGCGATTTCAGAAAATCCAGCACTTTCAGCATTTCCTTTTGGTCCTCGTTCACCATGTCGTGCAGAAAATTTTCGTAGTGTGTGCCTTCCGCCTTTGTAAGAACCAGCCTAAAATCCTCGTGGCGCGGATAAATAATCTCGCGGATCATGTCGATGTCGTTGTTTTTCATCAGCTCGGCGGCGGAGACTTTTTCTTCAATCTGTGCGTATTTTGTGGCGATGTGATTTTTACGCCACAGCCTGAACTCGCAAAACGAAGGCTCAACAAGCTGCGAGAACAAATCTTCCTTGTCGGTGCAATGGCGGTAAAGCGCAGCCGAAGTAACGCCAGCCCGCTTCGCAATCTCACGGATTGAAGCTTTTTCAAAGCCCTTTTTCATAAATTCAGCGCGAGCGGCTTTTAAAATATTTTCGTGCGTTTCAGATTTGTCTTTTGCCATAGTTTTGTTCAACTTAGTTATCAGTGATAACATTTTTCCAACAGAAACGACTATAACATCATAAAAAATTAGCGTCAACTAACAAAAAAATGATTTCAATTCAATTTTTAGGAAAATAAATCTAGTCCGCAAGACAAAATCTTTGTCGATTTTCTTGAAAAGAAAAGCAAGATTCAATCCAAATCAGAAATTTTAAATCAATTCTTCGAGAAACTGGTTCAAAAAGAGAATTCCGCGGCGGTTAAGAGAATAAATTGTGTCGTTTCCGCATTTTTCCGCGCGTGCGAGCCGCTTTTTTTTCCAGCGGGCAAAAACGCCGTTTTCAGCTCCAATGCGCTCTTCAAGGCTTTTTCCAAAACGCTCAAAAAATTCTTTTGATGAAACGCCTTTTGTCATTCGGAATCCAGTCATCAAAAATTCGAATTCAAGAGTTTCGCCATCGAGTTTTTCCGTTTTTCTGATTTTCTGGAACGCATTTGACAAATTTTCACGAGATTCAGCATTTTTTAAGTCTTTAAATCCGAATCCTTTAGAATCAAAAAATCGCTTTTCATCAAAATTTTCCCAAAAATCAACGTAGGCGGCAACGGAAAGCGTGTTTTTCCAGCGGAGAGCAGTTTTCGAGCAAAAATCGTAGACAGTTCCGACCGCGCCGCTTCCAGCTCCGATGTAGTTTTTCTGCTTCCAATACGAAGAATTGTGAACGCTTTCAAAGCCCGGACGCGCAAAATTTGAAATCTCGTACTGAAAAAATCCTTTTTTCTCCAGAATGTTTCTGCCCAAAATCCACATCTTGTCGGCTTTGTCCTGTGAAAATTTCACGGCTCCGTCTTCAATTTTCTTCCACAAAGGCGTGTTTTCCTCAACGGTCAGCGTGTAAAGCGAGACGTGATCGATTTTCTTGAATTCATCGAGAATCTTAAACTGATTTTCGAAAGACTTGTAAGTTTGAGACGGAAGCCCGGCGATAAAATCAACGCTTAAGCGTCCATTCCAGAATTTTTCAAGCAGAGAAAGCGCGCTCAAGACCGTTTTCACATCGCTTTTACGGTTCACGGCGCGCAAAGCCTTGTCATCGAGGGCCTGAATTCCCATAGAAATTCTATTCGCGCCAGCTTTTTCGAGAATCCTGATTTTCTCTTCCGTGACATTTTCAGGATTCACTTCAACTGTGATTTCGCATTTTTCAGGATTCGGAACTGCTTTCAACGCGCCTGTTATCAACTCAAAAAGCTGGTTTTCACTTAAAATTCCCGGAGTGCCGCCACCAAAATAAACTGACGACCAGCTTTTTATCTTGTAGAAGTGCGCATAAAAACGAGCCTCGTTCAAAACCGCGCGGATATAGCCGTCTGAAACATCGTTTTGCTTTCCTTTTCGGTCGTTTTCCGCAATGCTGAAAAAATCGCAGTAGTCGCATTTTTGGCGGCAAAACGGAATGTGAATGTAAAGAGAAGAATCCATTAAAATTTAGAAAATTTTGAATTTGTTGAAAGGAAAATAAAGCATCAAAACCTTTCCTTTGATTTTCTGCTGCTTTACAGGCCCCCAGACGCGCGAGTCAACGGCAGAAATTCTCTTGTCTCCGAGAACAAAATATTCATCGTCGGCAAGCGTGATTTTTTTTATAGAAGATTTCGCGCCAAGTTCCACGTCCCAGCCTGCCGGCGGAACCAAGACTCCAACGTTGTATTTTTTCTTGATGACCTCAAATTCCGTGAGAAAATGAGAGTCAGACTTTGACTTTATAAAGACAACATAGCGGTCAATGTAGATTGTGTCGCCCGGAAGCCCGATAACGCGGCGCATAACCGGCCTTGAGCCTTCTCCTGCATTGCTCTTGAAAGGCTTCCACTGCCGGGCAGTAAAAAACAGGCAGATATTGTTTATGATTTTTTTCGGAACAGAAATTTTCTCCAGCTCATAATTCTGGACAAGCACGACATCTCCGCGCGAAGGGCTTTTCAAAAGCGGAGTAACAAATTCAAAGCTGTTTGCCGGAATGTCCGAAGCCATCGAGTCAGACTTGCTGTAGACAGGATACAAGACAAATGACATAAAAAGCGACACGGCAAGAATCACAAGAATCACAATTCCTGAAACAGAAAAGATTTTGCTGTAAAGCTCTTTCCTCATTTTATAAGAAACAGCGTAAATATTGTTGTCCATAGGATTCCTAAAACAAGAAATTTTTCTATTAAGGATAACGATTCATCGTCTTACTTGCAAGGCAAAGTTTTAACGTCTATAATTTTCGGATTATGGCGGAAAATGTAAAAATCATCGCGCAGAACAAAAAAGCAAGATTCGATTATTTTGTCGAGGAAAAATATGAATGTGGCGTTGAGCTTGAAGGAACGGAAGTAAAGTCCGTGAAAAACGGAAATCTGTCCTTTCCAGACTCTTTTGCCGAAATTATAAACGGCGAAGTATGGATGCGGAATTTCCATATTTCAGAATATAAATTCTCATCGATTTTCAACCACGACCCTGACCGCAAGAAAAAGCTTCTTCTTCATAAAGAAGAAATCAAGCGGCTCCAAAGAAAAATCGACGAGAAAGGATTCACGCTCATTCCTCTGGATGTCTATCTTAAAAAAGGAAGAGTGAAAATCACGCTCGGAGTCTGCAAGGGCAAAAAGCAGTTCGACAAGAGAGAAACAATAAAGCAGCGTGACCTCGACCGCGAGATGTCAAGGGATTTCAGGCACGGTCTTAACGGCTGAAAAAAGTCTTGAGGCGTGCTTCTTGGGATTTGTTTTATTTGATGAAGAGTTTTAGCTTAAAAAAACATACAAAAAAATTTCTGCTCTCCCTGTTTTTTTCAACAACGCTTCTTGCGGCGCAAAGCCTGCAGGTTGACTATTACGGCGTTGTCTCTTCATCGGCTGACTCAAACATGCTCAAAATGGCGCAGGACGTTTTCTACACGCAGCTAAAATCGATTGACAGCATAATCGTGATTGACAAGCGGCCAGACCTTTCAAAAACACTCGACGCAATTCCAGAGCCGGACGCAAAATCATCAAGAATCGCGTTCTACGCGGAAATCATCGAGGAGCAGAATTCAGACGGAAAGCCTGTCTGGAACTGCAAATTCGACGCAATAACTCCAAGAGACGGAATAACGCACAGCAAAAGCGAAGTTTTCGAGTCCTACTACAAGATTCTAGTGAACGCGAAAAACTCGATAGAAGCCGTCTTAAACGAGCTTCGCGGACCGCAAAAATACATTGAGGACGCGGACAGCGAGAATCTCGCGGAAAACAGAAATTTAAGCATCGACATAGAGTCGCTCGCAGGCACTTGGACAGGCGAGCCTTTCACAGACAAAATCATAATTCTCCGCGGCGGAAGAGGATTTGTGGTCTACAAGAACGGCGCGACAATGAACATAAGGATAACCGCAGGAAAAAGCGACTCGGAGATTGAAGTGAGGCAGACAGGACGGGCGAACGCCTCGTTCTTCACGGAAATTCCGCGCGAGACAGCGCTTTTGTATGCTCCGTCGGCAAATCCAATCGTCTGGAACTTGAAAATCACATCGCAAGGCTCGCTTGAAGGCACAAAAACAACGCTAATCACCGAAAACGGCGGCGCAAGCGCGAAAGAAGGAAAAATCAGCGCAGTCTGGACAAGAAAATAAAATGAGGAAAAAACGCCACGAGATGAAATTGAGCTGGTGAAGCAATGGCAAAATGCCATAAGCCGAAATTAAGCCAGCGAGCAAACGGCGAAACGCCACGAGATGAAATTAAGCTGACGAAACAATGGCGAAAAGCCACGAGCAAGCCGTCATGCTGAACTCGTTTCAGCATCTTAATTATAGATTTCGAATCGAAGCAAGAACGAATGTTCTCGAGTTCGGAATGACGTCTTTTTTCGGAAAATCATTTTCAAAAACATTAGGCGAACGTTGCCGAAAACTAAAACATCCGCCCGCTGTTTTCACGCGAAGTCGTGGCGAAACGACATTGACTGAAATTGAATTGGCAAAACGCCACAACAAGCCGTCATGCTGAACTCGTTTCAGCATCTTCTTATAGATTCCGAATCGAAGCGAGAACGAATGTTCTCGAGTTCGGAATGACGTCTTTTTTCGGAAAATCATTTTCAGAAAATCTTAAACGTATTTCCGCCGTCACCTAATCGCCGCAATCTCACGCAAAAGCCGCTTAATTCAAATGAATCTGCCCTTGACGGAGAACGTTCACCTTTCCGCTCTCGTCTATCGCGACAATCGTTGAAGGAACTCCGCCTTTTTTGTCTCCGTCGTCAACAATCAGCTCAACTTCCTTTCCGAACTCGCTTTTTATCTGCTGAATATTGTCAAGGACGGGGCTTCCGCTATGGTTCACGCTTGTTGAATAAATCGGCGCGCCGCAGATTGAAATCACTTTTCTTAGCCACTCGTCTCCCGGGCAGCGGAACGCGGTCGTCTCAAAGTTTCCATCCTCGGCAAAAGTATGGACGATAATCGTGAGAGGACCCGGCCAATAAGAAAGAATCTCCTCGGGAACAACATCTCTTGTGTATTTTTTCAGGTCTTCAGGCCGGGCCAGAAGCTGAATAAAATGCTTGTTCTCTTCCCTGCCCTTTATCTCTATGATTTTTTTATCTGTATGATAAGAATAATGTCTTCCGTCAACAATTCCGGAAAAACCATAAACAGTGTCGGTCGGGAGAACCACGACTTTTCCACGTCGAATATAATCCGCGACGATTTGAGCGGACACATCATCAGACTTGCGGCAAATCATAAATCGGTATTCCTTTCATATCAATTTTCTTGTTTTCAGATTCCTTATTTTTGTAGTCTTTTAGGATTATGTAAAGAGACGCGACAAAAAACATCAGAATCCCCGAGATTTTGCAGAACCATTCAGGAAGAGTTTTCGGATTTATATATTTTACGGGAGTTCCAGTCTCAAAATGATAGTCTCCGCTCTGGACAAGACCGTTTATCTTCACGAGCTTCTCGCCGTCACGCACATAGCCCATTTTTCTCGCGAAGCCCGCAATCACGTCTGGGTCTTTTTCAAGGGCTGTAACTTCAAGAGAAAGGCTGTCGTTGAGCTTTTGGATTTCGTCGGCACGCGCGCTTAAAATTCTTTTCTGTTCCCTAAGCTGCTCGTCTGCCCAAAGGCCGTCGCTTCCGCACGTCAAAGAAACGAGAACATATATGGCGGTTCCTGCAAGAGCAGCTGCAAGAAATTTAAACACTTTTAGCATGATGATAAAAATATCGGCAGAAGTTCCAAATTCTTAAAAACAAGTTGAACGCAATTCCAAATTTTCCCCGACTTTTCAATTCAACGGCCGAGTGATAAAATAACTATTGTTTTGAAAATAATCTGTCGATATAAAACAAGACTAAAAATATTTTCTTTTCTTAAAAATAAAGGGGAAAGCTCATGAGTGAATCGAACAAGTCAGACAAGACACAAGAATTAGATAACTACGGAGTCTGGGTGAAAAAACCGCCGCGGACAGTTTCGTCAGAAATGAATTCCGAATTCAATGTTGTTGACAATACGCCGTTTGATTCAGGAGACAAGGCTTTAACAGCAGATGAGCTTTCCGCATTGACCGCCCCAAGCGATTTTTCGGCGGACAACACAAATGCTTTACATTCAGAATCTGGAGAGAACACGATGAACGAAATGGAAGACATCGATATTGACTCATTCATGGACGGAGCGGATTTTTCCGATGGAGAAAGCAGCAACGCCGAAGAGCCAAAAACGGAAGCAAATCCGGCATCAAACGAGACAGAAGAAGTCTCGCTCGACGAATTCCTTGACGGAGGAGTTTTTGAAAGCGATGACGGAGGCTCAGCCGCTTCAGAAAAGTCAGAAATGGAATCGAAAGCCGCAGCCGCGAACACCGCGAGCAATTCAGCGTCTTCAAGCGATTCTGATTTTTCAAACGTTTCTATTGATGACTTTTCAACATCAGACGACATCACAGTTTCAGACGCACAGCCGGCAGAGCCGGCACAAGACGATTCAAATTCTTTTGCAGATGACGCTCCGCTCGACATCGACCTTTCATTTGACGATTCTCCAGCAACAGATTCTTCAACTGAAAACGCTACAGAAAGCTCATCTTCCGAGCCTGATTTTGAGACAATCGACTTAGACTCATTTGACGCGCCAGCCGCAGAAAACGCAGGAATTGCGTCAGCTTCATCTCCTGCAACATTCTCAGACGGAAGCGAAAGCGTAGACTTGTCAGAATTCGGCTTTGACATCGACGCGCCGGAATCTTCAAGCGACAGCAATGAGACTGAGGAAAAGCCGGAAGAATCTTCATCATCAAGCGGAGAAACAGAAGAAGTTGACCTTTCTGAATTCGGCTTCGACATCAACGCGCCGGAATCAACTGGCGACGAAACAGAATCAAAAGAAGATTCAAAACCTGCGGAAGAAGAAAAAACTTTGGCAGAAGAAACTGCGCCTGAAAAAACAGAAAATCCAGAGACCGCGCAGGCGGAAAACGTTTCTTTTGATGAAATCCCTTCGCTCGATAACGGCAGCAAAGAAAATGAGACAGATTTAGGCTCGATTTCTTTTGACGAGCCAGCCGTTTCAGATGAAATTTCTCTTGAATCTGAGAACAAAGAGCCTGAAGTCGCAGACTTCTCAGAGCCGGTCATCGCAGAAACTTCTGTTCAGCCGGAGGAGATTCCGCCGCTTGCTAATGAAGAAAAAATTCCAGAAGAAGATATAAAGCAGGAAAGCATTGACGTTCTCGATTTTGACGCGCCTTCAAGCGAAATTCCAGACTCGTTCGACGAGGAAACTGCGTCGCTTTTCGCAGACGAGCCGGAAGCGACAATCGTTGAGCAGGGCGAGCCTGTCTTTGAGGAAACTTCGGTTGACATTTCGGAGATTCCAGAGCCAGCTTCTGATTCTGTTTCTGTTCCAGCCGCGGAAGAAAAAGCAGACGATTCAAATCCGTTCACTCTTCCTCCTGACGACGCTTTTACGAACCAGGATTTTTCAAACCAGAAAATTGAAAGCGAAATTCCAGCGGAAAACAATTTTGTTTCAATAGAGCCGACTTTTGAAGAGCCAGTTTCTCCAGAAACAAACGATTCAGAAACGCCGGTTTCAGAATCTAAAGATTCAGAACCTGCGCCAGCCGTGCAAAATGAAATTCCATACGCTCCAGCAACTCCAACATCAGAAGAAAAAATTGCTGACGCAACAGCCGGAAAAGACGCGGAAATCGCAGCTTCAACAAACAGCATTTTGAGCCAGATTGTCTCAGAGCTTGCCTCGCTCAAAAGCGAAATCTCCGGGCTTAGAAACGAGTTTGAGGAAATCAAGTCAAAAGAAGCCGCAGTTCCAGCAGAATCGCCTGCGCAAAAAGAAGAAAACACAGGATTTTTCAGCGAGAACGGCGAGGACGACACAATCGCGCTTTCTGTGGACGAGCTTGACAACATTCTCAACAATGCGGAAATGGTCAACGAGGAGCAGAACGCTTCAAATGAAGACAAGGAAAACGAGATTTCTGAACCGGCTATTGAAAACGCGGCAGAAACAGAATCAAAATCCGAAGAAAAATTTGAAGAGCCTGAAATCAGCGAGCTTGAAGAGACAATTTCAGACAGCGAGCAGAACGAGCTTCCAGATTATATTTCAGACGAAGAAGAGAGCGACGCTCAAAACGACATTTTTGTTCCAAAACCAGCTGAACAGACAGAAGCAGCTGCCGTTGAAGAGCCAGCTGAAACAGCCGAGCCGAAGTTAGAATCAGAAGAAACTTTGCCGGAAGAAAATCTTGTTCAAGATGAAGCCATTCCAAGCGAAGATATTTCTTCTAATGAAGTTTCACGCGACGAAACAGTTTCTGAAAACACAGAGCCGGAGCTTTCATCTGATGACCTTTCAATCGGTGATTTCTCATTCGATGACGGCGCGCAAGACGAAATTTCTTCAGAGTCAATTCTCCCAGAAGAAGCAGAGCCGCTTGCCTCTGAACCGGCTGAAAATGACGAGACAACTGCGGAAGAAGCTCCTGCCGAAACTGAAACAAAAGAAAACGCAGAGCCAGCAAACGCAGATTCATACGACTCTATCGAAAATCTTCTTTCAGAGCCTGTCGAAAACGCACAATCTGAAACAGAACCAGTTGCTGAAACTCCAGTTGCCGAGCAGCCATCAGAAAACGCTGAAACAGCGGAAATCAGCGAAGAGCCTGCAATTTCGGAAATTCCAGCAGAAAAAGCCGATGAAAATACAATCGACGAGCCGTTTGATTTCGGAAATGAAAACGCCGCTGACGATGAAGCAAAAGGCATCGCGATTTCAAACGATGAGCTTGAAAATCTTCTCGCGCCGGAGCCTTCAATCAGCGAGTCTCTCACAGACGCGAACTTGGATTATCTTGCTTCTGACGCGGAAATCGGCAAGGCTGAAACAGCAGAAGAAAATCCAAAATCAACAATTCCTGGAAATCTCCAAAAAGAAATCAAGTCCGTGCTTTCTTACATGGATCAGCTTTTGGAAAATCTTCCGGAAGACAAAATCGCGGAATTTGCGCAGTCTGAGCAGTTTGAAACTTACAAAAAACTTTTCAAAGAGCTCGGACTCGACAAATAAAAAGGCAATCTGAAAAGGAAAATCTGATGGAAATCTTAAACGTTTCAGAAAATGAAGGTCTTCTCAACAAAGCGCAGGCGATTCTTGCGGAAATAACGCCGAAATTCTCAGTCTGGGCAAAACGTCTCGGCTACAAACGGGCAGGAATAATGTCGCCGCTTTCGACTTCGGAAGGCAATTTCTACTATATTACTGACAGTTTTGGAATCGAGGCTATGGAAATGGCGAAATTCCACGAATCAGAAGAATTTTGGAACGAGACAATTTCAAAGACATCTGAATGGCAATGTTTTTCATCGGATTTCAACGAGATTGAAAAATTCCGTCCGTTTTTCAGAGAGTCAGTTTTTGAAAGGATAAACAAGATTTTTTTCCTTCCGTTCGGAGAACGCGAGTGTCCTTATATTTTCATCACTGTCGAATTTATGGACGATGACGACTTGGCTCTCGAGGAAGCGTCAAAAACCGCGATTCAGCTAAAAAACATCAAGGAATTCCAGAATCAGAGCAGCAAAATTCTTGCAAAATTTGAAAAAAATATCGATTCAGGACTTAAAATCTCGAACAGCAGGCTTTTCATTCTTTCGCTCCGCTCTTGGATTGAAGACGCGATTAAATCTGTTGAATTTGAGAGCAACGAAGTGAAAAACGCCGCAATCGAGTCAATCGCGTCATCTGCATGCACAAAAATGAATCCGCTTTTCCGCTCGCCGAACTGCATTTCAAACGGGAAAAACGGCGAAGTCAAAATCGTGCTTTTCGCTCAGGACGACCCGGACGAGCAGCTTTTGGCGCACCACATCTCAAAAACTTTGATTCCGTTCTTGGGAAATCCAACTTCAAGCGTTGTAAAGCCGACTTTTCTTCCAGCCGGAATTTGCCAGAACAAAAAAGGAACAATCGCGTTCCTTTCTCAGGAATAAAAATTGGCTGTGGAATTTTTTTCCGCGAAAAACGGAGACAAAACCTGCACAGTCAACGAAAAATCGCTCCACTCAAAATACAATCCATCTTTAGAAGGAGAAAAATTTGCTGAAAGTTTGCCGGCGGATTTTTCTCCTTTGTGCGTTATAATTCTTGAGCCTGCCCTCTCCTACTGCGCAAAAAATTTACGGAAAAGATTTCCAGACGCGAAAATTTGCTGCATAAGATTTCTCGAAGATTTCAAAGATTCTGATTCAAAATGGGACTGCGTTTTTTACGGTGCAGACGAAAAATTCTGCAATTTAAGCTCAGACCTTTACAACGCGCTCGGCGAAGAAGTTCTGATGAGCACGCTCGTTTTTGACTGGCAGCCGAGCAAAAACATTTTCCCGGAAGAAACTTTCAAATGCTGGCAGGAAATCAAAAAAGCGATTTTAAAAGCGAGAGACGTTCTTGGGACTCGCTCGTATTTTTCAAAGCGATGGTTAAAAAATTCCGTGCAGTTCTGCAAAAAAATCGAATCAGGCTTTGTCTTTGATTTTTCAAAATACGGAAAATCAGGATTTCAAAAGCAAGTTTTGATTGCAGCATCTGGCCCGTCGCTTGAAAAATCGCTTCCTTTCATAAAAAAATACCGCGAAAACTTTTTTTTGATTGCGGTCTCTTCCGCGCTTTTTCCGCTCGTCTCGTCTGAAATCGAGCCAGATTTTACAATTTCAACTGACGGCGGATTTTGGGCAAAACGTCATCTTTCACTGATTTCTGATTCAAAAAAAAAC
>JAXDVS010000026.1:0-21619 GCA_034088785.1 Treponema sp.
CTCCGCGTTATCTTGAACGGTCTTGGAAAAGACGCTGCCCAGATTATCAGCCGCATCAATGGTTTTACTTATGTTCAGACTAAGTTTGACTACTTTAACGGCGAAGGAACAGACAAGGCTTTGACAGTTGTTAAAGAAATTCCTTATGGAAATAATCCTGAGCGTCTTATCGTAAAGTGCTACGGTGCTGATGATGTTCGCGAAGGTGTTGCAATCATGTGGCACGAGGATGTTGATGTTTCTATCACAGGAAACTCTACAAACCCGACACGTTTCCAGCACCCGGTTGCAGGTACTTACAAGAAGGAACGCTTGCTCGCAGGCAAAAAATACTTCTCTGTAGCTAGTGGCGGCGGTACAGGACGCACTTTGCACCCAGATAACATGGCTGCAGGTCCTGCTTCTTACGGATTTACAGATACTTTGGGCCGTATGCACTCAGACGCTCAGTTCGCAGGTTCTTCATCAGTTCCTGCCCACGTTGAGATGATGGGCTTCATGGGAATGGGCAACAACCCGATGGTAGGCTGCACAGTAGCTTGCGCAGTTGCTGTAGCAGGCTCATTCTAATTAAAATTTTAGAATAAGCGAAAAAGAGCGTCAGATTCTGACGCTCTTTTTTTTGTTGCTTGAATTAAGGAAGAAAGTTAGATGCTGAACGTATTTCCGTATTTAACTTTTATAGATTACGAAATTGAGTATTTTCTAGCAGTTTTCTGATTTTAAAAACATACAGATCGTTCAGCTTTAATTTGACGCAAACAGGGAAGTGTGCTATCTTAAAGAAAAGGAAATGCCCGATTCTGTCGGTCGTCTCCACTATTTTATAGCTATAAAGCCGCTAAAAGTGATTCGGACTTGGCGGCTTTACTTTTCAACTCTTTCTATTGTTAAAATAGGAAAGGGCTTCAAGAATCAGAATGGCTAAATTGATAGCCAACGAAATAATTTCGTAAATCGTCATCTTCGTAAGTCTCCCTTATTCAAATTCCAGCAAAACTGGTTGAGTTCGGGAGACGCCGCCTTTTGAATCAGGCATTTCCAAAATTAGTTTATCATATATTTATTCTACTGTACATATATAGAGAGAAAATTATCTGCTTGTCATCTTTGCGGTCGCAGAAAATAAAAAGTTTGTCCAGCAACGTAAAAATAGTAATGCGTATAATATTGATAGCAGTCAACTAACAGCATTGGTGGTGGTCAAAACGTAGCTTATGTGGCGGCAGCTATCAACATTGATAGCCGTCAAAACGTAGCTTATGTGACAGCGACTAACAACGTTGATGACGGTCAAAACCTAGCTTATGTGACGGCAACTAACAGCATTGATGGTGGTCAAAAACTAGCTTATGTGGCGGCGACTAATAACATTGATGGCGGTCAAAACGTAGCTTATGCGGCGGCAGCTATCAATATTGATGGTGGTCAAAACGTAGCTTATGTGGCGGCAGCTATCAATATTGATGGTGGTCAAAACGTAGCTTATGTGGCGGCAGCTATCAACATTGATTAACGACAAAATTTAGCTTGATGACAGATGCTGATAAGCATTGATAACTGTCGAAATTTCGCTTTGCATTTCTTGATAGTCAAAAAGCGTTTTGTATGACGCAATTATAAGCATTTACAATCGTTTGTTTTTAGAACAAATCACAGCTGTTTTATCGAAATTCAAAAAATTATCATTCTGCTTGCGTAAAAAAAAAGTCCTGAAATCTGGACAAAAAATCAATACCGCATTATACTTATAAAATAATATTATCGTATGATTTTTTTTGTTGTTTGCTTTTTGGACTTGCAAAAAATCATAGCATTTTATTTTTAAGTTGATTTAGACAAGTTTTAATTGGAAAAAGTTTTATGAAAAATGTTCAAACAAATTTGCGGCTGCAGGTGAAATTTCCGCTTGGCGTAAAGCTCGCGATAATTATCGGAACAATTGTTCTGGTTTCGCTCGGTTGCGTTACTTTTCTTAATAGCCATTTTATCGCTCAGGATGTTCGGATTACTGCTGAAAACAACAATCTTACAATCAATTCGCGTTCGGCAGGAACGGTGGAGGATAAGCTTTCCACAATCCGCTCGAATGTTTTTCAGCTTTTGGATTTGCTGAATGTGGTCGGCGGCGGGCGTTCGGCATCTTTGGCGCGTCAGGCGGAGGCTTTTTTCTTTGAAAGAAATCAGGATATTGCCGCAATAAATATTTTGAATGGCGAGGATTTTAAGTCATCCGGGGAATTTTTCCCGGCGTTTTCTGCAAAAGAATCTTCTATAATAAACAACCGTTTTTTTATTTCAAATGAGATTGATGTCTCTTCCCTTGAAAATTTTATAAAAGCCAGTTCGCAGCAGATAAACCGTTCTTGCCTGGGCGAAACAATTGCCTTGAACGCTTCTCCTTTTTTCAATATTCCTGCTATGGCTCTGCTTTTTCCGTGGAAGGAAAACGGTCTTGACCAGACTTGCGTAATCACTTTTTCGATTGAAAATATGTCTGACATTCTGGGAACTGATTCTGTGAACACAACTTTTATCCTGAACGATTCTGCGGAAATTCTGTGCCATCCGGACACTGAAAAAGTCTTGCTTGGCGAAAGCTACAAGAATTTTCCGCTGGTTGTGGCAATGCGGCAGAACAACGAAAGCAATGCGGACAGCCGGCAGATTCCGTTTTCTGTTGTTGATGAAAAAAACAAAAAAACTGACTATTTTGGAGCGTACCAGAAACTTTCGTTCGGCGATATTGTCGTTTTTACGACCGTTCCTGTTGATTCGGTTTTGGAAGGCGTGCGCACAACAAGGACGAACAATATTTATCTTACAGGAATTGTGTTTTTCCTTTCGGTAATAATAATTCTTGTTTTTACGCGGCAGGGAATTTCGCGGCATTTGCGAAAGCTCACAGAAGCGGCGGAAGAAATAAAGAACGGTAACTTTGACACACCGGTTTTTAACGAGCTTAGCACAAAGCGAAAAGATGAAATCGGGGTTTTGAACCAAAGCACAAAAGATGAGAGGGAATTTCTTGATGTTTTTGCGAAGTTCACTAACAAAGGCGTTGCAAAAAGCATTGCAAGAAAAGAGCTTGATTTTGACCCTCACTTAAAAGACATAACGATTTTCTTTAGCGACATCCGCGGTTTTACAGCCATAAGCGACGGATTCAAGAACCGCTTTGAAAATGACTCTCCGCGCGAAATCATCGGTTTTTTGAACGATTACATGAGCCGCATGGTGAACTGCATTACGCTTAGCCACGGAAACGTAGACAAATTTGAAGGCGACGCGATTATGGCGGTTTGGGGAATTCTGAGGGAGGACAACCTTGATTTTGAAAAACTCCCGGATTCAAGTCCTGAAAAAGCGGAGCTTTGTGCAAAGCACGAGGCGCACAAAAAACAGGACGCGCTCAACGCAATCAGAGGAACAATCGCTATGCGCTACGCGCTTATGAAATACAACAAGGATGCACAAGCCTTTACAAAAGCCCACGAAAACGAGCCTTTGGCAAAATACAAGCCACACATTCGGATTGGCTGCGGTCTTAATTCCGGGCGGGCGACTTGCGGAATCATGGGGTCGGAAGACAAAATGGAGTACACGGCGATTGGAGATGCGGTAAATTTCGCTTCAAGAACGGAAAGCTCAAACAAGCCGTGCGGAACAGACATTCTTATCACTGAGGACACTTACAATCTTTTAAAAGATGATTTTATAAAAAACGAAAGCAATAATTTTTCAATCAAGGAAGAAAATCAGGAGAACGAAATTGTTGTTGAGATGATTCCTGTTGAATTTGAGGTAAAAGGAAAAGGCTTGCAGCATTTTTATGGCGTTGTGAATATGCCGGGCTTTGATATACAAAAGTTTTTTCAGCAGGGAGACTCAGGATTTGTTCCAGATGAAGACTGCTTAAAGGCTGTCGGTCCTGCCGGTCCAAAGACAATGGCGCAAGTGCGCGAACTTTTGGGAATTCCTGTTCCTGATTTTGAAAAGGTGAATCTGAATGAAGAAGAAAACAAAATCCAGATTAAAAAATAGCCTTTTTGTTCCTTTTTGCGCCGCGATTTTTGTCTGCGTTTTTGGCGCGGCGGCAAATTCTTTTTTATTCTATAAAAACTTTTTCCGCGCGCTTACAAAGCTGAATGAAGAGCCGATTGCAACAATAACTTTTAAATACAAGACAGCGCAGCGAAAATTTTTAGACAGAGTTGTCTGGGACAGGTTGAGGCAGAATTCTCCGGTTTATAACGGCGACACGATTCACACTTCAAGTTTGTCGGAAGCTACAATCTGGTTTTCGGACGGAAATATAATGGATTTGTCTGAAAACACGATGGCGCAGGTTTTTCTTTCGGAGGACAAGGCTCTGCGCGCGGAACTTTCTGACGGTTCTGCAGTTCTGGATTCGTCCGGGGCGCAGGACGGAATGACGCTTTCTTCAAATGGAATTTCTGTGCGGCTTGAAAAAGGCTCTTCTTTGAGCGCGAAAAGTTCGGCGGCTGATTCTTCCGCGCAAAAAAATCTTTCGCTGCAGGTTATGAGCGGAAGCGCGAGCGTTCAAAATAATGAAAACGGCGTGGAAAAAACTTTTTCAGTTGGGGAAGGCGATTCCCTTGTTCTTGCAGAAAGCGGAGATTTTAAAAATCCGGCTGTAAAAATGATTGAACCTGTGCAAAATGCGAAAATTCTTTATCATTCTGACGGCTCAAAAAAAATTGATTTTAAATGGAAAACTGAAAATTCTGATTCCGAAAAAATCTCCACGCTGCTATTGCTTTCTTCTGACAAGAATTTTAAGGATATAGTCTACAGATTTTTTTCTGAAAACCAGTCCGGCGTGGCTTTTGACTTAAAGCCCGGAACTTATTACTGGAAACTTTCCGCGCTTCAAAATGACGAGGAAAAAGATTCTCAAAGTGGAAAAATCCAGCTGATTCAGTCGCCTTTGCCTGAGCTTTTAGTTCCTGTTTCGCAGTACGAGTTTAATTATAGAACAAAACTTCCTGCCGTCCGCCTGATTTGGACGGAATCGCCTTATGCGACTTCTTACCGGCTTGAAATTGCTTCCGACGAAAAAATGAAGAATCTTGTGATTGACCAGAGGCAGAATCTTACTTCGGCGATAATTTCCACTTTAAAAGAAGGAACTTATTTTTGGCGTGTAACTCCTTACTATACAATAAATAAAATCGGGCTTTCCTCTCCGTCTGAAGTAAAAAGTTTTTCAGTAAGAAAAAAGGGAAATCTTCCAAAGCCAGAGCTTCTTGTGCCGCTGAACAACGGAATTGTGAACACGGAGATTTCAGCAAAAGGAATTTCTTTTTCGTGGAAATACGAGGATGACGCGCAAAAATATACACTTTTGGTTTCGGACAAACCGAATCTTTCCTCGCCGAAAATAAGGCAGCAGACTTCTGAAAATTATTTTACTTTTGACCCGAAAAAGCTGAATCTTGCGGACGGGAAATGGTTCTGGGCTGTAAATTACGTTGACAACGAAGGAAATGTTTCCAAAACTTCAGAAGTCCGCACTTTTTACACGATGAAAGGAAGCCCTGAGCAGCACACGATTGAGCCTGTTGACGGTTACCGAGCGGCACAGTCTTTTGTTCCTGACACGAAATTTACTTGGAAGCGAAATCTTCCTGAAAATTTCATTACAACTTTTGAGCTTTCTTCCGACAAGGATTTTTCAAATATAATCTATTCTGAGCAGACAAAAAATCTTAGCGTGCGCGGACTGAACTTGAATCCGGGAACATATTTTTGGCGCATAAACTCAAAAAGCACAACGGACGAAATGCAGATGGTTTCCTTTGCAAAAACTTTTGTCGTTCTTGACAGCCTTGAAGCTCCTGAACTGAAAAATCCGGGAAGCAAGGCTGTCGCGCGCGAAACTGTTCCATATAAATTCAAATGGGACGAAGTTGAGGACGCTGATTTTTATAAATTTGCGATTTACCGCGAGAATTCAAATAATCCTGTTTATGAGGAAAATGTTTACGGCACGCAGATTGATATTGATATGTTCAATTCAAAAGAATTTGCTGACAAGACAAATTACCGCTGGCAAGTTCAGGCGCAGGCAAATGCTGTTCCGGGAATTTCAAGCCGAAGAACAGGTAAGCTTGCGGAAAAATCTTTTTATCTTGTGAAGCTTCGCCCGGTTGAAGTTTCTTTTCCAAGTCAAAACGCAAAAATCAACGGCGCGGACGCGATTTTAAATCCTGTTACGGCAAAATGGAATTCTGTTGATAAAGTTAAAAAAGCCCAGTTTGTGCTTACAAAAACTGACTCCAATCCTCCAAAAACGATAATAAAAATTCCTTCTGATGAGGAATTTTACAAAAAAACGAATCTTGTTGCGCCAAACGAAGTTCTTTTGGACACGACGGACGGACTTAGAGCCGGAAATTACGAAATCATCGTTTATGCCGAAACTTTTGACGGAATTGATATTTCCAACACGGACAAGAAAAAACGGCGCACATTTACGATTTTTCCGATTGAGCCGCTTGAAAAAGCCCGGAATCTTGCGGCAAATCCGGCAGTTTTTAACCGCGAGTATCTTTCTGCAAAGGAAAATCCGAAGAGCATAACGCTTTCTTGGGAAAAAGTTCCAATCGCGACCGATTATTTTTTGACCATAAAAGACAAGAAAGACCGTGTTCTGCTTGAAAAAAATGTAAAAAACGGAACTTCTTACAAAATTGACTTTACTGCTATTTCTCCGGAAGAAAAACTGCTTTTTTCAAAGGGACAGTTCACGTGGTCGGTTGTTGGCGTTAGAAGAGTTGACGCTGACAAGGACGGCAAACTGGACAAAATTCTTCAGGAAGGAATTATTTCTGAATCTGTTTTTGAGACTGACATTCCAACTCCAAAGAAATCAAGGGCAAAAGGAGCCGCGAATCCTTATGGAAAATAAAGTTTTTTCTATATATAAGGCGATTTGTCTCTTTTTGCTGCTTCTTTTTTCAAATTTGATTTTTGCGCAGAAACAAAAATTGCCAAAAGAGGAAAGTTTTTCAGAAAATCTTGAAGATTCGTCGATTCTGGAAGAAACCGAAATTTCAGAAGAAACAGAACTTTCCGCGCAGGAGCAGTGGCAATATCTTGAATGGGATGAGGAAAATCCTGAATACGTTTTGCATTACGAGGTTGTGATTGAATCTTTTTCAGAAAAATCAGGCATTTTTGAGGAAATAAGGCGGATTATGACGGAGGACAATTTCAGCAAAGTTCAAATGAATCCGCTGCTCGCTCCAGGCGTTTACCGCTATAAAGTCATTTCCTACAATCTTGTGGACGTGCCGGAAGTTGAGTCAAGCTGGTTTGAGTTTAAAATCTACAAGGCGTACCAGCCTGAAATTACAGACATAAAATCTCAGGCGAACAGAACTTCAACTTTGTTTCTGGAAGAAATAAACGACGGCGTTTTCAATATTTCCGGGAAAAATCTTTTTTCGCTTCCTCAAAGTGAATCTGACATTTCTTTTGCAGAATATGGGCTTTTAAATTCAAAACGAAAGAAAACCAGGGCGATAATTCCAGAAATCCTTGAAAACGAAAAGAACCGCCGCCTTAAAGTTCAGTTCGACATGAAAAAACTGGACGTTGGAAAATACAATTTTGTTGCCACAGATGCAAGCGGCTTAAAAAGCAACATTGACCGCCGAAGCGAAATTGAAGTTAAGTTTAAGAAGCGCGTGGATTTTGACTTGAGCGTGGGCTATGTTTTTCCGGTTGTGCTTTACGACGGAACTTTTGAAAAATATCTTGACACAAATCTTATGCCGATGAGCGCGGCTGCAAGGGCTTCTTTTGTGCCTTTTAAGCACCGTTTTGGCTATTTTGGGTTCGGGATTTTTGGAACTTATTCAAGAATTTTCGCAGACTACAACAATTATCAGATTGATGGAAATTTAATCAACGCGGACGCGCTTTTTCTGTATCAGCTTCCGGTCCGCGTAAAGTTCAAAAATTCGGAGAACCGCCGCCATATTCTTACGCTGGAAGCTCACGGCGGGGCAGGAATTTCGTTTTTTAATGATTTAAAATTCCATTTTGCGCACAACATTGTCTCTGAGCCGCTGAACAGCATCAATTTAAACGCGGTTTTCGGCGGCGCAGTTCAGTTTTACATAACAAACCGGCTTTATTCGGAGTTTTCTGTGGACTGTATTCTGGCTTTTTTGAGCGATATGGATTTTGGAATGTTTTTGCCGTCATTAAGCATTGGCTGGCAGTTTTAAAAAGGAGGACGATGTGAGAGATTTTAGTTTTGCAAAAATTTTTAGATTCGCGCTTGTTCTTCTGCCTTTGTTTTTTTGTTCATGCTCGTTTTTTTCGGATTCATGGAACGAGCCTGTAAAAGATTATTTTCAAAAATACACAGAAACTTCCGCAGTTACAGAATACGAGGTTGTTTCAGGCTCTTACGAAAAAGATTCTGGAAAAATTTTTGTCTCTTCTGCTCAGGATTTTGAAGTCCGTCTTTTTTTAAGAAATACGCAAAATTATACATTTCCCGCTGACTGCATAAAACTTTCTTTTCCAGATTTTGACAAGGATTCTGCGGAAGAAAAATTTGGAACCCAGATAGACACAAGTGTTGTCTCAATTTTGCAGGATGAATCGGACGCTTCTGTGATGATTTTAAAATATCCGGCGGAATTTCTGGTGCTTGCGGAAACTGGATTCAATATTTCGCCTGAAATCCGACTTTTTCATCCGGTTTCAAAAGCGGATTTTGGCTCTTACACAAGTTTGCGCGCGCTTTGCAATTCTCCGCCGCCGCTGATTTTTGGCGCGGTTGTCTACAAGGATTCTTCAAGCGGAAAATATGTTGTGTTTTTCAATATGCCGTCAAAAGGCTTGCTTTCAGGAATCCACAGCGACATAAAATCGGTTTCTGTGAACGGCGAAGAAACTTCTGTTGTTCTGAACGCGGACGGAACTTTTGTTTTTGAGAACGCCTCTTTTAAGAAAGGCGACAATTCTTCATCATATTCTTCTGCTTCTTCAGCTTCTTTTGTGGAATTCGGGCAGGCGGCTTATTTTGTTACGGACGACGCTCTGACTGGCGATGTGATTGTCTATTCGGTTACGCTTGAAGATGAGGCTGGATTTTCTTCTACGGTTCAGACTAGCGTTCAGTCGATTCGTTTAAAAGACGTTGAAGTTTTTGATTCTTCTGGAAATTCGCTTAAAAGCGGCGATGCTGTTAGCCAGGACGAAAGCAGCTCTTATGCGACGATAACACTTACGCCTGCACAAAATGCAAGCGACGGCTCAGACACTTCTGATTCAATTGTGGTTTACGAGCTTTATCAAGGCTCAGACGACAGCGGAAAAGTTCTTTACAGCGGGAAAAATTCCGGCGGAAAAACTCAACTGAAAATTCCTTCCGGAAAAGTTTTTCTGCGCGTTTATTCGCATAAGGATTTGTATGCGGATTCAATTCCGAAAGAATTTGGAATTCAGGTTCTAAAATCAGTGCTTTTTGTTTCTCCGAACGGAAGCGACACGGAAAACACTGGAAGCGCGGACTCTCCGTTTGCGACAATTGCAAAAACTTTTTCTGATGAAGGATTTTCTGACATAACGGTTTTAGGAACAGTCCAACTTGCTGGAAGCGTTGATGAAAATGTTGAGCTTTCTCGGGCAAATGCGAACGTTGTAATCAACGGAAACGGAAATTCTGTCTCGTCTCTGAAAATGGCGGCAAACGGCGGAACATTAAAAGCGAACAAACTGAATGTTGCTGGTGCGGCTGTTGTGGAAAACGGCGAGCTTTCTTTTTCTGGCGGAACAATTTCTGGAGATATAACGGTTTCTGAAGGAACGCTTTTGCTTAAAGACTGCAAAGTTGGCGGAAAAATAAACTATAACGGCGGAAAATTGCTTATAGAAGGCAGCACCGTTATTTCCTCTTCAATTGTGTTTGGTGATGATTCTCTTGTGATTTATGTAAAAAATCTTACGGCGCAGAAAGTCGCGGCAATTTCCGAAGTTGATTCAAGAAGCAAAGGCGCTGTAATTCTTGTTTCTGCGGACGGCGATGAAAAATCAATGAGCGAAACCTGCAAACTTTTTGATTTGGATTCTGAAAAATGGACGATAACCGTGGATTCTTCCGGAGAAAAAGGCGTTTTGGATTCTTCCGGCGGAAACATTGTTGTTGAAGAATATACGCTCACTTTTGCGGCAGCGAATTCTGTTCAGGCTGGAGAAAAAATCAGCGTCTCTGTAACTGTTTTGGATTCTGCTGGGCAGACGGTTCAAACTTCGGATTCTGATTTTACAAACTGGAGCTTGAAACTTTTCAGCCACGGAACTGACACTGGAAAATCAAGCTCAGAAAATTCAATAGAAACTGACGAAAACTGGCCGTCGGATTCTTACCAGCTTTTTGTGAGTGTGGAATTTGCTGGCTCGGTTTACAGTTCGACTCTTGATGTTGAAATCACAAAATAAATTGCGTGGAGAAAATTATGAAAAATGCGCTTCTTAATAGAATGAAAATTGTTTTTTTTGCTTCGCTCTGCATTTTTTGTTCAGTCTGTTTTTTTGCCTGCACAAATTTGATTTCTTCAGATGATTCTGAGAATGATGGAAAAAGTTACGAGATAAAAGGAAATCTTTTTGTTGACGGCTCTTCTCCGAAAATCGTGGAAAAAACTTGGCAAGACAGAAGTGTTTCTGCAGAACTTCCAGATGAGATTTTTTATTCTGTAAGCGCGAAAAACGCGGAAAATTCTGAAAAAACGTACACTGCGGAAGTTTCAGGCTCTGCTTTTTCTATAAAACTTTCAAAAGGCACATGGAATATTACGGCAGAAGGATTTTCTGATGCGGAAAAAACTCTTTCAGTCTTGAAAGGAAGCGTGTCAGTTTCTGTTGAGGACGAAAATTCTGTAAAAAGCGGAATTTCTGTGAAAATGTCGCCTCAGACTGACGGAAAAGGAAATATTTCTCTTTCGCTTGAAGTTGAAAACGGCTCTGGAATAAAAAGTGTTTTGGCGGAACTTTATAAAAACGGTGAAAACGGTTCTGTTTATTCAGAAAAACTGAATTTTTCTTCAAACGCCGCAAAAATTGAGCAAAGCGATGTTTCTTCCGGCGTTTATATCTTGTCGCTGAAATTTTATTCGGAATCGGATTGCAGCGGCGGGCTTTTTTATTCTGCGCAGGAAATCGTGAATGTATTCAACAATCTTACAACTGACACTTGGCAGGGAAATTCTGTTTATTTTACCGGCGGAAAATTTCTTCTCTCAAAATCCGCGGTTGAAAGTTTCAAGATGAAAACGTTTTTTGTGCAAGGCGAAAGTGAAACGACTTATTCGCCTGCAAAATCGGCAAGTGACAGCAATGCGGGAACTTATTTTGCGCCGTTAAAAACTGTTCAGGCTGCGGTGGATAAAATCAACGCGCTGAACAACGGCACTGCGGAATATACGATTTTTGTTGACGGCAAAGTTATGGCGGATTCTTCTGGCGATTATTCAGCAAACAACAGCAGTTTTGTGAATATTTCTCCAGCTTTGACGTTGAATCTTTTGATAAAAAGCCTTTCCTCTGAAAAAGCCGTTGTTGACGCTGGACGAAGCGGAAAAAATGCTGACTCAGCTGGCTGGCGAGTTTTTTACATCGGTGAAAATGCGAAAGTCGCATTTGTAAACATTACAGTCACCGGCGGCTCTCTTGACTCATCAGGCGGCGGAATTTATTGCGGCGGAAATCTTACGTTGAAAAACTGCGTTGTTACAGAAAACAAGTCAAACAATGCTGGCGGAGGAATTAGTTTTAGCGGCAACGAGCTTTTGCTTGAAAATACAAGCGTCAGTTACAATGAAAGTTCAGGCGACGGCGGTGGAATATTTATTTATAACGGCGAAGCTGAATTATCTGCTTGCACAATAAGAGCGAATGAAGCTGGTGAAAACGGCGGCGGAATTTATGCTGCTAAAGGAAGTTCTTCAAGAGTTACTGTAAAAATTGGCAAAGAAAATAGTTCTGATGATGATGTTCTGATAGAAAAAAATTGTGCGGCAAAAAGAGGCGGCGCGTTTTATTGTGCGGATAACACGGATATTATTATGTATTCAGGTTCGGTTTCTGAAAATTATTCTAATGGAAGCGGTTCTGGAAATGGCGGCGGCGCAATATTTATTTGGGGCGGAAGCTCAACTTACAGCACGTTTACAATGAGCGGCGGCGCGATAAGCGGAAACATGGCAAAAAACGGCGGAGCAGGCGGGGCGATTCATATAGACCACGGTGATGGCGTCAAAAAAAGCGCGTTTATAATGACAGGCGGCTTGCTTTCTGGAAACAAAGCTGCTGATGAGAACGGAGACGGAAGCAAACTTGGCGGCGCAATTTATGTTAATTATGGCGGAGAAATAAAGCTTGGCGGCTCGGCTGTAATTGCAGCGGAAGATGACGGAAACGATATTTGGCTTGCGGCTGGCAGAAAAATTACAGTTGTGGATGAACTTTCTCCAGAAAATAATTCTGCCGCCGGAAATCCGAAGTATACCGCGAGAGTAACTTTGCAAAATTATGCTTCTGGCACGGCAATTGTTGAAGGATGTTCTAGCCCGTCTCATGTGCTTACACAGAATGACTGCAATAAATTTAAGGTTATCGATGACAGCGGCAATTTGTGCGAAGTAAAACTTAATTCTTCTGGAAACGGAGAAGGAAATTTAGGTTCTAAATTAGCGTTGAATGAACAAACAAGAATTTTGGGAGTTTTGGATTCAGTAGACACTGATTTATTAAATTTTGCGTTTTCATATATTGGCAGAAATTCTGAAAATGCTTGGACTTTGAAACTCAATGATAAAAGTGTTGATGATTTGCAGACAGTTACTGTCTCTTCTGGAATGTCCGTTTTGCTTGAAGGCGATGAAAGCAATCATGCGCAATTATCATGCCCGAATAAAAATTCAGATGATTATATTCATATTCGTGTAGAAAATGGCGCAACTTTGACTCTGAAAAATATCGATTTGAAAGGGGATGCCTACGGGAACTTTTGCCAATATGCTTTGTTTATTGAAACTGGCGGAAAAGTTATTCTTGAAAATACAACAGTTTCAGGTTTTAAAAATAATGGCAATGGAACGATATATGTAAAAGGCGAGCTGAGTATAGGCGAGGGTGTTTCTATAAATAATAATAAAGCTAGATACGGAGCTGGCTTTTATGCAGTTTCTGGCGGATTTGTTGTAATGAATGGTGGTGAGATTACAGGCAACGAATGTGTGAATGGAAATAAAGTTGTAGATATTGGAAGTGGTTCGCGTTTTGAATGGAATTCAGGAACAATAAGCAATAATAAAGTTGGCTCTGCAGTATCAATAAAAGGTGATTTTGTTAATAATTCTGGAAATGATATGTCATAATTTTGATTTTTGTGAGGCTAATAGTTTTTTATTAACATTTTCCATTGGTTTTTATCAATAAAAAATCGCAGGTTCTAGTCTGTAATAACATAGAACCTGCAATGTTTCTTATTTGTTCATAATATCATTTTGAAGCTAATTTTTCCTATTTTTTAATATTATACGCATCAAATCCTGGGTAGCAGGCTGCGTCTCCAAGCTCCTCTTCAATGCGCAAAAGCTGATTGTACTTTGCCACGCGCTCTGTGCGGCTTGGCGCGCCTGTCTTAATCTGGCAGGTGTTTAGAGCCACTGCAAGGTCGGCAATTGTGGTGTCCTCTGTTTCGCCTGAGCGGTGGGAAGCGATTGCTGTGTAGCCCGCCTTGTGCGCCATCTTGATTGCCTCGAGCGTTTCTGAGACAGAGCCAATCTGGTTCAGCTTGATAAGAATAGAGTTTCCAGCCCCCAGCTTTATTCCTTTTGAAAGACGCTCAACATTTGTTACAAAAAGGTCGTCGCCTACAAGCTGGACTTTCTTTCCGAGCTTTTCTGTCATCTTTACCCAGCCGTCCCAGTCTTCCTCGTCAAGTCCGTCCTCAATCGAGACAATCGGATATTTGTCAACGAGCTTTTCCCAGTGCGCGATAAGCTCGTCCGTCGTGAAGTCCTTTCCTGATTTTGGCTGATGATAGAATCCTTTTCCTTTTGGAGATTTCCATTCGGAAGAAGCCGCATCCATCGCAATCAAGAAGTCCTTTCCCGGCTTGTAGCCAGCCGCCTCAATCGCCTCGAGAATTTTCTCGATTGCTTCCTCATCGCTTCCGAGCTTGTTAGGCGCAAAACCGCCCTCGTCTCCGACCGCAGTAACGTCTCCCATTTTCTTGATAAGGTCGTGCAGCTTGTGGAAAACTTCCGTGCACCATCGCAAGCCCTCTTTGAACGAAGGCGCGCCTGCCGGCATAATCATAAATTCCTGTGTGTCAACCGCGCTGTCTGCGTGCGCTCCGCCGTTCAGAATATTCATCATCGGAACTGGAAGTTTTGTTCCCTGAACTCCGCCCAAGAATCTGTAGAGAGGAATTTGAAGCGAAGTTGCCGCCGCCCGCGCGCATGCGATTGAGACTGCAAGAATCGCGTTTGCTCCGAGGTTTGACTTGTCCTTTGTGCCGTCAGCTTTGAGCATCGCGCCGTCAACTTTGTATGTGTCTGCCGCGTCAAGCCCGACAATTGCGCTGGCGATTGCGCCGTTCACGTTTGCGACCGCCTTTGAAACGCCTTTTCCGCCGAATTTTGACTTGTCGCCGTCGCGAAGCTCCAGTGCCTCGAATTCGCCGGTTGAAGCTCCAGACGGAGCGGCTCCAAGCGCGACAGTTCCGTCTTCAAGATGAACTTCCGCTTCCACAGTCGGATTTCCGCGCGAGTCGATAATCTCGCGCCCGATAACTTTTACGATTTTTGTTGATTTCATAGCTTTCTCCTTAAAAGAAAATTGTTAGCTAATGCTAATTACAGGGCTAATATATTGATTTTTCAAAAGAGAATCAAGAAGATAAGCCGCAATTTTGTTAGTAGATGGTAATGGTTGTTGCAGAAAAGTTGGTGCGACGCTTGATATTTTCTTGACTGTCGAAAAAGATTTTTCTGAACGACGTTCAATATTTTGCTGACTGTCCAAAAAGATAATGTTCTACGCCCAAAAAGATTTTGCTGTGCGTCCAAAAACAAAATGTTCTGCGTCTAAAGTGATTTTCCTGTGCGCACAACACGCACGTCATTGCGAGCCGGAACGGCGAAGCAATCCAATGTTAGCATTTTTTAACGCTCGTCATTCCGAATAAAAAAAACGTGTCATTCCGAACTTTGATTCGGAATCTATAAAAAATACAGATGCTGAAATAAATTCAGCATGACGGCTTTTTCAGTTTGCCATGACGAAAATAGTAAAAAAGCGTGTCATTCCGAACTTTGTTTCGGAATCTATAATAAAAAGATGCTGAAACGAGTTCAGCATGACGGCTTTGCAATTCAGGGTGACGGCTTTGCAGAACGCACTCTGTCCGAAGTTTCGTCCATCATTGCGAATAAAAAAAACGTGTCATTCCGAACTCGATTCGGAATCCGTAAAAATGCAGATGCTGAAATGAGTTCAGCATGACGTCCTTTGCAATTCAGGGTGACGGATTTTGCAAGTTCAGCATGACAGTTCGTAATTCATCATAACAGTTCCTAAAATCCGCAAACGAAAAATGACGAATCTTTCTACTGATTGACTTTTATTCTTATTTTTAAGAAAATTGCAAGAAAAAAATGAATTGAAGTGCAAAAAAATGGACAACAAGCTTTTATCTTTGCAGCATTTGGAAACGCTTTCTTCGGCGGACTTGATTGCTATTGCAGATGACTATGGAATTGACATTCCTGACAACCTTAACAGACGTTTTATTATCGGCGAGCTTCTCGAAATCGGGGAAGAAATCGCTCAGGAAGAAAAAGACAATTCCGAGATGGTTGAGGACGAGAACAACGAGGCTGCTTCCGATGCGGAGCTTCCGTTGACATTCAACGAGACTGAAATTCAGGTGGTTCTTAGAAATCCTGCGTGGGCGTATGTTTATTGGGACATCAGCTCGCAGAAGCTCAAAGACCTTGCCTCATCTGACAATTTTGAGCGTTTTATCCTTCGTGTCTCTTATTTTGAGAACGAGGAAGACCAGAATCCTGTCGATTTTTTTGACATCAAGATTGAAAAAGACCTTCGCGCCCAGTACATTCTTCTTGAAAACGGAAAGAAATTTTTCCGTGTTGACCTTGTTGCTCTTTTTGATGACGGAACTTCTGACAATCTCGCAGTTTCAAGAAAGGTTCGGCTTCCTGAGACTCCTGAAATCCTGAAAAAGGCGAAGCCTGGCGCGGAGCTTAATCTTCCGCCGCTTTTGAGGCTTTCTGGAATGGAAAAGCTTCTTGAAATCAGCTACAAAAAATACAGAGAGTCATTCACGGAGTAGGGGAGAATTATGGCTAAGAATCTTGCGCTTGTTATCGTCGGACATCAGGGCTATATAAGGCACGTTGCGGACGAGAAAGACTATGCTTTGCAGAATGATATTCTGTTCAACTCAATTTCAAGCACTTATCTTCCATTGATAAATCTTTTTCACAGGCTTGAAAGCGAAAATGTGAAATTCAAGCTCGGAATGGTTTTTTCTCCGTCTCTTTGCTCGCTTCTTTCTGACCCGGTTGTGCAGGAGCAGTACATTGAATGGCTTGAAAGAAAAATCGCGCTTGGCGAAAGCGAAATTGAACGCTGCAAGTCTGATTCGGCTCTTCTGAAAAACGCTGAAACCTGCCTTGAAAAGGCGAAAAAAGACAAAGACGACTTCTGCGATGTTTTTGGACAGAATCTTTTGGGAGAATTCAAGAAATTTGCTGACAAAGGCTATCTTGAACTGCTTGCGACTTCTGGAACTTATGCTTTTCTGCCGCATTACGGCGATATGACAGAAATTTTGAACGCTCAGGTTGAGGTCGGACTTTATTCTCATCGCTCGTTTTTCGGGGCTAAGCCAGCTGGATTTTTTCTTCCGTTTTTGGGCTACACGAGCGGAATTGAGGACGTTCTTAAATCTTACGGATTTAGATACACGATTGTTGACAACCGCTCGATTTTGTTCAGCGAGAATCTCCCTGAAAACGGAATTTTCTCGCCTGTAAGATGTTCAGTGAACGGAAAAGACGGAATTTCAGGCGGCTCTTTCGCCTTGTTTGCTCAGGACGGCGATTCTCCTGATGATATTTGCGCTTTTGCCTCAAATCCTGTCTACAAGAACTGCGAGAAAGACATCGGCTTTGAGCTTTCTGACAGCGAGCTTATAAAAGCCGGATTTTTAGAGGAAGGCTCGGCGCGCGTTCCGTCTGGATTTAGATACTGGTCTTTTGAAGATGACAGCAACCAGATTTACGACAGCGAAAAAGCACTTTTGCAGGTGAAAAAAGACGCGAAGGCTTTTGTTGACGCTAAAAACGCGAAGCTTTCCGAAGCTGAAAAATATATGGAAGGAAAATCTCCGTCGCTTGTGTGCGTTTTTTCTGCCGCGCTTCTTGGCCAGCAGTGGGCTGAGGGAGTCGATTTTCTTGAAAGCGTCATAAGGCAGGCTTCGGAGACTGATATGTCGCTTGGAACTTGCTCTGACCGGCTTGAAAACGTGTATCTTTTGCAGAAAGTTACGCCTTATCCGGGAGCTTCGCAGGGAAACAGCTACGGCGAGGACTTGCTTGACGGCTCTACGGACGGAATGTTGCGATATACGAGAAAAATGGCTGAAAGAATGGTTGACTTGTCAGACAGATTTCCGAATGAGACTGGCTTGAAAGTGCGTCTTTTGAATCTTGCGGCGCGCGAGCTTATGCTTTCTCAAAGCGGCGAATGGCCGACAATGCTTCACGATGGAATTTTCCCGGAGTACGCGAAAAAACGCTTTGAGGACTCAATCCGCGCGTTCATGTACATTTTTGACGCGCTCGGCTCGAACGTTGTAAGCACGGAATGGCTCACGAGAATGGAGCGCGAATGCACGATTTTCCCGTGGATGAATTTCAGAATCTTCTCGAAAAAAGTGTGATGAAACTCCGTCATGCTGAATTTGAACGTATTTGCGTCCGCTTGGATTCAGCCTCTGCGTTTTTAATTACGGATTCCGAAATAAATTCGGAATGACAGGCTTTTGTCGGAATGACGCATTTTAATGATTGTCGTCATGCTGAACTCGTTTCAGCATCTGCGTTTTTATTATAGATTCCGAATCAAGTTCGGAATGACGTGCTTTTGTCGGAATGACAGTTTTTTTTTATTCTTGCCCAGCTGAGAAATTTTGAAGATTTTCCAGCCGGTTTTTGTTTTCGTTGAAAGAGATTGCGGCGTTCCGCGCCTGAATCGCTGGCTCGTACTTTATGTTGAGCGGATATTCCTTTGCAAGGCTTGCCGCCTCGTTCCAGCTGAAAATCGCGCTGTCGTAGTCGCCTTGCGCGTAGAGCCTGAGTCCTTGAATGTAGATTTCGTTCACTTTTTGAAGCTGTCCGCTTCGTCCTCTGTCTCCGAATTTCATTTTTGCCGAAAGACTGATGTGGTTCACCGGATTTGCGGAAGTTGTAAGGTCCAAAGTGTAGCAGACGGACATTTTTATCTTTGAGATTCCAAATTCGCTTCCCATGCTGAATCTCGGGTTGCCGCCCTGAATCAAGAATCCGCCCTCGAACGAGAAATTTTCCGAGACCGTAATCTCAAATCCGCTTCCTGCTTGAAATTTTCCCAGTTCTGAAAAATCCTGAAGATTTACCGGCTGTCGCGCTTCAAGCGAAATCAGAAGAATCGGAAAAGGCCTGTAAGAAATTCCTGCTGAAATTTTTGATGAGAGCGGGTCGTCAATCTTTATTGAGCCGCCGAATCCTGTGAATGAGAGCCCGAAATTGCTGAATGAAAGCCCGAGGCGCAGATTTGGCTTTGTGCTTGCGAATTTTTTAAGGAAATTGAAGCTTGTGAAAATTCCAAAGTCCGCCATTGCCGCAAGAGACGACTGCTCGAGTCCTGAGCCTGAGATTATTTCTCCGCTTTGGCTGTCTGTGTAGTCTGGAACGTTAAGCCATGCGAATTTCGCGTTCATGCCGAGCGCGATTCCTTTGAAGCTGTAGCCAGAAAGAAAATTGTACGCAAGGTTGAAAGCGGCGGAAGTTTCTGAATAATAGCTTCCCGTGAGCTTGTCTCCAAAAAGATTGTATTCCGTGAACGGCACGTAAAAGCATTTTAGCTGCGCTCCGTAGCCGAAATTTCCGTTCCGTCTCGTTGCCGCCAGAGTTTCCATCGCCGAGTCTGCAATCCACGCGTTGTGAAAAACTGCGATTTCACTTTTTTCAAGAAGCGCGCTTGCCGCCGGATTATAGTCAAAAAAACTGATGTCGTCCGAAACTCCTGTGAAGGCAGTTCCCATCGCCTCGACTCTGCCGCCGGACGGAATGTTTAATGAGCGGAAGGAAGTTGTTCCCTCGTTTTTGTCGGTGAAAGAGCCAAAAATATCCGCGAGCGTTGAGTCCACGTCAACCAAGTCGAGCGGGAAAGCAGAAAACTGAAACGAGAAAATCAAAAATGCGATTGATATTTTGCTTTTCATTGTAAAAATCATTTTGAGCCACGAAGCCGTAAGCCGTCAAAGCCGTCATGCTGAATTTATTTCAGCATCTTCGTTTTTTATTCACAGATTCTGAAACGAGTTCAGAATGACGATTCTTTTTTGCAGATTCCGAATCTAAGCGAGAACGAATGTTCTCGAGTTCGGAATGACGCGCTTGATAATTGCCGTCATGCTGAATTCGAGCGCTTTCGTTGTCGCGCTCGCTTTATTTCAGCAGCTGCGTTTTTTATAGATTCTGAAACGAGTTCAGAATGACGATTCTTTTTTATAGATTCCGAATCACAGTTCGGAATGGCAGGCTCATGTTCGGAATGGCGTGCCAAATCCGACTTGTCGCGTTTTCCAATACGCCGCCAGTATTTAGAATCGGAAAAAATTCTCCACTTCATTATATTTGATACCGAAAATAAAAGTTAAGAGCCGGGCTTTTTATGAAGAACTCTTATAGATTCGCCGCGATTTTTCTTGTTGTCTCGTTTTTTAAGCCTTGCTTTGTTTTTTCGGCTTCGCCGGCTTCCTCGTCTTCTCGTAGAAATTCGATGACTTTGAGCCAAATCGACAATCTGATAGAAAATCTTGACTACAACGCCGCGCTTTTGGAGCTTGCGTCTTACATGAACGAAAATCCTGACGACTTTGACCGCGCGCAGAAGCGTGTTCTTAAAATCTTGCAGGCGCGAAAAAATTACAATAAAAAAGCGTCCGAGCTTGTGGAGCTGATTGGAAGCGATTCCGGGAAAAAGTCTGAAAAACTTGAACGAATCCGCGAGCTTGAAAAAGCTGAGGGCGACGCAACGGAAAACTACATTGACTTTACGAATCTTGCCCGCCGCACCGTAACTTTGGGCGAGCTTCTTGTGATTTACAACAAGATTATGAAAGAGGGCGTTTCGCTTGTCCACGATGAAAAATATCCTGAGGCGGCTAAAAAATTTGAGGAAGGATTCGAGCTTAAAAATGAGAAGTCAGATGTCGTCTTTGAAATTTCTGATTCAGAAAACGATTTGAAAAACAACGAAAAAGATTCTGACGGAAAAAAATCTGATTCAAATGCAGCAAAAAATGATTCTGAAAATCTTGCTTTAAATGCAGAAAAAAGCGATTCAAGCGAATCTGATTCTGACGAATCTGACTCAAAAAAATCAAAATCTAAAAAAAATGCTCAAAATGAAGAAAAAGAGCGCGGAATTCTCGTCGTTTACGAAAGCGACATCACAGAGCCGGTCAGAAAAGCGGTTGAAAGCGTGAAAAATCTCGTCGCTTCTGGATTCAGGCCATCCGAGGACGAATGTGAAAAAGCGTTCAGAAAATTTTCTGCGGCGGCGGAAAGCGGAAACTTAAAAGAGACGAGAAAAGCGTTTGAAAACGTTAAAACGGCGTTCAAAAAATTTGCTGACTTGCGGAACGGCGTCATGGCGGAGGCGAGAACGCTTGGAAAAGCCGACCAGACAGCGAACGAGCGCAATCCGCTTTTGTACGGAACTTCTTACATCACAATCTACAAGAATTTTGTTCTTGGCGACGAGAAAATTGCTGATTCCGGCGTTATCGGCGCGATGGATTCTTATTTTAACAGCCGCGTTGAGCAGATGAAAACGAAAATCTCGCTTCTCGTGCAAAAAGGATTTGTCGAAGCAAAAGAATCTTTTCCTGAAAATTCGGAAGCGAAGAAAAATCTCGCGTTTTTTACGGAATTTGCTGAAACTGGAGAAAATCTTGAGCGGCTTTACTCGCTTGTTCAAAATTACGACGGCTCGTTTTTCAATTCTGACGGCGAAAATTATTCGCGCGAGATGAGGCTTTCAAAAAATCTCAGTGCGGAACTTTTAAAATCTTATGAAAACGCCGAAAAAATTTCTTCTGGAAAAAGCGCGGCGGAAAATCTCCTTGAAAAAATTGAAAGCGGCGAAAATCTTCAAGATGTGATTTCGCTTTGTCTTTCAAAAAGCGCGGAATATGGAGAAATCGCGTCTTCATCGCGCGAGTCGCAGGGAAAAATCGATTCGTTTTCTGCTGGAATTTCTGAAAACAGCT
>JAXDVS010000027.1:0-3365 GCA_034088785.1 Treponema sp.
CTTTTAATGACGGATCTTCCTCCAAAATTGAAGAAAGATATGCGCTTTCGCTTCGGTCGAGCATAAAAAGAACGACATTTTGCTTGTCTTTTGAAAGATGCAGAACAGGTTTAACTTCTTCGGCATTTTCCGGATTGTAAGGTGAGGCAATTTTTTCGTAATCGGCTTTTATTGATTTTGTATAAAAAATTCCGGCCGCAAAAAGCGAAATGCAGCAGATTCCTGCAATTCCCTGCAAAATGCCTGAAAACCTGTATTTTATTGCGAATAAAGCTGCGGCAGTCAAAAGCAAAATTGCCGCAATGTTCAAAATGATTGCAAAAGAAGAAACTCTTCCTGCGATATTTTCTGAGAATGTCAACATTCGCGTTAATGTTCCGTAATGCCCCACAAAAACGAATGTGTTCACTAAAGCTCCTGCAAACAAGACGAAAGAAAGAGCCGAAAAAGCAGTCTGAATTCTTTTGTTGAAAAGAAAATATAAAAATGCCGGCCAGACTAGGAAAAGTCCGCAAGACTGCACAAGCGTGTTTCGGACAAAGAAAGTCGGCGAGCCAAAATTGTCGATGTTAAAAAATTCAATTACTGACGAGCTGATTATGCTTGAAGGAATAAAAAGTCCTGTGAGCAAGAAAAGTCCGACAGCGGAAGTGAAAAAGAGAAGCGCGCGTTTTTTTGAATCTTCCAGAATAGGAAAAAGAACATTGTCAATAAGTCTTGAAGCCGCTTTTACAAAAATCGGGGCAAGAAGAACGAACGAAATTACAGCCGCCATCAGAATTCTGCGCTTGAAGCTTCCCGGATGCAAAAAAATAAGATAAAAGTCGCAGAAGAGAATCGCAAGCGCAACGCAGACAAAAAACACTTTCAGCGGATTTTTCAGCTTCATAAAAATATTTTTTGTGAGCGAGAAAACTTGATTCAGCGTCCAATAAAGAACAAGTCCGCTCGGCGAGTCATAAAGAACGACCAGAAAAAGTGCCGCCATTATGTATACTTGAAGTTTTTCCCTTAAAGAATGGCCTTTTGTGTAGACAAAGCCAGACGCGCAGTTTATAAGCGTCATCAAACTCGGAAGAACATTCACTGTGAACGAGCCAATTGAAAAAAGCGAGTCGTTTTTTCCCAAGTCATTAAGAATAAAAAATGAGCGTCCCTGCAAAAGCGACAAATGGCTCAAATAAGAATATGCGGCAAGAAAAAAAGGAATTTGAATCAGGAGACTGAAGCTCGAACGCAGCGTCATAAGCGGATGATAATGATTCTGGCGGTAATATGTCGTAAGAATCATATATTGCTCATCGCCCCTAAAGAATTTCTTGATTCTTTTTACACCCGGCTCGAGTTTTTTCTGCACATCGCGCTCAATATCTGTCCATTTTTCCGCGACAATGTAAAGCGGAAGACACATTATTGTGACCGCAAGGCTTACGCCTAAAATCGCCGCGCCCGGATTTTTAAATACGTGAAAAAAAAGCGAGAATGAAAATTCAATGATTTGCTTAATTGGATAGATAAGAAGATTGAAAAGAAAATTCAAGACCATTAAAGTTAAAGTTCTCCTGACTGATAAATGGATTGCCAAGCAGTTTTCTACCGGCAATCCCAAAAATTGTCTTTATTTTTCCAGTTTTTCCATTGTCTGAATCATAAAGTCGGCAGTTCGTTTTCCAGCCTCGCCGATATGCATCCATGCCTCTTCTCGCGCTTTCTTGCGTGCTGCTGCGAGTTCCGGAGAATCGCTTGCGTTTTGAATTACATTTTTGATATTGGCAAAATCTTTTTCTTCAATTTTTATGCCGATTTTCTTGACGGTTGCAAACTGCCAGATTTCGTGGTTGATGTCGTAAGCGTCGTAAGGACCAAGCTCCATTTCCGCGTTTGCGTACATGACAGGCTTGTCGCAAAGGAAAGTGTAGTCCCAAATGATTCCTGAAAAGTCGGTAATCATTATATCCGCTTTTTTGAGCGAATAGAAATTGTCCCGGTTTGAGTCCCATTCAACGTTCGGCGTGTCTTTGTACGCATCTTCAAGCTCTGAAAGCATCTGCGCCTCCGAGATTCTTGACTGCGGATGCGGACGGATTATAATTTTCCATCCGGTTGCAACGAGCGGATCAAGAAGTTTTTTTCCGTAAAGAGAGAGAAGCGCGGACTTTCCCCAAGAAGGCGAAACCAAAACTGTAAACTGATGATTTTCTTCCGCAGGAATTTCTTCCATCTTCTTCTTGAAAACATCAAGATATGTGCATCCGACTGTAACAAGCTGCTTTGCAGGAAGATTTCTCTGCCGTTCCATCTCGCGGATGTCTTCAAACTGATAATCGCCTGTGCATAAAATCGAGTCAAAATAGTCGATTCCAAAAAGACGGTACATTGTAGGGTCGCCCGGAGAATGGAAAATGTGCGAATAATGCTTTACACTCTTGCTGCGCTTGAGCTGGTAGACTTGAAGCCCCGGTGTTGTCATAAGGACAAAGCCCGCTGAAAGCATATTGAGCTTTGCGAACGCCTTGTTTCCTTCTCCGATTACTTCCGGCTTCACAAATTCGTATTTCTCGTCAAAAACAGGATCTTTGTCGTTTGCGACGTAATATGTGATTTCAATTTTTCTTTTCTCGAACTCGTCAAGAATCGGCTTAAAAACGTTCCAGTAACGCTTGTCCTCTGAGTAAATCACATATTTTTTGTAGGATTTGTCGAGCTTTTGCCCTTTTCCGCCAGTAAAGAAAAGTTTAAGTTTAAGCCAGAATGCCTTTGCCAGAAAAAAAAGCGTCGCGCATGCTCCAATCAAAATTGAAAAGAGCATTGAGCCTGTGCCCGGGTCGATATAAAGCGGTAAAAATGTCATAGTAAAAAATGAACCGCCCGCTAAAAATGAATGTTTATTCAAAAATCAGCGGACAGCTGTCTCCCTTGTTTTTATTTTTTGCAGAAGTCCTTAATCAGTTCCAGAACTTTGTCCATGTCAGGTTTCGGCGCGACTGTAATTCGCATTGAAAGATGTCCGCCCTCTGTCCAAAGCCTTACAAGGTAGCCGTTTGAAGCGAGGTTGTCTTTTAGAGCCTGGACATCAATTGAGTCGTCAAAATGGATAAAGATGAAGTTTGCGGCAGATTTGAAAGCCTTGATTCCCTTTATCTTGTTGATTTCAGAAATAAACTCGTCTTTTAGGCTGATAATTGTTTTAGTAAGGTCTGAATAGTATTTTTTGTCTTTAAGGGCCGCAATACAGACTTTCCGTCCGATGTTTGAAGTGCGGAAAGGATTCAAATCGAGCTTGAAAACCTGTTTTGCCATCGGTGTGCAAAGTCCGTATCCCATGCGGATTCCTGCAAGTCCGTAAAGTTTTGAGAATGTACGGC
>JAXDVS010000028.1:0-15568 GCA_034088785.1 Treponema sp.
CTTGATTTTATTCAGGAAAAATTTCTGGACAGAATCGAGGAGCGAAATCCTGATTTTTTTTATTCTGAAAAAACTGGAGAGAAAAATCTTGAGGAATTCTTGAATTATGTGAAAAGCGACAGCCTGAAAAATCCTGCGTACGATGAATATGAAGGTCCTGCCGGAGACAACGAAAAAGGAAGCACAGTTCTTGTGAGCTGGGACTTGGGGCAGGCTGAAAACTGCGTGAAAAACACGGAAAATCTTGTTCTTGCTGGAATTCTGGCGAATCACGACGGCTCTCCTTTTCAAAAATCGCTGCTTGAAAGCGGACTTGGCGAGGACACAGCTCCTCAAAGCGGATTTTCGTCGTCGTTTTACAATAAAATTTTTACAATCGGGCTTCGCGGCGTAAAAAAATCCGATGCAAAAAAAGTTGAAGATGTAATCCTGAAAACTCTTGAAAAAATCGTGAAAGACGGAGTTTCAAAAAAGGACATTGCGACAACTTTGATGGGAATGGAAATTTCCCAGCGTGAAATAAAGCGTGCTGGCGGACCTTTCTCGCTTGCCCTTGCAATCCGGATTGTGAGCGGCTGGGCTTACGGCTACGACATTTCAAATCAGATTCGCTCAAGAAAAGTTCTCGATGAAATCAAGGAAAAAATCGAGAATTCGGACTCGTATCTCTTGAATCTCATAAAGCAGAAATTTCTCGGGAATAAATCCCGCGCGCTTAGCGTAATCACGCCGTCAAAAAAATATTCAAAAAGACGCGAGGAAGCGGAGAAAAAAATAATCGCGGAAGCCTTAAAATCGACAACGAAAGAAGAAATCAAAAAGGAAAACGAAAAACTTCATAAATTTCAGGCGACAGATGAAGATGTCTCTTGCCTTCCGCATTTGCATCCTGCGGATTTTATAAAAAACGGCCGTCCGCTTATGAACCGCGGAAATTTGGAGATAAAAGAGATTGATTCTTGCGGTTCTGGAAAAATTCCTTATCTTGTGAGCGAGGAAAACACAAACGGAATCGTCTATTTTGACTTGGGATTTCCTGTTGACTGCCTTTCTGCCGAAGATTACGCTTTTTTGCCGGTTTACAGCGACAGTGTTACAGAGTGCGGCTGGAAAAATCTTGGCTGGGCGGAAACTGCCGAGGAAACGGCTCTTCACACCGGCGGAATCGGCGCGAATCTTCTTACGATGGACAGCCCTGCAACAAAAGCGTCAAAAGAATTTTGCATTAAATACAATTGGACTAAGCGTGACTGGATTGTTTTCAGGACTTTTATGATTGAAGAGGAATCGAAAAACGCTTTGAATCTCGTTTCAGACTGCATAACTGGCGTGAATTTCGGAGATTTCAAGCGAATACGCGACATTGTGAACGAGTCGAAAAACGATTTTGAGTCTTCGGTCGTTCCTGACGGACACGTTTACGTTTCAAGCAGAGTCTGCTCGCTCAATTCGGTAAAGTCGGCGGTTGACGAGATTTGGAACGGAATAACGCAGCTTGGAATTTTAAGAAAAATCGTGAAAAAATCCGACAGCGAAATTTCAGAAAAGCTCAAAAGTCTCCATGAGAAAATCACAAAGTCTGGCGCGTTTGTCCACGTTACGGCGGAAAAATCAGGCTTGAAGAAAATCGGAGAGATTTTGCCAGAATTCGTAAAGAAAACAGGACTTTCAAAGATAAAAAATCCGAACGAAAACACGCTTGAAGATTTTTCAAAAGTCATAAATTCCGAATTTGACTCTTCGGATTCTGATAAAAAAGAGATTTTCACGGTTGAGTCTCAGGTTGGATTTGCCGCCCAGACAATTCCTGCCGCCGCTTACGGCACAAAAGACTGCGCTTTGGACGAAATTTGCTCGCATTGGCTTTCAAACAATCTTCTTTGGGAAAAAATCAGGACAATCGGCGGAGCTTACGGCTGTTTTTGCAATCCTGAAAGTTTCGGCGAGCTTATGGTTTTCGCAAGCTACAGAGACCCGAATCCGCTTGAATCCTGCGAAGTTTTCAAAAAATGCGTTGAAGAGTGCGCAAAAATGAAATTCAGTTCAGAAGAGATTGAAAAAACGATAATGGGCTGCTACTCGCATTTTATCCAGCCGCAAACGCCGAAAGGACGCGGCTCGCTTTCGCTCACAAGGACTTTGTACGGAATTCTTGATGAGGAGCGCGAGCAGAAAATCAAATGGCTTCTTGAAGCGGACGAGAACGATGTTCACGAGGCGTTTGAAAGGCTTTTCGAGCAGATGAAAAATCCTGAGTTGAAGTCAAAAATCAGAATGGCTGCAATCTGCGGAAAGAATTCTGTTGAAAACGGCGGAAAAAGCAGAAAAACAAATGGAAAAATCTTCAAATTAACTATATAACTATAATAAAGATTTTCTTAAAATTATTTAAAAACAAACTGCGGAGAAAAATTATGAAAAAAGACCCGAAACTTGAAAAATGCCTTAAAATTATGCGTCAGGTTGTCTCTGATGTTCAGGGCGCGCCTTATCCTGGCCCGAATTTGGAGCCGGAGCTTTATAGAATCTGGTACGAGCACGTTCAGCGCGTCTGCACGGAATGTCTTGAATATCTCGATGAGAATTATCCTCTTGAGCAGGAAGACATCAGCAAGACACTGAATAAATTTTTCAAATAAAATTAGCGTTCTCACAAATCTTTGAAAGCAGATTCTAAAGTTGCCAGTGCAGTTGTCCGAAAATAAAATAAGATAATTCTATCTTTTTAGGTGGGCAAAGATGGCAGGCTCAAAGATAAATCAGCATTTTGATCAGTACGTTCTTCGCGGCAAGTTGCGTCAGGAAGGATTTGAACGCTGGCGGTATTCTTTTTCTGCTTTTAACAGGGAAACAAGCCAAGAGAAAAATTTTTATGTTGAACTTTACATTGTGAATCCGGGAATATCTCCGAAAGTTGCGGTAATCGGTCAGAAGTCGAGGCTTGCGCACTCGGAAGCGGATTTGCAGTACGCGCTTGCCGGAACAACTGCGGCAAAAACTGCCAACGAAGAAATTGCCGTCCGTCCATCTTATGTTCTTGTGAAAGCCGGAGTTTACGGCGGAGACGGAATCCAGCTCAACAAATTTATTCCGTCATCTCAGTTTACTTTTATCAGAAATATCGGAAGCTTTAAGGCGGGAGAGTGCATTTTTGGCTCGAACGCGATTACAGGGCGGATTGAAGTTAGCCAGCAGGATTTAAGGGTAAAGCCCGAGCTTTTGTGCGACTGCGGCTCGATGGACTGGGAGCTTAAATTTGACAGGCAGATTGCAGGCGCGCCTGCTTATCACGAGAAAGACGAATTTTGGGCGCCGTTCGGTGTGAAGACAGTTTACTCTGGAATAATACATTTGAACGGCCAAGAATATGTGATTACGCCGAAAATTGCCGACGGATATTCAGACAAGTCTTGGGGAACGGCTCTTCCTGCGGATTATTTTCATATTTCATCGGCAAGAATGGTGAGCATAATTTCTGGAAAGCCGCTTTTGAATTCGTGCTTTGCAATCGGCGGAAAATTCAACGGAAAGCTCTGCGGCGTTTTGAATCTGGAGCAGAACAGCTTTGAAATCAAGGAGAAAAAGCATTTCGGAAAATGCTCTGTGATTCACGACTGCACGCAAGTTCCTGGAACTGAAGGCGACGAGAAAGTTCACTGGACGGTGAGCGTTCATAAAGGAAGATTTGTTGTTGACATCGACGTTTTCTGCAAGGGAAACGGGCTTTCCGTGCGAGACTACGAGATTCCGCAGGGCGAGCGGACTTTGCTTAAAATTTTGGGAAGCGGAAGCGGAACTGGCGAAATCCGCGTGTACAAGAAAACCGGCAAGAATCTGGAGCTTTTAGAACACGCGAATATTTACGGCGCGGTCTGTGAATTTGGGCAGAATGAAGTTGTCGGAAAATAAATTCTGACTTTTTTGTAATTTTGATTTTATGCGGCTTTGCAGGCATTTGCTTACAAAGCCGATTTTTTTTTCTATTAATTAGCCAACTAATTATGCGATTTTGATTTTGTGGCGGTTGCGGCAGGCGTTGCAATCGTTTTTTTTTATTTTCCGCGATTTCAAGCGGACGCAGTTTAGAAAATGCTACGCCGGGGTGTAGGGGCGGCGAAGCCGTTGCGGAACGGAGCTGTGCGGAGTGAAGCAATGGAGCCGAATGGCGGAACCCCGAAAGACCGGGCTTGTAATGAATCACCGGGCGCGGAAGAAAAACATTTATGCTCAATCGAATCTCCGTTCTGAAAAATCTGAAAACTGAAATGTTGTGTTCGATTTTTTTTTGCGGACGGAATTTCTGCAATCTTAATTTTCGCTTGTCTTGATTTTGAAAAAATATTTGACGATTTGCCTCTGTTGTGGTTATTTTCATTATGAAAATGAAAAATGGAGGCGAGAAAATGAATTACGACCAGTTTACTTTGAAAACTCAGGACGCTTTGCAGGAAGCCAGCACTTTGGCCCAGCAAAATGACCACGGCGAAGTCGGTCTTGAGCATCTTCTTGTTGCCTTGCTTGAACAAAAAGACGGAATCATAAAGCCTTTGGTTGAGAGAATCGGGGCGAGCTGCTCTGACTTGCTTTTTGCTGTGAAAGGCATGCTAGATTCTTATCCGAAAGTTACGGGAAACGCGAATTTGCAGTTTTCGTCCGAGGCGCAGAAAGTCTTGGCGAAAGCGGAAAAATATATGTCTCAGCTTGGAGACTCTTTTTTGAGCGTTGAGCATATTTTTCTTGCGATGTGCGAGTCTGACTCACGCGTTGGCGAGCTTTTGCGGAAGTACGGAATCACGAAAGAGACTGTGCTTGAGGCGTTGAAAGCTGTGCGCGGAAACCAGAAAGTCGATTCGCAAGACCCGGAAGCAAAAATGCAGGCGCTTGAAAAATACTGCACTGATTTGACGGCGCGTGCAAAGCAGGACAAAATCGACCCTGTAATCGGGCGCGACGAGGAAATCAGGCGCGTTATGCAGGTTCTTTCGCGCAGAACAAAGAATAATCCTGTGCTGATTGGAGAGCCGGGCGTTGGAAAAACCGCGATTGTCGAGGGGCTTGCACGAAGAATCGCTTCTGGAGATGTTCCTGAAAGCCTTAAAAACAAGCGTCTTTTGAGCCTTGATATGGGGGCGCTTGTTGCAGGCGCGAAATTCCGCGGCGAATTTGAGGAAAGGCTAAAGGCAGTTGTTGATGAGGTCAAGAAAAGCGAGGGGCAGATAATTCTCTTTATCGATGAGCTTCATACGATTGTCGGGGCGGGCGGCGGAGACGGAAGCATGGACGCTTCAAATCTCTTGAAGCCGGCTTTGAGCCGGGGCGAGCTTCGCGCGATTGGAGCTACAACGCTTAACGAGTACCGGAAATATATCGAGAAAGATGCCGCGCTTGAACGGCGATTTCAGCAGGTTTACTGCGCTGAGCCGAATGTTGAGGACACAATCGCGATTTTGCGCGGACTCCGCGAGAAATACGAGATTCATCACGGCGTAAAAATCAATGACGAGGCTCTTGTTGCGGCGGCGACTCTTTCAAACCGCTACATCACGAACCGCTTTTTGCCGGACAAGGCGATTGACCTTGTGGACGAGGCGGCTTCAAGGCTTAAGATTGAGATTGAGTCCGAGCCGACCGAGCTTGACCAGCTTGAAAGAAAAATCCTCCAGCTCCAGATTGAAAAGCAGTCTTTGAGCAAGGAAGACGACGTGGCTTCAAAAGAGCGTCTTGAAAAACTTGAAAAGGAGCTTTCTGAAATCACTTCCGAGCGTGACGCGATGCGGCTGAAATGGCAGAACGAAAAGGCTGAAATCGACAAGACGCGAAATCTAAAGGAGCAGCTTGAAAGCGCGAGATTCGACGAGGAGAAATTCACTCGCGAGGGAAATCTTGCGAAAGCGGCTGAGTACAAATATTCGATTGTGCCGAACCTTGAAAAACAGCTTGCCGAAAGCCAGAAGCGCGACGAGGAGCGGAACAGCGTAGAAGGCGGCGTGAGCGAGTCTTTGCTAAGGCAGGAAGTTACCGAGGAGGACATTGCGCGCGTTGTCTCAAGCTGGACTGGAATTCCTGTCGCAAAGATGATGACGAGCGAGAAGCAAAAATATGTTCAGCTTGAAAGCGTTCTGCATGAGCGCGTAATCGGGCAGGACGAGGCGGTTTCTGTTGTGAGCGACGCAATCAGGCGAAACAGGGCAGGACTCAACGACCCGAACAGACCGCTTGGAAGTTTCCTTTTTATCGGTCCTACCGGCGTTGGAAAAACCGAGCTTGCAAAAACTCTCGCGGACTTCCTCTTTAACGACGAGAAGGCTCTCACGAGAATCGATATGTCTGAATATATGGAAAAATTCAGCGTGTCGCGCCTTATCGGTGCGCCTCCGGGATATGTCGGATACGACGAGGGCGGCCAGCTTACAGAGGCAGTCAGACGAAGACCGTATTCGGTCATTCTTTTTGATGAGGTTGAAAAAGCCCATCCTGACGTTTTCAACGTGCTTTTGCAGGTTCTCGACGACGGACGGCTTACAGACGGGCAGGGAAGGCTTGTCGATTTCAAGAACACAATCATAATTATGACTTCAAATCTTGGAAGCGACCTGATTCTTGACGCTGACACAGCCGAAAAGATGAAAGCGGCAAAGCCGCAGGTTGACGAGCTTTTGAAAAGGACTTTCCGCCCTGAGTTTCTGAACAGAATCGACGAGATTGTGATGTTCAGCCGTCTTGACAAGAACTGCATCGGCGGAATTGTGAAGAACCAGCTCAAGCGTGTTCAGAGCAGGCTTGACGACAGAAGAATAAAGCTCGACTTTGACGAAAGCGCAATCAGCTTCCTTTCTGAAAAAGGCTACGACCCGGCGTTCGGAGCGCGTCCTGTAAAGCGTGCGATTCAGAACTTCGTTGAAAATCCTCTTGCAAAGGAAATCCTTGCAGGAAAATTTGGAGACGGGGCTGTGATAAAAGTGAGCGCGGACGGCGAAAAGCTGAAATTCGAGTAGCGGAAACAGCGGAAATTTTCGCGGGCCGATAAAAAACGAAGCGGAAACAGAGAAAAAGCTCTGTTTCCGCTTTTTTGTTTTTAAATGAAGAAAAAAATCACACAGATTGGAAAAACCTACGGTTTTTCATTTTCTACGAGCTGAAAAAATAGCACAAGGGAATTCATAATCTCAAAGAAATTCTGGATTCCTGTGCTCGTGCTTGGATTTTTTTTATGCCTTATTCCACTGTAACAGCTTTGCTTGCGGCTATTACGGGTGTTTTCAGCGTTTTGTCGCCGCTGCAGAATCTTGTGCGGATTGGGCAGGAAACAGGCTGGAGATTTGTGCGATAGCAATCCATTCGCCTTGTTTTTAATGAAAGATTCCTTAAATTCTGCTAAACTAAAATCGTATCTTATATTTTGGCTGTGAAAAAACTTATACTGAGCTATTTGCGGCTTGGAACTGTGTTGTTTTTCAAAAAATGCTGCTGAAAATAGGAGAATAAAAATGAAATATACGCTTTACCATAAAATCTTTCCCGTTATAACTTTTGAGCTTGATGAAGATGGCTATGTCACAGAAATATATAAAGTTGAGAATAAAAAACATATTCCTGTTCAGTTTCTTGAAAATGGAAAACTTTTAGAAGAAGACGGCTATTATTCTTTGTATGATAAAATTGTCCGCTGGCTAGCTGGAAGAGGCGTGCCTTTAAGCAGAAAAAATATAAAGACAGTTCTCGCAAAGTTAAATTTAAGTAATACAGATGAATTTGCAAAAAGAAGTTTTTATCTTTCTTTGAGCGACCAATATTGGGCGGCTCCTGCTGATAAGAATCTTGACTGGGAAAAAATCAACTTTTTTACGAACAAATTTTCTGATGATGTTGGAGCTTTGCTGATTGACAGAAAACCGCGTGGAAATTCACTGAATCTTAATTCTCCAAATAATACATCGCAGGGAAATCTTAAGAAAAAATGGGTTATCCGGAATGGAAAAAGAGTTCTTGTAAAGGGCGGCTCCGGCATTGAGCAGCTTGAGCCTTTCAATGAAGTTCTTGCCTCTGAAATCTATAGGCGGCTCGGAATCAACCACGTGGATTATGAATTTTTTGTTTGGAACAGAAAACATTATTCAAGATGTCAGAATTTCATAAATAAGGATACTGAACTTGTTACAGCGTATGAGCTTTGCTCGGATAAAGCTACTGCCTTTGATGATTATATAAGTTTAAGCGATATTCAGAAGCGGTGCGAGTTATATAAGATTCCTTTTGATTTGGTTGAGCTTGGAAAGATGTTTGTTGTTGATTTTATAATAGCAAATGTAGACAGGCATACCAACAATTTTGGCTTTATCAGAAATGCGAATACTTTGGAATGGATTGGACTTGCTCCAGTTTTTGATTCTGGAAACTCAATGTTTATGAATTTGCAAAGTTTTGAGTTGGAAAAAAATGGACAGGATTCTTCTGCTATAGAGGCAAAGCCGTTCTGCGCAAATCAGCTTGAGCAGCTAAATCTTTTTCCGCTAAAAGAAATTGCGATGCAGATTGATTTAGACAAACTGAAAGGAATCGGGCAGTTTTATAAAGAGCTTTTAAATAAAAACCAGCGAAATATTGACAGAGAAAAAATCGAGAAACTTGCATTGGTTTTGGAAGAACGCATAAAAGAAACTAATAAAATTTTTGAAGCAGCGTTATGAAAACTTGCTGAAAAATAACTTTGTTTTCTATGAATATATATTTTTTTTTTAGAAATTTGACAGAAAATTAAATTATAGTGCTCGATTTCAAATAAATATTTAGGGAGACGTCAATGAAAAGAAAAATCTTAAACAGCTTTATAATTTGTACTATTGGAATATCTCTTTCAGCATGCAATAAGAAAGAAATAAAAAATAAAAGCTCATTTTCAAGTGGTAATGAAAAGTCTGAAATTCAGCTTACAAACGCTGATATAATTAATAATTCCAATGCAAAGGAAGAAAAATAAATTATGCAGATTCTGAAAAAAATAAGTGGATAAATGAGATTTTAGAATATAATACACTTGGGGAGTCGTATATACGTTATTTTAATGGTATTGGTATTTTTCCAATGCAACAAAAGGAGTTCCTTTCATTGGAAATATTTGATAGCAAAGGAAAATCTGAAAAAAATATGAGCCTGCTATTAGGAAAAGATGTGTTATTCGATGATTCTACAGGCTTTTTATATTTTATTCTTGATGGAAAAAAATATTTATATATTCCAGCAGAAATACATCCAGTTGTTTTTCAAGACGGCTATCAAAATTCTGTTCCATATACACAAGCGCAGCTTCAGAATTTGAAAGTTAGTCATGAAAATTGGAGATGGGCTTTTTACATCGAAAGAATTTCAACCTCGTCTTTTTTGACAGAAAATACAAAAAACGGTGAATGGAAATACGATGGAAAAGATATAGAAAAATTTCCAATCGTTTGGACACCAGATAAGAAGTATGATTTTATTTCAATGCCGTGGGTTGAAGGAGTCTCTGGAGATGGCACAGGAGAATGGATAGAACTAGAACTTAATGGATATATATCAAATTTATATATATTAAATGGTTATGTGGATGTTAGGCGACCGCATTTATTTAAAGAAAACAATAGAATAAAAGAAGCGACATTAATCTGTACAACTGGAAATCCTAATAAAAAAATCTTTGAAAAAAAAGTTACTTTTGAAGATTTTGTTTATGTTAAGAAAATTGAATTAGGAGAAGACTTCAAAAAGAATGTAAGAATAAGAATTGATAGTGTTTTTAAAGGCTCAAAATACGACGATACTGCAATAACAAGCATATATACTGACTACACTTTGATAGAGCACTAGATGAAATGTTTTGACACCTGGAGCGGAGTGGTTACAAGCGCGGCGGGAAGCCTTGTTACAAACAGCCTGAACGAGGCTGTGGTCGGCGCGCGTTATGAAAGTGCTCTCGGCGAAAACGGCAAAATGACAACAAGGCTGACGCAAAGCAAGCTGGACGGCTTCAACTCAAGCCAGATAGAAAGCATACAGAAGCTTAACGGAACAATAGGCGGACTTGCAAGCGCGGGGCTTTCCTACGGACTTACGGGCGAGGCGACATTCAACATACTGAACATCACAGACTTTGGAGCAAAAGCAGGCAGCGGACTTCTGGAGATGACGCTGAGCAATGGCAGGGGCGTTACAGCAAGACTTGGCACAGGCGGCACAGACCTGAGTCTTGGAACAGTAAGCTCGTCGCTGCAAGGCATAAAAAACCTGAACAAGAACATGCAGATAGCGCGTGCCGCAAGCCGGAACAATATGGGAAATGCTGCAACTGCGCTCCGCACCCAGTACGGCTTTGGAGACGAGAAGCAACTTGCGCAGCTGGAAGAGATACTAAAGGGCAGAACGGAGCTGAAGCGCGGCAATGGAGAGGGCAAGGCGCAGACTGTAACAGAAAACGGAAAGCGAACAGTATATCTTAACAGCTATAAGGAAAACATGACGCGCGAGGAGCAGCTTGCGCTGGGCATAACGCTTGGACATGAGGCATACAGGGACGGAATAACAGGCGGCGCGCAGGGGCAGTTCAACGAGACAGCGGAAGCGGTTCTAGGACATACCGCCCTTGCAAAACGCATGCAGAGCGACAGTATGTACAATTACATGATGACCGGCCTTATAAATACAGACATAAACCTGAAAAACGACATGACAGCCTTTGACTATGCGCTCGCAACAGGCGACTGGGACGCATTTGGGAGCTATGTAGGCAACAGCTATGATTATAGTGCGGATTACTGGCGGCTAAAAGCTGATGGTTCTATAGCTTTTGACGGCTCAAGGGACTTGAATGTTGAGTATTACGATGAATGGGGAAGCCTTAGAACAAAAAAAGGCTATATAAGAGATGAAACCGGCTCAATGAGCCAGGCTCTGGCTCAATATGTAGGAGAGGAAAGAGCTTCCCAAATTCTTGGAGAAAATTGGAAAAATGGCAAGCAGTATGATTCCCAGACACTGAAAGATGTGCTGGAATTGTCTGATTCTGAAATTGAAAAAGTAAAAAAGACAGGAAAACTTCCAAGAAATATAACTGCAGCCCAAAAGGAAAAACTTATAGGCGAGGCTCTGATGAAAAATGCAGGAATGGGCTGGGAGAATGGCAAGGGCTGGCTTAATGGTGAAAATTTTAAATTAAAGATGACAGATGATGCATCTATAGGGCAAGTTATTATAAACAAAACAGAAAATGGCTATGAGCGATTTGGAATTACAGCAGAGGTTCTGAGAGACCCTTTAAGCTACTATTCTACGAGAATACAACCAAATGGTAAAAATTCGTTTCAAGGGCTGGATTATATTACATACTACAAAAAAGACTTGAACGGAAATGTTTCGGACTCCTTTACAACAGACGGCTGGCAGACTATATCTAATGGGTATAAAACATCTTATGACCCAACGGGAAAAACAGAAAAGGCATATAAGCCATATGAAGTCTACAGGGATGATTCAGTGGCCACTGGTTCAACATTTAATATGAGAGTTGGAGGCTTTAAATCTCCCCACTATGAAGGAACGATTTATGTCATAAGCGATTTTACAACAATGGGAGGAACTTATTTTGGACCAGCCAGCAGCACAGGCGGCAGAACTTTGGTTCATTCAGATTTCAATTATTATTATAATGAAAGTCGTAAAGATGGTGTTTCAAGCTATAGCAAAGTATCTGCAGCATGCTTTGTAAATTCTGTAAAGGCTATAAATGAAATGGATAAGCAATTGAAGTCCTACGGATTACCGAATTATCCATATAATATAAAAGGCTCGATTTCAAATAAATATTTAGGGAGACGTCAATGAAAAGAAAAATCTTAAACAGCTTTATAATTTGTATTATTGGAACACTTCTTTTGGCAGACAATAAGAAAGAGGTAAAAAATAAAAGCTCATTTTCAAGTGGTAATGAAAAATCTGAAGCTCAGTTCACAAACAGCGACATGGACAATATAAAACGCAAAAAATGTGTTGCTTTTTATTATAGGAATAAGAATGGATATATAATACCTCTTGTTCCCCATTCTGATGTGGATACTACTTTGAGAAATAACCACAATACAGAATTATTTATATTAAAGTTTGACGATGACATTAGCATTGACAAAGACACTGGCTTTTTCAACTTTGTCTTTAATGGCAGAAAATATCTATATATACCAGACTTATATCATCCTGTTGCTTTTCAGGCAGGCTCTCAAACTTCTGTTCCGTACACACAAAAACAGTTGCAGAAACTTGAAGATTGGCATTGGCAGTTTTTTATCAAAAACATTTCAACCTCATCTTTTCTAACAGAAAATACAAAAAATGGCGAATGGAAATACGATGGAAAAGATATAGAAAGATTTCCGATTGTGTCTACACCAGGTCAAAAGTATGAATTTATCGCAATGCCGTGGGTTGAAGGAGCTGCTGGCGATGGCACAGGAGAATGGATAGAAATAGAAAGCCGTTATTATGAAAAATCGCAAACTTTAAGAATCTTAAATGGCTATGTAGATATTAGAAGACCACATTTATTTAAGGAAAACAATAGGATAAAAGAGGCGACATTAATCTGCACACCTGAAAATCCAGAGCAAGAAATCTTTGAAAAAAAAGTTGTTTTTGAAGATTTTGTTTATGTTAAGAAAATTGAATTAGAAAAAAAATGCAAAAAGATAAGGCTAAGAATTGACAGTGTTTTTAAAGGCTCGAAATACGACGATACTGCAATAACAAGTATATACACCGATGACACATTTTATTTTGCTAGATGATACTTATTTTCTGTATTGTGTTTTTTTGGAAATGTTGGCAACACAGGTAACTCAACTGGTCCTCATTTGCATTGGGAGTACAGAAATGGTTATCAATGGAGGAAATAATGAAAAAAAATTTAATAACAAGCTTGTTGTTTTTCGTCTTTTTGTCTCGGATGCTGGCTGGCGACATTTCTATATTCGATGGTATAGAATTGCCATACTTTGTTTATTTTAATAAAACAAAGTATACGCCAATAGCATATTTTGAATATGATGATAAAAATAATTACTTTGTTGGTTATGACGGAAGCGGGTATGCAATTTTAACTACGGATTTGTATGAGCGTGATGATGTCTTGTATGTTGAATTTATAAAAATATGGAATGGAGCAGAAGAGGTTTCAAAAACAGATAGAAGGAAAATATATAAGTATTGCGTTGCATTGCCACGTCAGACAATCATAAAAGGAGAAGAAATTTTTAATATAGAGCCTGTGTTTATTGCGGAAGACACAAGAGGCGGAGTTCCTGGAGTAGTTACAAGTTTATTCTTTTCAAATAGTATAGTTTCTGTAAGAAACGCCCCAGCAGAAAATGCAAAAGAGCTGTTCAGTCTTGCCAAAGGTAGTATTTTCAAATTAGAGGATATTGTTTGTTCTTCAAAAGAAATATGGATAAAACTTTCAATACCTGAAAAGGGTGTTGGATATATTCCTTTTTCTTGTTTAGCGGCTGATTGGGGGATTTTAAAATCGGAATTGCCCTCTAAAGATTAGTAAGAATCTGCAGATGGAGAATAACCTCATGAAAAAAATATTTTTAATGTTTTGCTTTTTTATAATCAGCTTTTTCATTTATGCTTCTGATGAGTTTATAAATATAGAAGGAGCTTGGGCATCGGTAGAAAGTTGTAAATGGATGATGGAAAATAATAGTTTTAATTTATCAATAAGAGATGACAAAAGTTTAAAATGGGAAAAGTATGACGGTTTTATAATAGAGTTGCCTAAAAAAAATAAAAAAGGATTGTTTGGATTGTTAGAAATTTCAAATCCTTGGTTGGTTGATAAAATATCTATTAATAACAACAAAGTAGAATTAATATCTTATCAAATTAATTATTATTATGATGAAGATGGTTTTCATAAGAGTATTTCTGATGAAAAGAAAATTATTAATATTACAATAATTGACAATGAAGAGGTCGTATTTGACGATTTTTCATATCCGAAAGGAACTCATTTTTATCGTATTTCTAAACCAGCAAAATTGCCTATAAAACAGGCTGTTATAAATGATTCAAATGTAAGATTAAGGGTAAAACCAAATTTAAATTGTGATACTTGGACAAAATTGCAAAAAGGTGTCCAAGTAAAGATAAAAGATAAGTCAAAAGAAAAATTCGAGATTGATGGTGAAAAATGGCATTGGTATTATGTGGATGCCGATAATCTTCCCGATGGCTGGGTTTATGGAAAATATCTTGATATTAAAAAATAGAATCTTTATTTGGAAATCAGTATCACGAGGATTATGTAACGGAACTTGTGCAAGGTGACTGGGATAAATTTAGCGACAGCATGTCAAGCTTTGACATCTGAAGTGGAGCAGTTCCGAAACAAAGTGAAGAATCGAGCCGTAACGACGGCGAAGTTCGAAAAGCCCCCTGACATTTGCCTCCGCCAAACTCGATTTTTTTTGCGGAGGCTGATTTCACCACTGCTGGCGGATTAGGGGACAGAATAAATTGCAAAAAGCGAAACTCCTTGTGCGGCAGAATGTCGAAAACGCTTCAATCCTCACCCGAAAATCTGTCCCGGCAATTTTAGCTTCTCTTTCTGCGGAAACTGCCTGTCGAACTCCTCGGCTTCCTTTATGTCGACAAAATATCCGTCCGGCTCCTTGAATGTTCCGCCGCCTGCGTCTTTCACTTGGTCTAAAAAGCCTGGAACTAGCTCGTTTATCAGAAAATAGTCCGCGTCTGGGTCGGCATGATAGAGAACGCCTTTTGTTTTTGCCACGACAAAGCCGCTTTTTCCGTAGAAGCCGATGTTCCCGGTGATTGCGAGCGCGCCGCAGTTCATCTCTTTCGCCTTTTGCATTGCGTGGCGGAGAAGAACTGTTCCGTAGCCTTTTCGCTTAAAGTCCGGCGCAATGCTGATTGGCCCGAACGTCATTATCGGAAGAGTTTTGCCGTTGTTCATTTTGATTTCCGCCCTTGCAAACATCACGTGTCCGATCAAAACGCCGTTTTCTTCCATTGTAATATCGAGCTCTGGCACAAAGTCGCTTCTGGTGCGGAAGTTGTGCAGCACAAAATGCTCGTCGCAGCCGGGCTTGTAGACGTTCCAGAACGCCTCGCGCGTCAGGTTTTCGACCGCCCTGTAGTCCGCGGGAGTCTCGTTTCTGAAAGTGATTTTTCCCATGTCGATTTTGTTTTCCATTTTTTGCCTCCAAAGTTTTTTCATTGTTTGACAGATAAATTGTCATTTTCTGGTTTTTCATCTGAATCTTATCTTACGGATTCCGAAATAAATTCGGAATGACTTGCGTGTCATGCTGAATTTAAGGCGAGCAAAAAATTGCTCGATTTCAGCATCTGCATTAACTTTGTTTCCGTGTCGTTTGATTATAGATTCCGAAAAAAATTCGGAATGACTCGCGTGTCATGCTGAACTCGTTTCAGCATCTGCATTAACTTTGTTTCCGTGTCGTTTGATTATAGATTCCGAAAAAAATTCGGAATGACTCGCGTGTCATGCTGAACTCGTTTC
>JAXDVS010000029.1:0-12874 GCA_034088785.1 Treponema sp.
AATTTTGTTGTGCGGAAAAAATCTTGCTGGATTTTAATTGTGTTTTGTCCGGCTGGTTTTGTGAAAATCAGTTTTGCAAAAGTCGATTTTATGAAAATCGGTTTTCCTTAAAAACAACGGAGGCTGTAAAAATGACGGCTCGCAACCTAAAAGATTTGACATACGGAATCGTGGGCTTGGGAATAATGGGCGGCTCAATCGCAAAGGCAATCCGCGAGAATATTTTGTGCCAGAGCGGAGCAACAGGAAAAATCTACGTCTGCAACCGAAGCACTTCCTGCCTGACTCAGGCTCTCAACGACGGAATTGCGGACAAGGCTTTTACTTCGACCGAGTACGACAAATTTCTTCCTGAATGCGATTTTGTCTACGTCTGCCTTTATCCTCACGCTACAATCGACTTTTTGGAGCAGAACAAGCAGTTTTTCAAAAGCGGCGCGATTGTGACGGACATTTCTGGCGTGAAAGGCATTTTCGAAAAATCTCTTCCGTTAATTTTGCGATCCGATGTTGACTTCATAATCGGGCATCCGATGGCGGGCGGCGAAAAAGAAGGCTACGTGAATTCAACCGCGAAAATGTTCATAAACCACAACTACATTTTGTGTCCGCTTCCGAGCAACAAAAGCGAAAATCTCGATTTAATGCGCGAATTCATCTCCGAAATCGGTTTTACGAGAATCACCGAGACAACCTGTGACATTCACGACTACAAAATCGGCTTCACAAGCCAGCTCTGCCACGTAATCGCTTGCTCGCTTGTTGACAGCGCGAAGGACGAGCAAATCACAGCGTTCGGCGGCGGCAGTTTTGAGGACTTGACGCGAATCGCAATGATAAACGCGCCTCTTTGGACTGAGCTTTTCACGTCGAACAAGGAAAAACTCGTTTCGCACATCGAAAATTTCGAAAAAGAAATCGACAAGTTCAAGACTGCAATCAAAAACGAGGACAAAAACGCCCTGATGAATTTAATGGAAGAAAGCAGAGAAAAGCGAATAAAAATGGGTTCAATCAGAACTGTCGCGAAAAAGTGAATTTGACGTTTCTGAATCTGGCAGTTTCTGAAACGTAACTTTCCGAAATATCGATTTTTGAAATACAAATTTCAGAATTTGACGTTTCGGAATAAAAACTTGCACTCGCTTGTATTCCGCGTGCTTGCAATTCATAACGCAAAAATTGCATCAAAAAATAAAAACAAAACTTGAGGACTTTATGAAAGACAATGAAATTTTAGACAAGGCAATCCGCCGCGTGCCGGACTTTCCAAAACCGGGAATCCTTTTTTATGATGTCACGAGCATTTTCACAAATCCGGAAGCTTTTAAATTCTGCCTTGACTCGTTCGAGAAAAAATTCCGCCCGCTCGTGGAAAAAGGCGAAATCAACGCGATTGCAGGCGCGGAAAGCCGGGGCTTCTTGTTTGCGGCTCCACTCGCCGACCGTCTTTCTCTTCCTCTAATCTTAATCCGAAAAAAAGGCAAGCTCCCGGGCGAAGTCTACAGACAGTCATATTCGCTTGAATACGGAACCGCGGAAATCGAAATCCACAAGGCAGACGTAAAAAGCGACGACAAAGTTCTCCTGATTGACGACCTGATTGCAACCGGCGGAACGCTTGACGCGAGCAAAAAACTCTTCGCGGCCGCTGGCGCAAAAGTCGTCGAAATTGCAGGCGTAATCGGTTTGCCGGGACTTGGCTTTAAAAAACTGCTCGCTCCAGTTCCTGTAACCACGCTAATTGATTTTGACGGCGAGTAAAAATTTATGGACGGTGAAAAAGATATTCGCTGGAAGCAGCGTTTTTCAAATTACAAAAAGGCTCTTTCAAATTTGAATTCTGCCGTTGAGCTTTCTCAAAAACGAAAACTTTCAGAACTTGAAAAACAGGGGCTTGTCCAAAGTTTTGAATTTACGCACGAGCTTGCTTGGAAAGTTATGAAAGATTTTCTTGAATACAACGGAATTTCAGGAATTATAGGAAGCAGAGACGCTGTTCGGCAGGCTTTTAGCAATGGGCTTGTTTCAAATGCGGAAATTTGGATGGAGTCAATTTCCGATAGAAATCTTTCATCGCATACATATGATGAAAAAACTGCCGATGAGCTTGCCGAGAAAATTTGCTCAAAATACGTTTCAATTTTTAATGATTTTTGCGGGAAATTAAAATCCTATGAATGAATTTGGTCTTTCTGAAAAATCGATGGGTATCATTTCTGGAATTTATGAAAAATATCCGTCGGTTCGGGAAGTTGTGGTTTATGGAAGCCGCGCGAAAGGAAATTTCCGTGAAGGTTCTGACATTGACATGACGATAAAAGGAACGCCTGATTTTTCCCGCGAAGACTTGCTGAAAATCAACAATGACTTTTACGAGTCGGAGCTTCCTTATCTCGTTGATATTTCCGATTATTCACAGCTGCAAAATCCTGATTTAATTGAGCATATTGACCGCGTCGGGAAAATTTTGTACCGGCGGAAAAATTAAAGATAAAAAATCTTTTCTGAAAAGCAAAAAAATCGTGGAGAAAAAATCAGAATGTCAAATTTTTACGTTAGAAAAGCTGAAAAGTCCGACATTGAAGAAATACTGAAGATTTATGCCGGTGCGCGCGAATTTATGAAGAAAAACGGAAATCCGACGCAGTGGGGCGACAGCTGGCCTTTGGACGAAGATATTGAAAAAAATATCGATGAGAAAAAGCAGCTTGTCGCGTGCTTTAAAGCTGGAAATCAAGATGAAAATAATAGCGAAAACGAAAATCCCGGAGAATCTTTAGGACTTGGAGAATCTGAAAAATCCGATAGAATCAAGAAATCCCAAAAATCTGAAAAAATTGAAGAATCTGAGGAAATCGAAGAATCCGAGAAAATTGCTGCGGCATTCTTGTTTTTGCCGGGACCTGAAGACGCCTACAATAGCTTGAAAGACGGAAACTGGCCTGAAAACACGGAAGATTATTTTGTGATTCACTCTTTTGCGTCGTCGATGAAAGCCTGCGGCGCTGCGACTTTCTGCTTTGAATGGTGCGAAAAACAGCCCGGCGTCCGCTGCATAAAAGTTGACACTCACAAAAACAACATTCCAATGCAAAATCTCCTGAAAAAGCTTGGCTACGCTTACTGCGGAAAATGCTATTATTTTGATGAAGTCCGTTTTGGAGAAAAAATCATAAACGAGACAGAATGTCTGGCGTTTTGCAAAAGCATTGATGATTCAGAAATCTTAAAACGGGATTATGATGCTGAGCGGCTCGCGTTCTGCAAGAAAATTTAAATTTTACTTAAATTTTACAAAATCCTAATATTCAAATCGCTTTGCAAAAGTTTATAATCGCGGCAGTTTTTGGCAAGATTTTCTTGTTAATTCAATCCAATTTTTGCGGTTTTATATGATTTTTAATATCGCCGGCCAGATTTGCGGCTTTATCGGCTCGCTTTGCCTTTTGCTTTTCGGAATGAATATGCTTTCGGACGGAATTCAAAAAGGGGCGGGCAGCAATCTTCAAAAACTTCTTGGAAAAATCACAGGAACTCCGTTCACGGCTCTTTTGACCGGGCTTGGAATCACAGCGATTATCCAGTCTTCCGGCGCGACAACCGTAATGGTCGTGAGTTTTGTGAACGCGGAGATTTTGACGCTGAATCAGGCAATCGGCGTGATTTTCGGCGCGAACATAGGAACAACTGTAACCGCTTGGATTGTGTCGTTTTTTGGATTCAGCTTTTCGATTTCTGCGGTGGCAGTTCCGCTTTTCGGTCTTGGATTTATCCTGAAAAAGCTCAAAAGATTCAAGATTCATAATTTTTCCGACTGTTTTATGGGATTCGCGCTTCTTTTTATGGGGCTTGACCTTTTAAAAACCGCGCTTAATTTAAGTCCGGCTTCCGCGGCTTTTCTTCTTCGGCTTTCAGATTTTGGATTTGCGGGGCTTCTTCTTGGCGTTTTTATCGGAGCTTTTATAACCGCGCTGATTCATTCGTCTTCCGCGATGACCGCAATCGTCTTGACAATGGCGGCGAGCAAAAGCCTTAGCTGGGAGCTTTCGGCGGCAATTGTTCTTGGAAGCAACATCGGCTCGACAATCGACGCTGTTATGTCCGCTTTCGGAGCTTCCACAAACGCAAAACGCACGGCTCTTGTCCATGTTTCGTTCAACGTGATTGGAACTGCAATCGCGCTTTGCTTTTTCCGGCCTTTCCTGCATCTCGTTGACTTGATTGTGCCTGGGACTCCTGAATCTGATATTACAACTCACATTGCGATGCTTCACACGGTTTTTAATGTCTGCGCGTCGCTTATCTTTCTTCCGTTCGTTGACAAAATCGCTTTTCTTGCGACAAAAATCATAAAGGAAAGCGAAAAAGACAAAAATTCACATTACAAATTTCCGGCGATTCTTCCAAACAGCCACGTTTCCGCAGATGTCTATCTTTTTCAGACCCAGCGCGAGATTTCAAAGATGGCGGCAAAAATAATGGAAATGTTCGATTCAATCTCAAATTCGCTTAGAAATGCTGGGCTGAAATCTTCATCGAACGACATTGAAAAAGCGATTGAAAGCGTTTCCGAGACTGAAAATTATGTTGACGAGATGACTGAGGCAATCACGCACTTTTTGCAGCGTTGCTCGCGCCTGCCGAACGCAAACCACGATGACCGCGTTCATTTTTCGCATTTAATCACAATCACTGACACTTTGGAAAATTTGAGCGACGAATGTTCTTCGATTATTTACACGCTCAAAAAGTATATTGAAAGCGAGACTTTTTCGCCTGAATCTGCGCAGACAAAAAAGATTTCCGATTATCTTGAATCCGTGCGCTCGTTTTACGAAAGAGTCTGCGTGAATTTCGCCGTTGGAATGTCTGGCGAGCAGAAAAGCGAGTACGGACTTCTTGAAGATGAGATTGACGAAAACAAAAAAGAGCTTAAGCACGAGAGCCGAAAGCGGCTTGAAGCCGGAAGCGACGTGAAATCCGAGCTTTCCTACATCGACCTTGTGCGGAAAATCGAAAACGCAGGCGATTTTGTCTACACAATCGTCCAGACTTTTTGATAAAACTTTTTATTAAGATTGCGGATTTTCATACGAAAATTTGAGAATCGCTGGCAGAACGATTTTTTTTGATATTTTTTCCAGATTTCATCTCTATATAATTGTTAGTTTTTGACTATAACAATGTTGCTTCTTTTTTTAGCAGGAATCCTTTTCTCGCTCTAGTCGGAATTCCATTCCTGTTCTAATAGGAAGCCCTTTCCTGTTAGAACAAAAGCATCTTCCTGTTCTAAGCGGAACAGAAAATAGACCGATTTGCGAGAGTGATTTGCTCCTTTAAAACAAAAAAATCTCCGTTAAATGAATCGTCTTCATCAACGGAGATTTTCGAGAGTTCGCTTTTCAGCCGCGGCAGTTTTTAATCCGCCGCAACATTCTAAAGTCTAAAAACTTACGCTCTCTTCAAGTGGATTGCAAATCCGCCTACTTCTTTGTCGAGGTAAACAACCTTGAGCGGAGAAGCGTTAGCTTTGCCTGTCCATTTTTCTGTTCCAGCAACCGGGTTGAAGCCGAACTTTTTGAGGTAAGCAAGCGCGCGCTCTACGTTGTTGCAAACCATTGAGATGTGGCCGTTTGTTCCGCGTCCGTTCTCTTTCATGATTTCAACCTGCTCAGAAGCGAAGATTGAAGAGTTGCCGAATTTTGAAGCGAATCCGAAAAGCTCGAACTGAGCAGCGATTTCTTTAGCTTCAGCTTCGTTCTTTGCGTTGATTCCCATGTGGTCAATGTGGAATCCGTGCATTGCTTTTACAGCGTCTTTGCAAATCTGAGTGATTTCGTCCCATTTCTCGCCTTCAATCAAAGGCTTTTTAACCATCCAAGTTCCGCCCATGCAGAGGATGTTCTTGCGTTTTGCATATTCAGAAACGTTCTCTGTGTTTACGCCGCCTGTTGGCATGAATGTGCACTGCGGGAATGGACCGCCGAAGTCGTCGATGATTTTGTATCCGCCCTTGCGCTCAGCTGGGAACAATTTAAGATGTGTAACTCCCTTGTTGATGCAAGCTGTGATTTCAGATGGATTTGAGATTCCAGGCATTGTTGGAATGTTGTGCGCGATGCACCAGTCAACAACTTCCGGATTGTATCCTGGAGAAACGATGAATTTTGCTCCGGCTTTTACAGCGCGTTCAGCCTGCTCAACGTTCAAAACTGTTCCGGCTCCAACGAGCATATCTGGCTCAGCCTTAATCATTGCCTCAATCGCTTCAGCCGCGCAAGCAGTGCGGAATGTAACCTCAGAAGCAGGAAGTCCGCCCTTTACGAGAGCGTGAGCAAGATCAGCCGCCTTAGAAGCGTCTTCGATTGCGACTACAGGAATAATACCAATGTCACGGAATGTGTCATAAACATCAGCCATTTTAGGACCTCGAAAAATAAAATTGATTTGTGACCAGCCTCTCCAAAACGGTTTTAGCAAAGTCAAACAGATACAATATAGTGAATTTTAGAACAAGTGTAAACGAGCGAAAAAATAAAGGGGGAAAGACTGCTTCGCAACACAGTTGCTCAGAGACTCGCTCAAAATGCTTCTCAAGCATTTTGTCGGCAAGCCGCCGCTCGCTACCTGCGCCGCACTTCGTTGCGTCGACACCCCCTTCTGCGGGGGAAATCCCCCGCAACTCCCCCCCCATCATTTTCGATGTTTGCGAAAGCAAACTCTCTCAAAATAAAAAAAGCCCGTCATTCCGAACTCGAGAACTTTTGTTCTTGCTTGGATTCTGAATCTTCTATAAAAATTTGCCCTGAAATAAATTCAGGGCGGCAACATAAAATCTAATGCGTCAACACAAAAATTTGTTTCAGCATGACGAGTTTTTGCAGTGCGGGAATAAAAATGACCTCGTAAACGAACTCGCGTTCATCATTCCGATAATTTTTTCTATTCCCAGACGCTTTTTTCAAAATTTGCTTCAACTGCGTTTTCGGTTGTGTCTTCAAGCTCGTTAAAAAAGTCGATTCCGGTGCGTTTTTCAACTTCGTCAACGCTCACTGCGTAGTCAAAAATCGTGCCGGCGCATTTTGTGTTCGGAAAGATAAATCCGATTGCTGTAACATTTTTCGCGTCTTCTGGCGTTTCCTTGTCGGCTTCATCTTCATAAACCGGCGCGAGCAGAACTTTGTAATAATACTGTGGAACGCTCACCTTGTTTTTTCCGATTGACTCATAGTCGCTTGCTTTTTTGTCGAGAACCGGGCCTGAAACAACGTAGACTCTGCCGAATTTTTTTGCCCAGTCGCGCACTGTCGATTCTAAATCTTTCCAAATTCCGCGGTTGAAGCTTCCAGCCTGCGGACTCATGTTCGACATATAAAAAGTTTCGCTCATCGCGCCTTTGTCAAACGCGAAATCCGCCGCTGGAGAAAGATGTCCGCGGTCGTAGCCGCTCGCCTTGTAGTCCGCCAAAGTCGCCGAGCCTGTCGAAATCTCCGGGTCAGGGCGGAAATCATCTGAGCGCGAAGCGTTTTTCACCAGATGCTCGGAAGTCAGGCAGTACGCGCTCCATTCCGCCTGCTCGTAGCTTTCGCGGTAGCAGATTGAATAATATTCGTAGTTTCGCCTTTCGTGGTCAGCAGCGTGGTTTGCCCCGGCGCAAAGCGGAAATTCCAGATTTTTTGGAAGCGAGACAAAGCCGTTTTTTGCGCTTCCTGATTCAGATTTTTTTTCAGGATTTTGACTTTGCGGTTCTTTTTTTGAGTCTTCGTCTTGAGATTTTGAAATCGCCGTTCCGTTTGTATTCGCGTTCGAATTTTCTGCCGTTTTGGTCGCGTTCGCGTCCGCATTTTCTTCCGGCAGATATTTTGCGACAGCCGTTTTTGCCTTTTCAATCTGCGCGTCTGCAAAATCGTGAAACTGCGGAACGTTTTTATATAGAAAATATCCGACAGCAAAAATGACAACCAAAACTGAAACGATTTTTCCGAAAGCCGTTTTTCGTGTTTTTCTGGAACTGTTTTTCCGTGAATTTGTTCTTTGTGATTTTTTCTTTGCCATAATGAAATTATTCTAGCTCTTATTTTTGAATTTTAGAATAACGAAGCGGATTTTCTCCTATTTTCTAAACGGCTTAAATTCAATAGAATAAATTGTTTTTGAAAAAATGCGTTAGGGGCTGTAGAGGCGGCGAAGCCGTTCCAAAAATTTTTGAGCAGAGTGAAACGAAGCGAAATAAATTTTTGGAACGAAGCGCATTGCGCGGAACCGCGAAAGACCCGACGGCAAGCGAAGCGAAGCCGGAACGCCCAAAAATAGAGGATAATAAAATGTCTAGTTTGATTTTTCCAGAGAATTACAAGTCTGTGCTCGGCGAGAAGGAAACGGAGCACGCAATCGTCTTGATAAAGGACTTTTTTCAGCTTCAGCTTTCAACGGCTTTGAATTTGACGCGTGTTACAGCGCCGCTTTTTGTTGAGAGCGGAAAAGGCTTGAATGACGACTTGAACGGAGTTGAGCGGGCGGTCAGTTTTCCTGTGAAAGACATGGGCGACGCGAAAATGGAAATTGTCCATTCGCTTGCAAAATGGAAGCGCGTAAAAGTTACAGAAATGCAGCTTGAGCCTGGCTTTGGAATTTACACTGATATGAACGCAATCCGCGCTGACGAGGATTTGGACAACGTTCATTCGATTTATGTTGACCAGTGGGACTGGTGCCGCGCAATCAGCGAGGACGACCGCACTGTTATGTATCTTAAAGAGGCTGTCAAAAAGATTTACGACTGCCTTAAACGCACTGAATTTTTCATTTACGACAGATATTCGATGATTGAGCCTGTCTTGCCTGAGACTGTGAAATTTGTTTTCAGCGATGACTTGCAGCGTCAGTATCCGAATTTGACTCCGAAAGAGCGCGAGAACAAAATCTGTCAGGAATACGGAGCTGTTTTCCTGATTGGAATCGGCGGAAAATTGCCTGACGGCTCTATTCACGACGGACGCGCGCCTGACTATGACGACTGGATTACCGAGACTGGCGACGGACACAGAGGACTTAACGGCGACTTGCTCGTGTGGGATTCTGTTCTGCAGTCTTCTTTGGAGCTTTCTTCAATGGGAATCCGCGTGAATCCTGAAAGCCTTAAAGCCCAGCTTGAAGAGCGCGGCTGCCCTGAGCGAGCGAATCTTGAATTCCATAAGCGGCTTTTGGCGGGCGAGCTTGCACAGACAATGGGCGGCGGAATCGGACAGAGCCGCTTGTGCATGTTCTTCCTTAGAAAAGCGCACATCGGCGAAACTCAGGTTTCAATCTGGCCTGAAAAAATGCGCAAAGATTGTAAATCGCACGGAATTAACCTTCTGTAATTTTTGATAAAATCAGAAAAGAGGAAACTGTGTGGAGATTCCAGAAGTATTGTCATGCTGAATTTAAGGCGAGCAGGAAATTGCTCGATTTCAGCATCTGCAAAAATAAAAATCATAGATTCCGAAACGAGTTCGGAATGACATTGGATTTTTTTTCTTCTGGTTTCTTTTCCTCTTTCAAACTCTTTTTCTTCCAAAACTTTAATTTTTGAATCCTTGTTGAAAAGTAAAAATGAAAGCTGAATCCTTTAAAATCAATTCTGAAAATCTCGAAGATTCGCTTGCGAAAGCTGTAAAAAGCGGAATGACTGAATTCACTTTGCAGGATTCTTCTATATTAAACCACAAAGGCAGACTCATAAAATTTTTGAATTTTGTCGGGCGGCAGTGCCCGGAGCTTTTTTTGACGCTTCCGCTTTCGGCTGAAATCCTTGACATGGACGTTTGCCGCGCCTGCTCTCAAATCAACTGCTCGATTGAAATTCCGCTGGCTGGAGAAAGCAAGAACGGCGCGTATCTTTTTGACAAGAAATTTTACTCGCGGCGCGCGCAGACTTTGAACACGCTCGGGCTTGTCTTTGGATTCGAGCTTGATTTTGCGCGCTCTGCCGGCGACAGCGTAAAGCTTTTCCGCGACCGTCTGAATTTTGCGGTCTCGCTTTATCCGAATCATATCGATTTTCCGCAGCTTGAGCTTTTTTCCGATGAAAAAAATTGCGGGAAAAAATCCGAAAATGAAAAATCCCGAAATTCCGTTTCTTCAAATCAGAAAATTCTTGAAGAAAAATCTGATTTTCCATTCCCAAAGCCGACTTCAACTTTTTCAACTCAGGACATCAAGATGACGATGGAAACGGCTTTTGCGTGCCAGGTTTTCTACACTTTCGGACGCGCTGTAACTTGGTTTCTTGCGGTCTTGAAGCCTTTAAAAATGACTTCCGACAAATTTTTCAAGGATTTTGCGGAATGGCAGAACCACAGCTCGTGCGGCTTGGAATCAAAATGGAGCGTTGACAAGTCGAGCCACAGGGAAATCGAGAAAATGCAGCTTGAATTCCTTAAATTCAAGTACGCCGAGAAAAACAAGGACGAGCTTTTTGAAGTTGTGAGCAATGTTGTCCGCTTGAACGGAGCTTTGTCGCGTCTTTACGGCGAGGGCGAGGAAAGCGTTCTGGAGCTTAGCTACAATCCTGATGAGCTTTTGGGCGGCGGCGCGATGGATATTCAGTCGTTTTTTGACAATTCTTTTATGGAAAACAGCCGCGTTAAAGTATTTTTTGGCGAGAACGGCGAGGCTGAATATCGCTATTGCTGAAAACCGTTTGAAAAACGCGTGCGATTTTTCATCGTTTTTCATCTAAGAAAATTTTTATTGACGATTTTAACTGTGCTTTTGTATCTTTAATTACATAAGAACGATTTACAGGACTTTGAAATGAAAAAAGAACATGAAAAACATGAGCATTCCGAGCAGAAAAAATGCGAGGAGACTCAGAAAAAAGAAGAAAAAGCTAGTCAGCAAGCCGAATCTCAGGAGAAAGAGGCTGAAAAAACTGAGGCGGATGCGGAATCTAAAAAAGATGACGCTGAAACTGAGGAAAAGCCGAAAACTGCTGAGGAGCGAATCGCTGAGCTTGAAGCTGAAATAAAGGACTTGAAGACTCAGGCTCTTTACAAGGCTGCAGAAACTGACAACTGGCGCAAAAATATGCTCAAGCAGAAAGAAGACGCGGTAGCTTATGCGAACGAAGGCCTTCTTAAAGACTTGCTTGATTCTCTCGACAACTTTGACAGAACTGCCCAGGCCGCAGAGACCGCGACAGACGTAAAATCAATAGCTGACGGAGTCAAGATGATAAACAAATCTCTTACAAGCCTGCTTGAAAACAAATACAACCTTGTTCCGTTCGGAGCTGAGGGCGAGGACTTTAATCCGGAGCTTCACGAGGCGATTGGAAGCACCGAAGGCGATGTTGACAAGGAAAAGCTCAAGGCTGTCTATCTTAAAGGCTATAAGCTGAAAGACAGAGTAATCCGCCACGCAAAAGTAATGGTGGAAAAGCCGAAAAGCGAGTAATTAGTAAAAAACTTACGGAGGACAATATATTATGGCAAAGATTATCGGTATTGACTTGGGAACTACCACATCGGAAGTTTCCGTTATGGAAAATGGACAGGCGACTGTTATTCAGAATTCTGAGGGCGGAAGAATCACTCCTTCTATCGTCGGATTTACAGCAAAAGGCGAGAGAATCGTCGGACAGGCTGCGAAAAACCAGGCGATTACAAACCCGAAAAACACAGTTTACGAAGTAAAGCGGCTTATCGGAAAACATTATTCAGACCTTCAGGAAGAGATTAAGCGCGTTCCTTATGGAATCGTTCAGAAAGGCGAGAATGTAGCGGTTGTTGTTACAGACAACGGCCAGCAGAAAGAGTACACACCTCAGGAAATTTCAGCTTTCATCTTGCAGAAGATGAAGAAAACTGCTGAGGATTACCTTGGCGAAAAAGTTACAGACGCTGTAATCACAGTTCCTGCTTACTTTAACGACGCTCAGAGACAGGCGACAAAAGACGCTGGAACAATCGCGGGCTTGAATGTAAAGCGTATCATCAACGAGCCTACAGCTGCGGCTCTTGCGTTCGGATTCAAAGAGGACAAGAGCGCGGAAAAAGTTCTCGCTGTAATCGATGAAGGCGGCGGAACTCTTGATGTCACAATCCTTGATATGGCTGACGGCGTATTTGAAGTAAAAGCCACAAACGGCGATACTCACTTGGGCGGCGCAGACTGGGACAACGCGATTGCGGACTGGCTTGTAAATTCTTTCAAGGCTGACACTGGAATCGACCTTTCAAAAGACCCGATGGCTATGCAGCGTATCAAGGACGAGTCTGAAAAGGCGAAAATCGCACTTTCGAACCAGTCTTCAACAGACATCAACTTGCCGTTCATCACAGCTGACGCGACTGGTCCTAAGCACTTGCAGAAGACTTTGACACGCGCTCAGTTTGAAGAGATGACACAGAGCTTGTGGGACAGAGTTCTTATTCCTTGCCAGAACGCATTGAAAGACTCTGGATACACAAAAGACCAGATTAACGAAGTTCTCCTTATCGGAGGTTCTTCTCGTATGCCAAAATTCCAGGAAGTTGTAAAGAACTTCTTCGGAAAAGAGCCGTTGAAAGGAATCAACCCGGACGAGGCAGTTTCAATGGGAGCTGCAATTCAGGGCGGCGTTCTCGCAGGCGATGTAAAGGACGTTCTTCTTCTTGATGTAACTCCGCTTTCTCTTGGAATCGAGACAATGGGCGGCGTTATGACAAAGCTGATTCCGAGAAATACGACAATTCCTACAAAGAAGAGCCAGATTTTCTCTACAGCTGCAGACGGCCAGACAGCGGTTACAATTCACGTATTGCAGGGCGAGCGTGAAATGGCTTCCGAGAACAAGACTTTGGGCAACTTTAACTTGGACGGAATCCCGGCAGCTCCACGCGGAGTT
>JAXDVS010000030.1:0-40685 GCA_034088785.1 Treponema sp.
CAATGAATTTTCTCTTTAAGTCATCAATGTCAAAAATACAGCTGCAAATATCTTTGAACGCAAGCTCCGCATATCCATTTTCAAAGCTTATAAGACCTGTTGCCTTGAAAATCCGTTTTGTCGTGTCGGAATATTCCCTAATTGCATCAAGCTGCTTTGATTTAGAAAAAATAGCATAAAGATTTTTGTTCAAATTTCCGCTGAAAATCTTCGGATTTTGACTTTTGAAATCATTCGCAGAAATGTTCTTGCTTTTTATGTTAAAAACTTCTTTTCCTTTTCCAAATGCTTTTTTTAGAATGTCTTTTTCGCTTTTATAATAAGCAAGAAGTTTTTCAAGCGTCTGTTCCGAAACTGTATTCGAAAAATCAAACAAAAGATTGTAAAAATCAAAATAAATATCTGTTGTAGCTGAACTTTTCTGATTCTTGAAATATTTTGAAAATATGCTTTTTTCCAGTTTAGAATCGTTTTCAAATTCCTTTGGAATTTCTGGCTCAAAGAAGTTTACAACATCGCCCTCGTTATAAAAATCAATATAATTTTCAATGTCATCAATTTTTGAGTATGGAGAAAAGCCCTGAATTATTTCCAAAAACTCGTTTTCAGAGAATCTTTCTTTTTTTAACAAAATATAAATTGCAAGGACAAACGGAGCATAGAATTTTTCCTTTTCTAAATTAAAGATTTTCAGCTTTAAAAGCTGTCTTAAATATATGATATTTGCGAAATCAAGCGGGAGAATTTTTTCAAACTCATCCTTTTCAATCATTGTTGGATAAAGCAAAGTTTTTCCCGACTCTGAAATATTTCGCTTCTCATCGGCAAAACCTATTTTTACAAGATTGCTTGTGTAATGCCTAGCTCTGTCTTCAATTCCCAAATCAATAGATTCTAAGAGATTTTTGTATTTTCCAGATTCCTTTCTGATTTCTGAAAAATGGTTCGTTTCAAGAGCATTTTTAAATTTCCAGTTTTCTTTTTTATTCAACTCAGTGATAAATGAATCATAATTGTCGTGTTTATTGAAAACATCAGGAGACGATTCAACAGCCTGCTTATAAAATTCAAACTGGGCAGCACTTTTTGGAACACAGTCCCAGTTCCAATGTTTTTCAGTCTGTATTTCATTTAATATTGAGAGGTAAGTTTGAATTGCATTTATCACATCGTTTCTTCGCCCATTTGTATCCATAAGATTGAAAACTTGGTTTCTCTTTGTAATCATTTTATTTCTCCTGTTTCAGAGTTTTCATTTTTAATAATTCGTAACCAAAATTTCATCAGCCTTATTTGTTTTGTCTGTCTTATGATAGTTTGAGTTTCTATAATCAAAGTTCAGATGATGGCATTTATATTCAGGATTTTTATTAAGCCAGCTGGCTAAAATATTATTTGTCTTTCCTTTTGACGATAAAACATTTGACAATGCAAATCTTATCTTTCGACCGTTTAATTCATCCAGCATTCTCAGCAAACCTATTTCATTATTTTCATTCCAGCCGTCTAGTTCATTATAGGAAGCGCATGTAATTAAATACGGCGGATCAGCATAGACAAAATCATTTTGCGTCAGATTTTCTATCTTAAACTCTCTGAAATCTTCACTTGTAAATTCAATATTTGCGATAGAGTTCATAAAGATTTCAAGCTTTTTAGCCATCCGCTTGTTAAAATCTCTTTTTCCGACTGGCAGATTATATAAGCCTTTTGAATTAAACCTAATCTGATTGTTAAAAGCATAGACAATCAAAATATAGAGTTTTGCAAAATAATAGGAATCTTCCGATTGAAGTGAATTAAAATTTTCTCTTAAAGCTAAAAAATGTTCTCGGTTGTAAGAAGCCAATCCGTTTGAAGAATTGCAGCCATAGAACGAATATCCATTTTCCGCCGTGTTTGACAAATGAAATTCTTTTATCACTTTACTTATTTTGCTTAAAAATGCTTTGTAATCTGTATTCTTTAGATAATTGAAAAATTCAATCAGCTTTTCATTATTGTCATTGCAGATGACTTTTCTTGCATTTACATTCACGCCAACATTACAGCCACCGCAAAATAAATCAACAAATGTTTCAATATTTTCTGGAAATAACGGCAGAATTTGAGGAAGAAGCTTGTGCTTTCCGCCTGTGTAGTTCAGCGGAGATGCGATATAATTTTTTGAAAGGCTTATTTTACTTTGCAAACAAAAAGCCTCTCTTCATTGTCAGAATGTTCTGACTTTCCTGTTGTGAATGCTTTTAGCGGCTTGGAAAAAGTCTTCACCTCGCCCTTGTTTTCAAGAGTTTCCAAGATTTGTGAATCTGAAATGCGGGCGTTTGAGCGGTCATTTCCTTTTTTTGCCATATTGTTATACGAAACCACAATATATTTCGCGCTGATATTTTTTATTAAATCTTCAAAAGCCGCCGGAGCTTCTCTTGTGCAGTATTTGCTTTTTAAAGCTGTCCTGTCCATTTTCTTTGCGACTCCAAAGACTTCCGGCTTTTCCCAGCGCGCAATATTCTCTATCAAATGATAGGCATCGCAATACTGTCTTGAATTATACGGCGGGTCAATGTAGACAACATCTGCGGAGATTTTCTTTACAAGCTCGTTTGTGTCCTCGTTGAAGCAGTGATTGTGTTTCAAGTTTTCATTCGGTTCAGGAACGCACATTGTAAAAGATTCCGGAAGCTCGGCGTTTTTTCTGTATGCGTCGTAATGTCCGCAAGTATTCGCAATCTTGTCGATTCCATAAAGAAGCGATGTTATGAGCATTGCCCTTTCACGGCTGTTGATTCTGCCGGAACAAAATTCATTTTCAATATTCTCGCGGATAAATCCGATTTTTGAGCAGACTTTGTCAGAAAAATAAGTGCCTGAGAAATTCCGCGTCATATAGTTTTCTTCAAACGGAATCTCAGAATTGTAAAAATTTATATAATTTTCAATTTTTTGAATATCAAAAACTTCGTCAGAAAACCATGTCAGATGACAAAGATAGTTGCTGTAGAGAATATCATTTGTGTACAAGATTTTGTCAGTGTAAGCAGAAGAAACCGCGCCTGTTCCTGCGAAAATATCTGCAAATGATTCGAACTCGCCGCAGTTTTCAGAGATTGTCTGCTTTATAAAGGTGAGAATTCTATATTTATTTCCAAGATAACGGCGGTTGTTGATTTTTGTGTAAAACATAGCTTTCTAAAGCTAGTATACTATATTTCACTGATTGTTTGAACATAAAGACTTTCTCTGTTCTAAATCACATTATAAAACGCAATTCTTTTCATTCTTAACAACTCTCATAAAAAAAGCGGCTCTCCAAAAAAGGAAAGCCGCCGTGCCGTGGCAGTAAAAAAATTTTCACCGCCACAGATTATGCAGGACATTTTGAAAAGAAAAATGCCCGAAATGTTTTCTTATTTAGACAAGACTGTCTAAAAGCATTGCCCTTTTGCAATGGATTGCTTCGCCGGGGCTCTGTCCCAGGCTCGCAATGACGTACTATCAGTTTACAGATTCCGAAGCAAAGCGAGTTCAAAATCCATAAATCCTAGCTATTGCAGAGGCTGAAACAAGTTCAGCATGACAATACTTTTTAGGAAAAATTATCTCTGGATACGTCCTGAACCGTCTCCGCCTGCGAGCTTGTTTACTTCGTCCTCAGAAACCATGTTGTAGTCTCCGATGATTGAGTGCTTCAAGCAAGATGCTGCAACTGCCCAGTTGATAGAATCCTGTGTGTTCATTCCCTTGAGCTGTGAGTGGATAAGTCCGCCGCCGAATGAGTCGCCGCCGCCTACGCGGTCAACGATGTTCATATCGTACTGCTTAGAGAATGCATAGTCTTTGTCATCAACATAGAGAAGTGCCTGCCACAAGTTGCGGTTAGCGTTGATTGATGTGCGGAGAGTGATTGCAACTTTCTTGAAGTTGAATTTCTCTTTGAGCTGGCGAGCAACTGAAAGGTATCCTTCGTTGTTCAATTCGCCCTTAGTTGTGTCTGTTCCCTCAGACTTGATTCCGAACACGTCGTTTGCGTCGTCCTCGTTAGAGATACAAACATCAACGTATTTGCAGATTTCTGTCATCGCTTTGCGAGCTTCGTCTTTTGTCCAAAGCTTTCCGCGGTAGTTGAGGTCGCAAGAAGTTGTGATTCCTTTCTCGTGAGCAGCCTTGCATCCTTCGATACAAGCCTGAACCATGTTTGGTCCGAGAGCTGGAGTGATTCCTGTGATGTGAAACCAAGAAGCTCCCTCAAGGATTTTGTTCCAGTCGAATTCTTCCGGCTTAGCAAGCTGGATTGAAGAGACTGCACGGTCGTAAACGCATTTTGAGCCGCGCTGAGAAGCTCCTTTCTCGTTGTAGTAGATACCAACGCGTGGACCGCCGCGAACGATGAATTCTGTATGAACTCCGTATTTGCGGAGTGAGTTTACAGCAGCCTGTCCAATCTCGTGTGTAGGAAGTTTTGATACAAAGTAAGCGTCATCACCGTAGTTTGCCAAAGAAACTGCTACGTTTGCTTCTCCGCCGCCGAAAGTTGTTGTCATTGAGTCAACCTGAACGAAACGATAATAGTCAGCAGGCTGGATGCGAAGCATCAATTCACCAAAAGTTACTACTTTTGCCATTTTGTGTGTCTCCTAAAAATATTTTTACGGTTTAACCGAATTTGAATATAATCTTATCAAAAAAATTGCTGGTTATCAATTATTGAACGGCAAAGCAAACCGCTAAAAAACGGAGAGACGCGAGGCGAAAAAGTCGGTTGCAGAAAACGTGACATAATGAGTTTTTTCAGCAGATTCCGAATCGGAGTTCGTAATGACAGTTTTTTCTCGGAATGACACGCGTCATGCTGAACTCGAACGCATTTGCGTTCGCTTAGATTCAGCATCTGTATTCGCTTGGTTTTAGAATCTAAAACAAACTTTTTATAGATTCCGAAACAAGTTCGGAATGACACGCTTTTGCTCAGAATAAATTGCCCCTGAATGGCACGTTTTTCTTCAAAACTCACAGCTTTTCTGTAATCTCCACGGACTCGCCGAAGCGGAGATAATACAGGAAGCACTTGAAACCGCCTGCGTCTGTATTTGTGTCTGGAACAAGGTCTTTCGCGGCGTTTCTGTAGCATTTTTGCTGAAGATAATGAAGATACGGCAAAATCGTCTGGTCGGTCTTGTAGTCCAAAATCACGTAGTTTCCGTCTGAAGCCTCAAAAATCAGGTCGATAAATCCGTGGTAAAGCGTCTGGCTTTCGTCATCGAAAAATTTGAACTCAAGCTCGCTTTCCGCAAAGCGTCCGTTTTTTTTCGCGTCGAGAAAATCCCTGTAAAAATCCGTTTCCGCAAAGCTCCGGCACATTTTTATGCAGATTCCGCGGATTTTCTGAGAATCCTTGTCGCTTAGATTTTTCAAAAGCTGCGCTGAAGGCTCGTAAGTTTCGATGTCGATTCCGAGGCACATTTTATTGAGATAATCGTGGACAAGCGTTCCAAAGTCCGCAGCGGAAAATCTCTCTGGCAAAAGAATTTGCGGCGAAGAGTCAGTTCCGTTTTCCTGCGGGAAATTTTCTTCTTCCTCGGCTGCTTCAAGTTCATCAGCATTTTTTTCAGATTCTGCGAAAGATTTTGCGGATTTCGAGCTCGCGTCATCTTCTTTCGAATATTTTTTCAGGATTTCAGTCAAGTCTGCGTACAAGTCTTTCTTTTCAGAATGATAAAATCCGTCGTCTTTTAGTTCGCTTTCGTCTGAAATGCGGCTCGGAGACGCTTTTTTTATTCCGCAGATTTCAGTTTTCACGAGATTCTCTGAAATTTCCGCGTTTTTCAGGTTCGAGATGACTTTCTCGCGAAGCTCGTCGGCAGTTTTCTCATCTTTTTTTTGCAGATCGTCATAAGTCAAAAGAGGAACTGAAAAGTAGTCAAAGCCGCACTCGCCGTTGTTTGAACTGAAAACAGGCGAGCCGCACGCAAATCCGTCTTCCTGAAAATCAGGATAATTCTTGAAGACCATAGACTCTAAAAGCTTAAAATCGCCCGGCTCAGGCGGCTTGACGCCGTTCTTCCCGGATTTCCATTCTCCGAGAACGTAAACGTCGCTTACAGCGCGCGTGATTGCAACGTACAAAATCCGCTTGAATTCCGCGCGCTCCTTTTGGCGCGAAAGCTCTTTCTGCTTTTCAAAAAAGTAGTTCGAGCCGCTTCCGTCCGCCTTTACAGAAATTCCGTTCTCCTCGTCAAAAAACAAAAGTGAAGATTCGCCTTTCTGCCTTAAATTCGCGCAGCCCCACACAAAAACGTGCTTGAACTGCAAGCCCTTGCTCTTGTGGATTGTCATAATCTGAACCGCGCTCTCGCGCTCCAGCGGATATTTAACGTCTTTCGCGTCAACATCGGAATCAGAGCCGAATCCGCCGCTTTTAAGTTTTTCAAGCTCGTCGATAAACCACGCAAGGCTTTTCTCGTTCTCGTCAACCTCGCGGGCAAGCTCGAAAATCATATCGAAATGCTCGGCGCAAAGCTGTTTCTGGCTGTCGAGCATTGTCTCGTACTTGTAGCCGCACACGTTCCAGAGCATTGAAAGAGTCTCGGTGATTTTCTGCCGGAGGACAGTTTTCTGGCTTGACTTGAAAAAATCGCGCGCAGAGACAAATTTCTTGAAAGATTTTTCTGGAAGCTCTTTTTTTAGATTCTCGTCAACATCTTCTGTCTTGAACGGGTCAAAAACAAAAGGCTCCTCGTCATAAGAGCGGAATTTTATATCGACGAGATGGGAAAGAACGATTTCCGCCTCGTTTTCAGAAAGCCCCGAAAAAGGCGAGCATAAAAAAGCCGCAAACGCGTTGATGTCGCTCGGATAGACGCAAATCCGCAGAAAATTGTAGATGTCGTTCACAACCGCGTCCTCAAAAATATTTCCGAACTGGTCAACCGAGAAAGGAATGTTGAAAAGCGCGAGATATTTTGTAAGGATTTTCCGGTCGGAGCGCGAGCGGTCGAGAATCGCAAAATCGCTCCATTGGATTTTTTCTGACTTTTTGATTTTTTTTGCAGAACCAGCGGAATTTTCGGAATCACCTGAAATCAGAGTTTCCGCAAGATTTTTTTCTTCGTCGTAAATCTGCCGGATTTTCTTTGCGACAAAATAAGCGTCGATTTCCTTTTGCGGAAGATAATTGAGCCTGTCTTCCGGCACAAGATTTTCGTTCTCGCTGATTTTCTTGTCGCTTGAAAAGCAAAAGTGAACTCGCACATTTTCAGAATTCAGGGCAGGAAGCTCCGCGCCGTTTTTTTTCGCCTCTTTTACGTAGTTCGCCTCGTATTTTTTCTCGCCGTCAGGATTCTCAAAGATTCCGTTTCCATTCTTGAAAAGCAGGTTGAACGAAGTCAGAAGTTCCGCGTCGGAACGGTAATTGAAAGTCATTGAAAGCTGCGCGTTCTCGGCTTTTTCTGCGTCCAAATCCGTAAGCTCGTTGAAAACCGTAACGTCCGCGCCCCGGAATTTGTAGATTGACTGCTTTTCGTCGCCAACAAAAAAGAGTTTTTCAGAATCTCGCTTGTCTGAAATTATTTTTCCGTCAGAATCTCGGAAGACAATCTGGTCATGGAGAGAAGCTGGATTGTCATCATCGGTCTGAATCACAAAATTTTCCTTTGGATTTTCAGACTCGAATTCGCCTTTTTTGAGCGAAAGAAGATAGAGCAGGTCGCGGTTCTTGCCGTTGTTGTCCTGAAACTCGTCAATCATAATCTTCTTGTAGGCGTTTTTTTCCTGATTTCTGATGTCCTCGTTTTCAAGAAGAATTTTAAGCGCGAGAGACGTTACGTCGGCAAAAGTCAAGCTGCCAGAACGCCGCTTTGAAGCGTTCACCTGCTGCGTGAATTCCTCTAAAAGCCCATTGAGATTTTTTATTGCCCTGTACTGATTTATAAAAGCGTTGCAAAGCTCCAGATAAAAAAGCGCGTCGTTTTCAAGAGATTTTATCGCGGTTCCGCCTTTCGTTTTTCCGCATAGAACAGTTTTTACGTCGGCAATAGCAGAGCCTGATGATTTTGTCTTTGAAAGGAGAGCGAAAAGTTTTTCTGATTCCTGAACTTTTTGAAGAACGGAATCCAAGTCGCTTTCAATCTCGTCCGCGGAAATTTTCTCAGTCTCCTGAAGATTCCAAGCCTCGTCAAAAAGATTCTGGCAGGACGCGACGTATTCAGCCTTTGAAAAATCGTCTTTCTTGCCGCCGGCGTCGAGCGTGTTCTGAGCGTCGTCAATATATTTTAAGACCGGCGTGAACTGGCTTTCGAGCATTTTTTCAAAGCCTGGGGATTTTTCGCCTTTCACAAGATAATTCCAGACCGCGGCGATTTCAGCGCGCTGCTTTGAAAGTTTTTTAAGGAAATAGCCTTTCTGTGTCGCGATGCTCGTGTTCTTAATCACGGTTTCAGCAAGAATATTCTCCGCGAATTCCTGAAGCTTTCCCGGATTCGCGAAAGACTGGACTGCAATAGAGTCCTTGTTCTTCAAGATGAATTTGAAAGCCTCGTTCTTGATGTTCCGCTCGCTGTCGGCAGAAGCCACGGAAAAGTCAGGCGTAAGGCCGTAGCGGTTCGCGCACTGGCGCACAACTGAGCCGCAGTAAGAGTCCAAAGTCTGAATGTGCGAATTTGAGAACGTCTGGAGGGCTTTTTTTGCAAGGGCGATTTTCTCTTCCGTCAAGTCCGCCTCGGCTTCCGCTTTTTCAGGATTCTCGCCTTTCCTGTAGTTCGCAAAAAATGAAAGCGTGTCGTAAATCCGCTGGTACATTTCGCTTGCAGCCTTGTCGGTAAAAGTAAGGGTGAGAATCTCGCCGACATCGATTTTAAGGGACATAACAAGCCATGCGAAACGCGTCGCAAGAACCTGTGTTTTTCCAGAGCCTGCGCCAGCCGCAACAACCGCGTTTTTCGTGCTGAAGCAAACTTCGCTCTGGTCTTTGTCCAGCGGCCGCGGAATCAGATTCAAATATTTGAAGTCATTCATTTTCTCGTCTCCAAAGTTTTCTCGCCGACCGTGTAAGTTGTCCGGCAGATTGTCCTGAACTGGCAGCGCGCGCAGTTTTCGTACTTGCTAACGCTGAGCCGGTCTTTTTTGCCCCGCAAGGCTTTTGGAGCAAAATCATAATTTTCGACTTTCGACCTAAAAATTTCCGCGTATTCAAGCGAAGTTTCCATCGCCCCGCCAAAGTCAGAAAGCGTTTTCTTTGAGCCGGGCGTGTCGTCAAAAGCCGCAGTTTTCGCCTTGTCTTTTATCGCGTAAAAATAAGACGCGAAAAGCTCGCCACGAAGCCTTCCAAGCCGGATATTCTCAGAAACGAGATTCGCGTAGAAAGGCATTTGGAATTCCTGCAAAATTCCATCGTCGGAAACAGTGCTTTCAGCCGAAGACGGAATTGAAGCAGAAGTGTTTTTATAGTCAAGAATCACAAATTCGCCGTCCGCGCTTTTCAAGAGACAGTCGATTTTTCCGAACAGGTCAAAGCCGCCGAAGTTTCCGGCAAGAGTTTTCTCAACGCCGAGCACAGCGCATTTTCCCACGCCGTTGATGTTCTCGTAGCCTTTCCGCCCAGAATACTCGCCGAACGGAAGCAGAAGAACTTTAAGGAATTCAAAGATTGAGTCGGCGATTTTCGTCTTTTGAGAGTCGAGCGTGAAAAGCACATGCGGCAAGTCGCGGAAGTCAGAATTTCTGTCGTGAATCGCCTCGTGGACAATCCCGTTGTAAAGCCGGTTTTTGATTTCAGAAGTCACGTCCTGCGGTTTTTTGTTCAGAATCGTTGAATTTGTTTGATTTTCGTGATTTTGAAACGCTGGATTCGGAATCGTTGGATTTGCAAGATTTTGACTTTCTGGGCTTGAAATCGCGGAATCCGAAATCCCGTTTTCAAAAGTTTCAGAGCTTTCATTTTCCGAATCCGATTTTTCATCTTTCAGAAGGCTCTCGCCCATAAAGCAGCCGTTTTTTGCGTCGTACCACGGAAGATTTTTTCCCTCATAATCCGACATAAATTTCTCAAGGATTTTGTGGTTCAAGTTTCCCATGTCGTAATTCTGCATGAGCCGGGTGTCAAGAGAGTCGTCCTGAAGACGCAGGATTTTTTTCAGGACCCATTTTCGCGGGCAAGGGAAAAACTGCTCCATGTCTCCGCGCGCGGAAATTTTTATATGCTCAGGACTTCCGCCGAATTCAAAAGTGTCAAGATTCTCGCGGCTTTTTCTAAGAACGTAATCGACATTTTCCTTGATTTTAGAATTTGCAAAATAGCCGAGATTTTCTTTGTCTCCGCCGCATTTATTTTCTTCACAATTTTCGGATTTTTTGTCAAAGTTATCTTTGTCGGTTTCGCTGTTATCTCCGTTTTTGTCGCCAGTTTCAGGCATTTCATTTCCGCGGGCGATTTCTGATTTATTTTCGAGTTTTCCAAAGTTTTCTGACTCATCTTCAATCGCGGAATTTTTCCAGTTTTCAAGCGAGATTTTCTGATTTTCTGTCAGAAGAATTTTTTCCGCTCCGCCGCCTAAAATCCAGCTTTTTTCCGCAAGAATATAGTCTGTAATCAGGTTTTCAGGCTGGGATTTCAAGTTTTCAAGGCTTGAATGAGGAATCGAGAATCCTGAAAAAGAATCAATCGCGTAGGAAAAATGCACAAATCCGCCGTCCGCGCCGTCAGTTCCGCGCGCGTAAAGTTTCGCGGTAACGTCGCTCTGGCTTGCAGAAAGGTCGTCCGCCAAAAATCCGAGCTTCTCGCGCTTTTCACGGCTCAAAAATCCAAGCCGCTTTTTCTGGATGTCGAGCTGCTTTTGCGACGCGTTTATCACAAACTGGAATTTGAAGCACGCGCTCGCCGAAAGCTTGTAGTCAAAAACGGAAACGCCCTCGCTTTTCTGCTGCGGAGTGTAGGATTTTTCATCAAGAAGATTCATAAAAAAGTCAAAAGGATTTTTTATCTGAATCTGTTCTTTAAAAGTTTTTTCCACCTCGATTATTTCTTTGAGCTGCGTCACACAGCGCGCAAGAATTCTGTTTGAATTTTCGAATTCCGCGTTCTCAAAATCCTTTGTCTCAAGAAAAATTTCCCTGAACTGAATCCAAGCCGAAAGAATTTTCGAGAAATCCGCGCCGTCGTCAAAGAAAAGGTTTATCTGCCGTTTCAGTTTCCTGTAAAAATTTAAAAGCGGATTGCTTTTTAAAAGCACGTCGCCTTCAAAAGCGTTTTCGCCGTTTTTTCCAGCAGTTTTTTTGGCAGAAGAACTTGAAAGGGCCTTTTCCCACACATCGATTTTTTCTGTCACAAAATTTTTGCCGCCGTCCGTGCCGTTTCCGCCTTCGATTTTCTCCTCAAAAGGACAAATGCAGCGCATCCTGTTTCCCTCTCGGATTAAATTCTCCTTAATTTCCTGAATCTCTTTTTTCCACGGAACGGTCTCGTCGAGCAGAAGAGCGCGCACAGAATCAAAAGAGAACTCGTTCTCGTGACAGCCTCTTATTTCCTTGAAAATCCGGCCGGCGCAGTTTTTTGAAAGCGGCTCGCCCGCGCGGAACACGAACGGCACGGAATAAAGCTCCAGCTCGCGCTTTAGATAAGGGCGATAATTTTCAAAATCAGGAACTGTGAGCGCGATTTGCGTCCAGTCGGCTTTTCCGCTGTTCACAATCCCGATAATCCTCAAAATTGTTTTTCTAAGCTCCGAGCGCGAGTCTGAAAATTCGTAGCATTTCGGCTGCTTTGTCTCTTTCGGAAGATAGACAAGAGAGACATTTCCCGCTCCCTTGAAAATTTCGATGTAGTCAACAAAATCCTCAATCTGCTCAGGATAAAAAATGTAGTAATGATGCTTTTCGTCAGTGAATTTTATCTCGTCAATCCAGCCCGGCTCAAAAAGCCTGTTTTTCTCGAGAAATTCGGAATACAAAGTGTAAAGCGTTTTATAGTCTTCATCTTCGTCGTCAAGCTCGCCGTAGATTTCGCGGTTCTTCTCGAGACGTTTTTTCCAGACGTGAAGCGACGGAAGATTTTTTGAAATCCAGTCGGCAAAAGCGAACGCGTCTTTCCTGTACTCAGGATAAGGATTTATGATTTTCTTGAAGATTTGACTTTCCGCGTTTTTCTGAATCAGCGTATGCACAAAAAGTTTTCTAAGGACGGACGGAACTGCGGAATATCCTTCCTTTTGCGCGGAAACGACTTTTCCCTTGAAAGTGTCCCACGCAAGAAAACGGGCAGAAGCGACAGATTTTACCACAGTGTGGTTTTCTGTGACGCACCAGTCCGCCCAGCTCTGGCAGACAACATCGGTCGTGAACACAAAAACGTTTTTTTTGTCCGTGATTTTCGACTTTAAAAGATTTCCTATGTCGTCCGTGAAAATTTCAATGTCTTCCTGATTTTGCATAATCCTAATTTTTCTGTATTTTTAGCCGTTGTGTTCGCGTTGCATACGCAGAGTAAAAAAATTGCCCCGCGGCCGTGCAGAAACATAACGCGCGAAGCAAAAACAAGAGAAATCATAAGCAAATTCTGCGCATTGAGACAAAGTCCGCCGCGCAGAATAAACGCTGTTATAAATTACTCGTAGATGAATGTCTCTTTAGGACCTTCAATCTTAACGTTCTCGAACTTCGCACCCGGGGCGTTTCTCACACGGAAGCTTTTCTCTGTGACTTCAGGAAGCCCATAGAACATATCGCTTTCCATTGGAGAGCGGTCAGAATTCTCGTCTGTCGTAAAATAGCAGTCTCTGATTTCAAGGTTGTCAATCGGCATTTCTGGAAGCCCGACGATGAATCCCGCGCTTGCCTTGCAGTTTTTTCCCTTGCAGCCGATGATTTTGACATTGTGGATTCTCGGTGTTTCGCTTGTTACAGGCTGTTTTTCAAGGCTGAAAAGAGGCGACTTTGTGTCCGTGATTCCGCACTTGTAGTACATATTCATAGCAATCGGGCAGAGAGTGTCGTCCATCACGAGATTTTTAAGCTCGATGTCGTTGATGTCGCCGCCGCGTCCGCGTCTTGACTTGATTCTGATTCCGCGGTCAGTTCCAGAGACATCGCAGTCGCTCGCGTGGATTTTGCTCATTCCTGCGGCTGTCTCCGAGCCGATTACGATTCCGCCGTGAGCGTTGCGCACAGTGCAGCCCTTGATTTCAACGCCGACCGTAGGCTTGTTCACGCGGATTCCGTCAGGGCCTGAGCCGGACTTGATGCAGATTCCGTCATCGCCGACAGAAACAAAGCAGTTTTCGATAAGAACATTCTCGCAAGAGTCAACATCGATTCCGTCTGTGTTAGGAGCTGTGTAAGGATTTTCAATGTGGACTTTCTCAATCTTAAGATTTTTCACATAAAGCGGATGAACTGTCCAGAACGGAGAATCGATAATCTTGACTCCCTCAATCGTAACATTCTCGCAGTTTATGAATTCGACCGAACAAGGGCGCAAAAACTGAGTCTCGCGTCCGCCGCCGCCGCCCGCCTGATTCTCATATCCGGGATTCAATTTTGCAAGAGCAATCTCGTAAGACTCTTCAGGGCTTAACTGCTTGCGGGCTTTCTTTTCTTTTACGGCTTTCCACCAATCCGCGCCGTTTCCATTTATTGTTCCTTTTCCGCAGATTTTGACATTCTTTGTCTTTTCCGAGCGGACAAGAGCGTGCATCGCATAGCACTCAACGCCTTCCCACCTCGTGAACGCCGGAGGATAAAGATTCGGGTCTGTCATAAACACAAGCTCCGAGCCCTCGCAAAGCTCAAAAACAGTATCAGACGGAATATCAACCGGGCCTGTGAGCCATTTTCCCGCGGCGACAGAAAGCTTTCCGCCGCCGTTCTCCGCGACAGCCGCAAAAGCCGACTTGAAAGCAGCAGTGTTGTCAAAAACGCCGTCATTCTTCCCGCCAAAATCTTCTATCTTGAATTCTTTCATAAAATCCATTCCTCAATTTTTCAGTTTGCGTCATTCTCTCATTTTTAGAAAGCGTTTACAACAAATATAAGCGGATTATTTTTGAACTAAAACGAAAAAAGAAAGGGGAAATGGCGGCGGTGAAAAAATTAGGGCAAGCGGTGGTCTCGCTTGCCCTGTCAAGTTTTTCACATTGCCACAAAGCGCAGCATTTCTTCCCCTTAAAACATTTCCCTCACATTTTTCTTGAACTGGTTTCCGCGGTCAAATTCGTTTTTGAACATTCCAAAGCTGGTAGCTCCGGGCGAGAACACAACGGGAACAATTTTTTCAATTTTTTTCGCCTGTTTTCCGACGCTCGGCTGCAAAGTCTCCAAGTTCAGGATGTCTTTTTTCAGGCAGTCGAGCATTTCACCAACGCTTTTGAACGGTCCGTTATACCGGATTTCCTTTTTATTGAAGTCTGAGATTATTTTTTCTGTCGCGCTTCCCTGCAAAAGATAAATCGCGAGCGGCTTTAAGGATTCTTCGCAGTTTTCAATCGCGCGTCCGATTGGAGACAAGTCCAGACCTTTGTCGGTTCCGCCTGAAAGAAAAATCACGCCCTGCCCGAAAGCGCAAATCGCCTCCGCGGCCGCTTCAGGAACTGTCGCCGCAGAATCGTTGTAGAATCTGTAAACCGCGTTTTCTGTCTTGAACTCGTGGAAAAATTCCAGCCGGTGTTTAATTCCGTTCCACCGCCCGAGAACCTCGACAATCCGCTCGGCAGAAACTCCCATAAGCCGGAGAACAAGTGCCGCATTCAAGACATTTGTCCGCATATGCTTTCCCGGGACAATCAAATCTTTAAGAACGATTTCCTCCAGGTCGTCATTGCTTTGAGGAAGCCTGTCCAAAATCTCGCGGCTAAGCCTTGCAACTCCGCGCCCTTTCTTGTCCTGCCAGACTCCAAGAATTCCAGCCGGAAGAGCTTTTTTGCTGTATCTGAGAACAGTCGCCCTGCACTCCTTCGCAAAAATGTCTCCCCAGTTTTCAATCAAAGTTCCGCCGTCGGCAGCCGGGTCAGAGTCAAAATCAAAAATCGCGAAGTCCTTTTTTGTCTGGTCAGCGTAAATCAGCTTCTTGTCGTTCACGTAAGCGAGCATCGAATGGTAAAAATTCTGATGGTCGGGAACAATTTTTGTGATTATCGAGATTTTCGGCTTCAAGAGCTTTCTTCCGCGCAAATCCGCAAGCTGCCAGCTCGAAAGCTCCAGCACAACAGGCGTTGTCTCGTCGGTCTTTTCAAGAAAAGTAAGAGGGGAAACCGTTATGTTTCCGCCAAGAAACGCGTTGAATCCAGCCTGCTTCAAGCCGTAGTAAACCGCGCTCACCGTTGAGGACTTTCCTTTAGAGCCTGTAACCGCAATTATCGGAGCTTTTGAAAAATTCAGGAAAAGCGAGATGTCAGTCTCGATGTTCTTAGCCGCCGCAAGATATTTGTTTCCGTCGTATTTCACGCCGGGATTTTTTATGACGCAGTCCGCATTCTCAAAGTCCGCGATGTCGTGTCCGCCGAGCCTGTAAGTCAGGCGGGAAAGGTCAAGCTCCGAATCGTTCGAAAGAGAATCGATTGTAGGCTTCAAGTCGTCCGCGCTTTTCATGTCAGTCGCGACAACATACGCTCCGTGCTTCAGAAAAAAACGCACGCAAGCCTCGCCGCCGCCGTTCAGCCCAAGCCCCATAACAGTTATCCGCTTGCCGCTGATTTCATCAAGAGACTTAAAAAAGCATCCTTCCGGATAAATATGCGGAACTGGAGGCAAAGGCTCGGATTGTTCATTTTTGTCTGACATAAAATTTTCTCCTTTTGGGCGTTACGGCTTCGCCGTCGGGCTATCCGGCGTTCCGGCTTTCGCCTACATTGTTTTGCTCTGTTTCGGCTTCGCTCAACCGCCGCAAAACAACGCTGCGCGCACCGCAGCGTGTAAAACACGCAGGCATCCCTAACGCGTTCGCTTTTCTTTTGTCTATCGTGATGTCTTCAGGCTTCTTGTCGCCTCGAATCTTGCGACAGCCTCGTTTATCAAAAGCTCTGTCAAATTCTTGAATCCAAGCCCGAACTTTCCGCACATCTTCGGGAACATCGAAATCGATGTGAAGCCCGGAAGCGTGTTTATCTCGTTCAGATAAAGCTTGTCCGTGTCCTTGTCGATGAAAAAGTCCACGCGTGAAAGCCCGCACAAGTCAAGTGCGGCAAAAGCCTTTTTTGCAAGATTTCTTACTTCCTCAAGCCGATTTTCAGGCAAGGCCGCCGGAATCAGCAAGTCCGCTCCGTCAGGGTCGTTGTATTTTGCGTCGTAGTCATAGAACTGATGCTTAGGCGCAATCTCGCCCGGTCCGTATGCTGTGAGCTTCTCAAAACCATTCTTTCCGTTGTAAGTCGTCGGGTTTCCTGTGACAGAGCACTCGATTTCGCGCGCGTTTACCGCTTTTTCAATAAGAATCTTGTCGTCCCACTCAAACGCTTCTTTTACCGCGTCTTTAAGCTGCTCAAGATTCTCAGCTTTTCCGGCGCCGTCAGAGCTTCCAGCCGAGCAAGGCTTAACAAAAAGCGGAAATTTCAGATTTTTTTCCGCGTCAGACAAAATCTCTTCATATCTTTTTGAGTCTGAAAAATCGGAACGGCGCATGCAAAGCCCCGGAACAACAGGAATTCCCGAGTTCTCAAGAGCGGATTTTGTCTTTTCCTTGTCCATTGTGATTGCGCTCGCCAAAGTCGAGCAGCCCACGTAAGGCACGTCCATCATCTCGAAAAGCCCCTGAATCGTGCCGTCCTCGCCGTAAGTTCCGTGGAGAGCCGGGAAAATCACGTCAGAAGAGATTATCTTTCCGTTTTTTCCGCCGACAAGGAACGTTCTCTCGCGTCCGCCGCCTGGAATCACAAAAACTTCATTCTCAGGATTCTCGTTCACAGCAAAATGCGCGTTCTCGTTCGATTTTATTCTTTCAAGCTCCGAATCGTCCTGAAAAAACCATTTTCCGTTTTTTGAGATTCCAATCAGAGCCAGACTGTGCTTTTTTGTGTCGATGTTCCGAGCGATTGCCGCCGCCGAAACAAGCGAAATTTCATGCTCGCCGGATTTTCCGCCGTAAACCAGTGTGATTTTCATAATTCGCCTCTATTATTTTGCATTTTCAAGATTAAGCTCGCGCAGAGCCTTTTTCGCTTCCGAAATTTCGTCGTAAGGATGCGGGCCGTCTTTGTAGATGATTGAATTCTCGTGCGCTTTTCCAAGCAGAAGAACGATGTCGTTTTTTTCAGCCATCTTGAAAGCCTCCCGAATTGCCTTCGGCCGGTCAGGAATTATGAACAAATCCTTGTCCAAGACTTTTCCGCCCTTTTCCGCGCCGGCTGCGATTTGCTTCAAAAGCTCAACCGGGTCTTCGCCGCGCGGGTCTTCATCTGCGAGAATCACGATGTCGCAGAATTTAGCCGCGATTTCTCCCTGAAGAGGACGCTTTTTCGTGTCGCGCTCGCCGCCTGAACCAAAAAGACAAATCATTCTGCCTGAACACCGCCGTCTAAGCGGAGGAAAAATCGTCTCGAAGCTTGAAGGAGTGTGCGCATAGTCAACTACAAGCTCGAACGGCTGCCCCTCGTCAATTACGGTCATTCTGCCTTTCACAGGCGCGAGATTCTCAACCTGCAAGGCGACATCCTCAATCGGAGTTCCAGTAAGGCGCGAGACAGTCTCAATCGCCGCCATCAGATTGTAAGTGTTGAACGCGCCAGGCAAATGCGACTTCACATGAAAAATTTTCCGCGGAATCGGCTTTGAATGCTCGTCAACCGCGCCCGGCTCGCTCATGTCGAACGCAAGGCCATAACGCGCGCTTGCAATGTTTTTCGCCGTAAGAACAGGAATTTCAGCAGGAACTGGCGGCAAAAGCGGAGCTTTCGTTCCCTCCGCCGCGGATTTTCCGGCTTTTCCCTCTGTCGTAAATCCCAGAACAGGCTGGCGTGTCGCCTTTATAAAATATTCCGCGCTCGGATCTTCAAGATTCACGATTCCAAAGCTCGGGATTTTCACTTTTTTTCCGAGAATTGTCTTTTCGTGGCCGTTCTCGTCAAGTTTCCTGAAAAGATTCGCCTTGTCGCTTCTGTACTGCTCGAAAGTCTTGTGGAATTCAAGATGCTCGAGCGTAACATTCATAAAGATTCCGACATCAAAGTCAATGTTTCCAGTCCGGTTGAGCTTTTTTGAAAGCCCGTGAGATGAAGTCTCCACAACCGCGTACTCACAGCCGTTCTTGACCATCTCGTCAAGATAATTCTGGATAATCGGAGATTCCGGCGTTGTCGTGTGCTGAGGATTCGCACGCGCCTCGTCTCCAAGCGAGAACTGAACCGTGGAGATAAAGCCCGCCTTGTGTCCTGTAAGGCGCAAAAGCTGCCAGATAAACGAGACTGTGGAAGATTTTCCTTCCGTGCCGGTAACGCCGATAATGCCGAGCTTTCTTGAAGGATTATCGAAATATTCAGCGGAAATTGGAGCCATAGCAAAGCGCGCCGACTCGACTTTTATGAACGAGACATTTTTGCCTTTGCAGGATTCAGAGATTTTTGATTTTGTCTCCTCATCGAATTCGTCCTGAAAGACAACCGCGCCCGCTCCGCTTTCTATCGCCGCGGGAATAAAAATATTTCCTGTCGTGTGCGTTCCCGGAAGCGCGAAAAAAAGGCTTCCCGGCTTTACATCGCGGCTGTCAAAAACAAGGCCTGAAATCTCCTTGTCAGAAAGCGGAATTTCAGTTTTTCCGTCAGAATCAACGGATTTGTATTCAATGGATTTTATGATTTGTGAAAGATTTTTCATCGGAAGTTCCTGTAAAACGGATTTTTCTTTCAATAGTAATGTTTTAAGAAAGCGTTTTCAACAGAAACAGAAATTTGAGATTCTGAAAACAAATCAGAATGACGACTGCAAAAGTTCCGAGAATTCTCGTCCATAGCAGGCGGCCACCATTTTTACGCGGAATAATCCCGCTCGCCGAAAATTGCGGTTCCGATTCTGACGATTGTCGCGCCCTCATCAATCGCAATCTTGAAGTCGCCGCTCATTCCCATGCTCAGCTCGCTAAAATCGAGTCCCGGGAATTCTTTGGCCATTTTGTCTCTTGTCCCGCGGCACAATGCGAACGATTTTCTTATCAAATTTTCGTCCGTTGTGTTCGGAGCCATCGTCATAAATCCTTTCGGAACAACGTGAGGAAATTTTCCGTCTGAAATCTGCCGGATTGACTCTTCAAGAGCCGCCTCGTCCGCGTATCCCGCCTTTGACTCCTCGCCCGTGTGAAGCTCAAAAAGGATTTCAATGCTTTTTCCGATTTTTGCGCACTGCTTTTCAATCTCCTCGATAAGCTCGAGACGGTCAACGCTCTGAATGCAGCTCGCGATTCTTACGGCTTCCTTTACCTTGTTGCGCTGAAGCGAGCCGATTATGTGGAGATTAAATTCAAGGTTCGGGTTTTCAGACCTTAAAGAATCGAATTTTGCAGCAGCTTCCTGAACTCTGTTCTCGCCGAAAAGGATTTGCCCCGCATTCCGGGCTTCAAGAACCGCCTCCGCAGGATGAAATTTTGAAACCGCGGCGAGCTTGACGCTTCCTTCTTTTCTGTTTGAGGATTTTTCCGCCGCGCGGATTTGAGAGATTATTTTATTAAGATTTGATTTTATATCTGCCATAATTTTATGATAGCTTTTGTGAAAAGTTAGAACAATATTCAAAAAGCTATAAAAATTCTATACTCAAAAGAGTTGTTTAAAAACGAATCGTCATGCTGAACTCGTTTCAGCATCTACGCTAAATACAGTCCAGAGATTCCGAATCAAAACGAGAACAAGTGTTCTCGAGTTCGGAATGACACTAGACAGTGAACTTTTTAGACAGCTCCTTGTGCTTACAATTTGCCGCACGGATGCGGCGAAAAAGCAAAGAGAGAACCGGCGGTTCTCGTAGAACAGAAAATTACAAGGAGATAATTTTCTGTTCATGCGTTAGGGATAGTAGCCGCGCCGAAGGCGTTGCAAAGAAGCGAAGATGGAGCTTGCGGAATCGAGATTCTTTGCAATGGAGCGAAAAGCGGAACGGCAGATAGCCCGACCGTCTTCGTGCCTGCACGGAGACGGGAACGCCCAAAATATAAAAATATGGAGAAAAAAAATGGATAACGCGCAGATAAAAGAGCTTCTTCTTAAAATTGAGGACACAAAACTTGACTTTACAGTAACGATGACCGGAAAAGAAAGCACGAGAGTGAACGGACTTTACAAGCCTGACACGCACGAGATTCTGCTCCACAACAAGAATTTCAAGAACGATATGCAGCTGATTTACACTGCAATCCACGAGTACACGCATCACAAGGACACGGAAGACTATCTTGAATCGACAGGCGGAAAACTGCCGATGAAAGGCTCGAAAGTCCACACCGCCGCGTTCTGGGCGAGATTCCACAGAATGCTCCAAACGGCTGAGGAGCTTGGGCTTTACAAGCTGGACTTGGACTCGTCTCCAGAGCTGAAAGAGCTTACAGAAAAGATTAGAAAAGACTACATCGAAGTGAACGGAAAACTTATGCAGGAATTCGGAAAGCTTCTTTCGCGCGCGCACGAGCTTTGCGAAGAGGCGAATATCCGCTACGAGGATTATCTTGACCGCGTTCTTTGCCTGCCGAGAAAGGAAGCGCAGCAAATCACAAAAGTCGCTCAAATTGAGATGAATCCGGCAATCGGCTTTGACAATATGAAAAAAGTCGCGTCGCTCAAAAAGCCGGAGGACAGAGATTCGGCAAGCCAGCAGATTCTAAGCGGAAAAGCTCCCGACACAGTGAGCGAGCTTATGAAGAAAAAATCAAGCGGCGAAGACCCGAAAGCGAAGCTTGAAAAAGAGAAGAACCGCCTTGAAAAAACGATTGAGTCGCTCCAGCAGCGTTTGCAGTATGTGGAGGAAAGCCTTGAAAATCTTTAAGGCGAAATTTTCCAAAGGCGCAGCTGCTAAAGAGGCTTCGTCTTATGCGGTTTTGGCATTTGCCTCGCTTTTGATATTTTCCGCGAGTTTTCAGGAGACAGCGGCAGGAAATTTTTCTGATTCTTCGGAAAAAGACGGCGCAAAAAAATCGATTTCAATGCCGTCGTCTCCGTCAATGCCTTCAATGGCTCTGCCTTCTATTGGGAGCGGATTTTACGCGCCCGGCTCTTCCGATTTTTACTACGGACTCCAGAACAGCGCGCAAAACGCAAATAAGACAAAATCAGATTCGGTGAAAAGCGGCTCTGATGAAGATTCCGCAAATTCAGCTTCAAGCGGAAACGGAAGCACAATCGCTGCCGCAAACGGCTTAAAAACAAGAAACGAGGCTTCAAACGCAACGAACGCAAGCGGAATAAGCACAAATTCTTCAAGCTCAAACGCTTTGCGAAATTTGTCCGCGTTGAAGTCTGCGGGAGCGGCTTCGTCAAATCTCCTGACCGCAGGAGACCTTTCAAATCTCAGCGGGCTTGGACTTTTCGGAACTGTCTCAAATCTCCTGTCGAATTCGCGCGGCTTGAATTCCTCAAATTCAAAATCTGAAGCGAATCTCTATCAAAATCTCGCGGGCGAAAATTTTCTGATAAACAAGAATTCGTCCGACTCAAAAATTCTCGAAAAAATCCTGTCGGAACTTTCCGAGCTGAAATCGAGCAACACTGAAAACGGCGTTTTGCGCTCAGAGAACAAGGACGGATTTTCAAACGCGGCGAAAACCGAGCCGAAAATTTTAAGATTCAACGTGAACGGCTACGACATTCTCTCGACCTGCAAGAAAATTTATTTTTCCGAGCAGGAAAGCGACGGAACTTTTCTTTTGACAGGCGACCGGAAATATTTCAGCGCGAACAAAAGCCGGAGCGAGACTTTCTATTTTTTCTTCAACTCAAAAGGAAGCGACGGCGGAATCACAAAATACAAGGTGGCTCCGGCGGTGAGCCAGGACAGCGAGAACAAATACTCGTTTCTCTACGGACTCACGCAAAAAAACGAGCTTGAAGCCGAGCGGACAGGAAATCTCATAACACTCCGTGCGAACGACGGAAGCGGCTGGAAAATGGACTTGCTGATTTCGATGAACTGATTTTCCGGATTTGTTCGGAAAACTTATTCGGATTTTTTTTTCGGCGGATTAAGATTAAGGAGACGCGAAAAATCATCAAGACTAAGATGAAAAAAACGGCATTTTGACGGGAAAGCGATTTTTGATTTTTTTATCAGATTTCGGCTTTGACGGATTTTCATTTTTTACTTTGACGAATTTTCATTTTTAACTTTTTTTAGATTTTATTTTATCGATTTTATAAAATCTGATTTTACAAAATCGAGACCGAGGAAACTTTTATGGATTTTTTACACGAAGGACTTTTGGAGCTTGGATTTGAAGCCGGCGAATTTTCAGGAATAAAGATTTTGCCGCTCGAGCTTATCGAGCAGAAAATGGAAAAATACATTGCGGCTCTTCAGGAATACAACGCGAAATTCGACTTGATAAACGCGGACGAGCATGACGAGATTGCAATCCGGCACATTTTGGACAGTCTGAGCGCGCTTCCAAAAATATGCGCGGAGATTTCAAAAAGATGGGGCGAGCGGCTTTCAGAACCAGATTCAGAATCAGGAAATTTCTCGCTTGCGGACATCGGCTCCGGGGCGGGCTTGCCAGGAATTCCGCTTGCCTCGTGCCTTCCGCAGTTTCATTTCACTCTGGTTGAAAGAATGACAAAACGCTGCGGATTCTTGAGCCACAGCGCGCAAATTCTGAATCTTCAAAATGTTGAAGTCGAGGAGAATCAGGCAGAGCGGCTCGGGCAGAATCGTTTTGACCTTTGCGTTTTCCGCGCGTTCCGGCCGCTCGACAAGAAAATGGCGAAAGTTCTTCTTAGAATCTTGAAGCCGAACGGAATTCTTGCGGCTTACAAGGCGAAAAAAGAGAAAATAATAGAAGAAATGGAGTCGCTTCCGCAAAATCCGAAATACGAGATTCTGCCGCTCAAAGTTCCTTTTTTGACCGAAAACACCGCCGAAGGCGAGGAGCGAGAAAGAAATTTAGTTATCATCGAAAAAAATGTGTGATATAATCTATACAAGCGAAATGCGTTAGGGCATGGAGTGGCGGCAGAGCCGTTCTGTCCCGGCGAGAAGCAAAATTCTTGAAAGGCTTTTGCCTAAAAGTCTCCGCAAGTGGAGACCTGGCACGGAAATAACGGCCAAGAATGAAGCGGCAGCGGAACCACGGAACGCCCGACCCGAACGAAGTGCCTGCACGAAGAGAGGGGAACGCCCGAAAGTTTTTGCATCTTTATCTGAAACTGCATCAAAGTTTTTATTGGAGGAACATTATGAAAAAAATAATCACAATCAGCCGCGAGTACGGCTCTGGCGGTCGTCTTATCGGAAAAATGGTCGCTGACCAGCTCGGATACACTTTTTACGACAAGGAAATCATCGACATGGCCGCGAAAGAAAGCGGACTGAGCGCGGATTTCATCAAGAAAACAGAGCAGAACCTTTCTTCGGGCTGGCTTTACAATCTTCTTCTTGGAACAAGCTACGCCGGAACAACAGGAACTGCGGGACAGCCTGTCGGACAGCAGAATCTTCCGCTCGCAGACCAGGTTTTCAACGCGGAGCGGAAAGTGATTCTAGACATCGCGAAAAAGCCTTGCGTGATTGTCGGACGCTGCGCGGACTATATTCTCTCAAATTCCGATGAAATCAAAAAAGAGGATTTGCTTAACGTTTTCATATATGCTGACTGCGACGCTGAGATAAAGCGTGTGGCGGAAATCTACCACGAGTCCGAGGGAGACGCGAAAAAGCAGATTACAACGGTGAACAAGCACCGCGCGAACCACTACAATACTTTCACAGAAAACACTTGGGGAGACAGAAAAAACTACGACATGATGATTGACAGCTCGTCAGTCGGAATTGAAGCCACCGCAAAGTGGATTGTAGAACTCGCAAAAAAATCATAAAATCCGAGACTGCCTGAAAAAACAGGCAGTCTTTTTTTTATTTAAATAACGTTCCCAAAACAATCTTTTACATTTAGCGAGGACTCTGATGAAAAAAATCATTGCCAGAACAATTATGCTTTTATCGGCTTTTGGATTCGCGTTCGCTGCGTCTCCAAAAGAAAAAATCATCACAAACGGCTGGGCTGACGCTGGAAAGCTTTCCTATGCGGACGAGTCAAAAAAAATCGTGATTGACGACGCGGCTTATCCTGACCCAGTGAGCAAACGGAAAGCGTTCACAAACGCAATCGGAAAAAGCGGCTCTGCGTTCATCGTTCTAAGCGGAGAAATCGACCTTAGCGACGGAAAAGTAAGCGACAGCGACCATTCATATTTCGACGCTTTCGACAAGACAAGCGGAGCGCGCGTTCACGACGACATAAAGTATCTTCTCACAAGCAACAAGACTTTAATCGGAACAAACAACGCGACAATCAAATTCGGCGGAATCACAATTCCTGCAGGCTCAAAGAACATCATCATAAGAAACATAACTTTCTGGGATGCGCACGGCTCAACCGAGTACAACACAAAAATGACGAAATACAAGGACAAGAAGGCAAGCAGCGACTCTCTCGTAATCGAGTACAAGGACTCGCAGCCAATCACAAGCGATGTATGGGTTGACCACTGCACTTTCTCCGACGGAACCTGCTCAGACTTGGAAAGAAACTTCAACCACGACGGACAGTTCGACATCAAGGCTGGAAAGAACATCACAATCTCTTACTGCGAATTCACAAACCACGACAAAGTAATGCTCATCGCGCCAAGCGACAGCTACTCAAAGCAGGAAGACAGGCAGATTACGCTCCACCACAACTATTTCCACGGCGTTGTGCAGCGTCTTCCGCGCGCAAGAGGCTGCCAGATGCACATCTACAACAATGTCTATGACGACATCGGAGTCGCGAAAAACAGCGGCTCAATCTTCGGGCCGGGATTCGCGTCTCTCTTCATCATCGAGAACAACTTTGTCGGAAAGACTCAGGGGGCAGTCCTCAAATACTACGACAAGTCAAGCGAGGGCGACAAAACATTCTCAAAAGTCTACAGGACAGGAAACGCAAAGGAAATCACTGAGTCAAACACATCATTCGACAAGGTGAACAAAGTGAACAGCCTAAAGGCTCATCTTTCATCAGAGCCGGTCTTCAAAATTCCTTACGACTACAGTCTTGAGGACGCAAAAACTCTGAAAGATTCTGTTGTCGCGGCGGCTGGAGCAAACAAAGTCAAAATCGAAGTGAACGGAGCTGAATACTGATGAAAATCAAAATCACTCAGAGCGACTCTCTCGGAGAAACAGTAAAGTCACTCAAAAATCTTCTGGCTGAAAAAAACGTTCCAGAATCGGAAAAAATCGAGATTGTGCTAAGCGACGGCGAGCATAAATCCCTTGACCGCGAGCGGATTTTCTACGATTTGCCGAACCCGCTTTCAATCAAGAGCGAGTCGATGAATCCTCACAAATGCGCGCTGCGCGGCGAGAACTGCGAGACTTTCCACAAGGACACGGAAAACCGCGCGCTAATCACGTTCGGAATGAGCTGCACGGAAGTCACGCTTGAAGGATTCACGATTGAAAACACGCACGTAAAATATCTTGACAACTCGATGCTCGGAAACCAGGCGGAGACAATCTGCTGGTACAACGACACAGGATTTCTCTACGCCGAGAACATGCGCTTTTTAAGCCGGCAGGACACAATCCACGCGAGAGGATTCTCGCACTTCAAGAACTGCTACGTCGAGGGCGATGTTGACTACATTTGGGGCTACTGCGACACTTCGATTTTCGACAACTGCCATCTCCACACGATAAAAGACAACCGCGGAGACGACAGAATGGCGTATGTTCTTCAAAGCCGAGCCTACAACGCACGGCCGGGATTCATCTTCATAAACTGCGACTTCACGGCGGAACCGCGCGGAAAAGGCGGAAAAATCTTTGTCGGACGCTCTCAGGGAACAGGAAGCGCGAAAAGCGTTGACCGCTGGGACTCAATCGCGCTGATAAACTGCACAGTCTCGCCAGAATACGACGAGGCGCTCTGGACAGACGAGAACGGAACAAAGAAAGTCTGGCCGGAAAAAGGAAGCGCGCTTTCAGGCTGGCGTGAATTCAACACGAGAATAAAATTCGCGGACGGCAGGGAAGAAAAATACGACTCCTCAAAGCAGGAAAAGCACGGCTACACGCTCACGCAAGGCGAAGTCGCGATTCTTCAGGAAGCGGTCGAGAAAACGTCAAGAAAATAAAGATTCCATCAGGCGGAATGTTTTTAGAAACGCTCCGCCGATAAGCGGAACTGCGTGACAAAGCGTTTGACGAAATGTGAAAATGCGTTTTGTCGGCGTTCGCCTTTGTGACGAAATGTGAAAAAACGTTAAAACAGCGTTCGTCATCATGACGAAACGAGAAAATGTGTTTTGACAGAGTTCGTCACCGTAACGAATTGAGAAAAAGTGTTTTGTCGGCAATCGTCATCATGGCGAAGTGTGAAAAAGCGTTTGGACAACAATCGTCACCGTGACGAAATGTGAAAAAGTATTTTGACAACGTTCGTTATTTTAACGAATCGAGAAAAAGCGTTTTGTCAACAATCGTCACTGTGACGAAAGGCGAAAAAGCGTTTGGTCAGCAATCGTCATCGTGACGAATTGAGAAAAAGTGTTTTGTCGGCAATCGTCATCGTAACGAATTGAGAAAAAGTTCTTGAACAGCGTTCGTCATTTTGACGAAGCGAGAAAAAACGTTTAATCAGAATTCGTCATAATAGCTTGGAAAAAAACAAAAAAGCCGGCGAACGACAGCTTTATCATTCGCCGGCTTTTTTAATGTCCAAAATCAAAAATCTTTATCAGGATTTTTAAAAACGTGATTCTTCAAACTTCTGTCCGAAAATCAGAAAGTCTCGATTTCTGAAATCCAGAAATTCAAAATCCCAAAAATCGGAAAATTCAAAATCAAAAGATTCCAGAAACAAAATCTTAGAAATGAATCGCCGCACCCACTGACGGCACAACGGTCAGGGCATTGCATCTGCCGGAGTTGTTTCCGCCGTAGCTTCCGCTCGCGCTCATTCTGTAGTAAAAATCGTAGATGACTTTAACGCCCGCAAAAACGCCGAAACGGTCGCTCACGTTCACCTCGTAGTTTGCCCACACGCCGAATCCGAGAGTGTAGACGCTTTCTTTAAGCGAGTAGCCGCTTTCCGAGAGCTTGCTTGTGTAGCCGTCCAAGTGCAAGCCGATTCCGGCAGGAACAACGCAGCCTTCCGAGCTGAAAATCACCTTGTAGACGCCTGCGAGAGCGTCAACTCCAAAAAAATAATCGTAGTCGGAAAAATTCTTTGTGGCAGACTCAGATTCAGAAATGTTCACAGTCTTGTAGGCAGGAACAAAAATATTCGAGTCAAGGAAAAGCCCGTAGGAAAACCCGTCGTTCTGGTGGCGGTAGTTCAGGTCGATTCCAGTTCCGAAAAGCGTTACCGAATCCTGGCCGCTAATCTGGTAGTCATGCTTCATATAAGGAAAAGCGAGGCCGACGCTCAAAGTTGAGTCCGAAAAATCTGAAAGTGCGAAAATCGAGAAAGCCGAGAGAAAAAAGACGGCTGCCAAAAATAATTTCTTTGTAATCTTCATGGCCACGATAATATCAAAAAAACGCCGCCTATTAAATATTCCAGAATTTTCTGCGATAATGGAGGCACGAAAACGAAAAATGCTCAAAAAGATTTTATGACGAAAATCCTTAGAACAAATAGATGCTGAAACAAAGCGAGCGCGAAAAGGAATGCGCTCGAGTTCAGCATGACGGGAATTTTGTCATTCCGAACTCGGTTTGGAACCTGTAAAAAAAAGCGCGGATGCTGAATCGAGTTCAGCATGACGAGCGGCTTGCATTTTATAAAAACTATTCAGCCTCTCGAAAAAAAGGAACAAAAATGTCATTAAACTGCAACGAAATAGACTTGATTCTCTCCGAGCTTGACTTGCCCGGAAGCTTTGTGCAGGACGTCGTGCAGCCGAATTTCAGCTCGCTCGCGCTCTACACTTTCAAGCCGGGAAACGCGAAAACTGTTTTTATCTCGCTCGAGGCAGGCTCATGCAGAATCAACGAGACAAGGCGGAAAATCACAAAGAACGAGAAGCCGCTCCGCTTCAACGAACTGCTCAAATCAAAAATAAAAGGCGCGCGCATAAAGTCGGCAAGGCAGATTTCAAAGCAGAGAATCATAAAAATCGAGCTTGAGCGCGCGGGCGCAATCTACGTCATGCCGCAGGCGCAAAGCCATTCCGCAAAAAAGTCAAAATCGAACCAGAACGAAGAGGACGAATTCTACACGCTTTACATAAGGCTCTGGTCAAATGCGGCGAACATTTTTCTCTGCGGAAAAGACGACGAGATTCTCGACAGCTTTTACCGCCGCCCGGCAAAAGGCGAAATGAAAGGCGAGAAGTTCCAAGCCCCGGAAGAAAAAACGCTTTCAAATCAGGAAATCGAAAATCTTGAAAGAAAATTTCCTGTCAGGAATTTTGAGGAAATTGAAAACGCCAGTTCCGAAAAGCAAAGCCAGAACGGATTTTCATTCAACCAGAAAGTCGATTTGTTCTACTCGCAGAACGCGGCGGCTTCATCGCTTGAATCACTTCTGGAGCAGGCGGGAAAATGGTACAACTCGCACAAAAGCCGTCAGCAAGCGGCTCTCGAGCGTCTTGAGGAAAAGAAAAAATCGTTTTTGAACGCTTCACAGTACAAGCATCAAGGCGACCTGATTCTCGCTTTCGGTCATCAAATCGGAAAAAATCCGGCGGAAAATTCAAATTTCCTCGAGTGCGAGGATTATGAGAACGGAAGCAAAGTCAGAATCAAAATCGACCCGAAAAAATCGGCCCAGGAAAACGCGGCGGACTACTACGAGCTTTACAAAAAGCAGACGAGCGGGCTTGAAGACCTGGAGCTTGACATTTCAGCGGCAAAAAAGGCGATTGAGTCTCTCGACAATGACTATAAAAAGCTTGTCGCGGAAAAAAATCCGATCAAGCTCGAGCAGCTTCTAAGGAAAGCGCAGAAGCCCAAGCAGCAGGAGAAAAAGGCGCATCCGGGACTTGATTTTGAGATTGACGGCTGGAACATTCTTGTCGGGCGCGACGCGAACGAGAACGACGAGCTTCTCCGGCATTATGTAAAGGGACAGGATATGTGGTTTCACGTGCGCGATTATTCAGGCGGCTACGTGTTCGTGAAAAACCGCCCCGGAAAAACAATTCCGCTTGAAATCATGCTCTACGCCGGAAATCTCGCGGTCTACTACTCGAAGGCGCGCAAAAACGGCAGCGCGGACTTGTATTACACGCAGGTGAAGCATTTAAGGCGCGCGAAAAACGGCCCGAAAGGACTTGTCCTTCCGTCAAACGAGAAAAATCTCTTTATAAAGCTCGACGAGTCAAAAATCAGAAAACTGAACGAAAGCAAGGATTCCTGAAATTTGTCATTTTGAATTCAGAAAAAGCACGTCATTCCGAGCTTGATTAGTTCCTGGAAAAACTCGTCATTCCGAATTCATTTCGGAATCTATAAAATAGACATGGAATCCAAACAATGAAGATGCTGAATCAAGTTCAGCATGACATTGCAACGATTCGCATGGCAAACCGGCAAACGTCTATCTTCAAATCGTTTCCTTAATTTATCATTTTCTGATAAACTTTCCTCACCTATGAAAATAATCGACAAGCTTAATTCAAAAAAAGTAACAATTTCACTTGAAATATTTCCTCCAAAAAAGGCGGAGGGCTTTGAATCTGTAAAAAACACTGCGATGGAGCTTGCTTCTCTCCACCCTGACTTCATAAGCATTACATACGGCGCGGGCGGCTCAACCCAGACAAGCACGGCGGCTCTCGCCTCTGCGATTGAAAACGCCGGAACAACAGCTCTGGCGCACTTGACTTGCGTCCGCTCAACAAAGGAGCAGCTTGAAAGCGCGCTCGGCGAGCTGAAATCAAAGAAAATCGAGAACGTGCTTGCGCTCCGCGGAGACAAGCCGAAAGACGCACAGGAAAACGAGAATCTCTTTCCGAGCGGATTTCTTCACGCGTCTGACTTGACGCGGCTTCTAAAAGAAAACGGATTTTGCGTCGGCGGTGCGTGCTATCCTGAAGGGCATCCTGAAAGCAAGAACCGCGACTGCGACATTGAGAATTTGAAGCACAAAGTTGACGCTGGCGTTGACTTTCTTACAACGCAGATGTTTTTCGACAACGATATGCTCTACTCGTTCTTGTACAGACTCCAGTCGGCGGGAATCCACGTGCCGGTCTTGGCAGGAATCATGCCGATTACAAACGCGAATCAGGTTAGCCGAATGGTTGACTTGTCAAACGCTTACATTCCGAGAAAGCTTCTTTCAATCTGCGACCGCTTCCGAGACTCTCCAGACGCGATGATGCAGGCAGGAATCGCATACGCAACAGACCAGATTATCGACCTGATTTCAAACGGCGTGCGCGGAATCCACATCTACACGATGAACAAGCCGGACATCGCGCGCTCAATCATCAAGAATATTGACTCAATCATCGAATCGATAAACGCGGTCAAGTCTTGCGAATGACGGATTGCCGGGAAAAATCTTTGCGACGAAAAGACAAGAAATAAAAAACAGCCCGGCAAAACTCCGAATTTCTGACAACGGCGCGGAATTGCGGTAAAACAAGCGTCGTTGCGAGCTAACAGCACGAAATTATGATAAAGTCTCGTCATTGCAAACTAGAGGCACAGAATTGTAATAAAATCCCGTCATTGCGAGCCACGGACAGAGTCCGTGCGAAGCAATCCAATTAAAAACAACGCGTTTTGCAGACATTTTCTTTATGAATTTCATCGAATTTCGTCATTTAGAATTTAGGGCGAACGAAGACTTCTTTGATTTTGGAAGCTAAAAATGACAAAACGAAAGCTCTAAAGACTTTATGGATTGCTTCGTCGCTCACGCTCCTCGCAATGACAACGAAATGTGAAAAACTGCCATCTCGAATTCAAGGCAGACTGCCTAATCACTCACGCGTCCCGCAATGGCAACAAAATTGATTTTTCAGACTGACAGCAGCAGAATCTCATGCAAGTTATTTTTTCCAAGATAAAAATCACTGCATGCTCAAAATCTCGTCGTAAAGAGGAATGCTGTTTTTCGCGTATTCAAAAGTTATGTCCTTGCAGATGTCTTTCCACGAAGACTTGTCATTCACTTCCGTGATTCTGACTCCGTGGTACTTTATCTCTTTTAATGCGTTTTCCTGCTTTATCTTCGAGATTCTTCTAATGTACTGGGCGGTGTATTTTCCGGCGTCCTCAAGGATTTTCCGCTGACATTCTGTAAGCGCGTCCCAAGCGTCATCTGTGATTACGACTTCCGTAACTCCAAGCGTGTGCTCGTCAAGAATCAGGTTCGGGGCAATGCTGTAAAATGAATTCGAGCTGTAGTTCACAAGCGGCTGCTCCGCTCCCTCGACTTTCCCGGTCTGCAGGGCGACGTAAAGCTCGCTTGTCGGAAAGAAAACCGGCTCCGCATGAAGAGAGCGCACAATTTCCCTCACAATCGGGTCGGCAGTAACGCGAATTTTCCGCTCCGCAAAATCCTCTATTCCGTCAACCGGATTCACTGTGAAAAAGCTCCTGAATCCTTCCTCCGCAAAGAAAAGCCCTTTCAGTCCGATATGCTGCTCGTAAGGCTCGTTCAAGAAATCTTTCGCAAGCTCTGAATTCGCAAAATTCCAGAAATGTTTCAGGCTCCTGAAAGTATAAGGAGTCGCAAGAAGAGCGCATTTTTTCGCGCCGTGCATTATAAGAGACGCTGTTGAAATCCGCGCGAGCTGAATCGAGTTGTTCCGCGACTGCATAAGGTTCAGGACAGACTCCTCGTCTCCAAGAACTCCGTCCGGCTGGAGATTTATCTTTATCTTTCCGTCTGAAATCGACTCGACATTCTGCTTGAAAGTCAAATCCATAAGCCCCGAAATCGTGTCCATTGAGCTTACTTCCGCCATCACAAGCTCGATTGAGCCGTCTCTGTTCCGCTTGATTCCAGAAATATCTCTCTGGCACGAGAAAAAAACAACGAGAACGGCAAAAAACAAAATCGCTTCGGCAGAAAATTTTCTCAGATTCTTCATCGCAAAGATTCTAGCACAAAACAATGACACGAAAAACCGCAGGCAATTCCTCAAACGCCTTTTTTCTATTAAAATGCTGGGAAATGAAAACGAAATTCCTAGATTTCCTTAATGAGAAAATAGAAAATGGCTTGCCTGTCTTTTTTGACGGCGGAATGGGCTCGATGATTCAGAAATCGGGCTTCTCGGACTATGAAATTCCAGAGGACTTGTGCTTCACGCGCCCGGACATCATAAAAAATATCCACTCGCAGTATCTTGAAGCAGGCTCAAACATAATCACTTCAAACTCGTTCGGTGCGCTTCCTTTAAAGCTCGACGGCTGCAAATTCTCATATGAACAGTACATTTCAGAATCGATAAAGCTCTGCAAGGAATGTATCGCAGAGGCGGAAAAAAGCGGGAACAAGCGCGGGCATTTCACGGCATGGGACACAAGCCAGATTGGACGGCTTCTCGAGCCGATGGGAGACCTGACTTTTGATGAAGCCTACGAAAACTACAGGCTTGCGGCAATCGCGGCGGAAAAATCAGGCGCAGACCTTGCAATCATAGAGACAATGGCGGATCTGCACGAGATAAAGGCGGCGGTTCTCGCGGTAAGGGAAAACACAAATCTTCCGATAATCACGACAGTTACGTTCCAGCAGAATCTAAGAACCCTGACCGGGGCTGACGTTCGCACCTGCGTTGTCTATCTTGAATCCCTCGGAACAGACGCAATCGGCTTCAACTGCGGAGGCTCTCTCCGTGAAGACGACGCTCTCGCGGAAGAATTTATGCGGTACGCGCACAAGCCGGTTCTAATCCAGCCGAACGCGGGAATTCCGACCGTCATAAACGGAAAAACAGTCTATATAGTCGGTCCTGACGAATTCGCCGAGCACCACGAAAAATACAGAAAGCTCGGCGCAACGCTTCTGGGCGGCTGCTGCGGAACAACTCCTGAGCATATAAAATCGCTGGTCAAAAAAATCGAGGCTCTGCCTCCACAAAAGCGCGTTCCATGCGAATTTGAAAACTCGTGCTTTATCTGCTCCTACAACTCTTCTGTCGAAATCGGAGGAAAAAGCGGGCCTCAAATAATCGGCGAGAGGATAAATCCGACTGGAAAAAAGAAAGTAAAGGAAGCACTGCTTGCCCACAATATGAATTTCGTGCTTGGCGAGGCTGAAAGCCAAATCAACGCCGGAGCGCAAATTCTCGACGTGAATGTTGGACTTCCGGGAATCGACGAGGCGCAGACTATGGTCGATGCGGTAAAGACAATCCAGAACGCGTTCTCAACTCCGCTCCAGATTGACTCGAGCGAGCCGCCGGTTCTTGAAAAAGCATTGAGATACTACAACGGAAAGCCGCTTATCAACTCGACGAACGGACGCCAGGACGTTATGGACAGGGTTCTTCCGCTCGTTAAAAAGTACGGCGGAGCAGTCGTCGCGCTCTGCATCGACGAGAACGGAATCGCGCCAACGGCAGAAGGCCGCGTTGAAGTCGCCGAGAAAATCATAAAGGAAGCCGCAAAATACGGAATCCCGGTGAGAGACCTTGTGATTGACACGCTTACGCTCACAGTCTCGTCGCAGCAAAAGGAAGCTCTCGAAACTCTCCGCGCAATCCAGATTCTGAAAGAAAAATACGGAAAGGACGGAATCCAGTTCGTGCTTGGAGTCTCGAACATCAGCTTTGGAATTCCGCGCCGAGACATCGTGAACTCAAGATTCTTCGCTATGGCTTTGTACTCGGGGCTTTCCGCGTGCATCATAAATCCGCTTATGGTTCCGATGATGGAAAGCTACCATGCCTACCGTGCGCTCGCCGCATTCGACGAGAACTGCCTTGACTACATCGAAAAATACAACGGAACTTCCGCCCCGGTCTACGGGCTTACGCCTGAGCAAGTCGCCTTGTCAAAAGGAAACGCGGGCCAAGCCCCGCAAGTGAAAACTCCGAAAAATTCAGACAGCGCGGCAAAGCTTCCGGAAAATCTCACAGAAGCAGAAAGCAGAATGATTGAAATCATCACAAAAGGATTCAAGGATTCAAGCGCGGAGGCAACATCTAAACTTCTTGAAGAAGGCAAGCAGCCGGTTGAAATAATCGACCGCTGCATTGTTCCCGCATTGGACATCGTTGGAAAAGACTTCGAGACAGGAAGAAAATTCCTTCCGCAGCTTCTTCTTGCGGCGGACACAGTCTCAAACAGCTTCGCGGTCATAAAGTCGTATCTTGAAAGCCACGGAACAAAGCAGGAGTCAAAAGGAACAATCGTAATCTGCACGGTTTTCGGCGACATCCACGACATCGGAAAAAACATCACGAAAGCGATGCTCGAAAACTACGGCTACACGGTTCTTGACCTCGGAAAAAACGTTCCCTACGACAAAGTTGTGAGCACAGTCCTTGAAAACGACATCCAGCTTGTGGGACTCAGCGCGCTTATGACAACGACCGTCGCGAACATGGAGACGACGATAAATCTTCTGCGCGAGAAGCTCGGCGAGCAAGGAAAATCCTGCAGGATAATGGTGGGCGGAGCAGTTCTGACAGAAGACTACGCGGCAAAAATCGGCGCGGACTACTACGCGAAAGACGCGATGACAAGCGTGGCGATTGCAAAGGAAGTCTTCGGAAAATAAGATTCAAGGAGGCGGAGACTCGCCACAAGCAGAAATTAAACTGGCGAAAGCGTGGCAAAACGCCACGCGCCGAAATCGGCTTGGCGAAGCAATGGCAAAATGCCACGCACTGAAATCGACTTGGCGAAGCAATGGCGAAATGCCACGCGCCGGAAGCGGCTTGGCGAAGCAATGGCAAAACGCCACGAACGCAAATTGAGTTGGCGAAAGCGTGGCGCGATTTTCCGCTTCAAGATTCAGAAATCCTGGAAATCCGGCTTGCAGCCGGCTTGCCTGCAAAACCGCAAAAGCCTGACACTCCGCCGTGTTTTTCTTACGCGGCGCGCTTCCAAAACATCGAAACGCGAAACGCAGCTTCCGGCTTTGTGCTATTTTTAATATTACAGTAGAATCAGAGCAGAAAACGAAAACAAAAAGCGTCATTGCGAGGACTTCAGTCCGAAGCAATCCATAAACATAAAAAACATAAACGCATGGACATTTATGAAAACAAAATATTTTAACGGAAAAACCTTAAAGTCATTCAGTCCGCTAACGGCATACGCGGGAATTCTCTTTGCGCCGCGCGCGGTTCTCACAAATTTCAGCTGCTTTGCGACAATCATAAAGGAATTCTTCTTTCTTCAATTCTTCGAGAAGCTTCATATAATTCATATTCCGATTGTCCACGTTGACCATCCGCTCGACAAGAAAATTCCGTTCACTCCGGCAAAAGTATCAATCTATCTTGACTTCATAAATCTATGGGTGCGGCCGCTCTCAATGCTCGTTAAAAAATTCGGCTCTTGGCGCGCTTCCTATCTCACAAAGCTCTGGATGAGAAATTTCAAGAATCTTTACAAGGCGGCAGGAAAAATCTACCATTTCCGACTCACGACAACCGACCGCCCGGACTACAAGGAAATGCGCGAGTTCAGGCAGATTCATGCGCTCGACCCGCATTATCTTTGCGTTCCGTCGCTGCACATCGCAACTGTCGTGCTCGCGTTCGGATTCTACAGGAAGACTTTTGCGGAAAACGACTTTTCGGACGAGGAAAAGCAGAGCTGGCTCGGCGAGCTTTACTCAGGCGCGGTTGAAATCGCGGAGACAGTTCTTTATGTTAAGCAGCACAGCGTAAACTGCATTCCGGCGGCTCTCTATCTTGTAACGGCGAATTTCGGGGACTTGTTCTCTGTTGATGACGCGCGGAAATTCATCGATGATATGTTCAGAAATCCGGAAGGATTCAGCTTTGAGGAAGCGTTTCAGGTGAAAGACCACATCAGGACGAGCTTTGAAAAATATCTTTCTGAAAGCAAGACTGCGAAAAACTGGCACGAGCCAATCAGGAATTTTCTGGAAAACTACGGGAAAAACGCTGAAAAATAAAAAAACGGCTGATTTACTGGATACAAAGCAAGCGTGTTAGGGATTGGAGCAACGCGGAGCGGCCACTGGACAGAGCGAAGCGAAGGAAGCGGCTGGAGCGAGAGCGGAATTGCGGAAAGCCCGGCGGCGAAGCCGCAACACCCTAAGAAAAACCGCGGATTGCACATTGAAAAACTGAAAACTGGAGAAACTATGACTTATTTTTTTGAGACTTACGGCTGCGAAATGAACATTGCGGAAAGCGCGGCGGTCGAGCAGCTTATGATTTCGCGCGGCTGGACAAAGGCGGCCCACGCGGAAGAGGCGAACATCGTCGTCATAAACACTTGCTCGGTGCGAGGCTCTGCCGAGGACAGAATTTTCGGAAGGCTCGGATATTTCGCGGGCGTAAAAAAAATCCGCATGCTCGACACAAACACAAAAGTCCGGATGGAAGAGATGAAATACGCGCTTGAATTCGCAAGGAAAAACGGCGCAGTTCCGCTGAATCTCGTGCTTATGGGCTGCATGGCGGAACGTCTTCTTGACTCAATTCAGGAGAAATTTCCGCAGATTGACTACGTTGTCGGAACGTTCGGAAAATACAAATTCGGCGAGATTCTGCAGAACATCGAGAACGGCGGTAAAGGATTCAAGATTGAAGAGGAAAAAGCCTACACTTTCGCGCCGAATTCATACGAGCAGGGCGCGTTCTCGACATTCGTCCCGATTATGCACGGTTGCAACAATTTCTGCACTTACTGCATCGTTCCTTATGTGCGCGGAAGAGAAATCAGCCGCCCGGTCGAGCAAATTCTGAAGGAAATCGACTTTCTAACAAAGGCGAAAGTAAAGGAGATAACGCTTCTCGGCCAGAACGTGAACGCGTACAAAGGCGAAGACGGAACGACATTCCCGGGGCTTCTTGAAAAAATCTGCAGGCACATCGACGAGACAAATTCGACGATAAAATGGATACGCTTCGAGTCGAGCAACCCGAACGACTTTTCAGACGAGCTGATTGAAGTCTGCAAACGAAATCCGCACATCTGCCGCGGCTTCCACATCGCAGTCCAGCACGGAAACAACGAAATCTTAAAAAGAATGAACCGCAAGAACACAAGGGAAGAATTTATCTCGCTGATGAAAAAGCTCCGCGAGAATCTTCCGGGAACGCAGGTCATAACAGACTTGATGGTGGGATTTCCGGGCGAGACGGAAGAGCAGTTCGAGGAAGTTCTGACTTTAATGAACGAAGTGCGATTTGAAAGCGCGTTCATGTATTTTTACAATCCGCGCGAGGGAACTCCGGCGGCGAAATTTCCAGACCAGATTGATGTCAAAGTCAAGAAGCAGCGGCTTTCGAAAGTCATCGAGCTTCAGGAGAAAATCACGAAGGAAGTCATGCGCACAAAAATCGGGCAGACAATCGAAGTTCTCGCGGACATTGTGTCGCGCAACAGCGAAAACGAGCTTCTAGGAAAAACCGAGCAGAACGAGAGAATCGCGTTCTCAGGCGACAAAAAGCTTATCGGCTCGTTTGTGAAAGTCAAAATCACGGATTTAAACGGAAATACTTTTCGCGGAGAATTGGCTGATTAAATCTGCCGCACGGACGCGGCGGAAAGGCTAAGAAATTAGGTGTCATTCCGAACTCGAGCAGTTTTGCTGCTCGCTTGGATTCGGAATCTACAAATAAAAAACATAGCTGCTGAATCGAAACGAACACAAAATGTTCGAATTCAGCATTACAATTTCTTAAAAGAGATAAGATAAAAACAGCCGAAAATGGCGTCTGTTTTTATCCTTAAAAGTTTGCGTTGCAAACTTTCTTATCAACTGTTGTTTCTCACTTCGTTGCGAAACAACTTAAAAAGTCAATCCTAAAACTGAAGTTTTAATCTTGACTTTTTTAAGGAGAATAAAAATATGCCAGTACGCTTAATCGGAACAATCATCTTGCTGCTTGCCGTAACGCTTTTTGCAGGTGCGAATTTGGACAACCGCTGCAACATAAATTTCATTTTCAAGACTGTCCAGAATGTTCCTGTTTTTCTGACGGCGGTCGTCTCGTTTCTCGCGGGCGCAATCGTTATGATTCCGTTCACTTTCCACAGCAAAAAAGGCAGGAAAAACGGAAGCGAAGCGAAAATCTCCAAGCAGAAAAATCAGGACGAGGAATCGAAAACTCTGTTCGACTTTAAAATCAAGAAAGACGTGAGCAAAAATCAGAAGAAAGAAAAAAAATCATTCTTCAAGAAATCTGAAAAAAAAGAAGAAGCACCGAAGAATCAAGAAGACAAAGTCTCCGCAGAGGAAAAATCTTCCGGCGAAAAAGAGAGCGTTTCTTCTGAAAACACGGATTCTTCACTGTAATTTTTATTTTGCGATTTTTTTCGTAATTTAAAAAAAATCAAAGAAGAATCAGAAATTCTCTCTTTGCTTTTTTCCGCATCCTTGCGGACACTTTTAGGGACAAAAAAAACATGAAACGTTGTGTTATAATCGGCGCGGCAAAAATCTCTGACTACGGGAAAATCCGGGAATATCTTCGGACGGACGACTTTTTTATTGTCTGCGACGGCGGACTTGACCATCTTGAAAATCTAAAGATAAAGCCGAATCTGATTGTCGGAGACTTCGACTCGCATGAAAATCCTCATCTTGACGTGGAGACAATCGTTCTTCCGCACGAGAAAGACGACACAGACTCAGTTTTCGCGCTCAAAACGGCTCTTTCCCGAGGCTTCAAGGATTTCCTTTTCATCGGCATGCTTGGCGGAAGGCTCGACCACACGCTCGGAAACATCTCGATGCTCCTAAAATGCAGAGAAGAAAAAGTGCGCGCGCTTATGCTCGACGATTATTCGGAGCTTGAAATTGTCGGCAAGGAAGAAGTCAAAATTGAAGACAAATTCTCCTATTTTTCGCTTCTGAATGTCTCGGGAACAGCGAGAGGAGTCACGATAAAGGACGCGCTCTACAATCTTGACAGTGCGGAAATTCCTGTAACTTACCAGTACGGAGTGAGCAACGAGGTTCCGAAAGGAAAAACCGCAAAAGTGAGCGTAAAGGAAGGCTGCCTGCTTTTAATCAAGGACTGGTAAAAATGCAACGCGATATTTTCCAAACGAAAAGACGCGATTTTAGAAGTTGTTAAAATCTTTTTTTGGAATTAGAATTGGAATATGGGATTTCTTCAGGCGGTTACAGACTTTTTTCAGTCGATTTTCATGAGCTCTTCACCAGAGGTAAAAAAACGCACAGAGCTTCACAAAATTGAAAACGAGTTGAAAGCCCTTCCTTTCCAGATTTACAAGAACGGAATGTTGCAGCCGAATTTCGCCGAGCTTTTCAGAATCTTATACGAAAACACAAAGCCGATTGACGACATTCTCGCCTCGACAATAAATTCGGAGAATGTCCACCGCGCAAAACTTTTTGAAAGCCAGCTTATTGTCACAGGATTCTCGCCTGACACTCAGGAAAAAATCGGGAAACTTTCATACGAGTCAAGAAAAAAAGCCGTCGTGGATTCAGACCTGCCTATAAACAAGGTTCTCGACAGCCAGAAGCACACGATGGAGTCTATTCTAAGGCAGATAAAAACCCCGGAATTCGCAAAAATCGACCAGACAATCTCAAGGCTAAAGCAGCTCGCCGACATCTGCCGGTTCAACTACGTGAGCATAATAAAAGTTTTCGACTCGAATTTTGACGGAATCACATCGTCGTCTTTCGGAAACGTCCATCCTGCGCTGCCGGAGCAAGCCGAGCCTGCTCTCATGGACTTTTATTACATAATCGGGAATTTCGAGCTTGACACTGCCGAAGCCCGGGCGATTATCGCGCTGAAGCAGCTGAGCAGCGGAAACGAAGTGCCTGAAAAAAAGCAGCAGGAAATTCTCCAAAATTTAAGGAAGATAAATTCTGTCTTCACAAAATATCTCACGGCGGACGTAATCAAAAAAGTCATCTGCCTCGGAAAAAAAGACCCGAAGCCGGTTCTCGACACAACCGCCTACCAGTCAAATTCGCTCAAAAGTTTCATGGAAGGATTTCAGGGAAAATTCGCCTCGGACAGCGAGCGGATAAAAGGCGAAATCAAGGACTACACAGTCTCGTTTGAAATCAAAGAGCTTTTCAACGACGAGCCGATTCTCGAGCTTAAAACCTACAACGCGGAAACAAACAGCCTTCTAAGAAAAAACACGCCGTTCTCGTTCGTCTGGATTACGCCTCTTCAGGTCATCAAGACTTTTATGGCGACATATATGACCGAGCCGGTTATGAACGTTCTGAACAACATCGTGATTGAAGGATTTTTCAACAATTCCGACTACAAGACGCAGTTCTCTTCGATTGTTTACGCGGTCAACGAGATAAACCAGAACATCAGCGACTTTGAGGATTCTTTCGACCGCGAGAAGAAAAACGACGCGGCGGAGCTTACCGGCCTTATTCAGGACAGCAAAAGAGACTCTGATTTTCT
>JAXDVS010000031.1:0-10461 GCA_034088785.1 Treponema sp.
ATACAAGTCTGACGGATTTGACTTGATTGCAATTGCTCCGCCGAAAACTGTCGGAGATGTTGACTGCATCTCAATCATGAAGAACACAAAAAATCTTGAAAGCGCGAAGAAATTCGTTGACTTTATGCTTTCCCCGGAAGCGCAGGAGCTTATGAGCTCGATTGACTTCACAGTTCCTGTAAATCCTGAGGCGAAAGGAGCGGAAGGCTCGATTCCTGTAAGCCAGCTTGACTTGATTGAATATGATTCAAAGAAAGCTGCCGCCGAAAAGGAAGAAGTTCTTGCAATCTGGTCTAAAAACGTAAAATAAAAAACAAAAGCTGCTGTTTAAGTCCATATATCGGCGGCATTCAATAGGTGGAGTTTTGAAGTTTGATTCAAGCCGCCGCAGCAAATCTCTTGTTTTTTCTTGGGCATTTGTTGCGGTGTTTTTTTCAGTTTTTATAATTTTTCCTCTTCTGTGCGCGGCTTTTTCTGTCCGCCTTGCAGATTTTAAGGCTGTTCTTACTCAGCCGGTCTGGCACGAGGCAATGAGAAATACTCTTTTGGAATGTCTTTCGTCCACATCTCTTTCTGTATTGACAGGCTACGTTTTCGCGTATGCGGTTGTAAAGGGAAACATTCCGTTCAGACGCTTTTTCAGCGTTCTTCCTGTCCTGCATTTAATAACGCCGCCTTTTGTGGGAGGGCTTGCGTTTATTTTGCTTTTCGGCAGGCAGGGATTCATCACACACAGGCTTTTCGGACTTGACATCTCGCTTTACGGATTCTGGGGGCTTCTAATCGCGCAGACGCTCTGTTTTTTCCCGATGGCGTATCTTATTTGCGTTCAGACTTTAAAAGGAATAAATCCGAATCTTGAGCAGGCGGCCCGCGGAATGGGAGCAGGCGAGGCGAGAATCTTTTTTACGGTGACCTTGCCTTTAAGCCTGCCCGGAATCATCTCCTCATTCTTGTTTATCGCGGTGAGCGTTCTAAGCGACTTTGGAAATCCGCTGATTGTGGCTGGACGATTCCGCGTCCTTGCAGTTGAAATCTACACGCAGCTTACAGGCTGGCTGAAAGTTGGAACGAGCGTTGTTCTTGGAATCGTGCTTGTGATTCCGAGCGTTCTTCTTTTCTTTTGGCAGAACAAGATAAATTCAAAAATCGGGGCGAAAACCGCGACTTTAGGCGGAAAAGGCTCTTTTTCAGGCGATGAGTCTTCAAATTTCGGAAGACAACACTCAGGATTCCTTTCAAAAATTCTTCTCACGTCTTTTGTGCTTTTCATTTCGGTTCTGATTCTGGCTCAGGTTGCGGCGATTGTGGCAGGAAGTTTCCAGCAGCTCTGGGGAATAAAAACCGGCTTTACTTTGAGCCATATGAAGGCTGTTCTGGGCTACGGGTTGGAGCTGCGCAATTCCCTTGTGTTCGCTTTTGTCTCTGCCGTCTCGGGAACTTTTATCGCTTGCGTTTCCGCTTATCTCGTCCACAGGACGAATGTTCCTTTCAGAAAAGCGATTGATATTCTTGCGCAGATTCCGTCGGCGATTCCGGGAACTCTTCTCGGTCTTTCAATCTCGGTCGCGGCGAATTCGGTTCATTTCAGATGCTCGCCGTTTCTGATTATAATCGCCATGACTGTCGCTTTTATGCCGTTCGCCTACCGCTCAGTTTCAAATTCTTATATCCAAATCAGCAGGACGCTCGATGACGGGGCGCGCTCGCTCGGAGCAAACCAGATGACAGTTCTCGCAACGATTCTTGTTCCGGTCGCTAAGGGCGGAGTTTTCAGCGGCTTTGTCTACGATTTTATACGCGGAGTCGGAACTTTGAGCGCGGTCATTTTTCTTGTGTCTTTCACGACTCCTCTTTCTTCGATAAAGATAATAAATCTTGCGGAGCAGGGCGACTGGGGAAAATCCGCGGCGTTCGCTCTTGTCTTGACCGTGATAACTTTCGCGATTTTGGGACTCTCATTTCTGATTATTAAACGCAAAAAACACTCGAGGTAGATATGGCTTTCCTTTCGATTGAAAATATTTGCTTTTCCTATGGAAAAACCGACGTTATAAAAGGATTCTCGCTTGAAGTCGAGGAGGGAAGCTTTACGACTTTGCTCGGCTCAAGCGGCTCTGGAAAGACGACTCTTCTCCGCCTGATAAGCGGATTTTTGGAGCCGTCGTCAGGATTCATAAAAATCAGCGGAAAGACGATGAACGGAATTTTGCCGAACAAGAGGCAGATGGGATTTGTCTTTCAGGATTACGCGCTTTTTCCTCATATGACAGTCGAGCAGAATCTTTTTTACGGTCTGAAAATAAAAAGGCAGGCGAAAGAGTCAAAAAACGAGAACCGTGAGCTTGTCCTAAAAACCGCGGAGAATCTTGGAATCGTCGATTTGCTTGGCCGTTTTCCGTCGGAGCTTTCAGGCGGACAGCAGCAGCGTGTCGCTTTGGGGCGCGCACTTGTCTTAAAGCCGAGCGTTTTGCTCATGGACGAGCCGCTTTCTTCTCTGGACACGAATTTAAGGCAGAAAGTCCGCGAGGAATTAAAGGAAATTCAGCAGAAGCTGAAAATCACGACAGTCTACGTTACGCACGACCAGGAGGAGGCGTTGAGCCTTTCAGACAAAATTGCGGTAATGAACAAGGGAAAACTTTTGCAGTACGGAACTCCGCACGAGATTTATTTTGAGCCGAAAGACAGGTTCACGGCGGAATTTATCGGACGCGCGAATTTTATTGGAAAAACAATGGTTCGCCCGGAATGGATTCGCCTTGAAAAAAACTCTGTGGGCGCGGAATTTTATGGAATTGTCGAGTCGTCGGAATTTTTGGGAGCTTTTACAAGATATAAAGTCTCGCTTGATGGAAAAATTCTCGCAGTTGACCAGCCGACAGTCTTTTCCGAAAAAATCAGTAAAGGCGACAAAGTCGGAATTTTCTTCCAAAGAAAACTTGAAATGGAATAAAAAAGCGCGCGTCATTTCCGAATTCGAGGACTTTGTTCTCGCTTAGTTTCGGAATCCTTAAAAATCTGCTGTTTTCTTCAGAAAAATGGCAATTCGCAAGCAAAAAAACGTCATTACGAGCCACGAACGGAGTTTTGACTTCGCTCAGCGGAGCAACAAAAAATTATTTTTCAAGGACGAAGAGATATTCTGAAACGTGAATGTCTCTTTTCCGGAGATTCCGGCTTCCGCGGAAAGTGTTATATTTTATCTCGACGGTCTTGAGTTTTCCGTATTTTTCGAGCATCGTTTTCATCTCGTCAAAAGAGATGAAGCCTTCGGAATTGTATGAGATTATCAGATATTTTGCGTCAAGATTCTCAACGATTTCTTCCATTGCGGGAAGCGCGAATTTCGCCTTGTTGAAAAGCGAGCGGTTCCAGTCCTGCGTGATTCCGCTCACGCGGCTTGTCTCAACGTCAATTGAATTTTTTAGAATCAGGTTCAGCATAAAATAGTTCGAGCCGTAAGGATGCTGGTTGTAGGGCGGGTCAAGATATGCGATGTCGATTCCGCGGAGCTCTTTTGAAAGCGTCACAGCGTCTTTCTGGAAAATCTCTGTTTCCGACTCGAAATTGCTGAAAACAGGCTCTTTCAGTTCGATTTTTCCGAAAATTCTGTGGAGCGCGTTTTTTCCGGCCGCGCCGAAGCAGCCGATTCCTGTGTTCTTGTCTTTGTAAAATCCCTTGAAAACGCCGCTTGTGTTCACGTGGATTGAGGCTTCTGTAATCAGCGGCGCAAGAAAGTATTTTTTAAGATTTTTGTTTTGGATGTTTTCGTCAATCAAGGTGCGGTAAGTGTCGATTAAGAGCGCGTTCCCGCGTGTGTAGAAAACTCTCTCGTCTTTTTTTATGTCGGTGTCGTCTTTTGGAGCGTAATTTTTCGCGATAATTCCCTCAATTTTTTCTTTTTCGCATTGCAAAATGATTTTTGAGCGAATTTCTGAGTATAAATCGCGCGGAAAATCCTTTTTGTCTGAAAGATAGCACGAATTTATCACGCGGGAATAGTTTTCAAGGTCGTTTGCAATTAGTTTTTCAGAATGTTTTTTGAGCATGCGCGCGACGATTCCGCTTCCAGAGAAAATATCGGCGCAGACCATCTTTTCTTTTCCAAGCGACTCTGAAATAAGATTCACTTCGTTTTCTATGTTTTTGATTAGTGAACGCTTGTTTCCAAGATAAGTGATTATTTGCGACGTTAAAAAAAGAGGATTCTCGCTGTTGACTGTCGAAATTTCTGGCATAATTCTCTGATGTAAAAGCTGCTTTGTGAAATCTTTTGAAACTTTTATATAATACGATTATTTTTGCAAAAATTCCACTGGAAAAGGCGGCGGCAGATTGAAAAAAAGCATAATTTCTGTATATTTATGCAATTTTTATTGACAAGAGCGATGAAAATTTATTAAGATTCTCATAACAGATTTGTAAATACGACAAAGAAGCCGTAGATAAAATTTCATTTTTTACAATGGAATTTTACCTGCGGCTTCTTTTTTTGCGGTATGCGCTGGTAGCCCCCGAAGTTGTTTTGCGGCATTTTTGCTTGCTTTGCTGCGAGCAAAACAATGAGCGTTAGCGAAGGGGCGGACATAGCGACCCGAAGCGTGGTGTCGGCATATGAGCCGGCACGGAGCGGAGGGGACCGCCCATATTATGAAAATGAGAGGTATTTATGGAAGCAAAAACTTTATACGAGCCTGTTTTTGAGCATGACAACTGCGGAATCGGCGCGGTCGTGAGCATTGACGCGGTGAAAAGCCGGAAAGTTGTTGACCGCGCACTTTCAATTGTTGAGAAACTCGAGCACCGGGCTGGAAAAGACGCTTCTGGAAAAACCGGCGACGGAGTCGGAATTTTGCTTCAGATTTGCCACGAATTTTATAAGAAGGCGGCGGCTGACTCTGGAATTTTCCTTGAAAATGAAGGCGAGTACGGAATCGGAATGTTTTTCTTTCCTCAGAATCCTGACGAGTGCGAGTCTGAGCAGAAAAGATTTGAGAAGGAATGTTTTGACGAGAAACTCACATTTCTGGGCTGGAGAAAAGTTCCTGTTTTAAGCGATGTCTTGGGCGAGAAAGCTCTCGAGTGCATGCCGACAATCATTCAGGGATTTATTGAAAAGCCGCTCGATGTGGAAAAAGGGCTTGAATTTGATAAAGTCTTGTACAGACTCCGGCGCAAATTTGAAAAGGCAGATGAGAAGCCTGCGAAAACTTATGTCTGCTCGCTTTCAAGCCGTACTGTTGTCTACAAGGGAATGTTTTTGGTGCAGCAGCTGCGCACTTTCTACCGCGACCTTCTTTCAGACGACTACACTTCGGCGGTTGCGATTGTCCACTCGCGTTTTTCAACGAACACGAATCCAAGCTGGCAGCGCGCGCATCCGAACAGATTTATTGCGCACAACGGCGAGATAAACACAATCCGCGGAAATGCGGACAGAATGATTGCGAGGAACGGCGAGATTGACTTGTCCGGCTCGGATTCAGCGATGCTCGACAACACGCTTGAATATTACGTTATGAACGGAATGGACTTGCCGCTTGCGGTCTTGATGTGTATTCCTCAGGCTTGGAAGCACGACAACTCGCTTAGCCAGGAGCGGAAGGATTTTTATCATTACTGGGCGACTATGATGGAGCCGTGGGACGGGCCTGCCGCAGTCTTGTTCAGCGACGGCGAGCAGTTCGGAGCGACTTTGGACAGAAACGGACTCCGACCGAGCCGATATTACATCACAAAAGACAATATGCTGATTCTTTCTTCGGAAGTCGGCGTTCTTGATATTCCTGAAAGCAACATTGTCGTGAAGTCACGGCTGGAGCCTGGAAAAATTCTTCTTGTTGACTTGAAGCAGAAACGTCTGATTTCAAACGACGAGATTAAAGACAAGTACGCGTCAAAATATCCTTACGGAGAATGGCTGAGCCAGAATCTCGTGCCGCTCTCTCAAATCAAGATTCCGAACAAGAAGATTCCTGTAAGCTCTCAGGAGGAGCGCGACAAGCTTTACAATGAGTTCGGCTGGTGTCTTGAAGATGTGAACGAGATGATTCTTCCGATGGCGAAAAACGGCGTTGAGCCTACTGGAGCCATGGGCGTTGACACTCCGCTTGCAGTCATGTCAGAAAAGCATCCGTCGCTTTTCAATTATTTCAAGCAGCTTTTTGCGCAGGTTACGAATCCTCCGATTGACTCTTTGCGCGAGAAAATTGTTACAGACACTAGCGTTTACGTTGGAAGCGACGGCGACATCTTGAATCCTAAAGGAAAAAACTGCCACGTCCTTGAAATCAACAATCCGATTTTGACCGGCGTTGACCTTCTGAAAATTTCGACTTTGAATGAGAAAGGCTTGCGCTCAAAGAAAATCTCGCTTCTTTATGATTTCGCGTCTGAAAACAGCGGAAAAAATCTTGAGAAAGCGATTGAGAATCTTTTTTCCGAGATTGAAAGCGCGTATGACGAAGGATTCAACATTATGATTTTGTCTGACCGCGGCCTTGACGAGAATCATCTTGCGATTCCGTCTCTTCTGGCAGTTTCGGCGGTCGAGCAGTATTTAATCCGCACAAAACGGCGCACGCTTGTCTCTGTGATTTTGGAAAGCGGAGAAATCCGGAATGTTCATCAGGCTGCGATGTGCCTGGGCTACGGCGCGCGCGCTGTGAATCCTTATCTTGCGCACGAGTGCATCGCCGAGATGATTGACAAGAAGCTTCTGGACAAGGATTATCACACTGCGATTGACGACTTCAACAAGGCGATTATGAACGGAATTGTTAAAATCGCCGCGAAAATGGGAATTTCAACCTTGCAGTCTTACCAGTCGTCGCAGATTTTTGAGGCTGTCGGAATCAACCAGAGCGTGATTGACAAGTATTTCACGAACACAGTTTCAAGAATCGGCGGAATCGGACTTAAAGAGATTGAAGAAGACATCAATTTTCATCATGCGAAAGCGTACGAGCCGAGCCTTGAAGAGAAAATCAGCGTGAATAACAAGCTGATAAAGCTTGACCAGCTCGGCCAGCACAAATACAAGGCCGGAGAATCTTGCGAGGACCATCTGATAACTCCTCAGCTTATAAAGGCTTTGCAGGAATCTTGCCAGAACGGAGACTACGCGAGATTCAAGGAATATTCCGCTCTCGTTGATGACACGAACCATCCTCACACTTTGCGCGCTCTGCTCGATTTTGATTTTGACAACGCGAAAGCGATTCCTCTTGACGAGGTTGAAAGCGTCGAGAACATTGTCACGAGGTTCAAGACCGGCGCGATGAGTTACGGCTCGATTTCAGAAGAGGCGCACAAATGCCTTGCCGCCGCGATGAACCACTTGCACGGACGCTCAAATTCAGGCGAGGGCGGCGAACGCTCAGACCGCTTTGGAACTGAATATTCGTCGGCGATAAAGCAGGTCGCATCCGGCAGATTCGGAGTCACGGAAGAATATCTTTTAAGCGCGAAAGAGATTCAGATAAAGCTTGCCCAAGGCGCAAAGCCTGGCGAGGGCGGTCATCTTCCTGGGAAAAAAGTTTATCCGTGGATTGCGCAGACAAGATTTGCGACTCCGGGCGTTTCCTTGATTTCGCCGCCGCCGCACCACGATATTTATTCTATTGAAGATTTGGCTCAGCTTATCTACGACCTTAAAAATGCGAACCGGAAGGCGGACATTTCAGTAAAGCTCGTGAGCGAGGCTGGAGTCGGAACGATTGCCGCAGGCGTTGCAAAGGCAGGGGCGCAGGTCATTTTGATTTCAGGACACGACGGCGGAACTGGAGCCGCTCCTTTAAGCTCGATTCATCATGCGGGCTTGCCGTGGGAAATGGGACTTACAGAAACTCATCAGACTTTGATTCAGAATGGACTTCGCGGTCTTGTCCGCCTTGAAACCGACGGAAAACTTATGGACGGACGCGATGTCGCAATTGCTACGTTGCTTGGAGCCGAGGAATTCGGCTTTGCTACAGCTCCGCTTATCGTCATGGGCTGCCGCATGCTCCGCGTCTGCAATCTTGACACTTGTCCGTTCGGAGTCGCGACGCAGAATCAGGCTTTGCGTGAGAAATTCCCGGGAAAGCCTGAGTATGTCGAGAACTTTATGGTTTATGTTGCTCAGGAGCTTCGTGAAATCATGGCGAAACTCGGCGTTAAGACAGTTGACGAGATGGTCGGCCGCACGGATTTCCTGAAGCTAAAGGAAAAGCAGGCGTTCGGACGCGCAAAGCTCGTTGATGTCTCGCGGATTTTGGCGCGCACAGACGACAGCTGGAAGAAAAACAGCGAGCACGGAATAAGAAAGCAGGAAAAAGAGGAGCTTAACTTTTCGATTGACGTTTTGCGCCTTCTTCCTGTCATGGACAACTCGCGGCTCACAACGCTTAAATACGACGTTCAATGCACCGACAGAACCGCAGGAACGATTTTAGGCTCTGTGATTCAATCTAAATACGGAAATTCGCTTGACGAGGATAAGTATGTTGTTCACTTTACAGGCGGAGCCGGCCAGTCGTTCGGCGCGTTCATTCCAAAAGGATTGACTTTGCGTCTTTCAGGAGATGCGAACGATGCCGTCGGAAAAGGACTTAGCGGCGGAAAAATCGTAATCTGCCCGTCAGAGGATTTTGAAGGCAAGGCAGACGAGAACATCATCGTCGGAAACGTCGCTTTCTTCGGCGCGACAAGCGGAAGCGGCTTTGTGAACGGAGTTGCGGGCGAGCGTTTCTGCGTTAGGAATTCAGGGGCGACTGTTGTTGCGGAAGGCTGCGGCGACCACGGCCTCGAATATATGACCGGCGGAACTGCGGTTATTCTTGGAAAAACTGGAAAAAATCTCTGCGCTGGAATGTCCGGCGGAGTCGCTTATGTTCTTGACGAGAATCACGACCTTTACAAGCGTCTGAACAAGGAGCTTGTGACGATGTACGACCTTGACGACGAGACAACTGTCGCTAGAAACACGACCGACACTGAAATCCTGAAGTCGCTGATTGAAAAGCACTACGAGGAGACCGGCTCTGAAAAGGCGAAAGCGATTCTTAGCGATTTTTCTTCTTACATTCCGAAATTCAAGAAAATCATTCCGAACGATTATCTGAAAATTATGACAGAAATCGCAAAGGATGAGGAAAACGGAATGTCGCATGAGGAAGCGGCTCTTGACGCGTTCAAGAAATGCACCGCATAAAAAAGCGTGCAGTTTTGTATACATAAGGATATTCTGTTTAGCTAAAAGGCTGGCAGAATGTCCTCATTTTCCTTTTAAAGAAAACGATTTACATAAAACGCAAAAATCTTTATAATCTTTCAAAAATTTTTACCGCGCAGTTTATGATTCCTCATAATTCTCCTGCGCGTTACAAATTAAAATTCTTACGGAGGCGGCGAAATGCCATTTTTAAAAAAAATCACTTCTTTTGTTTCCCGGGAGTGCGAAGACTTCAAAATCCTTTTGAGAAACATTCCTTCACTCACTATCTCATTTTTTATTTTGTCGGTTGTCTGCGCGAATCTTCTTGCGAACAAGGAACTTGTCAGCTTCAAGTATCTTGCGCTTGACTGCGGATTCACTTTCAGCTGGATTATGTTTCTTTGCATGGACGTAATCTGCAAGAGATGGGGCGCGCGCGCTTCGATAAAAGTCTCTCTTCTCGCGCTTTTCGTGAATCTTTGCCTGACCTTGATTTTCGCGCTTCTTTCAAAAGCTCCGGGAATGTGGGGCGAATTCTACGCGACTGAAAATATTCAGGTGAACGACGCGTTGAACGCGACTTTCGGCGGCTCTTGGTACGTTGTCCTTGGCTCTTCGCTCGCGTTTTTGACATCTTCCGTCGTGAATTCACTTATGAACATCGCTGTCGGCTCGTTTTTAAGGTCTGACGGATTCTTTGCTTTCGCGGCCCGCTCTTACATTTCAACTGCGGTCGGACAGTTCGTTGACAATCTGATTTTCGCCACGGTTGTCTCAAAAATATTTTTCGGCTGGACTTGGACTCAGGTTTTCATCTGCTCTGCAATCGGCGCGTTTTTCGAGCTTTTGTGCGAGGTTGTTTTCTCAGGTCTCGGCTACAAAATCGTGAAGAAATGGGAAAAAGAGAACGTCGGAAACGCTTATTTTGAGTACAGGGAAAAACTGGCGGCAAACAGATGAAAGTCTTGATAACTGGAACAAGCCGCGGAATCGGGCGGGCGAGCGCGCTGAAATTTTTGTCTAATGGACACGAAGTTTTCGGAATTGATATAAAAAAAGATACACCTTTAGACAGTTTTTCAGATTCTGACGAGAGGCGGAATTGTTATCATCATTTTTGCGCTGATATTTCAGATGAGAAATCTCTTCCAGAAATCGAAAATGTGGAAATTTTGATAAACAACGCAGGAATTCAAAGCGGAACTGAAAAAGACATCAGTGTGAATCTTCTTGGCACGATGAATGTCACGGAAAAGTACGCT
>JAXDVS010000032.1:0-99773 GCA_034088785.1 Treponema sp.
TCCTTTTTTACATTGCTTTTTGTTATGCCGGCGGCCATGGCGGGGCGGATATACCCGTTCCCGTTCCGAACACGGAAGTCAAGCGCCCCTGCGCCGATGATACTGCCCACAGGCGGGAAAGTAGGCCGCCGCCGGCTTTTCTCTTTTTTCTCTGTATGTCCCCTCCATCGGAGGGGCTTCCTTTTTGCCCGGCCGGTATGCTGGAATGTTTCCGGACAGTTCCTGCTGTGTGACGGGGCTTGTACTGCGGCTTTGTTCTTCTTTGTTTTACTTGCATGCGCCTCTTGTTCCGGCAGACAGTCCTTTTTGCCAGTGCCTGCGCGCCTCCCGGATGCGTCCTTAGAGGTTCATGTTTCGCTTTCTTTGCAGGGGGCTGGCTGAAATATCTAGTCTGCATGAAGATAGAAAATGTCAGGAAGCGGTATTGTTCCTGTCTATATTTATGCCGGATGTTGTCCCTAGTTTCTAACCTGTTTTTTGATTGTTGTCTGCATGCTCTCTTGATGTTCAGTTTTTTGTAGGTAAATTTGTTTGGGAATTTTCCTTATCTAGCGTGTCGCGAAAATAACTGCATAGCTTTATGTCAAACTATTGTGCTTAACGTTATTAAATCATTTTGCCCGCATAGGACCAAAAAATAATCCTCGGCAGGGGCTTTCCCACCGCTGTCTTTTGTCCTTGTTGAGACTGCTAGTTTTGCTTTTGTGGATTGCTGGATTTCTTTCTCTTCGCGTTTTTGTTCTTCCCTATTACTCCCTTCTGTCGGAATTCCTGACTGTTTCCTTGCGAGTGTTTCTGCAAAGTGCATTTGCAAGTTCGCCGGAAAACGTTTTCCTTTAATAATGATTGAAATGGAAGATGTATGTTCTTTCTTTCACTTTTTCGCTCTCAATGCCGGAGAGCGTTCCTGAGAGTGCGTTTTGACTTCTCGCCTGTGTGGAATCATCAGGAAATTGCCTGTACCATCTCCTTAGCCCTCCTGCCTTGCCGCCTCCAGCTCCTTCCTCAGCCTCGCGTTCTCCTCCGTCAGCTCCTCGGGCCTTGTCCTCTGGAACAGAAGCTCCCTGGCGTATGGAAGCTCCTTTGCCCAGCCGATGAAGTTTGTGAGTTCCGGCCTGTCCGCGCCTGACCACTCGTTGAGCTTGTGGTGGCGGCGCTGGCCGCTCGAGCACATTCCGAGCAGGTTCTCGTAGTTCATCGTGACTGTGCGCTTCTGGAGCCACGACTCGGGCAGAAGTCTTATCAGCTCTTTCCAGTATTTCTTTTCCTTTGTCTCGTTGAATTTCACGCGCAGGCTCTCGAGCATTTGGATTATGGTTTTCCAGCCTGTCGCCGCGTCAATGGAGGATTCTTCTGTCTCAATCTGGACATCTGAGAAGTCGTCTATCTCAAAGCAGCTGAAAGTGATTGGTGTCGAGGCGAGCTTGTGCATCTTGCTTGTGGAGTTCGCGACGGTTCCGACCTTGTATGTGTCGAACTCGCTCCACCAGTACATCGGGGCGGTTATGTCCACCGAGACGAAAATCTGCCGCATGAATTTCCGGTGCTCCGAGCCGCTTTTTATCAGAGTCTGCATCAGGTTGAGGTCTGCTTCCCCGATTCTGAAAGTTCCGTCGTCGTTGTATCCGCTGTCTGAGCGCGCCCAGCTGTTCTTCGGGTTTCTCATTCCCCGGATTGCGTGCTCGAATCCCCAGACTTGTGTGTTCTCGAATTTCATAAATGCTCCAAATTTTTAGTTCAATGTTCAAAATGCCGATTTTTCGGCGAGTCCGTTTAGTCTATCAGAAAAAAAATATTCATAAAATATGATGAATTTTTGCGTTTTGGAATCGGTTGGAAAAATTTTGTGTTCTTTTTTGATGAATTATTATTTTTTTGGGATTCTGACTCTTTGGCAGTTTTTTTGGACGGCGTGTTTTTTATCTTTTAACGCTTTTTTGTATTTCATTTTTGAATTTTTGATGACGAAGAATCGTTTCTGAAATCAGATTTTCTCGATTTTTTTTGACTGCGCTGAGTTTTCAGAAAAAAATAATTTGCCTGATTTCTTGCGCGTTTCGCATTTCGGACGGCAGCAAATTCGATTTTTAGATTTTTGACTTTCCGTTTTTTATTTCTGAATCTTGAGAATTTATCATCGCGGATATTTTTCACAAAAGTCAGATTTTTCCAGAATAACGCTGGCGAATCGCTTTTGAGGATTTGTCCTCCTGCATATTTTCCATTTTGCCCGGCTTTTTTATCTTTTTCTTCCATTTTATCGCTTTCTTTTCCATATCATCGAAAAATGTTAATCTTTTATCCGAATTTCAAGGCCGGTTTTCCGGCGTACACAAAACAATCAAATCAAAAAAACGAGGTCTAAAAATGTCTCTTTTGCCTTTTCAGTCTGACTACATGGAGGGCGCGCATCCTTCAATCATCAAAAAACTTTCCGATACGAATCTTTTTCACACGGTGGGCTACGGCTCTGACGAATTTTCAGAGGAGGCGAGGGCTTTAATCCGGAAGGCTTGCGGTGCGCCGAACGCGGAAGTCCAGTTTTTGGTCGGCGGAACGCAGACGAACGCCGTTGTGATTGACTGCATCCTCAAAAAATGGCAGGGCGTAATTGCTGCGGATTCTGGCCACGTTGCGGTTCACGAGGCGGGCGCGATTGAATTCACCGGCCACAAGGTTCTTCCGATAAAAGGCGAGGACGGAAAGCTCACTGCCGCCGCGGTTGATTCATACATTTCTGACTTCTACAAGGACGCGAACTGGACTCACATGGTCGAGCCTGGAATGGTCTATATCTCGCAGCCTACCGAGCTTGGCACAATGTACTCAAAAAGCGAGCTTTCCGCACTTTCCGAAGTCTGCCGCAGGCGAAATGTTCCGCTTTTTGTTGACGGAGCGCGCCTTGCCTACGCGCTCGGAAGCGACGAGAACGACATCTCGCTTGAAGACTTGGCGCGGCTCGCTGACGTTTTCTACATCGGCGGAACAAAGTGCGGCGCGCTTTTCGGCGAGGCCGTCGTTCTTCCAAATCCGGAGCTGATTCCGCATTTTATCACGCAGATTAAGCAGCACGGCGCGCTTTTGGCAAAGGGCAGAATTTCTGGAATCCAGTTTGCCGAGCTTTTCAAAAATTCCCTTTATCTGGAGCTTGGAAAAAACGCCGACGCGTTCGCGCAGAAAATTCAGGACGCTCTTGTGCGCGCGGGCTACAAGCTTTTCTTCAAGTCTCCGACAAACCAGGTTTTCTTCATCATCGAGAACGAAAAACTAAAATCCCTCGGCGAGAAAGTCCTCTACGGCTTCCTTGAAAAATACGACGAAAGCCGCACCGTAATCCGCTTCTGCACAAGCTGGGCTACAACCCAAGACGACGTGGACGCTCTTCTTGAAGTCATAAAGACAATGTGATTTTTCGGGAGAATCTTCTAAAAAATTCTTTAGGAAAGCAGAACGGTCATTTTATAAAGCATCGGGCTTACGAAAACAAAATATTTTTAGACGGAAAAAACTGAAACCGCGCCGAACTTGCGTTTCAAGCGTTTTTCTTGCCGCAAAAAAATTTCGCAAGCCCAGTTTTTATAAAGCCGCCAAATGCCCGGCGAACTCGGCTCTCGGCTGGGGCGGGCAGAAAGTCCGCCGGTTACAAGCCCTGCCGCTTCGGGTTCGCTCGCGCTCATTGAAGGGCTTTCCGTTTTTTGTCATCTTTTGTCGCTAAAAATCTCTAGGCTTTTTCAAAAGTCTTTCTTCATCAAAATCAAAAATCGCCCTTCAACTTTGCCCTCCGCGTCAGGCGTAGGCTCTTTTTCAGCGGGGTTTCCGATTTCGCTTTTTCTCTGTATCTTTAAAGCATACCTTTTTAGTAGATGTTTGCTTTTTAGTCCGAAAATCCGCGTTTTTGCGTTTCGGCCTGCGGCATCTTTTTTAGGAATTTGGAGTTTTTAAGATGGAAAAGGCAAGTTGCCAGAAATTCACGGGCGAGCGCGCCGAATATTTCGCGGAAAATGTAAAATATGAGAATTGTGTTTTTTCAGACGGGGAATCTCCGCTGAAGCACGCCAGAAATGTCGAATCTGAAAAATCGTCGTTCGAGTACAAATATCCTTTCTGGAACGTCGAGAACGTCAAAGTCAAGGATTCGGTTTTTCACGAGCTTGGAAAATCCGGACTTTGGTACACAAAAAATGTCGAAATTTCAGACACTGTGATAGAAGCCCCAAAGGAATTCAGGAGAAGCAGCGGAATCTTCCTTAAAAATGTCTCGTTCACGGACGCGAAAGAGACGATGTGGTCTTGCCGGAACATAAAGCTTGAGAACGTTCAGGCGAAAGGCGACTATTTTGCGATGAATTCAAGCGGATTTTACGCGGAAAATTTCACTTTGGACGGAAACTATCTTCTTGACGGCGGACGCGACATCGAAATTCACAATTCAAAGATAATCTCAAAGGACGCGTTCTGGAACTGCGAGAACGTTGTTGTCTACGACTCGCTGATAAGCGGCGAGTATCTAGGCTGGAATTCAAAAAATCTGAAATTCGTGAACTGCACGATTGAAAGCGACCAGGGGCTTTGCTATGTTGACGGCCTTACGCTTGAAAACTGCACGCTCGTGAACACAGATTTGGCTTTCGAGTATTCAACTGGAATCAGCGCGGAAATAAAAGGCAGAATCGACAGCGTGAAAAATCCTTGCGGCGGAAAAATCAGGGCAGACGAGATTGGAACTCTGATTTTGAATCCGAAAAGATGCGATTTGAGCGCGACAGAAATCATCTGCCCGAAAATCGGCGAGAAATTCGGGAAAGACCCGAACGAGAGCGAGAACAAATTCGCTGGAACTGCCCGGCCGGTTCCTGAAATCGCGTGATTCGTTTCGCGGAAACTTCGCGGACTGTGCGACGGGCAGCTTTTTTTGCAGACGATTCGTTTTGACGGCGGAAAATATTTGCTTTGCATAAACGCGTAAAACTGGCAAAAATAAGTCGAAAAAATCGCAGAAAAATTAACCGGCATTGAAAGGCGGCAATCTGCAAGGCAAAAAAGGATTTTATTATGGAAGAGATTTTCAATTTTGACGAGATAACCGACAGGCGCGGAACTTCCTCCTTGAAATGGAACGTTGGAAAAAACGAGCTTCCGCTCTGGGTGGCGGATATGGACTTCAAGACCGCGCCGGCTGTTCAGGAGGCTTTGGAAAAGCGCGTCTCTCACGGAATTTTCGGCTACTCTGTGATTCCTGACTCGTGGGCTGAAAGCTACATCGGCTGGTGGCGGCGCAGGCACGGCTTTGAAATCAAAAAGGACTGGCTTATCTTCGCGACGGGAATCGTTCCTGCAATCTCGACTTGCGTCCGAAAACTCACGACTCCGGCGGAAAAAGTCCTTGTCCAGACGCCTTGCTACAACATTTTTTTCAACTCAATCGTGAACAACGGAAGAATTCCTGTTGAAAGTCCGCTCGGCTTTGACGGAAAAAAATATTTCATCGACTTTGAGCGGCTCGAAAAAGACTTGTCAGACCCGCAGGTCTCGCTTATGATTCTCTGCAATCCTCAAAATCCGACAGGAAATATCTGGCCGAAAGAAGAGCTTTCTAGAATCGGCGAGCTTTGCAAAAAGCACGGAGTTTTGGTTTTCAGCGACGAGATTCACTGCGACATCGCGAAGCCCGGAAAAGGCTACGTTCCGTTTGCAAGCGCATCTGAGACTTGCGCGGAGATTTCCGTCTCTGGAATCGCGCCGACAAAATGCTTCAACATCGCGGGAATAAATTCTGCGGCGGTTGTCGTTCCGAACCCGGTTTTGCGGCACAAGGTCTGGCGCGCGCTGAACACGGACGAGGTGGCGGAGCCGAACGCATTCGCGGTTGACGCGACTGTCGCAGCGTTCACAAAAGGCGAGGGCTGGCTTGACGCTCTGAACAAGTATCTTTTTGAGAACCGCGCTTTCGCTTCGGATTTTATCAGAAATCTTGACGCTGGTTTTAAGGTTGTTGAAGGCGAGGCGACTTATCTTCTTTGGGTTGATGTCGGCGGAAACGGAGACGAGTTCGCGGAGAATCTTCGGAAAGAGACCGGCTTGTATATTGCAGGCGGAAGCGAGTACGGCAAGGCGGGAAGCGATTTTGTGCGGATAAATCTTGCCTGCCCGAGAAAAGTTCTAGAGGACGCGATGAATCGGCTGAAAATTTTCGTTGAAAACAGAAAACGGTGAAAAACGGCGAATTAAAAAATGAAATTTTTCTGATTGAAATGAAAGACAGAAAATGAAAATTTCGGAGAAGAAAACGGTTTTTCAAAATTGCCACTGCACTGAACTTGAACGAACTCAAACGCGTTGGCGTTCACTTTGTTTTATTTTTTGATGTCATGCTGAATTTAAGGCATGGTCAGAAGACAACGATTTCAGCATCTGTCATTAACAGATTCCGAAATAAATTCGGAATGACACCAAAATGACAATTCGTAAAAAAATGCTCGTCATGCTGAACTCGAACGTATTTTCGTTCGCTTTGATTCAGTTTTTAATTGTTCAAGATTTTTTCTCAGAACAAAGATTAAATATAAAATTGCGCTTTGATTTTTTTAGAATCTTGGGAGAATTTTTTGATTTTATCTAAAAGCCCTCCCAAGAATTTTTTCCGAAGAATTACTTGATGATTTTGTAGCCTGCGTCGGAAATTGCTTTTTCTAGCTTTTCTTCCGGCACATCTTTTGAAAGCTTGATTTTGACTTCGCCTGACTCGTGGCTTGCCGCCGCTTCCTCAACGCCTTTTATCGCCTTGAGCGCTTTTTTTACGTGGTTCTCGCAGTTGTGGCACATCATTCCTTCAACTTTGAGCGTTTTTTCTGTGATTTCCTTAGCCATTTTTCCGGCCTCCTTTTTGATTTTTATTTTGCCGCGCCCCGTTTTTCTTATGTTGAACAAGTTAAGACGAAGCGCGTTTGTCACTACGCAAAAGCTCGAAAGGCTCATCGCCGCAGCCCCGAGCATCGGATTCATGTCAAGACCGAGCAGCTTGTGGTAAGCCCCCGCCGCAACAGGAATCAGAATTATATTGTAGAAAAATGCCCAGAAAAGATTCTCGCGGATATTCTTTAGCGTGAGGCGGCTTAGCCTGATTGCCGCAGAAACATCGAGCAGGCTGCTTTTCATCAGCACAACGTCCGCCGCGTCAATCGCAACGTCAGTTCCTGCCCCGATTGCCATTCCTGTGTCCGCGATTGTGAGAGCCGGCGCATCGTTTATTCCGTCTCCGACCATGCAGACTTTTCCTTTTTCCTTGAATCCTAGAATCGCTTTCGCCTTGCCGTCTGGAAGAACTCCGGCTAGAACCTCGTCAACTCCGGCTTTTTTTCCGACTGCGGCCGCAGTTTTCTCGTTGTCGCCTGTGAGCATCGCCACGCGGATTCCCATTTCGCGAAGCTCCTTTATCGCCTGAGCCGAGCCTTCTTTTATGACATCGGCGACCGCGATTATTCCGAGCAGTTTTCCGTCCTCTGCGAAGAAAAGCGGCGTTTTTCCCTCGAGCGAGAGCTTGTCCGCAGTTTTCCGTATATCATCTGTTACCAGAAGAGATTTTTCGTTTTGATTCTGGCTTTCTGATTTTTCATCAGGATTTTGATTTTGAGATTTTTCGCCTAGATTTTTTATTTCTTCAAGATTTTGCGAATTTTCTTTCGTCGCGTCCATTTTTGAATCTTCCGAATTTTCTGATTCTTTTGATTCACTTAGAACGCTTTCGATGAATTTCAGATTTCCGCCGAAGATTTTTTTTCCGTCCAGAACCGCCGAAAGTCCGTTTCCCGGAACCGCGCTGAAATCCGAAGTCTCCTTCAATGCGATTTTTTCATCTTCCGCCTTTTTGATTACGGCTTTTGCAAGCGGATGCTCGCTTTTCGCCTCAAGGCTTCCTGCTTTCTCAACCAGAGATTTTTCATCTTCATTGGAATTAAGCGGAATCACGTCCGTAACGACAGGCTCGCCTTTTGTGATTGTGCCGGTCTTGTCGAGAACGACAATTTCTGTTTTTCCTGCCTGCTCAAGAGAAGCCGATGTCTTGAAGAGAATTCCGTTTTTCGCGCCCATTCCGTTTCCGACCATAATCGCAACCGGAGTCGCAAGCCCGAGAGCGCAAGGGCAGCTCACAACGAGAACCGCAATCGCGCGGCTAAGGCTGAACGCGATTTGTGCGCCTGCGACGCTCCAGACTATGAATGTGATAAGCGACAAAACCATAACCGCCGGAACAAAAACGCCCGAGACTTTGTCCGCGATTTTTGCAATCGGGGCTTTTGTCGCCGCCGCGTCGCTAACCATCTGGATAATCTTTGAAAGCGTTGTGTCTTCTCCGACACGCAAAGCCTTGCATTTTATGAAGCCCGACTGGTTTATTGTCGCCGCTGAAACTTCGTCGCCCGCGCTTTTGTCCGCAGGAACAGATTCTCCAGTGAGCGCAGATTCGTTTACCGCGCTGCTTCCCTCGATTATGATTCCGTCAACAGGAATATTTTCTCCGGGGCGGACTGTGAAGATGTCGTCTTTTTTGACTTCATCGATTCCGACTTTTTCCTCTTTTCCGTTTCTGATTACGGTCGCGGTTTTTGGAGCGAGCTTCATCAGGCTTTTAAGCGCGTTTGAGGTTTTTCCTTTCGAGATTGACTCGAGCAGCTTTCCCACGGTGATTAGCGTTACAATCATCGCCGCGCTTTCAAAATAAAATCCGTGCATGAGACTCATTGTGCGTTCCGTGTCGCCGGAGGAAACCGAGTCTGTCATTGCGAAGAGAACCGCCACGCTGTAAAGAAAAGAGACTCCAGAGCCCATCGCGACGAGCGTGTCCATGTTCGGGGAAAGGCGGAAAAGGCTTTTGAATCCGCTCACGAAGAATTTTCCGTTGATAATCATTATCACAGCGGAAAGAATCATCTGCAAAAGCCCCATCGCCACGTGGTTTCCGCCGTTTCTCATAAGCCATTGCGGAAGCGGCCAGCCCCACATCATATGCCCCATGCTAAGATACATCAGAATGAGAAGAAAAGCCGTCGACCAGACGAGCCTTTTTTTGAGCTTTGGAGACTCTGTGTCTTCAAGAAGATTTTCTTCTATATTGTTTGCGGAATTTGCAAATTCGGCGGAATCTGCGTCAGAATTTGAAGATGAATCCGAATACGTTGCTGAAGCCGGTGCGGATTTTCTGCTTTTGATTTCAGCCGCCTTGTAGCCCGCTTTTTCCACGGCTTTTATGATTTCAGACGGCTTTGCATTTCCCTCGACTCCCATCGAATTTGTCAGAAGGCTTACCGTGCATGAGGAAACGCCCGCGACGCGCGAAACAGCCTTTTCAACGCGCGAGACGCACGCCGCACACGACATTCCCGTGACTGAATATTTTTCCATAGCTTCTCCTTTTTGACTTTCGTTTTTTCGTTTAGATTTCACGTTCCGATTTTTCCCGTAAAATCGCGTGAAATTTTTTTGAGATTTTTCGCCGGATTCCTTCAAGATTTTTGTGAATTTCGTCGGCAAAAATTTTACGGCGAGTCTCTTTGATTTTGATGAAATCCGTCCGTTCCGATTTTTTTCAGATTGCGAATGAAGATTTTTGAATTTATCTCATCATTTTCTGAAGAACCTCGCAAAGCTCGTCCACAACCTCGGTTTTTCCAGCCTTTATGTCGTTCACGACGCAGGTATGGATGTGGTTTTTCAGAAGAAGCTTGCTGAATGCGTTCAATGCGGCGTTCGCCGCCGAAACCTGAACAAGAATGTCAGGGCAGTAAGCGTCGTTCTCGAGCATCCGGCGGATTCCCTTGACTTGTCCCTCGATTCTGTTGAGGCGGTTCATAAGCGACTTGAATTCCTCCGGCGCGCGCTCCTTTGTTTTTCCTGAGCAGCAAGCCGGAATCTCGTTTTCATCAAAAAGCATTTCAGAATTTTTTCCGCCCGATTCTGAGCAGTTCTCTTTGCAGTTTTCCGAATTTTCGCAGCTGTTTTCCATATTTATGAATTTCCGTTTTGTCAGATTTTTTTATACCCCAATAGGGTATGCGATGAATATATACCTACTAGGAGTATATGTCAAGAAGCCGAAGTTTGCTCGTGATGAAAATTATCCTTGCGGCGTGATATAATGAAACGAATCCTTTTGGATTTTGAATGTAAAATCTTTGTTAAGAGAATGTCTTGCTTTTGTAAATATGTTGAAAAAACGCGGCAAACGCTGTAAAACGTAACCGTGTTAAGGAGACTTTTAGAATGTGGCTTTTGTTTGCAATCGGCTCGGCGGTTTTTGCCGCTTTGACATCTATTTTGGCGAAGGTTGGAATTGAGGGCGTGAACTCGAATCTTGCGACCGCAATCAGGACGTTTGTCGTTCTTGCGATGGCGTGGGGAATGGTTTTTCTGACGCACGCTCAGGGCGGAATCGCCGCAATCGGGCGGAAAAGCTGGCTTTTCCTGATTTTGTCGGGGCTTGCAACAGGAGCTTCATGGCTTTGCTACTACAAGGCTTTGCAGGTTGGCGAGGCTTCGAAAGTTGTTCCGGTTGACAAAATGAGCACGGTTTTGACGCTGATTCTTGCGTTTGTTTTTCTGCACGAGAGCTTCAGCGTGAAGTCGGCGGTGGGAATGGTTTTGCTTGCCGCAGGAACTTTGGTCATGGTTCTTTAAAAGCGGACGCGTTAGGGGGTGGAGCCGGCGCGAAAGCGAGTGCGAAGCACCGTAGGCGAGAGCCGGAGCGGCGGAACACCCGACCCGAACGGAGTTGAGGGGAACGCCTAAAAAAATAAAAAAATCAGTCAGAATTCAAGATTTTTGCAAAATTTTAGGACTTTTGGCTTTTTGCAGGACGGAAAATGGAGATTCAGTATTTTCTTCCGGAGGAAATCGAGAAACGGAGCTTTGAGATAATCGGCGAGGAGCTTTCGGCGCGGAAAATCGCTTTGCCGGAGCTTGAGCGGCCGGTTACGATGCGCGTGATTCACACGAGCGCGGATTTTGACTACGCAAAGACTCTGAAATTTTCTGAAAACGCGGTTTTGACGGCGGAAAATCTGATTCTTTCGGGCGCGGACATTGTTACGGACACGAACATGGCGAAAGCCGGAATCAGCGGAAAAACGCTTGCGAAATTCGGCGGCGAGGTTCACTGCTTTATGGCTGACGACGATGTTGCGTCGGAGGCGAAAAAATGCGGCGCGACCCGGGCGGCTGTGAGCATGGAAAAGGCGGCGCGGCTTGCGGCGGAAAAAGGGAAAAAGCTGATTTTTGCGGTTGGAAACGCGCCCACGGCGTTGATTTCGCTTTACGAGATGATGGAAAAAGGAATTTTCCGCCCGGATTTTGTGATTGGCGTTCCAGTCGGATTTGTGAACGTTGTGGAGGCGAAGGAGCTTTTCTTGAAGAGCGACGTTCCGTTCATCGTGAACGAGGGGCGCAAGGGCGGAAGCAACGTGGCGGCGGCAATCTGCAACGCGATTTTGTACGGCATTGCGGAAAAGCAGGGAAAAGGAAGATAGAGACTTTTTGAAAATTACGAGTCAGAAATCAGAATTTAGAAATTTTAGAAAAATGAAATCTGAAAATAAGAGATAAGAAGAAAACTTGAAAGTCTAAAGGCGAAAGAGAAAATCTGAAAGAAGAAAAATTTGGAACGTTAAAAGCGAAAATCAAAAAGGGTAAAATAAATTAAAAATCAAACGGAAATCAAAAAAATCGGAACGTTAAAATCAAAAAAATTAAAATTCAGGAACGAAAAAACGGTAAATGAGATTTGGATTCACAACGGGAAGCTGCGCGGCGGCTGGAGCGAAGGCGGCCTGCTATATGCTTTTGACCGGCAAGGAAAAGCGCGAAATTGTCATAAAAACGCCGAAAGGTCTGGACTTCAGGGCGGAAATTCTCGATATAAACCGTTCTGAAAATCAGGTTTCGTGCGCGGTTGTGAAAGACGGCGGAGACGACCCCGACATAACGACGGGCGCGCATATAGTCTCAACGGTGCGGTTTCTGAAAGATGAAAAATCCCATATTGCGAACGAAAATACGAGCACGGACGAAAGCGACGGGAAAAACAAAAATCGAAATAAAAACGCGTTTGTCGTGATAAAGGGCGGAAAGGGCGTCGGAAAAGTCACGAAGCCCGGGCTTGACCAGAAAGTCGGAAACGCGGCGATAAACCATGTTCCGCGCGAGATGATTGAGAAGGAAGTTCTCGAGGTTTGCGCTCTTTGCGACTACAGCGGCGGAATCGAGGTTGAAGTCTCCGTGCCCGAGGGCGAGAATCTTGCGGAAAAGACGTTCAATCCGCGGCTTGGAATTGTCGGCGGCATTTCGATTCTCGGGACAAGCGGCGTTGTTGAGCCGATGAGCGCGCAGGCTTTGAAGGACACGATTTTTGTTGAGCTTCGGCAGAACAGGGCTTTGGCGCGGAGCGCGGTGTCGGTTTCGCCAGGAAACTACGGCCTTGATTTTATGAAAAAGACTTTTGATTTTGACATCGACAAAAGCGTGAAATGCTCGAATTTTATCGGAGACACGCTCGATATGGCGCGCGGGCTTGGATTCAAGAAAATTCTTTTGATGGGCCACATCGGAAAACTCATAAAAATTTCCGGCGGAATTATGAACACTCACTCATGCGAGGGCGACTGCCGGATGGAGCTTCTTTGCGCGGCTGCGCTGAAAGCCGGCTGTTCGCTTGAAACTGCAAAGGCGATTCTTGACGCGGTCTCGACGGAAGAAGGAATCGCAATCATAAAAAACGCGGATTTTAGGAAAAGCCAAAAACCGGCAGAATCAAAGGAATTTGAGGAGCTTGAAAACGCGGAAAAAATCTGCAAAGATTCGGAAAAATCTCTTCTTGAAAGGACGATGGATTTTGTGATGGAGCGGATTATGTTTTTTCTGAGAAAGCGGGCGGGAGAGAATCTTGAAGTTGGCTGCATTGTTTTCTGCAATGAGTTCGGCCTGCTTGGAAAAAGCGAAAACGCAATTTCTTTGCTCGAGGAATGTAAAAGCCAAATCTAGCGGAAATGGCTTGGTTTACGTTTTTGGCTGGCGGCTTTCCGTTCGTTTGTCTTCTGGCGATTTTGTTTGCAAGTGATTTTCAAAAGCAAGATTTCAGTTCTTCAAAAAATCCCGCTGTGAATTAAATTTTCAGAATCGCAAATCGCAGTTCCAAAATGCAAAATCTCGTCTCCTTTTTTATACATCTTCATTCTTTTTGTGGCTTTTTCTCTTGTTTAGCTGATAATTTACGGCGTTGTCTTCATCGCTTTTATTCCGCGTTTTTTACGCGTTTTCTTCGATTTGTTTTCGCTTCGCACGTTTTGCCGTTCTGTGCTAGAATCTGCCTATGGTTTATTTTGTTGGCGCGGGGCCGGGGGCGGCGGACTTGATTACTGTCCGCGGAATGAATCTTCTGAAAAAAGCCGATGTGATAATTTACGCAGGCTCTCTCGTGAACCCGGAGCTTTTGGATTACGCGAAAAACGGCGTTCAGATTTTCAACAGCGCGAAAATGACGCTTGATGAAGTTCTCGAGGTGATTTTCAAGGCTGAGTCTGAGAAGAAAATGACGGTTAGGCTTCACACCGGCGAGCCGAGCATTTACGGTGCGGTGCGCGAGCAGATGGACGCTCTTGACGGGAAAAAAATCAGATATGAAAGCGTTCCCGGCGTTAGCGCGTGCTTCGGCGCGGCGGCTAGTCTTAATCTTGAGTTCACTTTGCCCGAAATTTCGCAGACTTTGATAATCACGCGTCTTGCCGGCAAAACCTCAGTTCCAGAAAGCGAGGGCATCGCGTCTCTTGCCGGCCACAAATCTTCGATGGCGATTTATCTTAGCGCGGGCATGCTGGAAAAACTTTCCGGGGAGCTTGTGAAAGGCGGGCTTGAGCCTTCAACTCCGGCGGCGATTGTCTACAAGGCGACTTGGCAGGACGAGAAAAAATTCATCTGCACGGTCGGAACTCTTCAAAAAGTCGCTTCGGAGAACAAAATCACAAAAACCGCGGTCGTTATTGTGGGCGACGCGATTTCCCAGACCGGCTACGCGAAAAGCAGGCTTTACGCCCCAGATTTTGAGACCGAATTTCGAAAAAGGAAGTAAGACGGATTCATTTTTGGATAAGATGACAAGCTGAACACGGCGCGTTTGCGTTCCGTCCGCATTTGTTCAGAATCAATGATTTTTGAAAAATGGACTGTCATGCTGAACTTGTTTCAGCATCTGTGTTGGATATTGTTTATAGATTCCAAAATTGCGCAGTCTTTTTTTCGCGAGGATTTCTATGATTGCAAAAATTGTCTCGTTCACAGACGAAGGAAAAAAAGTCGAGAATCTCCTCAAAGAAAAAATCCCTGAGATTGTCTGGCGGCAAAAATCCGAAAGCGAGAATCTTTGCGATTGGACGGCGGACGCGTTTTCAAAGCGGATTCCGCTCGTTTTTGTCTCCGCCGCCGGAATCGCGGTCCGGACAGTCGCCCCGTTCGTGAAAGACAAGCTTTCAGACAGCCCGGTTGTCGTCGTCGATGAAAAATGCGGCTTTGCAGTTCCGGTTCTTTCCGGGCATTTCGGAGGCGCAAACGAGATTGCAAGGCTCATCGCAGAGAAAACAAAGGCGACAGCCGTAATCACAACCGCAACCGATGTTGAAGGAAAATTCGCGGCGGATGTTTTCGCAAGAAAAAATTCGCTCCAGATTATGAACCGAGATGGAATCAAAAAAGTCTCCTCAAAAATCCTGAAAAACGAGAAAATCAAAATCTGGATTGAAAGCGGGATAAAAATCCTTGAATCCTCGGAAAAAAATGTTCCGGGCGAAATTGAAATCATAAGGCAGAAAGACGGGCCTGAGGCGGCCGACATAAAAATCTGCGGACAAATCTCTTCTGAAAAAAATTGCTCGCTTTGGCTTCGCCCGAAAAATCTTTGCGTCGGAATCGGTTGCAAGAAAGGAAAAACTTTTGCCGAGCTGAAATCGTTTCTTATGCAGACTTTTCAGGAAAAAGGCTTTAATATAGAAGAAATTTCGTGCTTTTCGTCAAACGACATCAAAAAAAACGAGGACGGGCTTCTGGAGCTTGCGCAGTTTTTCGGCGTTCCTTTTCTGACTTTTTCATCTTTGGAGCTTGAAAACGCAGAAGGGGATTTTTCAGAGTCGGAATTCGTGAGGAAAATAACCGGCGTTCCAAATGTCTGCGAGCGGGCGGCGGCTCTTTCGTGCGGAAAAAACGCGGAAAAGGCGGAGCTTCTGCTCAAAAAAACTTGCGGAAACGGAATCACGATTGCAGTTTCAAGAAAAAGCGCGGAAATAAAGACTTGGAGATAAAATTAAATTGAAAGCGATTTTCATTGTCGGAATCGGGCCGGGAAAAATCGAGATGATGACTTTTCAGGCTGTCTCCGCGATAAAAAATTCTGACGTTGTTGTTGGCTACACGACTTATATCGATTTGATAAAGGAAAATTTCCCGGAAAAGGAATTCAAGTCGACTCCGATGCGGAAGGAAATCGAGCGTTGCCGGCTTTGCTTCGACTTGGCTCTTGAAGACAAAAAAGTCGCTCTTATCTGCTCTGGAGACGCGGGCGTTTACGGAATGGCTTCCCCGATGTTTTTTCTCCAGAAAGAAAATCCTGAATATGCGGAGGTCGGGCTTTGCGTTGTTCCGGGAATCACGGCGGCGAACTCTGGCGCGGCGGTTCTTGGCGCGCCATTGAACCACGACTATTGCGTCATCAGCCTGAGCGACTTGCTGACTCCGTGGCAGACGATTGAAAAGCGGCTTATGGCGGCGGTTTTAGGGGATTTCGCGGTTGCGATTTACAATCCTCAGAGCCACAAGCGCGATGATTATCTGAAAAAGGCGTGCGAGATTATGATTAAGGCCGGCGCAAAAAAGGAGCGGGCGTGCGGTCTTGTGGAAAATATCGGGCGGAGCGGAACGCGGGCGGAAGTCTGCACGCTTGGCGAGCTTATGGAAAAGCAAGTGAATATGTTCACGACGGTTTTTATCGGAAATTCGCAGTCGGAGATTCTCGAAATTAGAAAAAACAGGATTTTTGATAAAAAAACGGAAGGCGATTTTGACAATATTTCGGAAAACAATTCGCGGAAGATTTCGGAACGCGATTTTGATAACGCTTCTGAAAATGTCTTGAAAGCTGATTCAAGAGAAAATTTTGAGAATGATTCAGAATCAGAAGAAAAGTTGGAAAGAAATCTGAAATGCGATTTTGAAAAAAAATCAGAAAATGTTTCGGAAAATCTTTTAAAAAGCGATTCAGAATCAGAAACATTTGAAGAAAAATCTGGCGGCGGTTCAAAACAAAAATCGAAAATTGGTTCTGGCTTTTGTTTTGGTCAGGATTCAGAATCAAGAAAATATCTTGTGACAAAGCGCGGCTACAAAATATGAGCGGAATCCTGATTTTTGGCGGAACGACCGAGGGCAGGCGGCTTGCCCAGATTTTTGCGAAAAACAAAATCAAGACGGAGCTTTGCGTCGCTTCCGAATACGGCGAGAAACTCATGGAATTTTCTGACTTTGAGGAGCTGTCTCCGTCCGAAAATTCGTTCCTGAAAATAAAAACCGGCAGGATTTCAAAAGACGAGATGGAAAATCTCTGCAAAAACGGATATTCCGCCGTTGTTGACGCGACCCATCCTTTTGCGGCGGTGGTAACAGATTATATACGGCAGGTTTTTCCGGCGAAAATTCCTGTAGTCAGGCTTGAGCGCGAGCTGTCGCACGCAGATGAAAATTTCTGCGAGTATTTTGAAAGCGTTCCTGACTGCGCGTCGGCTCTCGAAAAATTTTCTGCCCAGAATCCGGGCGCGAAAATTCTTCTTACAACCGGAAGCAAGGATTTGAAGATTTTCTGCCGCAGCGAAAATTTAAGAAAAAATCTGGTGGTTCGCGTGCTTCCGGCTTTTGAAAGCCTGAAAATCTGCATGGAAGCGGGGCTTGAAGGCAGGCAGATTGTCGCGATGCAAGGCCCGTTCTCGGTCAAGATGAACGAGATTCAGATTAAAGACTTTGGAATTTCTGCGCTTGTAACGAAAGAAAGCGGAAAAACAGGCGGTCTCGACTCGAAAATTCTGGCGGCGAAAAACTGCGGAATAAAATGTTTTGTCATAAAAAAGCCGGAAAACGAAAATCGTATACAAACTGTTACTCAAAGCGCGGCGGAAAACTACAAAAAGGCGATAAATATAGAAGAAACCTGCGAAATTTTGGGAAAAATCATCGGAAAAAAAATCGAAATTTGCCAGAAAATGGAGCTTTTCCTTTGCGGAATCGGCATGGGAGGCGCGAATTCAATGACTTTAGAGGTAACAAACTATATACGGCAGGCGGATTTTGTTTTCGGCGCGAAGCGGATGCTTCAAAGTCTCGACACGACCGCGGAAAAAATTCCTTTTTATCTTGCGAAAGACATCATTCCAAAACTTGACGAAATCAGGAGCGGCGCGGAAAAAAGCGAGATAAAAGCCGTTTTTCTTTTTTCAGGAGACACAGGATTTTTCAGCGGAGCGGCAAAGCTAAAAATTGGGCTTGAAAATCATTACAAGAATGACAGTTCCGTGAGAATTTCGGTTTTGCCCGGAATTTCGACTCTTTCTTATTTGAGCGCGAAAACTGGAATCAGCTATGAAAACGCGAAAATCATAAGTCTTCATGGAGTTGATGAAAAAATATGGCGGCCGAGTCTCGAAAAATCTCTTGAAAAAAAAGAGCTGATTTTTTTCCTGACTTCCGGCACTGAAGATGTCAAAAAAATCGGAGAAATAATCAAAAATATAGAAAAAAGTAGACATCTTGATGAAAAATTCAAGGTGATTTTGGGCTTGCAGCTTTCGTATCCTGATGAGGAGATTTTGCGGCTTTCATCTGACGAATGTCTGAAAATAGAAAAAAAAGGGCTTTGCTCGGGATTTGTAATTTATGGAAGATAAAATAATCACGCCGGGAATTCCTGACTCGGAATTTATCCGCGGAAACGTTCCGATGACAAAAGAGGAAGTGCGCGCAGCTTCAATCTCAAAGCTCCGGCTTGAAAAAAACTCGGTTGTCTACGACATCGGCTCTGGAACAGGCTCTGTCTCGGCTGAGATTGCGCGGCTTTCAAAAGGCATAAAAGTTTTCGCGGTTGACTCAAATCCAGAGGCTGCGGAGCTTACGAAAAAAAATCTTGAAAAATTCGGCCTGAAAAATGCGGAAGTGGTGCAGGGCAAAGCTCCGTCCGCGCTGGAGTCGCTTCCTTTTCCGACGCACGCTTTTATCGGCGGCTCTGGCGGAAATCTCATTGAAATCTTAAATGTCCTAAAACGCAAAAATCCTGAAATCCGCATCGTCTTGAACGCGGTTACGCTCGAGTCAGTCTCAAAAATCGATGAAATCATAAAACTCTACGGCTTGACAAATTACGAGATTGTACAGTTTTTTATAACAAAAACGCAGAAAGTCGGAAATCATAATCTTTTTAAGTCGAACAATCCTGTTGTCGTTTTCTCGTTCACTTTTTGTGAATCAAAAATCTTCGGAGAAAAATCGGGAGAGAAAAAATAAATGAAAGTTCCGAGAATCATGATAAGCGCGCCGAAAAGCGGCAGCGGAAAAACTCTGGTTTCGGTCTCGATGATGAAGGCGTTTTCGATGCTCGGAAAAAAAGTCTCAGCGTTCAAGTGCGGGCCGGACTACATCGACCCGATGTTCCACAAAAAAATCCTTAAAGTTCCGTCAAAAAATCTCGACCTGTTTTTTACGGACGAGAACGCGACAAAAGACATTTTTTTAAGCGGAAACAGCGCGGAAATTTCTGTAATCGAGGGCGTGATGGGGCTTTACGACGGGCTTGGCGGAACGGAGGAGGCTGCCTCAACTTACGCGCTTGCCCGGGCTTTGAAGTCGCCGGTCATTCTTGTGATTGACGCGCGCGGAATGGCGAGAAGCGTTCTTGCCGAAATTGCCGGTTTTTTGTCGATGGACACTGGAAACTTGATTCGCGGCGTGATTTTGAACAATATTTCGCCGTCGCTTTTTAGGATTTTGAAGCCTTTGATTGAAAAAAATCTTCCTGTTAAGGCTCTGGGATTTTTTCCTCATCAGGACGAGATAAAAATTGAAAGCCGCTATCTCGGTCTGAAACTTCCCGACGAGATAAAATCGATAGAAGAAAATGTTGAGAAGGCGGCTGAAAAGCTCAGAAAATCTGCCGATTTGGAAGAGATTTTAAGAATTGCGGAATCCGCGCCGGAGCTTGAATTTTCAGAAAATCTTGACGAAATGAAAGGCGAGGGAAAAACTGAAATTTTGGCAAATTTAGCGAACCAAGCGAACAAGCCAATCCAGTCAACTTTGACGAGCCGGCAAAATTTGATAGACGGAACGGAGAAAGCAGACGAAAAAAACGGAACAAATAGAAGCGATTTGTCAAATTCTGTGAAACAGCAAAATTCCAAAAAAAAGGCGAGAATCGCGGTGGCGAAAGATGAGGCGTTTTGCTTTTACTATGACGACAATTTGCGGCTTCTTGAAAAATTCGGCGCGGAGCTTGTGTTTTTTTCGCCTCTGCGCGACGCGCGGCTTCCTGAAAATGTGAGCGGGCTTATTTTGGGCGGCGGCTATCCTGAAATGTTCGCGGAGCAGCTTGAAAAAAACGAGCAAATGCGGAATTCCGTTAAAAACGCGGTTGAAAACGGGCTGCCTTCGCTTGCGGAGTGCGGCGGATTCATCTATCTTCATAAAAATCTTGTTGACCGAAACAAAAAATCCTTCAAGATGGCGGGCGTGATTGACGCGGACACGTTCTGGGCTGGAAAGCTCGTTCGGTTCGGTTACGTTTCAATCCGCGAGAAAAATCCTCTGTTCCTGAAAAAAAATCCTGAGATAAAAGGACACGAATTCCATTATTTTGACAGCGAAAAAAACGGCTCGGACTGCGAGGAGACAAAGCCTCTCGGCGGACAGATGTTCGAGGCTGGATTCACAGGCGAAAATCACTGGTGGGGATTCGCGCATCTTTATTACGCTTCGAATCCTGAATTCGCGGAGAATTTTGTCGAAGCATGCAGAAAATGGCAGGAGAAAAATTAGCGTTTTCAAGATTTTGACAAATTGTATACGTTTATTTTGATTTCTATAATGGCGATTCTGTCTACCTGAAAAGGAAAGTCCGTCCGTGGGATTTTTGTTTCTACGAGAAGCTGCGCTTCTCTTTTGCTTTGCTGCGCACATCCTTGTGCGCGAAACTTTTTGGATTTTTTCTTCTTACGAGAAGCTTCGCTTCTCTCTTTGTGTTGTCGCCGCGTCCGTGCGGCAAATTTATTTCTTGTTCCAATGCTAGGATTTTTGCTTCTAAGAGAAGTTTCACTTCTCTTTTGCTTTGCTGCGCACCCTGTGCGCGATTTTTGTTTCTAATGATGATTTCTTTGTTCGTTTTATCATCTCGTAGTCTCATAAAATGCAGATTCCGAAATGAATTCGGAATGACTCAAATTTTGTTTTATTGTCGCCTTTTTTGCGATGAATTTAATTCGCCCTTTTTTTTTCATCTTTTTAATAAATCAAAAGTTGGCACGGTTCTTGCTAAATATTTAGTGTCAGTTTGAGAGCCAAAATCAAGGCTTGAAAGGCTGGCGGAAAAATCAAGCACAGAACGCAGCGGTTGGCTGCAAAAATATTTTGCTCAGGAGGCAAGAACTATGATGGACAAACTTTTTAACGAATGGCTTTTTGGAGATGACGGCTACTACGGATATTCAAACAGCAGAACTCCGGCGGTAGATATTACAGAAAACAAGGACGCGTACATTTTCGAGATGGACTTGCCTGGAAGAAGCGAGAAGGACATAAATATTGAGCTGAAGGACGACATTCTTACGATTGAGTCCGTAAATCAGGAGAAATCTGAAAAAGAGAACAAGGAAAACGAGGACAAATTCCTTCTTCACGAGCGCAGACATCCTGAATTCGCGCGCCGTTTCACATTGCCGAAAGATGTCAGCGGCGAGAATGTAAGCGCGGAGTTCAAGAACGGAGTTTTGACAATCAGAATCGAGAAATCTCCGAAAACAGCTCCAAAGAGAATTGAAATCAAGGCGGCTTAACGAAGTTGCTTAACAAAACCGCGTTGAAAAATGACGCCAGACTTTGAAAATGCAGATTTCGGAATCGAACAGACGAACAGCAGACGCGTGCGGTGAAAACCGCGAATTCCGAACAAGTTTGAGAAAAGTCCGAAATAGCAATAAAACAAAGCCTGTAAAAAATAAGAATCCGGCTGGAAACTTTCTTTTAGAAATGCTTTCCGGCCGGATTTTTTTTCGTTTTTTGTTTTTCCAAGCAAAAATCCGAATCTTAAAAAATTTCTCGCGTTTTTTGTTTTTGCTTTTTCTTCCTTAATATTCCAAAAATTAGCTCAGCATTTTTTCACTGAATTCGTCGGGCTTTCCCTGCCAGATTAGCTTTCCTTTTTTTATCAGAATTATCTTGTCGCTCAGTCGTTTCGCCTCTTCAATGTCGTGCGTGACCATAATTCCAGTGAATTTGAATGAATTTTTCAGCTCGAGAATAAGCGCGGAAAGCTTTTTTCGGAGCGGAGCGTCAAGCGCGGAAAAAACTTCGTCGAAAAGCACGAGCTTCGGGCGGACAATCAAAGTGCGCGCAAGGCTTACCCGCTGGGACTCGCCGCCGGAAAGGGAATCAGGCATCCGTTTTTCAAATCCGGCAAGGCCGAAAAGTGTCAAAAAGTCCGAAGCCATCTTTCTTGCGTCCTTTTTTCTGATTCCTTTTGACACAAGACCGTAGGAAACGTTGTCGTCAACGCGCATATGGCTGAAAAGCGCGTGGTTCTGAAAAACCATTCCGATTTCGCGTTTTGCAGGCGGAAGATTTGAAATCTCTTTGCCGTCGAGAATTATTTTCGCCTTTTTTTCTGATTCATCGCATTTTTCAAGCCCGGAAATCAGCTTGAGGATTGTAGATTTTCCCGAGCCGGACGGCCCGACAATCGATGTGATTGTCTCTTTTTCGCAGGCGAACGAGACATCAATCTTTACAGAGTCAAAATTCTTCACAAGATTTTCAGCAGAAAAATATTCGCTCATTTTAAGTCCTCTTTATAAAATCCGAACGGCCGGTGATTTTTCGTGTTTCATTTCGCGTCCGTTTTGTGTCGTCTAGCCGAGCATTTTTTGATGAATTTTCTCTTCAATAATTCGACGATTCAACGTTTTGCGCCTTTTCCGTCATTTCCGCATTTTGCGAGCGAGAACATTGCCGCGCACAAAACCGCAAGCACAACTCCCGCCGCGCATGATTCCCCGAATCTGTAGCTTCCTGCAAGCCTGTATGTGAAAAGCGAGAGCGTGCTGAAATTCGGGACCGAAAGCACGAGAGGAAGCGACGTGTCGCCCGCGCTCATCGCAAAGCAGAATCCGAACGCGCTTAAAATTCCGCGCCTGCAAACTGGAAGATAAATCCTGAAAATTATCTCGGATTTTGACCGGCTTAAAATTCTCGCCGCGTCAACCGTCGGATCCGGAATTTTCGAGATGTAGGGAAAAATCTGCCTGAACGCCATTGGCCAGAACAAAGCCGACTGCGCCAAAATCAAGAGAAGAAAATTTCCGCGCGGAAAAAGGAGCGAAAGCCCGAATCCGGTGACGATGCTCGAGACCGCCATCGGAAGCATTGAGGCGACTTTAAGGCAAAAACGCTGCGATTTCCTTAGAATCACGGAATAGAAAAATCCTGCCGAGACGCAAAGCAATCCCGTTGAAATCGCGGTCAGAAAAGTCCATCTCAAAGATGAAAAAAACGAGCGCGAGGAAAAAATCCTCTTGAAATTGTAGAGGCGCGATGTGTCAAAACGGCTCGGTGACGTGAACGCGTTCAAGAGATTTGAGAAAATCGGGGCAAGAAAGAAAAGCGACACAAGAAAAATCAGGGCAGAAAAGACGCATTTTTCCTTGAAACCATGAACCGGCTTTAACGCTGAAATCTCTCCGCTTAGAATTCCTTTCTGGCTTTTTGACTTGTTCTCAAGATAGACGTAAAATCCAACGACGACGCAGGCAATCAGAGTTTCTGTCATCGAGAGAATTCCTGCGGTCTTGAAGTCAAGCGTGTTTCTCGCCGCCTGGTAAATTTCCACTTCGAGAGTTGAGCAACCGATTCCGCCGAAAAGGAGAATCATCATAAAGCTGAAAAAGCAGTAGACAAAAACCGGAATACAGGCAGAGACAATTGACGGCATAAGCTCGAAAACCGTGACCGTGCGGAAAATTCTCCACTCGCCTGCTCCCAAAAGCCGCGCCGAGTCCGCCTGCTCGCTTGGAAGCCTTGCCCACGCGTCCGAAACTGTGCTCATCACGAGCGGAAAATTGTAGAATCCCTGAGCCAAAACAAGGCCGAAAAAACTGTACAAAAACGAGAACGGCGGCTTTTCAAGAGCGAAAACCGCCATGAAAAATTTGTTCAAAAACCCAGCGTTTCCGAAAAAAGTTATGTAGCCCAGAGCCACAATCAAGGTTGGAACGCAAAGCGGAACTGACGAAAGCGACAGAAGAAATTTTCTGCCGAAAAAACGCCGTCTTCCGCAGAAAAAAGCCATCGGAAGCCCGATTAAGACCGCGACAAAAAGCGACGCAAGCGCCTGAAAAAGCGTGAAAAACGCGACACGAGCGATTCGAGCAAGCCGGGCAAACTGAGCAAATTGCGCTGTTTGAGCGTGAGGAAAAACGTTCGCCGCGCTAACTGAGCTAGTTTGCGTTTTTAAGATTGAGTCAAAAGAAAAAGCCGGAAGAACCGCCTTGAAAAGGCAGAGCGCGAGAAGCGCGCACAGAAAAGCGAAAACAAGAGCCGCGAAAGCGAGCAAAAGCGAACGAAAAAAGTCAGCCTTGAATCTCATAAAAATGTCCGCCCGAAATCTCCGTTCTGCTTCCGCATTTTTCCTGCACGAAAAACGATTTTCTACAAGGATAATTTTTCAAAATAATTCTTGTTTCTCAAAATTAAAAATCAGCAGATTTTTCAGATGAAAATCTTTTGTTCCTATTCCGCAATTCCAGCGGATTGTTGCTGATTGCTGCAGAATAAATTCATAACGCTTCTGCAAATCATATTAGAACTATGTCAAGAACATGCGGAAGACAATGAAAAGCGGTTTGTTTCCTATTTGTCTTTCCGCGGTTTTTTATGTCTTTATGAATTTTAGATTTTTTTACTGCGCCATGATTTTTGCCACAGCATCGGCCACTTTTTCCGGGTCTGCCGAAACTGTTTTTGCCGGAGTCGCCGCGCCGATTTTGTAGCTTTCAGGAAGATCCACGTTCTTATTCGCAGGATACATCCACTGCGTGAGCGGCAAAACGCTTTGCGCCTCGTTTGAAATAAAGAAGTCCATGAATTTCTTCGCGCCGTCAGGATTTTTCGCGTTCTTCAAAATTGCCGCGCCTTCAACCTGCATCGGATGTCCCTCGTCAAAAACAAGAGCCTTATATGTTGTGCTTCCGTTGTATTCAACTGTTGCGGCAGGGCTTGTCGTGTAGCTGATTACAAGCGGAGCCTCGCCTTTCTCGAACATTCCCCAGCCGCTTGACCAGCCCGGAGTCACAGCCAGAATATTCGGGCGCAGGGCTTTCCAGTAGTCAAGATAATTGTCTCCGAAAATCGCGACAGTCCATGCGGCAAAGCCAAGTCCCGGAGTTGAAGTTCTCGGGTCCATAAGGATAAGCGATTTCTGATATTTTGAATCCGTCAAGTCTTCAAGGCTTTTCGGAGCCGGAATTTTTGACTCTGTATTATAGATGATTGCAAAGTGCGAGTAGTCATAAGGCGTGATTTTCCAGCTGCCACCGAGCGCGTCCTCAAGCTCGCTTGGAATCAGTTTTTCCGCGTTCTCAGGCTTGTATTCCAGCAAGATGTCAGCGTCAATCGCCTTTTTCGCCGTGTTGTTGTCAAGTCCGATAAGAATGTCCGCGTTGGGATTGTCTTTCTCAAGAATCGCCTTGCTTAAAAGGCTCACCGCGTCCTCGCCTTCCACAAAAGTCAAGGTAAGGCCGGTTTTCTCCTCGAAACGCTTTTTAAGCTCTTTTCCTGGTCCCCACTCGCCCACAAAGCTGTCATACGCGTAAACAACAACTTCATTTGAATTCTTGACAGAAGAGACTTTTGTGCAGCCGCCAAGAAAAGCCGCCGCAACAGACATTGAAACAAAAGAGATGAATTTAAAGATACGTTTCTGCATATCTTCCTCCGCTGGTATTATCCAGATCAGGTTGGAGCCTCATGCGAAGCTCTGCGGGTATGTTCTCAGCAACTCGACAGCCGCGCTGTCTTTGAAGCACCCCGGATAAAAAAATTAAGGAAGCTAAGCCGTTTTTAAGACAAGCCTGCTTCCTTGAAAAGTGGAGATAACCGGAGTTGAACCGACGACCCTCTGATTGCGAACCAGATGCTCTACCAACTGAGCTATATCCCCGAAAGTGTTTCTATCATACATTTTTTTGTTTTTTTATGCAATCAGATAATTTGGGGCTTCCCCTCGCTGCCGCTCGGGTCGGGCTATCCGCGGTTGCATTGCTCCACTCCGCTTCGCTCCGTTCCGCAACGGCTCCGCCGCTACTATCCCTAAGCTATTTGCTTAGGCGTGCGCGTTCGTTGCTCGTAACCTTGTTTCATCGGACGAAGTTTTTAGTGATATAATAATCTTACGCTTTTTCGGCAATGCAAAAAAAATTCTGTCCGAAATTGCGTGATTTTTATTTGCGGTTTTCGCTGAAAATTTTTTCATAAAAAAAATTCAGTTCTAAAACTGCTGGTTTTAACTTTTAAAATAGGAGAACAAAATGAAAAGAAAAATTTCGCTGCCGTTCAAGGCGGCTTTCAAAACGGTTTTTCAGCCGATTATGATTCTGTCTCTTTCGGCTGGATTTTGCGCCGGTCTTGCTTCCTGCTCAAAATCATCAAATTTTTCAAAGAGCGAAGTGAGCTTTGCGGAAGATTCTGTTGAAAGCGCGCCGCAGATAATGGCTTCCGCCCCGAGAATGGCGAAAATGAAGACTGCGTCTTTGGATTCTGCCTCAAATTCGTCTTATCTTGGAGATTCCGGCAAAGCCGGCGGAGAAAAGAATTTTTCAGACTCGAACATTGAGCGCAAGCTGATTAAGAACGGAGACATCTCGGTTGAGGTTCAGAATCTTGCAAATGCGGAAAAAGCGGTTGGCGAATGGGCTTTGAAATTCGGCGGCTACATCGAGTCGTCTTATTCCGGCGAGACGAGCGGAAGCATTACCGTGCGGATTCCTGCGGAAAAATTTGACGAGGCGATGAGCGAGGCCGGAAATTTCGGAACGGTAAAGTCGCAGAATATTTCGACGCAGGACGTTTCCGAGCGTTTTTACGACTTGAAGACGCGTCTTGAATCAAAGAAAGTCATGCGCGAGCGTCTCCAGAAATATCTTTCGCAGGCAAAAGATGTCAAGGATATGCTCCAGATTGAGCGCGAGCTGAATTCCGTTGTGGCTGACATCGAGAATATGGAAGGAAGCATGGCGCGCCTTTCCTCTCAGATTGACCTTTCCACAATCACGGTGAGCTACAATTTACCTTACCGCGCAGACCCGGCGGGCGGAAGCTTCAAGTGGCCTAGCTTCGGCGAGGGTTTCCGCCATTTTGTCTCGAATCTCGTGGATTTTTTCGCGTGCCTCTTGAAAGTTGTGCTTTACATTGTAATCTGCGGAATTCCTGTTCTCGCGCTTTCGGGCTTTATGTTCTGGCTTTTGTTCGGTAAAATCGGACTTGTAAAAAAGATTTTCAAGAAACTGAAATAGGAGAAAAATATGGGCGAGACAGTCAAAAAAATCGAGTGGGACGACGCGTATCTTCTCGGCGTTCCAGAAATTGACCAGCAGCACAAGAAGCTGATTGCGATTGCAAACGAGCTTTACGATGTTGTTTCGGGAAGCGAGGGCGACTACAAGGAAAAAATGCCCGCGATTCTGAAAAAGCTTACGGACTACACTCAGTATCATTTTACGAGCGAGGAGGAGCTTCAGAAGAAGATTGGCTACATCGGGCTTGCCACGCACAAGTCCGTGCACGACTTTTTCATAAAGGAAGTGAATTTCCAGATTCAGAAACTTTCCGCGGAAAGCAAGGTGAATGTTCTGAGCTTTTACAACTACATTGCCGGCTGGGTTTTCAGCCACATTGCAAAGGCGGACAAGCTCTGGGCGAATTTCATGCAGCAGAACGGAAAGTAAACTGAGCGGAATTCAATGGAACGTGATTTCTGGGAAATCCGTTTTTGAAAAGCAGAAAAACGCGAAATAAAGCAATAAAGCGGCAGGAGATTTTTAAGCGCGAATCGCGTTTTTAAGTCTCCTGCCCTTTTTGTTTTCTGGCGGATTTTATCGCTTTGAATTAGAAAGCGAAAATTGTTTCAGGAACGCACTTTCGACATGGCGAATTTGTTTCTAAAAATCGCTTCTGTTTCGATGAAAATGTTTTCGTCATGCTGAACTCGAACTCGTTCACGAGGTCGCTTAGATTCAGCATCTGCGTTATGAGACAAAGCGAACGAGAAACAAACGCAAATCACGCAAATTTCAATCTGTTTTGCGTCAGACTTTGAACTGGTTTATCTTGTCTCCAATCTGCTGGATTGAGTCTTTCATCTGCGCGGAAATTCCGCTCAGCGCGTTTCCGTCGTCGTTTATTTTCTTTGCGCCGTCAGACATCTGCTCCATGCTGATTTTTATTGCGTCTGTCGCTTCCTGAAGATTATGGACTTCGTCGAGAATCGCCTTGTTTCCAACTGCCATCTCGCTGCTCGCGGTCTTAACTTCAACCGTGCTGTCGTTCATAATGTGGAGCGCGTCTCCAATCTGCTGCGAGCCGATTGTCTGCTCTTCCATCGCCGCCTTTATCTGCTGGACAAGCTGGTCGGTCTCGCCGATTTTTCTTGAAACCGTGCTGAAAGCGTCGCTTGACTCCTTCGAAGCCGTAACAACCTCGTTTATCGAATCCTTGATGTTTGAAAGCTGCTCGCCGATTGTCTTTGACTGCGCGGAAGAAGTTTCGGAAAGCTTTCTGATTTCGTCCGCGACAACGGAGAAGCCTTTTCCCGCCTCGCCCGCGTGGGCCGCCTCGATTGCCGCGTTCATCGCAAGGAGATTTGTCTGTTCCGCGATGCTTGAAATCGCCGAGTTCGCCTCCTGGAGCATTTCGGACTGAGTCTCAATCTGCGCGACACGCTCGTTCACGTCCTGCTGCTTTGCCGCGCCCGTCTGCGCCTGCTTTTGAAGCTCGTCAAACGAAGAAGCCATTTTGTCTACCGACTGGTTCACGGAAGTGATGTTTCCAATCATCTCCTCGACAGCTGCCGAAGCCTGCGAGACTTGCTCCGACTGCTTCTGAATCATATTTTCAAGCGACTCGATGTTTGACGCAATCTCGTTCACCGCTCCTGCAGTCTGCTCGACGCTCGTTCCCTGATTCTCAACCTGCGAGTGAACGTCTTTTATGTTCGAGATAATCTGGGTGATTGAAGCCGCCGTGTCCTCCGCGCTTGTCGCCATTGTCTCGCCCGCGAAATCCAGCGCGTTCTTTGAGTTCACAACGTCCGAGATTATGTTCTGGAGCTTTCCGCAGAATTCGTTGAATCCGTGCACAACCTCGCCAATCTCGTCTTTCGATGTGATTTTAATCCGCTTTGTCAAATCGCCGTTTCCTGTCGCAATCTCCTTGATTGATTCCTTTAGAATCTGGAGAGGCTTTAGCCCGCGCGAGACCGTGAGAACGCTCAGAATCAATGCCGCAAGAAGAACCGCCGCCGTTAAAATAAGCATTGCGTTTACAAGGCTTGTTATGCTTCCGAAATATTCATCGTAAGGAGCCATGCAGAAAACCGCCCAGTCACAGTTGTCGCCGACAGGCCTGTAGGAAGCGACCATTTTCTTCTGTCTGAACGGCTCGTAGAATGAGCTGTAGCTTTCAGAGCCGTCCATCGCGTCAAGAATCGCTTCGTTCATTGCGCCCTGCGTGCTGTTTTTCAGAATCTGTCCTTTTTTAACGTAGCTTGAATCAGCGTCGGCAATCGTTCTGCCCGAGCGCATATTTATGATGAAAGGATGGCTTTCGTCTCCGATGAGTCGCTGTGCGCAGACCTGCGAGAAAAATTCGCCGTTGACCCGCGCCGTAAGAATTCCGAAAATCATTCCTCTTGGAGAATAAACCGGCACAGAATAATAGAAAGAAAGCTCGCCTGAATCTTCCACAGCCGGCTCCGAGATAAAGTCAACGCCCATCGACGCGCCTTTAACGTAGTCCTTTCCCGAGAAATCGGCCGGCTTTCCGTTCTCGTAGCCCTCGCCGTTTTTCTTGCAGAACATAACTTCCTTTATATTCTTGTTCGCGCTCCGGATTGAGAAAAGCACTTCATTTTTGTCTGAAACTGAGACTTCCTCGCTTTTTATCACATCAAGGCCTGCAAGCACGTGAAGAATCGAGAAAATCTCCTCGTTTTCCTTGTAGACAAATTCCGCGAAGCTAAGCGAGTTCGAGCGGAGAACTTCCTCGACGGACTTTTCAATCGCGGGCTTTGTAATCTTGAACGAAATGAACCCGAGCAGCGCGTTTGAAAGCGCGACAATAAAAAGAATCATTGTGATGAGCTTGAATTTCAGGCTTTTTGATTTTGAATTCGTTCTTGATGTCTTTTTTGATTCCGTTGCGGAATTTATTTTGTCTTTCATGCTGGATTTCATTCAGAACCTCTTGATGCGGTAAGATATTTAAAAATATACCACACAAAACAGGCGCGTACAATTTTTTATAATTTTGATTTTTATAAAAGAAGATAAGAAAAAGCGGAAGAATTCAGGCGAATTTTAAGAAGATTTTCAGAAAGATGATTTTTTTGAAGAAGTCTGGAAAACGCAGAAACGCGGAGAAATGTTTTTTGACGGAGAAGTTGAAAGTTTTCTGTCGTGGAAAATGAAATGCCGCGGAGCGTTTTTCTCATTCAGCCGTGCCATTCACTTAAATTGCCCGCGGAAAATGACCGGCAGCGAAAAAATCCAGCGAAAGCAAAAGATTTTGTCTCTTCCGCTTCCGCCGTTTTTTTTACGATTTTCTACTCTTTCGGAAACTGGCCGACAAGCTCAGGAAAATCAAAATTCTTTTCGATGAAATATCTTAGGTCAAAATCCTCATGCGTAACGACAACGAGAATTGTCGCGTGCACCGCAAGATAGTCGGAAATGACTTTCATAACGTGCAGGCGCGTGTCAAAGTCGATGTGCGCGAAAGGCTCGTCAAGAAGAAGAATGTCAGGCTTTGCAGTGAGAGCGCGCGCAATGTCAACACGCTTCATCTCGCCTGACGAAAGCGACTGCGGATAGTTTTCAAGATGAGCTTTTGTAAGCCCCACTTTCTCAAGATTTTCCGCAAAGTCCTCAAGCGTGCCTTCCGCTCCGGCTTCCTTAATCTGCTCGAACGAGTCCTTGATTTTAAGGTCCGGGAAGAACGAGAACCTTGAATCCTGCTGCACAACAGCCATTCTTTTTCTGAACGGCTTGAATTCCTTTGGGTCGCGTCCGTTCTCAAAAGGCTTCAATGCGACAAGGTCGTTCTCTTCCATGAGGATTTTTCCGCCGGTCTCGTCAAGAAGACGGAGAATCGCCTTTATCGTCGAGGATTTTCCGCAGCCGGAAGGCCCTGTGATTCCGTAGACGGTCGAGCGTTCAAAAGTCAAGTTCAAGCCCTTGAAAGCTGTGAATTTCCTGTCTCCGAAAATTCCGCGCTTGTTGTAGGACTGCGAAACGTCAATCAGCTGGATTGCAGTTCCTGACGCGCCTTTTTTCGCCTCCGGTTTCTCGTATCCTTCCATTTCAGGCAGAACTTCAAGCTTTTCAAGATTTCCGTCTTTCAGGATAAAATGCTGCGTGAGCGAAAGCCGCTTGATAAAGTCCAAATCGTGGCTCACCATCAGAAAAGTCTTTGTCTTGTCGTTTAGAATCTCGTTGTTCAAAAATTCCACGAAATTTTTTCTGAGGTTTCGGTCAAGATTGACTGTCGGCTCGTCAACGAGAATCAAATTTCCCTGCCTTGAAAGCAGAATCATCAGCGTGATTCTCTGCATTTCGCCGCCCGAGACTTCGTCAGGATAAAGACGCGCGAAAGCCTCGAAATCCATCGCGAAATATTTTGAGAGACGCTCAACGATTTTTCCGCGGCAGCCCGGCGCAAGAAGCGAAAGGTTCTGGTCGAGAGTGAGAGACGGATTCATAACCTGCGCGGTTTCCGCCGGAATGAACATAAGCCCCGACTGCTCGATATTCGCCCACTGCTCAAAATTCTGCTTTTTTCCGCTGATATACGCGTCGATTCCGTTCACTTTCATGCTTCCTTCAAAGCGGAAAACGTTCATCGGCAGAATTCCAGCGATTGACTTCAGGAAAACGGATTTTCCGGTTCCTGTCGTTCCCATAATCACGGTTGAAGTGCCTTCCTCAATGTTGAAGGTCGTTTTTTTGAGCGTTGTGCGCTCTCCAAGATGAATGCAAAAATCTTTAAGTTCTACAGGTATCATCACGACTCCTTGTTGTCATTCAGAATAATGAGGAATGCGACGCTTATCGCCACAAGGAAAATTGAAGGAATCCAAAACATAAGCGGCGTTCCGTCTGTATTCCAGAGAATCGTCTTTCTGAAAGCCGCAATAAGCGCGCCAGGGCTTTGATGGTTCGGCGTTCCGTAAGTTCCGAGTCCGACCTGAATGACAAATCCGAAAGATGTGTCGAGGACAAGGGCTTTAAGGAGAATTCCTGCCGCAACGCGCTTCAAGGTGTCTCTTATCAAGTCTGTCTTCATAAGGACCGCGAGAATTCTGTTCTTCGTGAATCCGTAAGAGCGGAACGAGACGCTGTATTTTCGGTTGTAAAGGTCAGAAAGCGGAATCGAGATGCTTCTGACCGCCTCCGGCAAGGTTGTCGCCGTTGCCGCAAGCACGAACACAACGAGAGAAAGCATTGTGGACTTTGTGTTTGACGAGCTTGCGAGCGCGCCAGAGACAGGAGCGTAGCAAAAGAGCGCGATTAAGATAGAAGGAATTGACTCGATAACGCTCAGAATATTAGAGAACGCGCGGCCTGCCCTCATCGAAAGAACGCTCAAATAGCCGAGCAGAATGCTGATTGCCATCGCAAAGACCATCGTGCTTAAAAGTGTGATTCCAAGCTCCCTGAACGAGACAAAAAGAGCCGGAATATAGCCGTCCTGAAAAAGCGGCGAGCGGCTTCCGTACTGGTCCTCGACCATCGGATAAATGCTCTGGTAGACGCTTTCAGGAAGCCACGCGAGAATCAGCGGAAGAAGAAGAACCGCAACGAAAATGTATTTAAGAATATTAGATTGCTTTTTCATACCATCTCGGATAAATCAGAAAGAGAATTGCTTTTACGAGAAAAGAAACCACGGCGTTCACACAAAGAAGAATAAAAACTGCTGTGACAAGAAGATTTGTGTTTGTGTCAATCAGAGCGTCAATCAGAGTGCTTCCAAGACCCGGAAAACTGTACGCGATTTCAGCGATTGTGACAGAGCCGATAATCGCAGGAACTTTTCCGGCAAGATAAGGAATAAAGCGCGGAAGGCTCGACTTGAAAAGATAGCCGGAGTAAGTTCCCGGAATTGGAAAGAACCGCCCGAGGCTACGCCCCAAAGTTGAAAAAACAATCGCGTGTGTCTGCTCAACCTGGGCTAGCATATCTGTCTTCAAGAAATTTGCCGCATCCCATGAAAGTCCGCCGCAGATTACAGTCATCAGCGCGATGAAAAGAAAATTCACAGTTCCAATCCACGCGTAAGCGACCCAGAATCCGACAAAAAGCGGAACCGCCGCAAGCACGGAAAAAAGAAGGCTTGTCATGCCCGAAAAACGCTCGCCACCTTTCGCGTCAAAATGAAGCGCCATGTAGCGGCTCGTCACAGAAAAAGACGCGCTCACCAAGGCGATTATGATTACAAAAACAAGCGAGATAAGCGCGAGCGGCAAAGTCACAGCCGCGCCCGATGCGATAATCTGGCCGGAAGTGAAGCCCGCGCGCATAACAGAATAATCCTCCTGCCCTGAAATCAGCATGAGAAACGATTTTCCCGCGTCGAGAAAGTCGCTCCCGGAAGCTCCAACGGCAAGAAGATACAAGACAGAAAGAGCCACAGTTCCAAGCACAGCAAAAAGAACGCCGTGAAGAAGAAGCTCCTTAACCAAAAAGCGCAAGAAACGCATTTGAACTCCAATAAAAAACAAGGGGCTTTTCCACCCCTTGCAAATGAAATCTAAAATAAAAATCAGATTAGAGACTTTAGGCAAAAGAACTTGGAACGGAATTTTCCCGAAGTCCATTTGCCAAAAAGTCTTTAGTCTCAAAGAACTTTTCCTGAAGTTTTTTTATCTCCGAGACTTTTATTCCAAAGAACTTAATCTCAAAAATGTTAGTCCCAAAGATGTCAATCTTTGAATTTCCAGTCCTCTGCTGAAAGGAACGGATTGTCCGTCGCAATCAGAATGTTTGAAAGTCCGCGCGAGTAGACATCTTTCTGCAACGAGCAGAGATAAAGTGCCGGAGAAAGCTCCGAGACGCGCTTGTTGATTTTCAAGGTAAGGTCAATCCAGTCCTTTGTGACGTTTGTCTTTTCCCATTCGTCAAAGAGAGAGTCAAGCTCCTTGTCGGCGATTCCTGTAACGTTTTCCGCGCTGCCTGAGCGGTAGTACGCGCCCATGCTTGAGTAAACGTTGTCGAAGCCCTCGCGGTAGACAAGCGCAAGCTCGAATGATTTTTCCTTGTTCACCATGCGGTTGAAAACCTGGTCTCCAGTGCGGCGCGCCTCAACATTCAGGCCGATTTTTGAAAGTTGCGCGACAATTCCTTCCGCCATCTGCTTTCCGAAGTCTCCCATCGAGTCAGGATAGATAAGAATCGCGTTCTGTCCTGAAATTCCGCCCTTTTCTGCGAGAGATTTCGCCTTTTCAAGATTGTACGTAAGAAGATTCGGAACATCGTCCTTGTAGTAGTCTGGAACGCTGACCGCGAAGAGATTTGACGGGAACGGGCCGTTGTTAAGCACGACTCCGTCTCTCTGGTCTGTGATTCCAGGGATAAGATTTCTCTTGTCCAAAGCCATCGCCATCGCTTGCCGTCCCTCCGCGCTCTGGAAAAGGCTTGTGTTGATTTCCACGTCGTAGAACGCATACGGCATATAAGAATTGATGTCAACGTTGTCGATTTTTGCGACTGACGCGCGGTCCATCGGGTTTGTCTCGAGAATCATATTGATTGAGCCTTTGCGAAGCTCGTTCATTCTTACAATCGGGTCGATTGTTCTCTTGATTACGAGAGAGTCAGCCTGCGGAACGTTTTTCACGCTTGAGTAAAGACCGTTCGCGTTGAAAGTGAGCCATTTTCCGATTTCCCAGTTCGCAAGCTTGAACGGTCCTGTTCCGACTGGTGAAGTCGCGAAATTTCTCTCGTTCTCGCCCTCTCTAAGATTCACGCTCATCTCCTGTCCCTTGTAGAAATGCGGGATAATCTTGAATGTGAGAACCGGGTAAGCCCTGAATTCTGGAATCGGATTCTTGAAGAGGACTTTGACTGTCTTCTCGTCAACCGCCTGAACATTCTCAATGAAAGAGAGAATATAGTCGCGCTTCGGAGAATTGTTCTCCGGAAGAACATACGCCTGATATGAGTAAGCGACATCGTCCGCTGTTACAACGTGCGGCTTTTCCGCTGTGCTGTCGTGCCAGTAAACGTCGCGCAATGTTACTGTGTAGGTTTTCTTGTCGGAAGTGTCCTGCTCGATGTATTCCGCCAAAGCGAGGTCGGCATAAAGAACGCCGCGTCCGCTTGAAGAATCCTCTGTAATCTCAAAATTTGTGAGTCCGTCAAAGACAAGCTCGTCCGCGTTCAAGCCGGAAGTGTTCTGCTCGAGAACCGGGTTGAGCGAATCTGGAAGAGTTGAGACCGCGACAGTCATTCCTTTTGGCTGCGCCTTCCAGACTGCGACTGCCACAACCGAGGCTACAACGGCTGCGGCGACAATTGCTATAGCGATAACGCTTTTTTTGTTCATCTTCATAATTGTTAGCGACTCCTTGTGATAAATGAGCTGTATACGACAACTTCGCCAGAATAGCTGTCTGTTTTTCCTTTCTGGATTTCAAAGAAATATTTGTCTGACTTGAGCTGGCTGCCCGCGTTCATTACCGGCCATGAATTTCCGACTTTGTTCGCGCGGCTTACAAGGTCTTTAAGGCCTTTCTTTTCAATCTGCTTGCCGCTCTTTGTGTTCTCGTTGAAGACTCTCACAGTTCTGTTGTCTTTGAGAGTGATTACGAGGTCGTTCATCTGTCCTCTTGGAATCGAGACCATTCCCCACCAGTATTCGTCTTTCTTGACTTTTGACGCGCTGAATTTCGCAGGGCGGGATTTTTTGCTTTCCGCTGTGGAGCCTGGAGCCGGGTTGAACAAGCCAATCATAAGCGGCATTACAGTTTTTCCGCGGCTTTCGATTTCCTCTTTTACTGCAATCTCGTTGTTGATTTGCTGGATTTTCGCCTCAAGGTCTTTCTTCTGGGAATTCGCCTCGTCGATAATTGCCGGGTCAACGTCTCCAGGATATTTCGATGAGAACGCGACAAGCTCGTCATAGATTGTGTTCATATTTGTCTGCACAGACTTGTAATGGTCGCGTATGTCGTAGACTGTGAACGCGCCGTTTTTTCCAGTTCCAGTGCCTTCAGCCATCTCGCGTGCGAATTCCTCGCCCATCTTGTCCTTGTACTCGTATGCCTTGTCACGGAAAAGCCCTTCCCTGTAGATTGCAACGTCCTGCCTTGCTTTCTTCAGGCTTCTGATTCCAGCCGCAACTCCGGCAGAATCCTTGACTCCGGCTTTCGCCGCAGCCGCGTTTGACTCGTTCTCTGCCACTGTGTAAGCGTCGAGAGTCGCGTTCAATGCCGCAACCTGTCCGTCAAAGTCAGCGACAGCCTTTGCCTTTTCAGCCTGAGAAGCGAGCGCGGATTTTTTTCCGCTGATGAGGCTCACAACTTCAAGCTGCTTTCCTGCGTTCGCCAAAGCGTCATTCGAGCCGTAGACTTTAACTGCGGAAGCGTGCATTGTTTTTGCCTGAGAAATGTTCTCCGCCGCAAGAAGTTTTGCAACGCGCTCCGCTGTGATGTTCGCGCCTTTCTCGCATACATCGGCAGGCAATTTGAGCTGCGCGTCGAGCTTTGAGAAATTCGTCAATGCTGTGTTCGCCGCCGCGCGGATTTTTGTCTCCTGGCTTGCCTTCATTGAATCTGTACTGTCCAACGCGGCAACGCCCTCGTCATACAATGTGACATAGTCAAGATACTGCTTGTTGAGCTTCGCATCCGAAATGTCTTTCCAGTAGTTTGTCGCCGCCGCAGGCTCGCGTGTATTCCATGCGTTCACGCCGCTTGCAATCGCCTTTTCGTCAGCTGTTCCGCCGCCTGTTGAAGCGCAAGATACCGCGAGCAGCGCAGCAAGAGCCGCCGACAATATGATTCCTATTTTTTTCATTTGATAGTCTCCTATAAAAATTCAAGTTTTCAGATTGAATTTTCAAGCAGTTGATAAAAAAGTTTGCAACGCAAACCCGCAAATAAAAACTCCGGCGATGTTCCAGCCAAAGTCTTTATTAAATCTCCTTTATTTTTGAATCCGCCAAAAACGGCAGATTTCCGAAAATCTCTATTGCTCTCTTACAAGACGGAATCCAACGTCAGGATAGCCGGACTGTCCGTCAACTTCCTTGAAGTTTGAGATGCGCAAGTCAACAGGACCGTCCATCCAAGAGCCGCCTTTCACAGTGCGGAGAGATGAAGCCTCGTCGCCTGAGCGTGATGAGGAAGTCCATTCCCACACGTTTCCAGCCATATCAAGAAGACCAAGCTCGTTCGCTCCGTTCTCGAAAGCTCCCACAGGCGATGTGAACTTGAATTTTCCGTTTCCCTTGTAGTTCGCGCACTTGCTCTTGTTCGGAGCCTCGTCTCCCCACGGATAGATGATTTCCTTTCCGGCTCGAGCGGCCTTCTCCCATTCTTCTTCTGTCGGAAGCCGGTATTTCGCTCCAGTCTGCTCAGAAAGCCACTGCGCATACGCTTCCGCGTCAGAAACGCTCACGCCGATAACCGGCTGTCCAGCCTGATTGAAGTCAGAGTTATCCAAATATTCAGGGCGGTTTTCAGCGCGTGTGGCATGAAGGAACGCCGCAAACTGCGCGTTTGTCACAGGCGAAAGAAGAATCTCGTAAGCTCCGGTCTCCGCCTTGTGCGAAGCCTCAACTTTCCGCGCCTTGCTGTCGTGCGAGACAGCTCCAGCCATAAACTCGCCAGCCTCAATTCCAGCTGCAGCAAATTCTTTCGCAATATCTTCTATATAAATGTAGTTTCCATCGACTGACGACGACACATCAAGCTTTTTCATCGCGGCGGTCGCTGTAGGATTGTCCGCAAATGCAGTCGAGACTGTCAAAACAACGCACTTGTTCTTAAAATCTTCAGAAACAGGATATTCAATCTCCGCGTTTCCAAGAGAATCGGTCTTCACAGACGAAATCACGCTTGCAGGAGTTTCCGCCTCATCTCCAAGAAGAGCCGGAATTTCCCATTCAGCCTTTAGATTCAAGCCCGCGACAGGCTTTCCGTTTGAGTCAGAAGCCGCAACAAAGAATTTTGAATCAGAAGCGACAAATCCGTCTTTCGCAGAAAGCTCCAGATTAAGATTCTTCACCGCGTCAGCGCAGCCAGCCTCGACTTTGCGCGCGAAAAGCTCTGTTCCGTTCGCCTGAACAGTCAGAAGGTCTGTAACGCCGTTCGACGCGAGAATTCCCAAAATCTCGACTCCGGCGTTGAGCTTTTCCGCAATGTCCTTTTTGCCGGCAAAATTCTCGTATTTTGGAGCAAGTTCAGTTCTCAAAGAATCCCTGAATTCTGTCTCCGCTTTCTCCCAGTCCTGAACCTTGATTCTGTAGACAACTTTCGTTCCCGGCTTGTCCTGAGCAAAAGGCTTCGCCTTTGAAAGCCTAGCCGCCGCGGAATCTCCGCCAACCTTAACGCGCGAAGCCTTAGGATTCGCCTCCCGCGCTTCCGCCGTCAACGCAGCCTCGATAAGGTCTTTCTTTCCCTCGGCCTGCGCATCCTCTTTCGTCGCGCCCTTTCCGTATCCGTAATAAAATCCGGCTTCCTCTTTCACCGCCGTCGGGTCGTCCTTTGCAAACGCAGTTCCGCCAAAAACAATGCAGGCAGAAGCAGCAAGAACCACAAGCCGATTCTTCACCGTCGCACCAATCATAAGTTTTCTCCTTTTAGATTTTGACTTTTGAACAAACTTTTTTGAATAAATGAACCAAGACTTTATGCAATGAAAAAAAATTCCCTCAAAAGGGAAAATATTTCTAATATTCACATTTTGAGATTGTTCTGTCAATTTAAGATTGAAAAATACTCATCAGAAAAAAGAAAAAATCAATCAGACGCTAATAAAAATTAGAGATATTAGATTTATTAAGCGAATTTAAGGTTTGAAAATCAGAATTTGTTCCAGAAAAATCAGCACGAAAAGCAGAACATTCAGAATTTTTTCTCAGGGCGTTCCCCTCACTCCGTTCGGGTCGGGTATTCCGCGGCTCCGGCTTTCGCCTCCGGTGCCCATCAGCAATGCCAGCATTGCTGATGCGCACGCACTTTGCGCCCGCTACATACCCTAACGCGCTCACGAGCTTTCTGTTTTCGCCGCGGCTCTTCACCGCGATTCTGTAAAAGCCTTTTTCAAGCCCTTTGTAGTCCGAGCAGTCGCGGATTAGAATCTCTTTTTCAAGAAGCCGCTCTTTAAGGTCAAAAATCTTTTCGCTTTTAAAAAGAATAAAATTCACATCGGAATCAAAAACCGTGAATCCAAAATCCTCGAGTTTTCTAAAAAGAAATTTCCGCTCCTTTTCAATGAGCCGCGCCGCGCGCAAAAGATATTTTTCTTCGGAAAGGCAGGCAAGCCCGGTTTCCTGCGCAATTCCCGAAACGTTCCATTCAGGAAGCTCGCGCTGAACTTTTTCCGCCGTCGCTTTCTGCGAGACAAGGTAGCCGAGCCGCACGCCCGGAAGCGCGAAAGTCTTTGTGAACGCGCGCAAAACCGCCGCATTTTTCAGCTTCCCGATTTTTTTGATGAAGGAAAAATTTCTGCCAGACAAAGCCATAAAGCACTCGTCAATCAAAAGCCACGTCCCGGATTTTTTGCAAGCCTGCGCAATTTCTTCTATATAATTAGGCGAAATCAGCTTTCCGTTCGGATTGTTCGGAGTCGTTATCATCAGAATTCCGTATTTTTTTGAAAGAATCTTAGATTTCAGGTTTTCTTTGTCGCGCCCGGAAAATGCAAAGCCGTTTTTCTCGTCCAAAAAATAATATTCGGTTTGAATCTCAGAAGAATCGAGAGCCGCTTTGTAGCCTGAAAAAGACGGAGCAAGAAGAAGCGCGGTTTTTGCCCTGCTCGCGCGCACAAACGCAGAAATTAGCTCGCTTGCGCCGTTTCCAAAGCAGAGAAAATCTTCAGGAATTCCAAGCTTTTCCGAAAGAGCTTTTCTCAAGCCTGAGCATTTTTGGTCAGGATAATGAACCGCGTTTTTCAACGCTTTTTTGCCTGCAATTTTCGCTTTCCGCGGAATTCCAAGCAGATTCACGTTCACAGAGAAATCATATTTTACTTTGCTTGAATAAATATCGCCGCCGTGCATTTTACGCCAATCATCAGGAGACAAAAAATCGCTTCCGCAAGAAACGCCGCCGAATACAAGAGACGGTTCGCCTTTTTTATGTCATCATGCCCGATTTTTCTTAAAGAGTCGCCCAAAAACGGCTTTTTTTCAAGCCTGCCCTCGTAAAAAGCCGGTCCTGCCAGCTGAACACGCAACGCTCCGGCGCATGCGCTTTCTGTCTGCGCGGAATTCGGGCTTTCGTGCTTGAATCTGTCGCGGAGAAAAATCTTCCATGCGTTTTTCGCGTCAAAATCTTTTCCAAGAAAAAAGCACGAGAAAACCATGAGCAAGGCGCAGAATCTTGACGGAAGAAAATTCACAAAATCGTCGAGTTTTGCCGCCACCCTTCCAAAATCGATGAAACGCCCGTTCTTGTAGCCAATCATCGAGTCCATCGTGTTCACGCACTTGTAGAAAAATCCCAGAACCGGGCCGCCGAGCGCGAGAAAAAACATCGGGGCAACAACTCCGTCCGAAGCGTTTTCCGCGACTGTCTCAACCGCCGCCTTTGAAACTTGCTCGTCAGAAAGATTTTCCGTGTCGCGCCCCACAATCATCGAGACCGCACGCCGAGCCTCATCAAGCGTTCCGTTCTCTAGCCTCTCGTAGACTTTCATGCTTTCAGTTTTCAATGATTTTAAGGCGAGCAGAAAATAAGTGAGAACCGCCTCGATGAAGCAGCCGAGAATCGGCGAAAATCTGTAGCCAGCAAAAACAGCGCAGAACGAAAGCGACATAAACAAAAGGCAGACAAGAAAAACCGTGAGAAAGCCGCGCCGCCGCCGTTTTTTTGAACTGGAATTGAAATCGCCGATTGAGCAAGCGGAAGTTTTTGAATTTGAGGAATCGGAATTTGCGGAAACAAAATTTGAAGAGTTGGAAAAATCAGAATCGCCTGAATTTGCGGAAGACTTTGAGCCGGCAGAATGAGAATCATCGGAACTAAAACCGGAAGATTCGAATCGGTTTAGATGTCTTTCCAGAAATCCGACAAAATTTCCAATCAGACAGACAGGATGAAAACGAAAATGCGGGTCGCCGAAAATCAAGTCCAGAACAAAGCCTGAAAAAAACGCGACTAAATGAAAAAAAATCAAATCATAAAAATTCATCAAAAAATCCTAAAAATAAAACGGAAATTACGCCGCATTTGCAACCGCCGTCATTGCGCCATTTTCGCAAGAATCCCTCAATCGCTTAAAGATAAAATCTCCCGGAAAAACGAACTGAAATCAAAAAACGCAACTTAAAAAATGCCGTGGTTTTCTTCATTTTGTACCGCAAAATCATTTTGATGCGAATTGAAAATTCGCGCCATTAAACACAACGCATTTCGCAAAAAATTCTTCAATAAAATCCCGCGCTGTGTCAGCCAAATCGCAATCTCACAAAAATTTTACGGGAGAATCTCCGCTTCCATTTTTCCGCCTGAAAATTTCAGTCTGAACGAAACTGCGCCGCCGTTCTCAAGCTGGAAATCATAATAGTTTTTCCCGGTGAGCTTCGACAAGACCGCCATAACCGTGCCGCCGTGGACAACCGCCGCAACGCGAAAACTTTCTTCCGCGTTTTTCTGATTTTTTCGCCTCTCTATATCCGAGCCGAGAATTTCAAGCATTTTTGAAAATCCTTTTAGCGCGCGCGCCGCCGCTTCTGCCCTGCCCTCGCCGTTTGGAAAAGGCATCTCGCCGCCGCTTTCAATCCATTTTTTGTATTCAGGATTGTCTTTAAGCTCGCTGAAATTTTTTCCCTCAAAGTCGCCAAAATCCGTCTCGCAAAAATCTTCTATTATAATTGGCTTTTCTTTAGGATTTTTTTCTGAACCATAAATCAGATTGCAAGTTTCAAGGCAGCGTTTCATCGGGCTTGAAAAAACAAAGTCCGCGCCGGGATATTTTCCTTTTGCCGCGTTCTCCAAAATTTTCGCCGCGCCGATTTCGCACAGGCTCTCGTCCGTTTTTTTTCCGATGTAGCGTTTTTCAAGATTTCCAGCCGTCGCGCCGTGCCTTATAAAAGTAAAAACCGCGTTGATTTCTTCCATTTTATTTTATCCGCTGTGGAATTCCGCAGATTATTCTTACGACTTTTTCTGACTTTTTTGCGATTTTGACGAGAATCCGGCCTGAAATGTCGCGCCAGAGCCGGTCGCCTCTTTCAAAAGGAACGATTCCCGAGCCGATTTCGTCCGAAATGATTTTTATCTCAGGATTTTTCTCGATTATCTTAAAGATTTTGTCTTCAGCCGATTCTTGAATCTCGTTTTCGCTTTCTGTTCCGTTTTTTTGGTAACAGTTTATATACGGAGCAAGGAGACTTTTCACAACGAGATGAAAATTGTTCAGAATTGAAAGGCTGTTTTCCGCGCCGGAAAGCTCCTCAAAGTTTTTCTCGTCAAAAATTTCAGATTCAGGATAAAGCGACTTCACATATTCCAATTTCCCCTGAAACGCGCCGCCAAGAAAAAGCTCCATTTTCTCACCTCAAAATTATCTCGCAGACGGAAAGCGCCGCGAGAGCAAAAAGCTCGGAGACGCAGACAAAAAATCCTGCAAGGTCGCCTGTGATTCCGCCGAAATTCTTTTTCGACATAAAATAATAGAAGAAAAATAACAGAGCGAAAACAAGAATTGTGACAAAAAAATAAACTGAAACGCCGCCGAGAAAAAACGCGAGAAGCGCGGAAAAAGCCGCAAATTCCAAAATCAGAATCGCGCCGACAGTTTTTTTTGCGGAATTTTCGCTTTCGGCCTTTGCCATTCCGTCATTTTTCGCTTTCCTGAAAAAAACGACGCTCAGCCCGCTGAAAATCCGCGAGAAGACAAAAGAAAAGCCCGCGCAGACAAATGCGGATTTTGACTTTATCTCCGAGAGAAAACCGAGCGCGCACAAAAAATACAGAACCACGGAGATTACGGAAAACGCGCCGATGTGCGGGTCTTTGAGGATTTCAAGTTTTTTTTCCTTCGTGCCGTATGAGGAAAGAGCGTCCGCCGTGTCCATAAAGCCGTCAAGATGAATTCCGCCCGTCACGAGAACCGGAAGAGCGAGTGCGAGGCAAAGATAGAAAATTGAACCGAAGCCAAGTTTCGACTGCAAGAATTTCAAAAGGAATTCAAGAACGCAGATTGCAAGCCCGACAACCGGAAAAAACGCAAAATGATATTTCATGTCGACAGAAGCCCAGACAAAGCGCGGCATCGGGATTTTCGAGTAAAGCGAGAACGCGACCGCAAACGACTTAAAAAAAGCCTTTATAAACGCAAAAAGATTTTTAAGGATTTTTTGGAAGATTTTTATGAAAGCCATTTTCAGATTTTTCCTTTTTTTGTTGAATAGTTCGGAATGACGAGCGTTTTGAGAGTCCGTCATGCTGAATTTAAGACGAGCAGAAAACTGCTCGATTTCAGCATCTCTTGGTGGATTCCGAATCAAAGCGAGCTGTGAACAGCTCGAGTTCGGAATGACGAGCGTTTAGAAAACTGTCACCCTGAATTTATTTCAGGGTCTTTTTTGCAGATTCCGAAACGAGTTCGGAATGACAGGCGTTCCAGAAATCTCCAGTGCGATTCCAGCGACAACTTCAAAAACTTTGTCCGCATTTTTCGCGGCGAACGCGTTTATTTTTGCAAGCGCTTCCATATACGATTTTGTCGCCTCGTCGTAGTCAAGTCCGTCGTCAAAAATGTTGTTCGAGACAAGAACGATTTCAGAAATGAAATTTCCGGCAGAAAAAAGCCGCTTCAAGCCTGAAATGACTTTTCCCGCAGCATCAGAAGACGAAACAATTTTTCCGCCGGGCAAGAACATCTCGTTTGCAAGGAGATTTGAAAGGCATTCCACCAGAACCGCCGATTTTTTTTTCTCAGAAGATTTTCCGCCTCCAAGTCCAAATGAATCTTCAAGATTTTTGCTGGAAGACATTTTTTTTATCTTCTCAATTGCGTCCTCAAGATTTCTGCTTTCGTTCGTCTCTTCAATCGTGATGAAATTTTTATTTCCGCGGAGCTTTCTGTGCCGCTCAACGCGCTTTTTTCCCTCGTCATCAAAAATTTTCATCGTGGCGATGTAGAAGCGGTTTTCACATTCCGAGTCTAAAATCAGCTTTTCGGCGAATTCAGACTTTCCGCTTCCGCTTCCGCCGTAGACAAGCTCAATCATAACGTTGATACTGCTCCACGCCCGATTTTTCAAAAGGAACGCAGTTCTCGTAGACTTCAAGCGCGGATTTTATCACGTTCATCATCAAGACCGCGCCCGTTCCCTCGCCCAAAGCCATTCCTGCGTCAAGAACCGGCTCAAGATTAAGCGTTGCGGCAACTTTTGAGGCGAGCGGCTCGCGACTTTTATGCGACGGAACAAGATAACTGCAAATTCCGCTTTCGAGCTTTTCGGCGACCAAAGCCGAAACCATGCTTACCGCGCCGTCAAGCACGACCGGAATTCCGTATTTTTTCGCGGCAAGGCAAACGCCCGCCATTCCTGCAAGGTCAAAGCCGCCGACAGTCTGCAAGACTTCAAGCACGGACTTTTCGTAAAGCGAATATTTTTCAATCGCGCTTTGAATCACGCTGATTTTTTTCTTCAAGCCTTCGTCGCTCAGTCCCGCGCCGCGGCCTGCGATTTCTGAAGATTTGCATTTAAGCAGCGAAGCGGCGACCGCGGCGGACGTTGTCGTGTTTCCGATTCCCATCTCGCCGAGACAAAGAATTTCAAGCCCGAACTTTTTGCAGCGTTCGGCAAGCTCCATTCCCTTTTGAATCGCATCCTCGGTCTCGCTTTTTGTCATCGCGCTTTCTTTAAGGAAATTCCTCGTTCCTTTTCTGATTTTCAAGTCGAGAACGCCCGGAAGTTTTTCGTCAGTGTTGATTCCAAAATCCGCAGTGATGATTTCAGTCCCGGAAAATTTCGCGAGCGCGCCGACAGAAGTTTTTCCTGCGGCAATGTTCTTCGCACAAATTCTCGTGACTTTCTGCCCGGACTGGCTCACGCCCTCCTCCACAATTCCGTTGTCGGAGCAGAGAACAAGCACCGCGCTTCTTGCGGCTTTCGGGTGAACCGTGTTCTGAACCGCGCCGATTTTGCAGACAATCTCCTCGAGCTTTCCGAGGCTGTCGAGCGGCTTTGCGATTCTGTCCCAGTTCCGCTTTATCTCGCTGTAGATTTCAATATAGTTTTTTGATGGATTGTTCATAAAATGCAAAAATGATTGGAAAATCCCCTAAACTATAGACGAAACAAAAAAACGTTGCAATCTTAGGGGAAATTTGCCGGCAGGCAACGTGTAGCATAATGCAAACCGAACCGTCATGCTGAACTTGATTCAGCATCTTATTTATAGATTCCGAAGCAAGTTCGGAATGACGGATTTTTTATCGTCATAATAAAAGAAAACCGTCACCCTGAACTCGAACTCGTTTACGAGGTCGCTTGATTTCAGGGGCTGCATTTTATGATTCCGAAATAAATTCAGAATGACGAGCTTTCAATTCCGCCGTTAAACTTTGGCTTCGGCAAGCATTTTGTAGATTGCGTCCATGTCGAGATTTTTCCGGATTTCGTCGGCAAGGAGATTGCACTGGCTTTCCTTGAAGCCGCGGAAACTTTTTTCGGAAAAACCATTTTCAAGATTTTTTTCAAAAGATTCCGAAGCTTCAAGATTCCGCAAGTCCGAGCCTTTTTGAAGCGCGATTTTCTGCGCGAGAGAAAACGCGAGCGCGCCGTCAAAAAATCCGTGAATGTAAGTTCCGGCCGCGTTGCCAAAAACCGCGCCTTTCGCTTCAGAATCACAAGATTCAAAGCCGCCTGATTTTTCCTGATTTTTTCCGCAAAAGTCAGATTCCGCACGGGAGACAAAATCCGCAGATTTTTTCACGAGAATCGGGACGGAATTTTCTCCAATCTCGCTTTCGCCGTTGTGGATTTCATATCCTTCAAAATTTTCGCTATCAATAAAATCAAAGAAAGATTTTTCAGACGAATGAACTGAATTCTTTGCTTTTGCCGCAAGCGATGCAGGCGATGAGCACGAAAGTTCCGCCTCACCGAAACCGATTTTCACTTTTCCTTTAATCTGAACGCGAGTCTTTTCCTTTTTCAGAATTGTTTTTGTGTCCAAAAGTCCAAGCCCCAAAATCTCGCCGCCTTCCTCGACGTTCTCCGGGTCGGAAATCGATTTTCCAAGAATCTGGTAGCCGCCGCAAATCCCGAAGACAGGCTTTTTTCCCGCGAAGTTTATGATTTTTTTATCGAAGCCGTTTTCCTTGAGCCATTTCAGGTCGCCAATCGTGTTCTTGCTTCCCGGAAGAAAAACCAAATCAAAAACGTCAAGATTCTCAAAGTCGCTTTTTGACGAGATATAGTTGAGCGAGACTCCTAAGATCTGCTCGAAAACGTCGAAATCAGTGAAGTTCGAGATTCTCGGCAATTTCACGACCGCAAGGTTAACAAGCGAAAAATCCTTTTTTTCAAAGCGTTCGGAAAGGCTGTCCTCGTCGTCAAGAGAGATTTTAATATACGGCATTGTGCCTGCGCACGGAATTCCTGTTTTTTTCTCAATCGCCTTGATTCCACTTTCAAGAAGAGAAACGTCGCCGCGGAACTTGTTTATCACAAATCCTTTTATCCTTGAACGCTCGCTTTTTGAAAGAAGCTCCGCCGTTCCGAGAAGCTGCGCGAAAACTCCGCCGCGGTCAATGTCGGCGGCAAGAATGACCGGCGCGCCTAAAATCTCGGCAAGCCCCATGTTCACGATGTCGTTCTCGCGGAGATTTATCTCGGCGGGGCTTCCGGCTCCCTCGACAACGATTATGTCGGAAGTCTCCTCCAATTTTTGGAACGCGCTTACAATCTGAGGAACAAGCTTTTTTTTGAAGGAAAAATACTCGCGCGCGCTCATATTTCCCAAGACCTCGCCGTTCACAATCACCTGCGAGCCTGAGTCTGTCGTGGGCTTTAAAAGAACTGGATTCATAAAGACCGAAGGCTCGGCTCCGGCCGCCTCAGCCTGCATGACCTGCGCCCTGCCCATTTCAAGGCCGTCTTTTGTAACGAACGAGTTCAAAGCCATATTCTGCGACTTGAAAGGCGAGACGCGGTAGCCGTCCTGGGCAAAAACGCGGCAAAGCCCGGCGACAAGAAAGCTTTTTCCGGCGTTTGACATTGTTCCCTGAACCATTATGACTTTTGCGCGATGAGAAATTTTCTGGCTCTTGCGTGCGGAGCTTTCATTGCGGCAGCGCTGGTAGAGGCGCGAAGCGTTGCGGAGCAAGCAAGCGAAGCGCGGCGAGCGGAGCAATGAAGCCGAAGGCGGAACCTCGGACATAGCGACGGCGCGTTGCGCCGGGCCGCCCTGAGTTTCGTCTTGCGGATTTTTTTGCGGAATCTTGTCCTCAAAATTGAGATTCAAGCGGCATTTTTCGGCGTCGAACTCGCTTTCGGAAAGGCTGTAGAGCCGGTTTATGAAGCCGCCCGAGAAAATTTCAGACGGAGAGCCGGTTTTGACGATTTTTTTTCCGTCAAGGCAGACGACAACGTCCGAGACGATTTTGACAAGCTCAAGCTCATGGAGCGAAAGCACAACCGCCTTTTTCTGCTCGCGTGCAAGAGCGCGGATAATTTTCATAAGGTCGATTTTGTGGCGCAGGTCGAGAAACGAAGTCGGCTCGTCAAGCACAATCACCTCGGTGTCCTGGGCGACCGCGCGGGCAAGCATAATCCGCTGCCGCTGGCCGTCGGAGATTTCAGAGAAAAGCGAGTCTGCGACTTCCTCCGCATGGACAAGCGAGATTGCCTCGTCGGTCTTTTTCCAGTCGTCAGGCGAGAGAAGCCCGAGCCGCCCGGTGTAAGGATAGCGGCCGGTTGCGACAACCTCGCGGCAAGTCATTTTTCCGCTTTTGAGCCGCTCGGTCATCAGAATCGAAAGATGCGGCGCGATTTCCTTTTCAGACAAAGACGACATATTTTTGCCGAGAAGAAAAACTTTTCCGCCGAGAGACGAAATCTCGTTTGCGAGAGTCTTCAAAAGCGTGGATTTTCCGCTTCCGTTCGGTCCGATTAAAGCGACAATTTTTCCGCCCTCGACCGCAAGATTTATCTCCGGGATTATGATTTTTTTTCCGTATCCGACAGAAAGGTTTTGGGTGCGGAGAGGAATAAGGGAAGAGGGACACGGAACGCGGGATAAGGAATGAGGGACAGGGGACACGATTGGCGAAATGCTCTGCTCGCTACAAGACGAGGCAACAGAAGACACGGAACTTAGGACATGGGAATCCTCGGTACACGTGGAACTGAATGAAGAAAGCGAAACGCGAGAATTAGGATTTTGGGCAGAGAAAGTTTTCTGAGATGGCGCGGCGAATGAGGAATCTACGTTTTTTTTAGGAATTGCAGAAAGCTCGATTTTGCCGTTTCCGATTTTTTCAGAACACAAAGATTCGGCTGCAATAATTGATGAAGATTTTCCAGCGACATTTGCTGAAACGACTTTTCCGAGAATTGCGACGACTTTAGAAAATGCGTTTTCAATGCTTTCCGTGCTTTTTTCGGCGTTTTCCCGATTCACGCCGTCAGATTCTGCTTTCGGGATTTTCCCGATTGCCGTTTCTTGCCGAGTTCTCGCTTCGGGATTTTCCCGATTGTCGTTTACCGCTGATTTCTCGCTTCGGGATTTTCCCGAACGCTGTTTTTCGCTGTTTTCTTGTTTCGGGATTTTCCCGATTGCTGTTTTCATCTGATTTTCCATTTCGGGATTTTCCCGAACGCTGTTTTTTAGAATTCTGATTTTCGGGAGAAAGTCCGATTCAATTCAGTTTCTTTTTACAGATTCCGAAACAAGTTCGGAATGACAACTTTTTTGCCCTTGGTCACGCAACTTTCTGCTCGAGTTCAGCATGACAGCGTTTTTTTTTGCACGCAAAGCCTTCTATCTCTTTCCCCGAACCATCATCCAGATTACGACAGGCACAAGGAGAATCGCCGTTACGGTGCTGATGCTGAATTCCGTGGGCGCAAAGACTGTGCGGGCGATTCCGTCGCAGAAAAGCGTCACGAGCGCGCCGCCTAGAAAGCACGCGGGAATCACGACGAGCGGCTTTTCAGTTCCTAATGCGCATTTCATAAGATGAGGAACCGCGATTCCGACAAACGAGACCGGACCTGCGAAAGCCGTCACAGTCGCCGAAAGAACGCTTGAAAGAAGAATCAGAGAGACGCGCAGAAATTTTATGTTCACGCCGAGATTCTTCGCGTAAGTCTCGCCGAGCGAATACGCCTCGATCGGCTTTGAAAGAAAAAACGTGAAAAAAAGGCTCAAAATCACAAGAGGCGAGATTATCTTCAAGTCGCCCCACGACGCGCCCGAAAAACTTCCGAGCGACCAGTTGTGCAGATTCACAATGTTCGAGTCGTCTGCAAAAGTTATGAAAAAGTCCGTGATTGCCGAGCAGATGTAGCCAATCATAATCCCGCAGACCACGAGAACCGACATATTTTTGACTTTGAACGAAAGCGCGAGAACAAGCGCGAGCGAGAGAAGAGAGCCGAGAAAAGCCGCCAGAACCATTCCGCCCGAGCTTAGATTAACGCCGCGGCTAAGAAAGAAAATCAGGGCGAGCGCGACAAAAAGCTTCGCGCCCGAGGAAATTCCAAGAACGTAAGGGCCGGCAATCGGATTCCCGAAAAATGTCTGGAGCAGAAATCCCGAAAGTGAAAGCGCGCCACCGAGAAGAACCGCCGAGAGAATCCTCGGGAGCCTTATATTCCAGACGACTTTTTTTATCATCAGAATTGAAGACGAATCCAGCCCAGATTCCGCGCCAGAAGAATCAAAAGGAAAAAATGCGCCGAAAATCTCACGGAGCGAAAACGAGACGCTCCCGGCAGAAACGTTCAAAATCGCCAGAAAAAAAAGCGCGAGAATCATTATCAAAAAAATCAGGAAATAACGGCGTTTCATGGAAGAAATAAGGTTTCAGGCTTCCGCCTTTTTCCGAATGATAAAGTTATTCAGCTTCTTGTCAAAAGAGAGAATTTCTTTTCCGCTGTTAAGACAATGCGAAGCCAAAACGCAGTCAACAAAATCAAGACTCGTCTCACGAAAATATTTAAAAGCGAATTGCATGACAACATCGTTTTCTGTGGAGACAAAATCAAGAAGCTCAATCATCGAATCTGAAACATCAGCACGGTTTATTTTATAGACCTTTGTAAGAACATAGACGACTTCCGCAAAAACTTCGGGCAGCACAAAAAGCTCGCCCGCGTTTATCGCCTTTTCCGCCGCTGAAGACATTTCATCATCATCATTTATGATATATCGGACTAAAATATTTGCATCAGCGTAAACCATGTTTTTCCTCGGCCGCAAAAGCCCAAGCCTCTTTTTCTTTCTCGCGGAGAGACGGATTCGCGTAGCTTGAAAAACAGCCTTTCAGGCCGCATTTTCTGGAAGAATTTTTCTTTGGAAGCGACTGGATAACTTGAAGAATATAGTTCACCTGCTCGTCTGGTAGCGTCTTAACAAGCTCAATGACTTGCGTGCGTTCAGCAACTGCTTGCATTTTTGCCTCCTTAATAAAAACAAATATACAGCGTTTTTCTGGAATAAAAAAGTTTCCTATCTCATTTTCTCCAAGAACACGAGATTTTCCGCACTTCCGCCGTCTCCAAGGATTTTCCCCAAATCGGAGATGAAGTCCGCAGTGCCGGTTGTCTTCTGGAAAAAATCGTCTTTCGTACAGTAGACTTCGTCCATTTTCACCGCCACAAAGTCCGGGAAAAGCGGATTTTTCTTTTTAAGCTGAGCGAGCGTTTTAAGATTCTTGTCAATGCTGCGGTCGTAAATCAGAATGTCGGCATCTGACGCCGCCGCGTAGAAACTTTCAAACTGCATATTCACCGTGGAGCGCGCGCCAGCCAAAGATTTCTGCTCAAAGGCCGGAACGTATTTTCCGCCGGACATTTCAATCATCTTCGAGATGTAGTCGCCACCGCTTCTCACGTTCACCGAGCCGTTCGACGAGACAAAAAAGAACGCGACTTTTTTTCCGCCATTTTGATTTTTTTTCTGATTTATGACTTGCGAGATTTTTTCAGTCTCGCTTTCAAAATATTTTTCTGACTTCTCAAGTTTTCCAAAAAGAATTCCGTAGAATTTTATCCATTCAAGACGCGCAAGCGGATTTTTCTCGTAGACAGAACGCTCCACCACAACCGGAATTCCAAGCTCCTCGAGCTTTTCCTTGACTTCCGGGTTGTGAAAAATCATCGTGTTTTCAAGCGCGAGATTGCAGCCGCGCGAAAGCAAAAGCTCGTAGTCGGGCGCGCTGTATTTTCCCGCGTAGAGAATTTTTTTGCTTTTCATCGCGTCTTTAGCCTCGGGAATGAACCAGCCGCTTTCCTTCGTTCCCGAAAAACGGAGATTTTCGACCGCGCCGAGCCGTGCGACAAAATCCATCGCCGAAGTCGAGACGAGATAAACCTTGTCGAGCGGCTTTTTCAGGACAAACGTGTTTTCAGGAAGATTTTTTAGATTCTCAATTTCTCTTGGCGCGTTTTCAGGAGCGAGAAGAAAATTTCCGCCGTTTTGAATTTTCACGAGACAATAAATATCGCCGGAATTTGCCGCTTTGCCAGCAGAACCGATTTTTTTGAAAGATTCGATGTTTTTTGAATTCTCGTTTCCGCTGGATTCGCCAGTTTTTCCGATTTCAGTGCCACTTCCGTGTCCAGATTCAAAAAAATTTTCGTTTTCAGATTTTTTTGATGAAACGGACTCGAAAGTTTTTCTGTCTTTTGAAATCTCCGCGTCGTTTCTTAAAGATTTGCTGCCGATTTCAGATTCGCCGTTTTTGTATTCGTAAAAATCAACGGAAAATTCCTTCGCGTACAAAAGATTCAGGCTGCCGCATTTTTCAAATGAAAGAAAATCGGGCTGGAAAACGTTTTTAGAATCCAAAGAATCGGCTTGCAATTCAATTTCAGAATCAGAAGTTTTTTTTGATTTAGAATCAGAATTTAAAGAAAGATTTTTGCTTAAAGCATTTTTTTCCGATTCAAGATTTCTGTTTCCGCTTTTCGCAGATTCAGGATTTTCAGATGAAAGCGGAAGTTTCTCATCTCCGAAAAAAAGCTCGTACTCAATCTCGTGCGGAGCGCCCATCGCGAGCGTGTCGGCGATTATTTTCAGCGAGAACGGCTTTTCAATTCTGCCGTTTTCGGATTTTCCGACATTTATGATAGAAGAAACTGGAAAAGTGAAAGTTGAGTTTCCGTCTAGATTCTCGTTTAGATATTTTTTTCCGCCTGAAATTACGTAGTCGTAGTTTTTGCTTGACCAAGTGATTCTCGCGAAGGTTTTTCCGTCTTTTTCAAAAAGAACCGCCGGAGAAATCACCCTAGCCCTGCCGCTTCCGCCTTTCGTCACGACAGGAACGGAAAAAGAAGAATCGGACGAATTTTCTTTTTTCGCGCACGAGAAGAAAACGCACGCGGTTATCGTCAAGATGAAAAAAAACGCGCGGAATGATTTTTTAGGATTCATCGGTTTAATTTGCTTTACTTTTTACTTTGGTTTATTTTGTCGCTTCAGTTTTTACGCTGGTTTCGGTTTTTACGGTTTTCCGATTTTTATAAAAGTCGTTCCGATTATTCCGCGAGAGAAACGCTCACCTTGTGGTCGTACCAGACGCCCTTTTTTCCGACAAGTGCGACATCAAAATCTTTTTCAAGAGAAGGAACAGGAATGTCAAAGCCGAAAACTTTTTCAGAATATCCGTCGGAATAAGTTACAGTGTCTTCAGAAGGCGAAAGCCAGTTTTTCTCGTCTGACTTCGCCTTTTCCGCAAGCCCCGCGTAAAGCTTCAAGATTCCTTTTCCGCTGAGGCTCACGTGGATTGTCATTTTGCCGCCGTTGACGGTGAGAACGCCTTTTTTGCCGTTCGCCTCGTTCACGCGGAACATCGAGCTGTCGGTCTTGAAAAACGCGCTGTAGACACCGTCCTTAAGCTGGCTGAAATTTAGTTTTTTTTTGCGTCTGATGAAGAAAGATTCTTCAAAGAGTCTGCTGTGTGCGAAACGTAAATTTCCTGAATTTCAGGAATTCCGCCGAGTCCTGAAATTTGGCAGTCAACTTTCTCGAACGCGCCGCTCGCCTCGAACATTTTTTTCCATGAGTCGTCGTCATCGCCTGCCATATCGTTGTTCGCGTGGTCTCCTGCGACAACCATCAATGGGCGGAGAACAACTTTCTTGAATCCGGCAGCCTTGATTGCGCCGATTACATTCTCGCACTCTGTCTCTTCAGGATTTCCCTCTACAGTTCCGATGAAAACGTTGGAATATCCCAAGTCCGCCATCTGGCTTGCCATCTGGCTGTAGCTGACCGCCGCCTTGTGAGAAGTTCCGTGACCCATAAAGACGAACGCAGTTCCGTCGGCTTTCGCATCATCAAGAGAAGCGAATCCGGCAGCCTTGACCGCCTGAGCTGTAATCGCCTTTGCAACGGCTTCCTTGTCGGAATTCACAGATTTCGCGTCGCTTCCAACCTCGCCCAAGAGAGGCTCCGCAACAACAATTTTCTCGAATTTGTCAGAATATGATTTTACGCTTTCGCAAAGCTCGTCGTACTCGGCTCCGTGCATAAGATGCGTAGGCTGAACCACGAGATTTTTAACGCCGTTCTTGACCGCGCGCTCGAGAGCCTGATCCATATTGTCGATTTTCTCATTGTCTCGCGCCTGAACGTGATTGATGATAATCTGCGCTGTGAATGCGCGGCGAACGCTCCAGTTTGGATTCGCAGCCTGAACAGCCTTTTCAACGCCGCCGATGTCAGAAGCGCGGCTATCATTGAATGAAGTTCCAAAGCTCACAACAAGAATCTCGTTCTCGCCGATTCCGTCCTGATTGAGCGGATTGTCCTTTGAAGCGTCTCCAGTGTCGCGTCCGAAATAGTCCGGGTCCGCGTTCTCGCCTTCAACAAGCTCTTTCTGAGCGTCTGTTAGAGCGTCCCAGGCCTTTTTTGCTTCCTCGCACTGCTTGTCAGTGTTCTCGTTTCTTGTCTGAACATAAATTGCGTCAATCAAAGAAGCAACGTTGTCAGCCTTAGCCTTGTCTGATGAAGCCTGTTTGCAGCCACCAGCAAGCACAACAGCGGCAAGAGCCGCGCACAATGGGGTAAGAATTTTTTTCATACGACCAGTTCCTCGTGATCTCGGGATTTTTCCCAGTATTTTCGCAAGACGGCAGGTTTCCTGGCTCAGGCGGATTTTTAGGATTTTCAGATTTTGGAATTTTTGCAAAGAGATTTTGAAAAAATTTCCGTTCTCATCTTAAAAAATGTCGCGTCTGTTTCCTTCCCGGATTTTTCGTTTTTCCAGTGGATTTGCAGGATTCTTCCAAGAACAGGATTTTCCGGCAAAAAGACGCTCCGCCTTTACAGTGACGGGCTCGCTCAGGCTTCTCACCTGATTCCCTTTTGACTTTTCCCCAAAAACCACGGAATGCGAAATTTTCAGGAAAACAGCACCGTCTGCTCGTAATGAAAGATTCTAGCGTAAAAACGATTCAGATTTCAAGGTTCGCGGGATTTTGGCAAAAGCAAGCAGATTCCGAATCAACTTCGGAATGACGTGCTTGGCAAGAAATTTCATTTGTCATGCTAAACTCGTTTCAGCATCTATATTGAAAATTTCAAATCGCCGATTTTTAATTACAGATTCCGAAACAAGTTCGGAATGACGCGCTTGGATGAAAATCTCATTTGTCATGCTGAATTTATTTCAGCATCTGCATTGAAAATTTCAAATCGCCGATTTTTAACCGCAGATTCAGAATCAAAGCGAGCAGCAAAACTGCTCGCGTTCGGAATGATGTGCTTTTTTTAGCAATTAAAGCAGTTTCTAAACAGCCGCAACATACGCACGCAAACTCTCTTTCCGCATTTCCATCATTTGAATTCTTGGCGTGATTTTCTATAATTGTTTTTCTATGAATTTTTCTTGCATAATCCGCAAAATCCGCGCGGTTTTCAAAAAGGAGATAATGCTTTCTGTCTCGATTCTCGCCGCCGCGCTCTCGCTTTTCATAACGCCGCCGGGCGCAGAGCTTCTGGGCGGAATCGACTGGAAAACGCTCGCCACGCTTTTTATGCTTCTGACCGTCCTTGAAGGATTTAAAAGCGAGAACATTTTCTCCCCGATTCTGCAGAAATGCTCGCAGTTCAAGAAGACAAGAACGCTCACGGCATTTTTTGTCTACGGAGTTTTCTTTTTGTCGATGTTTGTCACAAACGATGTCTCTCTGATAATTTTTGTTCCGCTCACGATTTTTATGATGAAGGCAGGCGGAAAGGAAAAATTCATTCTGCCGGTTCTGACTTTCGAGAATATCGCCGCAATCCGAGGCTCGCTTTTGACTCCGTTCGGAAGCCCGCAGAATCTCTACATTTTCAGCCAGTCGGGAACAAGCGTGTGGAATTTCATCAAGATAATGCTTCCGCTCTGGATTGGAAGCGGTTTTCTTCTATATATATTCATTTTGATTCTGTTCAGAAAAGACGAGAACGAGGAAATCTCGATTCCGAAAGATGAAATCTGCAGACCGTGGCAAAAGGAGCGTCGCAAAAAGCGGTTTCTTTATATTTTTCTTTTTTTCCTTATGATTTTGACGATTGTGTCGCGCACGAGATTCTGGCCGGCTGTCACAATTTTTACAGCCGCGGCAGTCCTGATTTTTGACCGCAAGATTCTCTTGAAGACGGACTACGTTCTTCTTCTGACTTTTCTGTGCTTTTTCGTTTTCTCGTCGTCAATCTGCCGGAATCCGAGCGTTTCGGGATTTTTAAGCCGCACAGTGAAAAACCACGAGTACGCGTGGAGCATTCTTTTAAGCCAGGCAATCTCGAATGTGCCAGCGAGCATTGTTCTTTGGCCGTTCACCGGAAGCGGAGTGGCAAACTTGAAGTCGCTTTTGTACGGACTCGACAGCGCGGGACTCTGCTCGATAATCGGAAGCCTAGCAAGCGTGATAAACCTCAGAATCTACAGCCGGGAATTTCCCGGCGCAAAAAACAGCTGGCGTTTCATAAAGACTTTCACGTGGATTAGCCTTGCGTTCTTTGCGGTTGTTGTCCTGCCACAGATTTTTCTGATTCGGTTCTTTTAGAACGGCTTTGGGCAAGATTCCGCCAGTCATGCTGAACTTGTTTCAGCATCTATTTTGTAGATTCAGAATCAAAAGGCGAGCAGCAAAACTGCTCGAGTTCGGAATGACGTGCCTTTTCAGGCTTTTTAAATCACATAGTCCACGAATTTTAGGACGCGGCGCAGGAACTGCTTTGTGCGCTCCTCTTTCGGCCGGGTGAAAATCTCCTCGCTTGTGCCTTTTTCAACCACAACGCCGCCGTCCATAAAGACAACCTGCGTTGCGACTTCCTCGGCAAAGCTCATCTCGTGGGTCACGACAATCATCGTCATTCCCTCTTTCGCAAGGCTTTTTATAACGTTAAGAACCTCGCCCACAAGCTCCGGGTCAAGCGCGCTAGTCGGCTCGTCAAAGAAAATCACTTCCGGGCTTGACGCAATCGCGCGCGCAATTCCCACACGCTGCTGCTGTCCGCCTGAAAGCTGGCTAGGATAAAAATCCTTACGCTCAATCATTCCGACTTTTTTAAGGGCTTCCTCGGCAATCTTGACGGCTTCCTTTTTCGGAATTTTTCTCGCAACAACAAGGCCTTCCATAACGTTTTCAAGCGCGGTCTTGTTTGTGAAAAGATTGTAGTTCTGATAGACAAATCCAGTTCGCCGCCGGACGGCAAGCTTCGTCTTTTTTGACGCGTTTTTAAGCGGAGTCTTAATCTCGTCAAATTCCATCTCGCCGTCGTCGGCTGTCTCAAGAAAATCAAGGCAGCGGAGCAAAGTCGTCTTTCCAGAGCCGGAAGGACCGAGAATCACGACAACATCGCCCTTGTTCACAGTCAAATCAACGCCTTTTAGAATCTCGTTCTTTCCAAAAGATTTATGGACATTTGTAATCTTTAGCATAATTTCTCCTAAAACTTCACGCAAAAAAATTGGAATCTGAAAAATCAGGCAACGGCAAGAAATCTTGACAACTTTTTCTCCCAGACCGCGAAAATTTTCTGCACGACAGAACAAATCACAATGTAGATTATGAAAATATCAAGATAGCTTTCGATGTAGTTGTAGCCGTACGAAGCCTCGATTTTCGCCACCGCGGTGATGTCCTTCACGGTCATCATAAACGCGAGAGACGAATTCTTTATCTGATTCACAGTCGCGTTGCAAAGGTTAGGAAGCGCGACTTTCAACGCCTGGGGAATTATAATCCGCCTGTAAGTCTGCCAGTAAGTAAGCCCGCTCGTGAATCCCGCCTCAAGCTGCCCCTTGCTGATTGTCTGCAGCGCCGAGCGGAAAACCTCGGAAAGAGACGCCGCGTTGTTCAGCGAAAAAACGATGAACGCGTAATAAATCTGGTTCAGAGAGAAAATGTCAAAGCCGCTTCCCGCCGCCTTCAAAAGCGAATTCAGGAACGACGGAACAACCGAGTAAATCACAAGAATCTGCAGAACAATCGGAGTTCCGCGTATAAACGAGACATAAACCGCGCAAATCTGGCTTATAATTTTGATTTTGTGAATCCGGGCAAGCGAAATAAAAAATCCCAGAACAGAGCCGAAAAGAAGCGACACCGCAGTGATTTCAAGCGTTACCGGAACGGCTTTCCACAAGAGAAGAAAAGTCCGCGCGAAAAAATTCAAGTCAAACATAAATTTCTCCTTTTTCCTAAAATTTTCCTTAAACGGACTTCCGACCTTTCGAAAGATTTTTTTCCACCAGCTTGAAAATGTTCTCGAGCAGAATCGTCAGAACCCAGTAGATAATCGCCTGCGCAATGTAGATTTCAATCGCGTAGCTTCCAAAATTCGTGCTTATAATCAGGTTGCCTTTTCCCATCAAATCGACAAGCCCGATTGTGTAGGCAAGCGCGCCTTCCTTCAAAAGAACGATGAAGCTGTTCCCGAAATTCGGAAGCGACACAAGAAAAGCCTGCGGAAGAATGATTCTGAAAAACGACTGCGCCGGAGTAAGTCCGCTGGTCAAGGCCGCCTCTTCCTGACCTTTCGGCACGCTAAGATAGCTTGAGCGCATTATTTCCGCCGCGCTGGAGCTGAACAGAACGCCTAGAGCCGACACAACAAAAACCGCTTTCGGCCAGCCGTTTATGTCAATCTTGAAAAGCGCGAAAATCAGGTTCGGAAGACCATAGAAAACGACGAAAAGCATTACAATCGTCGGCGTGCAGCGGAAAGCGTTCACAATGAAACGGCAGATTTTTGAAACCCAAGATTTTTTTGAAAGCTCGCCTTTCGCAAGAAAAAATCCGAGAAGCAGGCCGACAATCACAGTTCCCAAAAGAATCTCGAAAGTCACAAGCAGAAACGGAAGAAGAACTGGAATTGTCTCAAAAATTTTCGCAGGATAAAACGGTCTGTCCATAACGTCTCCTTAAAAATCCTGAAATCTCGCCGGCCGCAGCCGGAATCCGCGGAAGTCCGCCAAATCTCGCAATTCGTGAAAATCTCGAATTTTCACTGAAAGTTCACGATTTGCGGAAAATTCAGTTTTTGATGAAATTGCGGAAGTTCACCTTTTTGAAAATAAAACCGCAAAAGTTCGCTGAATCTCAAAAAAAATTCACGGCTCGCAAAAAACACGCGAACGAAATCGCTGAAATCTCGCGGCAATTTGTTCCGCCGGAAAATGTCAGACTTCAAATTCCGAAAAAATGAAATCTGAAAAACCAAAACTCTCTGGAAACTTTGCCAAGAAAGACCGCCGAAACAGCAATCAAAAACAAAATGATGTTCCGGCAAATCTTTTTGTCTTGAACCAGAAAAAACTATTCGAGCAGCGCGGAAACGTCCTCGCCGAAATACTGGACTGCGAGCCGTGAAACCGTTCCGTTGTCCTTCAAAATCTTGATTGCCTCGTCGTAAGCGTCCGCAAAAGCCTGGTTCTTCTTGCTGAAAAGCGGCCATGTCGGGATTCCCTTGTAAGGAACGTAGGCGAGCTTGTCCTTGTACTGCGCGTAAGGCGCGCCGTCTTTCAAGACTTTGTTCTGGAAAGTCAGCTTGATGTCAACCAAAGCGTCATAACGCCCCTCGTTCACCCAGACATATCCGTCAGAAGCCGCCGCGCTGAAAGTGTCGCCCGCAATCAGATTTATCTTCGCGTCTGGATGCTCCTTGTTGTACTCGTCAATCACCGTGTACTGCGCGTTCTGCGCTCCAATCGGAACAAGCTTTCCTGAGAATTTCGCGAACGAAGGCAAGTCGTGGATTTTGTCGGCAGTGTCGGCGCGGATAACGATTCCAATTACGCTCGCGCCAATCGGATTTTTCGGGAAAATGTATTTTTTCTCGCGCTCAGCCGTCCGCCAAACGCCTTTTGTTCCAACGTCGTATTTTCCCTGAAGAATTCCAATCAGAAGGTCGTCGTCAGAAGTCGGAAAATACTCGAATTCATAATCCGGAAGCAATTTGTCAACTTCCTTCAGGACCGCAACCTCGAATCCGTCGGAATTTCCGTTCTCGTCAACAAAATCGTAAGGAACATAATAATTCGTGTGCGCAACCTTGATTTTCTGCACAGATTTTGCGTTCTGGGATTTTTCGCTTGAAGAAGCCGGACTTGAAGATGAAGCCGATTTTTCAGATTTGCTGCAGGATGCGAATGAGACCGCAAAAACCGCAGCCGCCGCAATTCCGGCGATTCTCAAAGAATTTATCTTTCTTCCAAAATTTCTGTTTTCTGATTTTCTCATAATTTCTCTTCCTTTTTGTTTTTGAATTTTCGTTTTGCGATTTTTGATTTTTTGCTTTATTTTGCTGCCTCGCGCACCCATTCAAGACGCTCAATATCAATGTCCGGCGGAACGGTGCAGTCAGCCCCGAGAATAATTCCCTTTCTTCCTGCGTTCTGCAAAAGCCGACGCGTCTCCGACTGAACTTCCTCTTTTGTTCCCTTGTAAAGAACGCCGTCCGAAGTGTTTGCAAATCCGCCGATTACAGCCTTGTCCTTGAAGATTTTCTTGCCTTTTTCAAGAGAAACTCCCTCGACAACGGAAGCGAAATTTATCACTTTCGCAGGATAATTCTTGTAGTTTTCAAGATTGTTTCTCGCACCCTCGTAGCCGCACACGTGAAGAATATTTGTTCTGCTAAGAGAATTTGCCGCCGTCAAGACCGCAAGCTCGCTTGGAGAGACAACTTCCTGATAAGTGTCAGGCCCGACCGAAATATCCTGAATGCTCTGCAGGCTAAGATAGATTCCGTCGGCTTTTCCCTAAGAAATCACCGCCTTTACGAGCTTTTCCGTGTTCTGCGCGATAACGCCGAGCGCGTAAATCACAGCGAATTTGTCTTCTTTTATGAAATTCGCGATTTTCTTGTCGCCGCCCTCGATTGCCCACTTGAAAGCAGTTGCCGGAGCAAAAACATTGTAGAACGAAAGAACCTCGCCGCCGAAAAACGAGACAAGCTCCTTTACAAGCGAGACTTGGTCTAAAATCCACTTGTCGTTATCCTCGATTGGCTTTAGGCCGTACAAGTCAGAAGCGGATTTCGCGTTCTTCAAAAATTCGGAGGTTTTCGGCTCGAAAAAGTAGCCGTCGCTCATAATCTTCACAAAGTCCGGGCTGAATTTCTCAAAAAAATTCTTGTGTCCGCTCAAATTCTGCCCGCGCATTTCTGGATTCTCGTAAGCCGAGAGCATCTCGTTTTTTGTGTAATGAAACCAGAATCCCACCGGCACGCGCGCCGTTTCCTTGTTGTTGAATGCGTCAAGCACAAGCTGCTTTTTGTCTTCCATAAAAATCTCCTACGTTTTTGTTTTTTGATTTATTTTTATCTCTCGATTTTTAATTTTCCGATTTCGATTTTTTTGATTTCAACTTTTTGATTTTATTTTTTTTGATTTTATTTTTTTTGATTTTATTTTTTTTGATTTTGTTCCCGATTTTCGTTTTTTAACTTTTTTCTGATTCAGACTCCAAGAATTTTAATTTTTAGGATTCCGGCTATGATTTCAGATTTTTTTTCATTTCTCCGACTTTTTTTGATTTCAGTTTTCCGATTTTTCGATTTTCCGCCTTTTATTTCTCAAAGCTCTGCCACGGATTCAAGACGATGTTCTGACCGCCGGAGACTTCAATAGCCGCGCCGTTTATGTAGCTTGCAGCCGAGCTTGAAACAAAGACCGCAGGCTTCGCGATTTCCTCCGGCTCCGCCATTCTTCTTGAAAGATTCCCTTCCATAAGCCTTTCCAAGTCCGGCTTTGAAAAAGAACGCTCCACAAGCGGAGTGCGCGTGTAGCCCGGCAAAATTGCGTTCACCCGGATTTTTCTTGAAGCATACTCGCCTGCGCACGTTCTCGTGTAGGCAAGCAAGGCTGACTTCATCGCCGCGTAGATATTTGACCTTCCGCAGGTTGCCGAGCGCGCCGCAAGCGATGAAATGTTCAGGATTGAGCCGCCGTCTCTCATGTGGCGGACCGCGCTTTGAGTTCCGTAAACCGCCGACTTGAACACCGCCGAAATCAGAAAGTCAAGCTCGCTTTCAGTGTAGAACTCGCCCTTTCTAGCTTTGTTCACGCCCACATTGTTCACCCAGATGTCGATAAAGCCTGTTTTTTCCGCCGCGAATGACGCAAGAGACTCAACATCGGCCGCATTTGTGCCGTCGCCCTGCCTCGCGAAAATTTCCCCGAATTCAGAAAGCTCAAGCTTAGTTTTTTCCAAGTCCGCCGCGTTTCTGCCGGAAATGAAAACTGCCGCGCCTTCCTTTAAGAATTCCTTCGCAATCGCCTTTCCGATTCCCCTGCTCGCCCCGGTGACAACCGCGATTTTTCCTTTCAAGCCCAAATCCATAAACTCTCTCCGAAACATTTTATATCCTACTAAACCAATAGGAATAAATAGACATTACTTTCTTTTCCCTACTTAATCAATAGGTTTATTTATTTTCTCTTAGGATTTTCTGACTTTTGATAAAAAGCGATTTGCATTTTTGGATTTTTTAGATGCTAATCATGCTGAATTCGAGCGCATTCGTTGTCGCGCTCGCTTTGTTTCAGCATCTGTATTGAGGATTTCAAATTGCTGATTTTTAATTACAGATTCCGAACCGAAGTTCGGAATGACACGTGTAGTTGAACTCTGCTCGTCATGCTGAACTTGTTTCAGCATCTGCATTAAAAATTTTCGATTTTTGGAATTTTTTTAGAAAAAAAGCCGCAAAAAATGCGGCATTAAAGAATTTAGGAATTAAGATTTTAGGAACGGATTTTCAGGCAAAAATCCGCAGAAATGATTTTAGATTTTTTATAAAAGATTCCGAAACAAGTTCGGAATGACGTGTTTGGCTGAAACTTCTGCTGTCATGCTGAATTTATTTCAGCATCTACATTAAGAATTTTCGATTTTGAATATTTCCAATTCGACACCAAAGCGAGCAGAAAACTGCTCGAGTTCGGAATAACGGGCTTTTTCACAACGTCTTTCCGCCGTTCCAGCCGCTTTATTTCAAGACGCGCGGACAACCTCTAGCATTGCGGAAATCGCGTTTCTTACGCAGTCCGGGCAGGAGCAGAGAATTTTTCCGCTTTCAACGCCTTTAAGCTCCTTGCAGACAACAGCTCCGCTTTTCTCTTTGAAACGCTCGAGAATGTCGCGGGCAAGGCGCACAGTTCCTTTTCCTTCTGTCAGAAAACCTGCCGCCATGACCGCTCCAATCAGCGCGCCGCAGGTGCTTTCCATTCCGCCCATTCCGGCTGCGAATCCTGCCGCGAGCTTCATTAAATTTCCGTCGTCAAGCGGAATCTTGTCGCCAAAAACTTTTAGAACCGCCTGAGCGCAGTTGCATTTTCCGTCTCTCTTCAAATTCGCAGCGGCTTCAATCCGCTCATCATCTGTCATCTGCATTTTTAGCTCCTGCAGGATTTTTCTTTTCTCTCATCCATTTTCCAGAATAATAGTAAACCATAAACGCAAGCGAAGTCGCAATCCAAGTTACAGGATAGCACGCCTCAACCATCACAATCGTCCTGTGGAGAGGAACAGCAAGGAAAAGCCACACGACGCGGATAAGGCAGACTCCCACAAGCGTTATTATCATCGGAATGAAAGAGTCGCCTGTGCCGTGAATTGTGCCTGAGTAAACCTCCACCGGAATGTAGGTGAAATAGAAAATTGTCAGAAAATTCAGCATTTCCATTCCGTAGTTCACAACGTCAATGTCGTCGGTAAAAAGGCGGAAGAACGCGCGCCCGGCAAAATGGAAAATCACGGTGTAAGAGACCGCCGTGGCCGTCATCAGAGCAAGCCCGATGTTGTTCGCCTTTCTCATTCTCGCGATTTTTCCAGCTCCGAAATTCTGCCCCGAGAAAGTCGTGAGCGACTGCCCGAACGAGCTTATCGTGACCCAGAAAAATCCGTCGATTCTGCCGTAGGCCGCCCATGCCGCAATCGCGTTTGTTCCGAAATAGTTTATGTTCGACTGGATTATAAGATTCGAGACCGTGTACAATGAAGCCTGCAAGCCCGCCGGAAAGCCAATCTGCATCATCTTGATGAAAATATTCTTTTTGAGCGAGATTTTCCTGAAACTGAACGAGAAATAACGGTCCCGCTTCATTCTGAAAAGAATCAGCAGCGCGGAGACAAGCTGGCAAAAATCAGTCGCGAGAGCCGCGCCCTTCACTCCGAGCTTCAAGACCGCAACAAAAAGCAGATCAAGAAAGACATTCACGACAACGCCGACAGCCAAAACGATAAAAGGGCTTTTCGAGTCGCCTGTAGCGCGCACAACGCCGGCTCCCATGTTGTAGATGAACATCGGAATTATTCCGAGAAAATAAATCTGGAGATAAGAAAGCGACGAAGCGAAAATCTCCTCCGGGGTCTGAATGATTCTCAGCGCAAGAGGAGAAAGCAAAATTCCCAAGACTGTCATCAGAACGCCGAAAACAAGCGAAATCCAGACCGCAGTGTGGACAGACTCGCCAAGCTCGCGCCATTTTTTCGCGCCGAAAAACTGAGACACAACGATTGAAGAGCCTGACGCAAGCCCGGAGAAAAATCCCACGAGAAGATTAACATAAATCGCGGTTCCGCCACCGACAGCCGCAAGAGCTTCCTTTCCAACAAACTGCCCGACAATAATCGAGTCGGCAGTGTTGTAAAGCTGCTGGAAAAAAGTTCCGAGCATTATCGGAATGAAGAATTTCAGAAGCCCCCGGCAAATCGAGCCTTCTGTCAAAGTCTGTGAAGATAGTTTTGTCATACTCAAATATCAAAAAAGGGGGCAAAGCCCCCTGTCAAAATTAAAAACAAGTTCAAGCGAAATTTCAAGAAGATTCGCCGCCATTTCCAAAACGAAGCCCGCAACCGCAAACAAAAGCCAAAGCGAAACTGAAACAAGCTCCGGCAATTCCAAAACGAAACACCGTCATTGAAAGCCACGAAGTGAATCCGGAGAAATCCGCTGAAAAAGCATCTTTTTTTGAAGATTCCGAACCGAAACAAGAAAAAATGTTCTCGAATTCGGAATGACAAAAATGCTGTTTTCTGAACAAAACGTGATAAAAACATCGCAAGCCCAGAAACGGCAATTTTTTCAGTCGCGTCTATTTATAGATTCTTCTGACGGTCTCGACTTTTATCATGTTCGTGTGGCTTGCCTGTCCGCCTTTCGCGCTCGAGCCAATCTGTCCGCCTGTCAGGACAACATTGTCGCCAACTTTAAGATTCAGAATCTTTACGGCGCGCTGAATCGCGTAGAAGAAAAGCACCTCGATTGAGTCGTACTCCTCGCAGAGAATCGGAATCACGCCCCATGAAAGAGCGAGCTTTCTGTAGACTTTCTCGGAAGTTGTGGAGCCGATAATCTGGACCGGCGCGCGGAAGCGGCTAATCATTCTTGCTGTAAGCCCGCTGATTGTGTTCACGACAACGCATTTCGCGCCCACGTCAATCGCCATCTGGCAAGTCGAGTGCGAAATCGCGTCGAGAATGTTCCGGTTCGCAAATTCTGTGTCTCTGAACCGCTTCTTGTAGTTGATGTGCTGCTCTGTGTACTCCGCCACCTCGGACATCGTCCGTACAGCCTCAACAGGATATTTTCCAGCCGCAGTCTCGCCTGAAAGCATAATCGCGCTTGTTCCGTCATAAACCGCGTTCGCGACGTCTGAAATTTCAGCGCGTGTCGGGCGGATATTCGTAATCATCGACTCGAGCATCTCAGTCGCGATAATTACGCGCTTACCAAGAAGACGGCATTTCTGCTCGATTTCTTTCTGAACGACTGGAACTTCCATAAAAGGAATTTCAACGCCCAAGTCGCCTCGCGCAACCATGATTCCGTCAACAACTGAGCAGATTTCCTCGATATTCTCGACTCCGGCGCGGTTCTCAATCTTCGCGATGATGTCAATCTCGTTTCCGCCGTTCTCGTTCAGGAAATTCCGTAAAGCCTCCGCGTCCTTTTTTGTGGAGACAAAAGAAGCCGCAACAAAGTCAACGTCCTGCTCGATTCCAAAAAGAAGGTCGGCCTTGTCGTTCTCGCTCAAAAACGCGTTGTTCAAAAGCTTTCCAGGAAAATTCATGCTCTTCTTGTCTGAAAGAGTTCCGCCGGCCTTCACCTCGGTGATAACGTCGTGGCCTTTAACATCGGTAACCTCGCAGACAACAAGCCCGTTGTTCACAAGAATCGTGTCGCCTTTCTTCAAGTCGTCGGCGAAACCTTTGTAGCTCACAGAGACGCGAGTGCTGTCGCCTTCAATGTCGTCTGTCGTGAAAGTGAAAGTCTGTCCGGCTTCAACCGTGATTTTATGTTCCTTGAATGTTCCGATTCTGAATTCCGGCCCTTTTGTGTCGAGCATAATCGCAAGAGGAATTTTAAGCTCGCTTCTCACCTGTTTTATCGTGTTGATTTTTTTAAGCTGCTCTTCGTGAGTTCCATGAGAAAAATTGAGGCGGGCAACGTTCATTCCGGCCTTGCACATCGCTGTCAAAACTTCCTTCGATTCGCTTGCAGGCCCGATTGTGCAGATGATTTTTGTCTTACGCATTTAATGTTTTCCTTTGCAGTTTTATGCGGTAAGTATACAGACAATTGAAGCGTTTGAGAATGACTTTCCATTGCAAAGTTCTTTTTGCGCTATTAAAATCTCACCTATGCAAATTCAGGGCGAAGTGAAAGGCAGGCAGCTTTTTTCTCTGCTGCTGCCGCTGATGATAGAGCAGATTCTTAACTCGTTCATGGGAACTGCCGACACGATTATGATTACAACGAGCGGAGCGGCTGCAATCTCGGCGGTCTCTCTCGTGGACTCGATAAACGTGATGGTCGTTCTGATTTTCTCGGCGATGGCGACCGGCGGCGCGATTCTCTGCAGCCAGTATCTCGGGCATAAGAACGCCGAAAAAGCGGTTTACGCGGGCAAACAGCTTATTCTCTGCGTCACTTTCGTTTCCGCCGTGGGAACTTTGGCTCTGATTCTCCTGCGCACGCAGATTCTCTCGCTGATTTTCGGAAGCGTCGAGGAAGAAGTCATGCGGAATTCCGAAGTCTACTTTTTCATAACCGCGCTTTCTTATCCTTTTATCGCGCTCTACAACTCGGGCGCGGCGATTTTCCGCTCTGATGGAAATTCAAGGCTTCCGATGACAGTCTCAACAATCTCGAACGTCCTGAACATCGCGGGAAACGCGGTCTTGATTTTCGGATTTAAGCTCGGAGTCGCGGGAGCGGCATTGAGCACGCTCGGCTCGCGTGTTTTCAGCGCGCTTGTCATTTTGATTTTTTTGAAAAGAACAAAGCAGCAGATTAGAATCGACAGATATTTTGTGAAGCCCGACTTTCCTGTAATCTCGAAGATTCTCGGAATCGGAATTCCGACAGGAATCGAGAACGGAATGTTCCAGTTCGGAAAGCTCGCAATCCAGTCGTCAGTCTCAACTTTGGGAACTGCGGCAATCGCGGCGAACGCGCTCACTTCCGTTCTGGAAAGCTTTTCAAGCCAGGCGCCGATTGGAATCGGAATCGCCCTTATGACGCTCGCAGGGCAGGCGGTCGGCGCGGACGACACGGAGCTTGCAAAAAAATACATCAGAAAGCTGACATTCTTCGCTTTTATCGCCGTCACGCTCTCTTCTCTTGCCGTAATCGCCGCGGTAAAGCCGCTCACCATAATCAGCGGAATGGAGGCAGATGTCGCGCTTCTTGCAATCCATCTTTCAGTTTTCGTTCATATAATAAAGCCTTTCGCGTGGAGCTGGAGCTTTATTCCAGCCTACGGAATGAGAGCCGCAGGCGACGTTAAATTCTCGATGACGCTCTCGTCAATCACAATGTGGACTTGCCGCGTCGCGCTCACGACATTCTTAATCAGAGGAATGGGAACCGGTCCGATTGGAGTGTGGATTGGAATGAGCACCGACTGGGCAATCCGCTCCGTGCTTTTCATAATCCGCTTCCGCTCGGGAAGATGGCTAAGGCACAAAATCGCGAACTAAAAAAAAAAGCACGTCATGCTGAATTTATTTCAGCATCTGTACTAGATTACAGAATGTAGATTCCGAAACGAGTCCGGAATGACGAGATTTTTTGTCATGCTGAACTCGGCTAGAGTTCGCCTGAATTCAGCATCTGTGCCGAATACATTTTGCAGATTCCGAAACTAAGCGAGCGCGACAACGAATGCGCTCGAATTCGGAATGACGAGATTTTTTGTCAAAACCACAAATTCAGAATGACGTGAGTATTCCAAAAACAAAAATCGCCTAGACCTTGAAAAGGTCGATTTCCTTGCTGATTTTCTCGAGGGCCTTGTCCGCGTCGTCTGAAAGCGCGCCGAGCTTTTCCGCCTCGGAATTTATCGAGCCTGCAAAGCCTGTCATCTCGCCCATCAGATTCTGCATCTTTTCCGCGCTTTCCTGAAGATTTTTCGCCTCGGCAAGAACCGCCTTGTTGTTCGTCTGAGTCTCCGCCGACGCGTTCTTTACCGTGCCGGAGCTTTCCTTTAGCGACGCAAGCGACTTGCTAATCTGGCGCGAGCCTTGCTTCTGCTCGTCCATCGCCGACAGAATCGACTTCACGACAACGTCCGTCTGGTGAATGTTCTCAAAAACCGAGTTGAAAGTGTTCTCCGAGTCGCTCGAGACAAAAGCGATTTCAGAAATCGAGTTTCCAATCGCCTTTAGCTGCTCGCCGATTACTTTTGACTGCCCGGAAGAAGTCTCCGAGAGCTTCCTGATTTCGTCCGCGACAACAGAAAAGCCTTTTCCAGCCTCGCCAGCGTGCGCCGCCTCAATCGCCGCGTTCATCGCAAGGAGATTCGTCTGGCTTGCAATCGAAGAGATTATGCGGTTAGCGTCAAGAAGCTTTCCCGACTGCGTCTGAATCTCCGTGATTTTCGAATTCATCTGCTTGTGCTTTTCAAGCCCGCGTCCGGCGTTTTCCTCGAGAACCGAGAAAGAGCTTGAAAGATACGAGACCGAGCCGTTCACGCTGTCGATGTTCCCGACCATCTGCTCAACGCAAGAGCCAGCGTTCTCAACATCTCCGTTCTGCTCGAGAATCATCTTGCCGAGCAAAGTTATCTTTGATGAAATCTGCGCGACAGTCTCCGTTGTCTCGTCAACGCTCGCGCCCTGCTCCTTTATCGAAATTTCCGCCGCGGAAATATGCCTGCTGATTTCCTCTATCGAACCGACAATTCCGTGAATTGAAGCACGCAAAGTTTCAAGCGAGAGCACCAGCTCTTCCTTTGAATTTTTGAGGCTCAAAATCATCTGCTGGAGCTTTCCGACAAACGCGTTGAAGCTGTTCTCAATGTTCAAAATCAACTTGATTTTAACTCCGCTCGCGCTTGAAGTAAGCCGCCTTGTCAGATCCGCATCGATCGAAGAAAAATCCTCGACCGCCTTGTTCAGATTTTTCAGCGGCAGAATAAAATGTCGCACGGTCATCATTCCCCAGATTGCAAGAGCCGCAATCAGAACGACGGCAAAAGGAAAAGCCGCGCACGGAAGAGCGTTCGAAAAGTCATAAGGAACAAAGAGAACCATCTGCCAGCCCACCGACGGAACCGGCACAATCTCGTAAGCTCCGCCGCGGAATTTATAGAAAGCGTTCTGAGACGAGAAACGCTCCGCATCCTCAAGCTCCGGCACAACGTCAAGAATTTTCGCCTTGTCTTCCAAAAGCTGAGTGTCCGCCGCGCCTGTAATCTCGCCGTCCTTGTTGTAGAAAAACATCTGGAATTTGCTTTCAAGATTCTGGTACATCATGTCAACAAAATCCGAAAGGTCAACTCCAGTTCCCACAAGCCCGATTCCCTTTCCGTAAGAGTCGCGCACAATCGCGTTAACCCAGAGCATCGACTTTTTCAGCGCGATGTCGTAGCTCACGATAAAAGTGTAGTCGTCCTGCAGCGCAAGGCACGAAGTGAACCACGAATTCGCCGGGTCTGCCTTGTCCAAAGTGTAAAGATATTTTCCGTTTGAATAATAAAGAAGGTCTTTGTCTGAAATCGAGAAGGAATTCTTGCCCTTGAACGCTTCCTGATAAGAATGAATTTCCTGAAAAGCTCGCGCGGAAAGCTCGGAATCCGAAGGATTTTCCATATAGGCAGAAATCAGCGGAGACTTTGCCATTTGAGACGCAAGAAGAAGCTGGCCGTCAAGATTCGACGAGAATTCAAGCTCCTTTATTCTCGCAGTCTGCGCCAGAGCGTTTTCCGCCTTTGAAAAGAAAACGAGCCGCGTTCCGGCAATCACAAAAAACACCGAAAAAACGGCGAAAGCCGCCATAAAAACAGGCTTTAAAACTGAAGAATGACTTTTTTTCATAAAAAACTCCCTTTTTAGGCTTTTACAGATATTTTAAGTCTAAAAAAGGGAGTTGTCAGATTTTTTTTGAGTTTTGATTTGGACCGCGGGCGCAAGTCAGAAAACGGCATTTCCGCCAGTTTTCAGATTCTGACCCGCAAATCTTTTTTCATGAATCTTGATTTTTAGATGAAGCCCATAAATTGAGATTCGCAAAAAATCAGTCCAAAAAACTATTTCACGAGCTTAGTTTGAAAAACTAGTTCGCTTCGTCCTCGACTGGATTGTTCCAGAAATCGTAGCCGATTGAATAAATTCTCTTTCCTGAGAAATAGTCGGCAGTGAGCTTCACGATGATTCCGTTCAAAATCAAGATTGAAATGATGTTCGGAATCGCCATGAGACCGTTCACGATGTCGGCGATTGTCCAGACCGCGCTCACAGTCATGTAAGGTCCGATAAAGACCGCGATGATGTAAAGCCAGCGGTAGATTTTAACCGGAGCCATTTTTCCGTTTGAAAGATACTCGATGCAGCGTTCTGAGTAATAGTCCCAGCCCAGGATTGTCGTGAAAGCGAAAAGCACAAGGCACGCCATCAAAACAAAAGAGATTACAACGCCCGGAATACGCGGAAGCAGCGTATGGAAAGCCGCGTTTGTGATTGCGAATCCCTGAAGCTCGAAAATCGAAGGATTAAGGATTCCGCCGATTACGATTGCAAGGCCGGTAATCGTGCAGATTACGATTGTGTCAAAGAAAGTTCCTGTCATCGAGATGATTCCCTGCTGAACCGCATAATCAACCTTTGCAGCAGAAGCCGCGATTGGAGCCGAGCCGAGTCCCGCCTCGTTAGAGAAGATTCCGCGCGCAATTCCTTTCTGCATCGCGACAATCATCGCGCCCACAGCTCCGCCGGCAACAGCCTTGAAGCCGAACGCGCTCTGGAAAATCTGCTCGAAAGCCTCTGTAACGTGCGAGACATTGCAAGAGACAGCGAGAATTCCGAAAACAACGTAGATTACAGCCATCGCCGGAACAATTACGCCCGCGACAGTCGAGATTCTCTTGAGTCCTCCGATGATTACGAGAGCGACCAAAAGAGCCAATATAATAGAAGCGACTACGACTACGACAGAATAAGTTCCGATTCCCGGAATTGAGACAGTCGCAAGGGCAGCTCCGCCTGCCGCAGTGTTCGCGAAAGTCTCAACCGCAGTCGTGATTGAATTCACCTGGCTGAAAGTTCCGATTCCGAACAAACCGACCATAGTTCCGAAAATAGCGAAAAGAACAGCGAGAATTTTTCCCAGACGAGGGAATTTCGCTCCGACGCCTTTCTCGCAAGTGTAAAAAGGTCCGCCCAATATATGACCGTCAGATTTCACCTCGCGGAAATGAATCGCCAAAAGACATTCTGAATATTTTGTCGCCATTCCAAGAAGAGCCGCAAGCCACATCCAGAAAAGCGCGCCCGAGCCGCCCAAAGCGATAGCAGTCGCAACGCCGACAATGTTTCCTGTTCCGATTGTCGCCGAGAGAGCCGTGCAGAGAGCCTTGAATGAAGAAAGCTCGCCGCCCTCCTTCTTGTCTGCCTTGCGGAAAATCGACTTCAGCGCGAATTTGAGCTGAGAGAACTGAACGCCGTGCAAGCGGACTGTAAGGAAGATTCCGGCCGCAAGAATAAGGATGATGAGCGGAAGTCCCCAGACAAATCCGTCAATAGCATCCAAAACCGAATTGATTTTTGTGAACACCGATGAAGTCATAGTGTTCTCCTTGAATGGAAATCCCTGTAAAAGCCTACAGAGAAAAAAATAGAGCCTGCCGTCTGGCAAGCTCTCTGAAGTGTGGAACAGTTTTTAAGCTCCGTCCTTTGTGCCTGAGATATCGGTTCGAATAACCTTAACCCTTCGGCGTCCTGCCTCTATGCAGGAGCTCTCCAGAGAGATGACCTAAGCAGCAACGTGCTGGTCAACACAAAGACGTTATCAGATTCTCAAAATTTTTACAAGCAAATAAGAAACGGCGGAAAATGTGCGGTGTGATTGCGAGCAATATATTCACCGCAGATGCAGGATTGCATCGCCCGTGGCTCGCAACGACGATGCAGCCTGCGCTGAAAATGCTACTTCAGGAAAATCATTCCCAAAATTCCGAGAGGAACGAGATAGCAGACAAACCAGACGAGCTTTCCTTTCTTGATTAAGTTCATAAGAAACGCAAGCGCGAGATAGCCGAAAACAAACGCCGAGACGCAGCCTGCAATCACCTGAACAAGTCCAACGCTGGAGCTGACTTCGCCCAAGTCTTTCGCCTCAAGGATAAACGCGCCGAGAATCGCCGGAATCGAGGCGATGAACGAATACTCGCCCGCCGCAGTCCTGTTCACGCCGCAAAGCTGCGCGCCCGCGATTGTCGAGCCAGAGCGGCTTATCCCCGGCAAAGTGCCGACTCCCTGCATAAATCCGATGAAAAGAGCCTGCAAAGCGGAAATTCCCTTCTCGTCCTTTGGAGCGCGGTTCTGGTTCAGCCTTAGAGAACGCTTCTCCATAAAATACGAGAAAACGAGCAGAAGCGAAGTCGCAAGAAACCCCGCGCAAGTGAATTTAACAGAAAGCTCCGGAATCATCTTGCTTGTAAGAACTCCGAGAACAGCCGTCACAAGCGAAGTCAGAATCACGGCGACTATAGTCCGCTTTCCCCTCTCCTCCGAGCCTGAAAGAAAATCGTCCGGGTCGGAATCGTCAAGATAAGGCTTCCTGAAAATCCAGATGAAGAGAATCTTGAAAAGCCTAAAAATCTTCCGCCTGAAATAAATGAAAACCGCCAGCAGCGTGGCAAGATGAAGCATGACATCATAAAGAAGAGGAACGGCATCAAGACCGAAAAGAGACTGCGCCACAGCAAGATGGCCGCTCGACGAAATCGGAAGAAATTCCGCGATTCCCTGCAAAATGCCCAACAAAACGCTTTGAACTATAGTCATATTTGAATATTCTAATGTTTTGACCGCCGCGTGAAAACCTTTTTGAAAAACGAGAGAATTTGGAATGGGAAATAAGCAAGAAGATTTTTGAAATGCGGAAAATGTTCGCGTTGTTATTTATAGATTCCGAATCAAGTTCGGAATGACGGGCTTTTTCCGCACTGAAGAAAATGCTACGCCGGGCTGGAACGGCTTTAGTCGCGGAGCGATGGAGCGCGGCGGCGCGGAACCGTGGAAGGCCGGGCTTGTTTTCAATCAAGAAAGTGCCTTTTTCCACGCGCCGACTGCTTTTTTCAGCTCCGTCCGAATCCTTAAAAAATATGTCCGACGGATTTTTCTATTTTTTCAGAATTTTCCGCAAAAACTAGCTAAGCTAGCTACGCAAGCCAAGTTAGAAGCGGAGCATAAGCTCCTCGGAGACGACTTTTCCGCCTTCCTTGTAGATTCTCGGAACGCGCTTGCTCACGTTGCACGTAATCTCGTACGGAATTGTGCCGGCTTTTTCCGCCATTTTTTCGAGCGGAGCGTTCTCGCCGAAAATCTCGACCTCGCTTCCGACATCGACGTTCGGGCAGCCGCTCAGGTCAATCATCGTCATATCCATGCAGATTTTTCCGCGGACTGGAGCCTCGCCGCCAGAAGTCAGGAGCGAGTAGTTGTTCGAGAAGCAGCGCAGAAAACCGTCGGCGTAGCCGTAAGGAACAACGCCCATCCGCGTTTTCTTGGGGCAAGTGTAAGTTCCGCCGTAGCTCACTTTTGTTCCGGCAGGATAGACTTTTATTGTGCTGATGTTTGTCTTCATCGTCATGACAGGCTTTAGACCGAGCATTTTCGCGTGCTCGCCGTAGCCGTAAAGCAAAAGCCCCGGGCGCACCATATCAAGATGAGTCTCAGGATAGACGACCGTAGCTCCAGTGTTGGCGCAGTGCCGGAGATTGAATTTTCTTCCCCATTTTTTCTCGACTGCGGAAATCACGCTTGTGAAAAGCTCGAACTGCTTTCTTGTGTATTCTTTTGAATCCTCATCGTTCTCGTCCGCGACTGCGAAATGCGTGAAAATTCCTTCCGCCTCGATTCCAGGAAGATTCACCGCGTGGACAATTCCTTCAACGCCGTTCTCAAAGAAGTCGCCCGCGCAAAGATAGCCGAGACGCGACATTCCAGTGTCAACTTTTATGTGGATTTTGAGAGTTCCGCCGTATTTTAGAGCCTGCTCGCTGTATTCCTCGGCTTTCGCCTCGCATGTGACCGCCTGCGTGATATTAAAGCAAATCAGTCGGTCAACCTGCTCCTTAGGCGTATGTCCAAGAACGAGAATCGGCATTGTGATTCCGTTAAAGCGAAGCTCCATCGCCTCGTCAATGCTAGAGACCGCAAGATAGTCCGCTCCGAGCGACTCGAGCTTCTTGCTGACCATAACCGCGCCGTGCCCGTAAGCGTCCGCCTTTACAACGCCCAAAAATTTAACGTCTTTTCCGATATGCGCACGGATTTTTCTGTAATTATATTCAACCGCATCGAGATTTATTTCTGCCCAGGTGCGTTTTAGCGTAGATTTCATGCTTTAGTAATACCACAAAAAAAAGAAACAAGCAAAAGGAGAGAAAATCATAAGAAAATGGAAAAGCAGCGGAATAAAAAAAACGCCCGTCATTCCGAACTCGCTAGATTTCAAAAATGCTCGTCATTCTGAACTTGATTCAGAATCTATAAAAAGAGACTTCCGGAACACGAACATTTTATCTGATTAAGAATCGTCAAAATGAAAGAAGATTTTGAAAAAGATTTCTCAAAAATGAAATGTGACGACGAGACTTCAAAAATGCCCGTCATTCTGAACTTGATTCAGAATCTATAAAAAGAGACTTTCGGAAAAATTTCACGGATTCATAAAAAATTTTCCGAAAGATGAAACATGACAGGAAAAAAACGCACGTCATTCCGAACTCGCTAGATTTCAAAATCCGCGAACTTTGTTCTCGCTTTGATTCGGAATCTGCAAAAAAAATTGATTTACATCACAAGGATTTCAAATCTGTAGATTTTGAATCTATTCGGTTTTGAATCAAAAAATTCGGAAATCCGCAGAAAAAAACGAATCAAATCTAAATGATTTTGAACCGCTGAGATTTTCAGGTCAAAAAAAATCTGAAAACCTCAAATGCCGGCTGCAGAATCCAAACGAACCGGCAGCAAAATTCGAATTTCAGCATGGCAGAGCTCCGCGAATTTTTCAGATTTTTGACTCGGAATAGCTTTCAAGCGAATATCCAAGCCCGGAGACAGTTTTCCGCACAGTTTCTTCCGCGTTTTCCGATTTCAAAAGGATTTCCGCGCAATTTTTCTTGAAGTCAACTTTCGCCCAAGTTCCGTCGAGCGAGTTCAGCGCGTTCTGGATTCTCGCCGCGCAGTTTCTGCATTTCATTCCGCCGATTTCGCAAACCGCAGAATATCTGTAATTTTTTTTGTTTTTGTCCGCAGGCTCGATTTTCACTTCCGACGCGCCGCCGGAGCAACAGCTCTCGCCTTTCGCACGCTTCAACACCGCCCGGATTCCGCCGAGCGCGAACAGCACGACAAGAAGAATCAGAACAACATTTATCATTTTTTCGCCTCCGTTTTTTTGCTTTTATCAGATTTTCCGCAGCTGTGGTTGCACATTCCGTTCTTGAACGCCGAGCATGAATAGCAGCCGGCAGAAGCAGCCTCGCCGCTCCTGATTTTTCTCCACTGCCTGAAAAGCGAGCGCAGAATCACAAAAGCCCAGAGCGCAATCAGAATGACGCAGACGGCCGAGACAACAATTCCAAGCATAAAAATCTCCTCCAATTTTTTTCAGTTCCTCAAAATTCCGAATTCCGACTTTGCGATTCTGAATCGAAAATTGAAAACACGAATTTAGAATCAAGAATCTCAAAAATCATAGAAAACCGCCAGAAATTGAAAATCGCAAAAATCCGGCAGAATCAAAAATCCAGAGATTCCTAAAAACCACGAAAATTTTCAAGAACTGAAAAACAATAAAAAAGGAGCACGGGAAAATCTCGCCGTGCTCCTCTCCGTTATTCAGACAAAAACGTTATGCCTTTTCAAAGCGTCCTCTTTCGCGTAAGGATTCTTTCTGAAAAGTCCGAAAAGAATCGCGGCAAGGAAGATGAACGCAAGAACAAGCGCGACAACCGAGTATCCGTTTCCGAACGACTGGCCTGTAACAAGCGAGCCAATCTGGAAGACAATCATCGTCACGATGTAAGCGAACACGTTCTGGAATCCGAGAGCGAACCAGAACCACTTGCGGCTTCTAAGCTCGTTTGCCATTGTCGAGATTGCGGCAAGGCAAGGAGAATCAAGAAGATTGAAAAGAAGGAAGCAGAATGCGGCAAGTCCTGTCGGGAACCATTTCGCAATCGCATTGGCCGCGTTGAACGCGTTTCCTTCATCTTCTTCGTCAGACGCCTCATCAGACTCTGCGGCTTCGGTCGCTTCGGCAGTTTCAGCGTCAGCAGCCTCCTCGTCGGCAGGAAGAACATCTGCAACGCTTCCAGCTCCGGCGAGAGCCTCTGTGTCAGCATCGCTTGCGCCAGCGAGAACGCCCATTGTAGTTACGATTCCTTCCTTAGCAGAGAATCCTGAGATTACAGAAGCGGCTGTCTGCCATCCTCCGTCCTCGTTTCCGAATCCGAGAGGAATGAAAATGTAGCGAAGTCCGCCGCCGATTTTCGCCATGATAGAATAGTCAGGGTCGCAAAGTCCGAAAGAAGTTCCCTCAGCCTCAACTTCCTCAACAGTTCCGTCAGCCTGAGCAACTTCCTGCGTGTTCGGCTGCCAGCCGTAGCTAGACAAGAACCACATTACAAGGCAAGCGAGGAACAGGATTGTTCCGGCTTTCTTGATGAAAGACCAGAGACGCTCCCAAGTGTGAAGAAGAACTGTCTTGAGCTGCGGAATATGGTACTGCGGAAGCTCCATGATGAAAGGAGCGGCAGGCCCGTGGAAATACTTTGTCTTTTTAAGGATAATCGCGGCAAAAAGGACAGCGCAGATTCCAATCAAGTACATCAGAGGTCCGACCCAAGACGCGTTCGAGTTAAGGAATTTAGAGCCGAGAATTGCGGCAATCATCGCGATTACAGGAAGCTTCGCACCGCAAGGAATCCATGTTGTTGTCATGATTGTCATGCGGCGGTCGTTCTCGTTCTCGATTGTGCGGCTCGCCATGATTCCAGGAATTCCACAGCCAGAGCTAATCAGAAGAGGAATGAAAGACTTTCCGGAAAGGCCGAAATGGCGGAAAACGCGGTCCATAACGAACGCGATACGAACCATATATCCGACATCTTCAAGAATTGAAAGAAGAAGGAAAAGGACAGCCATCTGAGGAACAAATCCGAGAACAGCTCCAAGTCCGCCCAAAATTCCGTTCACGATACAGTCTGTAAGAACCGGATTCGCGCCCGCGTTCTCAAGCAAAGTCTCGGCTCCGCCCTGAATCCACTCGCCGAACAAAGTGTCGTTCGCCCAGTCAGTTCCCATAGTTCCGACAGTCGAGACAGCAAGCCAGTAGACAAGCCACATAACGCCGATAAAAATCGGAATTCCCAAGATTCTGCTTGTGACAACCTTGTCAATCTTGTCAGAGACAGTCTCTGTCTTTCCAGATTTTACGAGAACGCCCTTCAAGACGTTGCTGATGTAGTTGTATCTTTCGTTTGTGATGATTGACTCGATGTCGTCGTCATAAGATTTCTCAAGAGATGATGTGAGAGACTCAGCCTTAGCTTTCGCCTCGTCGCTCAAGTCAAGCTTTGAAAGAAGAATATTGTCGCGCTCAAGAACCTTGATTGCAGTCCATCTCTTTGTAGAGTCAGAAACAGATGACGGAAGAAGCTCCTCCGCCTCGCTGATTGCCTTCTCAACATCGGAAGCGAAGCAAGCAGCCGGAACTTTCGCCTCAGTCTTTGCAGCCTCGCTAGCCGCAGCCGCAACTTCCTTGACTCCTTTTCCGTGCAATGCGACAGTCTCGATGACCTTGCAGCCGAGCTTTTCTGAAAGCTTCGCAGTGTCAATCTTGTCGCCTGACTTTTTGAGAGCGTCAACCATATTAAGCGCAATTACGACAGGCTTTCCAAGCTCGAGAATCTGCGTTGTAAGATAAAGGTTTCTTTCGATGTTTGTCGCGTCAACAATGTCGATTACAGCCGCAGGCTCGCTTGAAGCCAAGTAGTCGCGCGACACAACTTCCTCGTTCGTGTACGGAGAAAGCGAGTAGATTCCAGGAAGGTCGGTAACGATAAGGTCCTTGTCACCCTTAACGCGTCCCTCTTTTTTCTCAACTGTTACTCCCGGCCAGTTTCCTACATACTGGACAGTTCCGGTGAGCGAGTTGAACATTGTTGTTTTTCCGCAGTTCGGGTTTCCTGCGAGAGCAATTTTTGTCGCCATTTTTATTTCACCTCTTCGACTTCAATGTTTTCAGCGTCATCCTTCCGGACAGAAAGCTCGTATCCGCGGATTGTTACCTCAACAGGATCTCCGAGTGGCGCAACTTTTCTGATGAAAACTTCGCAGCCCTTTGTAAATCCCATGTCCATCAGCCGGCGTTTCAACGCGCCTTCGCCGTCGAGCTTTGAAACTCTGACAGTTGAGCCGACTTTCGCATCTTTCAAAGTGCTCATATCTAAAAACTCCTTTTTTAAAAACAACTTTAATTATTCAACGCGGACTTTAGACGCCATGCTGCGGTCGATGGCGATTCTTGATTCCTTTACCTTTACAATAAGTCCTGTCGCGATTTTCTGGATTACAGTGACGAGAGAGCCTTCCGAAAAGCCCATGTCCGACAAATGCTGCTTTACTGCTGGAGTTCCGCTGATGGAAGTCACGGTAACCTCGTCTCCGATTGAAGCAAAAAGCAATGGCATAGATTGAGTTCCTCCTGCCTAAAATTGATTAGCATCCGCAATGTTCAAACCTGTTTCGCTAACACAAATTAGACTGCGACAACAAATATAATTTGAAACGGCTTTTCTCGTCAACACACCAGAAAAAAGCGTTTTTTAAGATTTCTTCGGCCGGAAAATCTCGTTTTTCACTGCACGATAAGACTTTTGATTTTCACGATGCAAGGGGATTTTTTGAATTCTACAAGTTGAGCAGCCTTTTCATCAGGATTTCAGATTTAAGGACAGATTTCAAAAAACGTCAGGATTTCAGATTTTCAAAAATTGAAAAGACTTTTCATCAGATTTCAGATTTCAAAAAGACACGGAATTTTCTATAATCTCATCATCATTTTTATTTTGACGGAGGAAAATTCCATGCCGATGATTGACTCAAAAATAACAGTTCCAGTTCCGGAGGAGAAAAAAGACATTCTCAAAGCTGAATTCGGAAAGGCGATTTCAGTTCTCGGAAAAAGCGAGAGCTACCTTATGCTCGGATTCGAGGACAACTACAGCCTTTATTTCGGCGGAAAAAAGCTTGAAAAGGGCGCGTTCGTCTCAGTCCAGCTTCTCGGAGAAGTGAATCCAAAAGACAGCGAGAAAATGACCGCGAAAATCTGCGATATTCTTGAAAAGGAACTTGAAATCCCGGGCGACAAAGTCTACATCACCTACTCAGGATTCAAGAACTGGGGCTGGAACGGCGGAAATTTCTGATTTCTGGCTGATAAAAAACTGCCACTGCGTCACCCTGAATTTATTTCAGGGTCTTTTTATTTTTAATATAGATTTTGAGACATCCCAGATGACGCAAAATTGTCATGCTGAACTTTCATTGTCATTGCGAGCCGCGTGGTTCACACGGGCGAAGCAATCCAGAATCCGCGCCAGACAAAATGAATAAATTCCGAATCAAAACGACAATAAAAGTTCGGGTTCGGAAAGAAAAATCCACGAGTCACCCTGAATTTATTTCAGGGTCTCTTTTTAAAAAGACTTTGAAAATTCCAATTCAGGCAAAAAAAGCTTCCGCGCAAAACGGAAGCTGTATTCTTTGATTCATCAAAATCAAGAGGAACTACTTGTTCACTCTGTCCTTGAGGGCTTTTCCAGCCTTGAATTTCGGAGACTTGCTTGCAGGAATCTGGATTTCAGCTCCTGTCGCAGGATTTCTTCCAGTGCGGGCAGCTCTCTCGCCCACCTCGAAAGTTCCGAATCCGATAAGCTGAACGCTGTCGCCCTTTTCCAAAGCCTTAGCGACATTCTCCGTGAATGATTTCAGGAAAGATTCTGTATCTTTTTTTGTGAGTTTTGTTTCTTCAGCAATTGCGTCAATAAGTTCTGACTTGTTCATTTGTCTATAAACTCCTTTTTTATAGTATTTTTCTATTATATCTCATATATTAAGCAATAAACAACCTTATTAAAGATATTTTTTCATCTCCTGACCGTCAACGCAGGCGTAAAGCTCCACGAGACTCTTCGCCGGGCTTGAGCTGATTTTCTGGAGAAGAACCTCCTCAATCTGAAAAAGACCAACGTCCGCGCTCATATGGACCTCAATCTTTATCGGCCGCTCGCTTCCTTTAAGAATCTTCACCTTCTCGATTGAATTCGCCGAATACTTGTGGATGTCGCCCACGGAAGGCTTCGAGTTCATCTCCATCGGGATTCTAGCCCGCCCCTTCGTCATGTCGCAGCCGTCCGCAATCAGGATAAGCCCAGCCTCAATCGAATGGATTTTCCGCGTTCCCATATGCCCGATGATTCCCTCCATCGCCATCGAGCGGATTATCACTCGCCGCCTCAAATTCTCGCTTCCGGGAAGAACATTCTCCAGAATCCTGTTGATGACATTGAACGCGAGAATCCCAGAGTAAAGCTCGTGGTCCTGCCGCCCGATTGTCATTCCGAAGTCGTGGAGAAAGCTCGCAATCAGAACCGCGGAGACGCTGTCGGCGAAAGTTCCGGCCTGCTCCGTCTCGAGCGAAGTCTTGACGCCAGTCTGGTAGAGAATCTTTATCATCTTGAGCGCGTTCCGGCAGACTGTGCGCATATGCACCGGGCCGTGGTCGTTGAAGCCGAGCCGCACAATAGAGACGTTGTTCGCGTAGTCCTGAACCGCCTGAACTTCCTCGTCCTCAACAAGAATCCGCGCGATTCTAAGCGGAAGGTCGTCCTTCTCGGGCGTAAGCTCCACAATTTCCGCCGCAAGCTCGAGCAGCTTCTGGTCAACAGACAATTCCTTTGGGCTTTTCATAAAAAAAATCACCTCGCACTATCCATTATAATTGATAATGCAAGGTGATTGTGTAAAATCTGCGCTAAATTTTATTTAAGAGACTTATTCTCATGCCTTCGCCACGCGCGGGTCGATGTTCACGCCGTTCTGACGCGCAAGGCTCTTCGCAGGATTTCTGTACGCGGTGAGAAGGAAAATCGCGAGGAAAATAGCCGCGAAAATCACGCCGACCGTGTACGAGATTGTGAGTCCCGCCGCGCCCTTCGCTCCGAGATTTATGCACTCAGGAGCGTACATCAGATAAGTGACGCTCACGGCAGACATAAACGTCGCAGGAACAGCGGCAAGCCAGCAGCGGTTCGGGTTCGGGCCATAGTTTGTCGCAAGGTAGACAGCGGCAGCCCAGAGAACAATCATCGCCAAAGTCTGGTTAGACCAAGAGAAGTATCTCCAGACAACATTGTAGTTGATGAATGAAATCGCGTATCCAATCAGAAGAAGAGGAATAGCGACAGCAAGGCGAATGCGGATTTTCTTCTCGTCCAGCTTGAACCAGTCAAAAATCGTCATTCTCGCGCCGCGGAACGCAGTGTCTCCTGAAGTAATAGGGCAGACAATAACGCCGAGCAAAGCGACAGGACCGCCGATTTTTCCGAGAAGAGCGACGCACATATCATAGACGGAATTAGAGTTTCCGCCGCCAATCGCCTTCAAAGCGGAAAGTCCAGTTCCAGTGCCGTCCTTGTTCCAGAAGAACGCGACTGCAGCCGAAGCCCAAATCAAAGCGATGATTCCCTCAGCGACCATCGCGCCGTAGAAAATCTTCCGTCCCTGCTTCTCGCTCTTGATACAGCGGGAGACAATCGGAGACTGGGTCGCATGGAAGCCAGAAATCGCGCCGCACGCAACCGTGATGAACATAAGAGGCCAAATCGGGCGGACTCCGGTGATTTTTCCAGTCGCGCTGTCCATCGTTCCAGGATAAAGATTCTTCAGCGTAAGCTCCATCATCGGGCGCTCGCCTGAATGGATTATCGTTCCAACAGCGATTCCAATCGCCATCAGGATAAGAAGAATTCCGAAAAGCGGATAGACTCTTCCGATAATCTTGTCAATCGGAAGAAGAGTCGCCAAAAAGTAGTAGCAAAGAATAATGACAGTCCAGACCTTAACGTTGAGCCACTCTGGAGTAAGCCGCGCAAGAAGACCTGCAGGGCCGACCATAAAGACAACGCCGACCATAACAAGAAGAACAACGGAGAAAACGCGCATCACGTTGTGCATTACAGGCCCGAGATATTTTCCCGTAACCTCGGAGATTGAAGCTCCGTCGTTTCTCTCAGACAACATTCCTGACATAAAGTCGTGAACGCCGCCCGCAAGAAGAGTTCCGCCGACAATCCAGAGATAGACGCTCGGTCCCCACATCGCGCCTGAAATCGCGCCGAAAATCGGGCCAAGACCGGCGATGTTCAGAAGCTGAATAAGGAAAGCCTTAGGAGCTGAAATCGGAACGTAGTCAACGCCGTCCGGATTCGCCACAGCCGGAGTCGCGCTGTCGTTCGGAGCGAAAACTTTCTCCACGATTTTTCCGTAGACAAAGTATCCGACAATCAAAATCAACAAAGCAGCAAAGAAAGTTATCATAAGTCCTCCTTAAAAATCAGACAACAATCCGCAAAATGCCGAAAAGCAACCGCTGCAAAGAGAATCAGAAAAAACGGCAAGCCAGCAACAAGAACGCCGCCGAAAAATCTGAATTCTGACCATCTCAACCTTTAGTGTAAGTCCGCTTTTCCGATTTGTAAAGAAAATCAAAATTCCGATTTCAGAAAAAAATTCGAAATCACATTCCAGAATAAAAATCAAAATCGCGTTCAAAAATTTCATAAAAAAAATCAGAAAAATTATTGATATTAGGACTTGTTACTATTTACAAAACAGAAGAAATCATCTATCATAAAACCATGCAGGAGCGAAACACAAGCCAGAAAAAGCTGGTCCTTGACCTTATGACAGGAAATTTCACGCATCCGACAGCGAACGAGATTTACGACGCGGCGCGGAAAAGCGACCCTCACATAAGCCGGGGAACAGTCTACAGAAACCTGAGCGCGCTGAGCCGGAGCGGAAAAATCCTCAAGATAAGCGTGCCGGACGGGGCCGACCACTACGACATCACGACACGCGAGCATTACCATTTCTGTTGCGAAAGCTGCGGAAAAATGTTCGACGCGCCTGAAAGCGTGAGAATCGAGACGGAAAGCGCGGAAAAGGAGATGGAGGCGCAGGGATTCAAAATCAGAGGAAAAAGCCTGATTTTCACCGGGCTGTGCCCTTCCTGCGCGGAAAAAACTGCGGGCTAAAATTCTGGAAAAAAAATCCGAGCGAAAATTCAGAAAAACCGACGGAATAAATTCAGGCGAAAATTCCAAATCGCAAGAATAAAATCCGGGCGAAAATTCAAAATCGCTGGAATAAAATTCAGACGAAAATGCAAAATCGCTGGAATAAAATTCAGACGAAAATGCAAAAAAATCCTGATGAAAAAGGACAAAACATAAAACAAAATCAAAAAATCCAAAAGGAGAAACAGTATGGAACTCAAAGGAACTCAGACAGAAAAAAACTTGCAGGCGGCGTTCGCGGGCGAGTCGCAGGCGCGAAACAAGTACACGTTCTTCGCGGAAAAGGCGCGGAAGGAAGGCTACCAGCAGATTGCAGACATCTTCGAGGAGACAGCGAGAAACGAGAAGGCGCACGCGGAGCTTTGGTTCAAATTTCTGAACGGAGGAGATGTCGGAACAACAGCTGAAAACCTCAAGGCGGCGGCTGGCGGCGAGAACTTCGAGTGGACAGACATGTACAGCGACTTCGCGAAAACCGCCAAAGAAGAAGGATTCGCAAGAATCGCGAAGCTTTTCGAGATGGTCGGCGCAATCGAGAAAAAGCACGAGGAGCGTTATCTCAAGCTTCTCGACAACGTGAACAAGGAGCTTGTGTTCAGCAAGGAAGGCGACGCTGTATGGCAGTGCCAAATCTGCGGACACATCGTCGTCGGAAAGAAAGCTCCGGGAGCCTGCCCTGTATGCGGCGCGCCACAGAGCTTCTTCCAGGTCGCGGCGGAAAATTACTAAAATCCAGATTCTTCTGATTCACAAAAATAGAATCAAAAAAAATCAGAAGTTTCTTTATAAAAATTCTTGAAAATTGCGTTCCCAAAATGCACGGAACGCAATTTTTTTTGTATCTTAATATTGCTGTCCTTTTGCAGAACTGAAAATCCAGCTGAAAACGGAAAAAGTCAAAACCGCAAGAAATCTGAATCAAAATTCGGAAAGCCTTAATCATTCCGATTCTGAATTTTTATGATTCCGAATCTTTATGATTCAAAACCCTTTTGATTCAAATTTTTTCAGATTCCATAAAACCAAAAACCGGAGGAAAATCCATGGAAAGCACTTTCGACGTGATTATAATCGGGGCGGGACCGGCGGGAATCTCGGCGGCTCTCTACGCGCGGCGCGCAAACCTCAGCGTCCTTGTTCTCCACGCGGGAATCGGAAGCCTTGAAAAAGCGCGGAAAATCGAAAACTACTACGGATTTCCGGCGGGAATCTCGGGCGAGGAGCTTTACAGGAACGGAATCTCGCAGGCAGAAAATCTCGGAGTCGAAATCCTAAAGAAAGAGGCGACAGAAATCAGAATAAACGGCGACTTCTCGTTCACGGTCTCGGACGGAAAAAACGGATTCAGCGCGAAATCGGTTGTGATTGCGACAGGCAGCAAGAAACTCAAGCCGAAAATCAAGGGAATCGAAGAATTCGAGGGAAAAGGCGTGAGCTACTGCGCGGTCTGCGACGCTTTCTTCTACAGAAACAAGAATGTCGCTGTAATCGGGGACGGAAAATTCGCCGTGAGCGAGGCAAAGGAGCTTTCAAACGTTGCCGCGAAAGTCTCAATCTTGACAGACGGAAAAGAAACAGGAGAAATCGAAAGAATCCTTGAAAAAGAAAAAATCAGCGGAAAATTCACGCTCGACAGCCGGAAGATAGGCGAAATCAAAGGCGACGAGAACGGAAAAGTCGGCGGAATCATCTTTGAGGACGGAAGCAAGATGAACACCGACGGAATCTTTGTCGCGCTCGGAAAAGCCGGAGCCGCGGACTTCGCGAAAAAGCTCGGCCTTGCGCTGAAAGGCGACTGCATCGGGACGAACGAAAAAGCGGAGACCAACATTCCGGGCGTTTTCGCGTGCGGAGACGCGGCAGGAGGGCTTCTTCAGGTGAGCAAGTCCGTTTACGAGGGCGCGAAAGCAGGGCTTCAGGCGGCGGAATTCATCAGAAAAAGCAGGGAGAGCAAACAAAGCGGCGGCCAATAAAAAAAGGCAAGCCGGCTCAGATAAGGCCAGCGTAAATATTCCGCTGACAAAAACGGCAGACAATAACAGTAGGCAATTCGCGAAGTTTTTTAGATTGATTTCCAAGAAGAACAGCCATAAAAAATCTAAAATCAAAGTCGGATTACTAAAGACAAAAAACGTATGCAAAGAGATTCTCGCGACAAAAATGTCTTTCAGCAGACAAACAGAAAATAAAAAAAGACTTCCTGAAAGAGGAAGCCTTGCAGTATCGGGATGACAGGGGTCGAACCTGCGACATCTTGGTCCCAAACCAAGCGCGCTACCATCTGCGCTACATCCCGTTCCTATGGGCAGTGAGAGACTCGAACTCCCGACAACCTGGGTGTAAACCAGGGGCTCTACCAACTGAGCTAACTGCCCGAATTTCACTGGGGAGAGAGGGACTCGAACCCCCGAACCCGATAGGGAGCGGATTTACAGTCCGCCGCAATTGCCACTATGCGATCTCCCCAAAGCTGCCTGTAGGACTTGGACCCACGACCCCGAGATTACAAATCACGTGCTCTACCAACTGAGCTAAGGCAGCATTTGCACTTCTTGCGAAGATGAGAAGTATATTACACCAAACAAAAAAAACAGTCAATAGCAAAATCCGCCAGAAAGATTCTTTTTCACCGCGGAATGTCCGAAAAAGACAAAGTAACAGCCTGTATACAAAATCCCAGAACAAAATTCAGATTTTCATATGAAGCCACGGGAAATTTTGTCAAGAAACGACAGAATTCGGCAAAAAACAACGCCAATTTCAGGACTCTTTTTCCGCAGAAAAACTCGCGCGCCAAAGGTAACAGTCCGTATACACACGCAGAAAAGCAAGCCGGACTCAAAGAATGAAGTAACATTCCATATACGTTTATCAACATAAGGCCGGTGGAAAAACGCCCGGCAAGGTAACAGTCCATATACATTGTGGAAAACTCGAAATGCCCTAAAATAAAGGCTTTCCAGCCCCTGAAAAGCGCGCAGGTAACAGTTCATATACGAAATGGTAACAGTTTATAAATTTCTTCTATATATACAAATAGAAACAAATAGTTTTTAAATACAAATAGTAGAAACGCCAAAAAAGTGGGAAAACGTACACACACTGTTACTCGCTTTCACCTCAGATGTTGGCAGTCACAAGAACATATCTCTTGTCGCTGTCGAGCATAATCGGCTTGCTCTTGGAAAGAGTGAGCCCAGAGTTGTCATCATTGAATGAGATGTTGAGGTCTGCGTAGTACTTAGTCTTTATGATTTTTATCTGCTCCTTTATGTAGTCCCAGTTCACGCGTTCCTGCGCCTCGTTCGCGTCCTCCTTGACCGGCATGAACTGCTCGACCATCGACTTCCGGCTGATAAAGAGAGGCTCTGTGAGGCTGTTGTTCCGATAGACAAACCACGCGTAGAGGTCTTTCCCAACAACGCTCGTGATTCCCTTGTAGGCGGTGTAGTCAATCGGAACCGAGTGAACCTGCGAGAGACGAGTGAATTTCTCCGAGAGGACAATCTCGAAAGCGACTGTCTTCTTCTCGATTCCGTCGTCAAGGTCGATGTACTGGAAAGCCTCGAAGAAAGGCACAATTCCTGTCGAGACTTTCGTGGCTGTGACCTCGCCCTCAAGGCTCTCGTCCTCGCCGTAGAAATCCTTGAAAAGCGACTTCTGCGCGACTTTCGCCCTCTTCTCCTCGAAAATGAATGATGCGTTAGAGAAGCACTCGAGCTGCTCCTTTATCTCTTTTCCGCGCTGCTTCGGAAGCTGAAGCTCGTTCAAGAGCTGCTGGAGATTGCTGTAGCGTAGAATCACCGGCTTTCCGTCCACAGAGTTTTTTTCAAGAACTGCGTGCGTCGTCAGAATCGAGAGGAGAAGCCTTCCGTATTTTCCGTATGGGACTTTTATTCCGCCGGTTATCCTGAGAGTGATGTTGTTGTATTTCCGCTCGAAAAGGTTCTTCTTGACGTCTTTCAGGGGAAGAGCCGCCGCGATGAGCGGGCTTAAGAGATAGCTCCTGTATCTTGAGACTTCGTTGTAGCTGCTGTTTTTCTGCTTCTGCGCTGGAATCTCGTCGAAAAGCTCCGGCAGCCCCGGTTTTTCATTGCTTTGTTTTTTCATCATCTGGCATCCTTCACGCCCATTTTCGAGACTGTCGCGTTTCCGTCCTCTACCCTGCTTTCAAGATAGTCTATCGCGAACACAATGAACTGCGTCATCGAGATGTCGTGTGCGGCGCAGAAAGCCTTTAGCCGCTTCCTCTCGCCTTTCGGGAGCCTCAGGTTTATGTTGTCAGAGTAGATTTTCTCGTCTTTTGATGATGATTCCGATGCTGCGACGGATTTTCTTGCAGCCGGGGCAAGCTCCGCCGACGAGTTCTGGTAGCTTGTTATGCTTGAAATCTGGCTTACGACATCGGATGAGATTCTGTTCGCGCTTGAGGCCTGCTTTGCGATTGGCATTACTCGACCTCCCTTGCGATTTCGGAGATTGCCTCGAGGGTCTCTTTCTTTGTTCCCTGGAGATACTGCACCGGAATCCGCGCGTTTATCGAGCGCTGGAAGCTCTGGTCTGACTGCACGAGATGGAAGTTCGAGCCGGAATCGACAAACTGCTGCCTTATCTGGCTTGAAATCGCCTTCCGACTGTCGTAGTTGTTCAGAACGACTGTTTTCAGGACAGGATTCTGCGTCCTTTTTCTTTTCTTGAAGTCGTTGAGGAGATTCTGGAAAATCGTGTATCCGTCGAGCGAGAAAAGCTCAAGGAAAATCACGGGGAGAACCTCGTCCGTCGCCTGGAGAATGTTCTCCTCGAACACGTCGAACGCCGGGCATGTGTCAATCACGCAGTACTCAAAGCCCTGCTTTTCAAGCTCGTCTTTGAGGTCACAGAATATAAACGGCTCTCGAACCGCCTGCGTCTGCTTGTATGTCCTCAGTTCCGGGCTTAGCGATTTTGTCGGAATCATAAAGAGATTCTCGATTGAGGTTTTCTCTGTCGCCTCTCTGACCTGGCATTTTCCTTTAAGAACGTCCGCCAGCTCGAAATTCACGTTCTCGAGCATTGCGTTCGTCGAGTTGCCCTGCGGGTCAGCGTCAATTAGGACAGTCTTGTGTTTTTTCGCGATTTCGACCGCGACCGCCATCGATATTGCGGATTTTCCGACTCCGCCCTTCTGCATGGCGCAAGTGATTACTTTCATTTTATCCCCTCAAAAGATGTACAATTATACATTTATAACAAAAATAATCAAATTTATGACAAAAAATATAACAAATATAATCAAAAAGATTATATTTGTACAAAAAAAATAACAGAATTGATTATAAAAATGATTATATTTTTGATTATAAAAAATATAACAAATGTAATCAAAAATGTACATTTGTACAAATGTACATAAAATATCGGAAATAAGCGGAGTTTTTCAAAAAATGATGTAGATTTATGTCTTTACGTTTTGCGCCGCTCTGCGTGAATTTTTAGATTTAAGATTTTCTGGAAAAAGCGATTTGAATTTCTGATTTTTCAGAAAGAAAAATCAGTTGAAATAGGGCTGAATTTTACTGATTTTTAGATAAGGAAAATTGTCGGAAATTGGGCTGAATTTTATTGAAAAAAGAAAAGAGAATTTTGGATTTAGTGAAAGTTTTTCTTGTGGCAGAAAAATAAATTTTTAACGACGGGATTTTATTTCACGAAAGTGAGTATGATTTTTTTGCAGAAAGTCCAGAAGAGCAAAAAAAAATCTCCGATAATCGGAGATTTCAGCGTGCCACCGGTTGGAATCGGACCAACGACACATGGATTTTCAGTCCATTGCTCTACCAACTGAGCTACAGCGGCATAAAAAAGCGGCAGAAGGGAGTCGAACCCTCGTCATCAGCTTGGAAGGCTGAGATAATGAGCCGTTATATGACTGCCGCGAATGTTTCTAAATAATATTTGAAATCGGAAAAATAATCAAGATGAAAAATCTGAAATTTTGAAAAATTCTTCAAAAATTGATTTTTAGACGGTTTGAGTCTTGAAACAGTTTCTCTAATCTGTTATCATCTTTCTTACGTTTTGCGGGGATGGTGGAATTGGTAGACACGCCAGCTTGAGGTGCTGGTGGAGCAATCCGTGGCTGTTCAAGTCAGCTTCTCCGCATCGTGTCTCCTTCGTCTAGTGGTTAGGACATCGGGTTTTCATCCCGACAACAGCAGTTCAATTCTGCTAGGAGATGTTCGGCTCTTCCTTTTCGGGAAGAGCTTTTTTTATCTCGTCTGAAAAAATTCCAGAGATTCTTCTTTTTCTTCTATAAAAAATCTTCCTGAAATCTCATCAAAAATCTTAATTTTTTGTATACAGACTGTTACTTGATTTTTATCTTCTCGTAGATTTGCCGCAGCGACTCGGGCAGCTGGATTTCCTCCGACTTCATCGCGAGCCAGAAGTGGATTTTCTCCTTTCTCTCGTCGTTCTTCGCGCGGATTTGGCTCTTTAGCTTTTCAAGATGGACAAGAATCTCGTTCTCCTTCGCGAATTTCCGGATTTTACGCATGACTTTTAGCGAGTGGCAGACATCGATTGTGAAAACTCCGTAGAAGAATCCGACAAAAAACGAGAATGTAAGATGGTTCGTGAACCAGAAAAGCCAGCTCAAGATGTGCGGATGGATGAAAAAATAATATGTCGCGCTGAGCAGAAGCCAGAAAAAAGTGTAGAGCGGGCAGACAATTCCCTGAATGTTTCCCCAGCATGCGGAATAGTCCCAGAGCTTTATCTTCATTCCCTTGATGAAAATCAGTCCTGCAACATACTCGAAAAACGTGATTGAGACCGCCATCAGGACGAAAAGCGCGGCTTTCTGTAGATAAATGTTTTCTATAAAGTCCACTTTTATGAACGAGAGGCTAAAAAGAATCACAAGCGAGAAGCCGTAGAGCGGAAGATAAGGCCCTGCGAGAAATCCAGGGTTTATCCATTTTTTCTCCGGGTTGTTCTTCGAGAAGAACCGCCGCCAGAAAAGCTCGATTCCCCAGCCGATAAGGCTTCCCGCAAAGAAAAGGAACGCGACGACAAGAAGAAAATTCATATCTCCTCCGTTTTGAAATTTTTTGATTTTTTTTCTGAAGTTTTAAGGAATTTTGAGAAAATATTAGCACAAAGTCCTGAAAATCTTCCATATCTTAAAATTATCTTATATCTTTAAGTAAATTCTTTGTTTGTAAGATAAAATTTGTTTTATGGAGATTTTGGAGATAGACTTTTAAATCTAGGGAAAATTTATGGAAGAATCAGGCAGTAAAATTCAGGGCAGCATCTCTCAAATTTTCAGAAATTCCTTTTTGGATTCGATAATCGCGACGTCAATCGGCTTCTACGAGGTGAATCTCACGAAGGACTTGATTCTAGGCGACTTTGTCATCAACGAGAACGGAAAGAAAATCTCCGTTCTGAAGGAATTCGGCTTTCCCGCGCCTTGCAGTTTTTCTGAGTACACGAAGAAATGGTACGAGACGATGATTTCCGACGCTCAGAAGGAAAACGCGAATTTCTTCCTTAATATAAGGCAGCTTCTTCTTGACTATTACGACAAGGGGCTTTACGAGGTTTTCTACCAGTACTGGACGAAGGCTCTGACTTCCGGCGAGATTTACACGACGCAGCGGTTCATAATGACAAAGAACGGCGAGGGCGACATCATCGCGCTCTCAATCTGCAACGACCTCACGAAAAACCGTCTTCTCCACGAGAAGGCTGAAAGCGATTTAATAGAAAAATACGCGTTCGAGGACAAGCTCACAGGCGGCGACAACTACAACAAGTTCAAGGAGAACATGAAGAATATCAGAAATCCGGGATTCATCGTCGCGATTGACCTGCACGACTTCAAGCTGATAAACGCGATTTGCGGCACAAGGACTGCGGACGGCTTTCTGAAGAAATTCTGGAACTGCATTGATTCGATAAAAAAGGAAAGCGACATCGCGGCTCACATCTACGCCGACCATTTTATTCTCTACACGGATGTCAAGAACCGGCGCGAGGTTGAGAGCCTTATTGGAGACATCGAGACGGCGGAGAATCTCCTTACGATTGAGATGGGCGTTCCGCAGATTGTCCTTTACTGCGGAATCTCGCGATGGGAGCCGGGCAAGGGGCTGGAGCTTGCGTACAGCGAGGCTGTGGCGGCAAAGCGGAAAATAAAGGACAGCCACACGGTTCTCTTTGAGTATTTTGACGAGGCTGACACGGCGCGCCAGATACGCGAGAAGCAGCTTGAGGACTCGTTCGAGAACGCGCTTGACTCGCATGAATTTGAAGTCTGGTTCCAGCCTAAATTCTCTCCGAACACAAGAAAAGTCGTTGGCGCGGAAGCTCTTGTGCGCTGGCGAAAGGACGGCGAGCTTGTCTCCCCGATGACTTTCATTCCTCTTCTGGAGCGTAACGGAATGGTCCGCGTGCTTGACGAGTACGTTTTCCGCAACGTCTGCTACCAGCAGAAAATCTGGCTTTCCGAGGGAATGAAGATTGTTCCTGTCTCCGTGAACCTCTCGCGTGCCAGCATGTACTACAAGAGCGTTGTCGGAAAGTACAGTTGGATTATAGACGACGCGGGAATCGACCAGAAATGGGTGCCGATTGAGATAACCGAGAGCGCGGCGATAAACAATTCCGACGTTAAGATAATCGCGAACACTTTCTACCGCGCGGGCTTCAGCCTTCATCTTGACGACTTCGGCTCGGGCTACTCGTCTCTTGCCTCATTGAACGAGCTTCACTTTGACACTTTGAAGATTGACAAGAGCCTTGTTGACTACATCGGAAATTCCGGCGGCGACAAGCTTCTCGAGCATACAATCTCGCTCGCGCTCGATCTTGGAATGCACGTTACGGCAGAGGGCGTGGAGCACGAGTGGCAGAACAACTATCTCCGGCACATCGGCTGCGAGAGCATTCAGGGCTTTTTGTACTCAAAGCCGATTCAGAAAGACGCGTTCGAGGCTCTACTTAAAAACAACAATGCGGAAAGCTCCCATCATGAAGATGATTTTGTCGAGGAGTACGTCGCGAAAATGCACAGGATGATTCTGCGCTCCTCCCTTTACGATTTCCTTGTGAACCTCACCGACGACACTTTCAAGGAGATTCTCGGGCGTTGCGACTTGGTTGAGGCAGGCGGCGGAAACTTCAAGACAAGCTGCTTTTCCGAGGGCGTGAGAATCATGGCGGAGAATTTCATCCAGCCGGAATATAGGGACGAGTACAAGGCGTTTATGAACCGTGACTCGCTTATCAAAAGCTACCGCGGCAAGCCTGACTCTCGCGTTTTCTTCCATAAAAGATGTGTCGAGGGCAAAAAGTCGAGCGCGCGTCTCGTGATTCATATGTTCCGCGTCAAGGAGTCGAAAAAGCTCTGGATGTACGGCGCGGTCACGATTCTTGACCCGAAAAAATGATTTTTTTTTAAGGATTCGGACGGAGCTGAAAAAAGCACTCGGCGCGCGGAAAAAGGCACTTTCTTAATTGAAAACAAGCCCGGCCTTCCACGGTTCCGCGCCGCCGCGCTCCATCGCTCTGCGACTAAAGCCGTTCCAGCCCGGCGTAGCATTTTCTTCAGTGCGGTTATCGTTGTTCCGAGCATCGAAAACGAGTTCCGTGCATCAAAAGCAAGTCATTCCGAACGTGTTTCGGAATCCGCAAATAAATTCAGACTTTTTCTTTCAATTAAAAACGTTTTGAATCAAAAATCTCTTTCATCAGAAATTTAATCAAAATCGCAAATCGAATTCGAAAAATCCTTTAAATTTTCCTTTGGTTGTTGACACGGAATTAAAGTTAGCATAAGATAACATCTGTAAGTTGGCTTTATTGCTGACTCTGAGTACCTCTATTCGGAAGAGAGCTTAGGAAAGCCGGTTCTTTATGTTCCGGTTTTCCGGAAATCCTGCTTTCAGCTGCAAAATCTTTGACTGTTTCAACCGTCAGCTGAAAGCAGATTTTTTTTGACAACGACTTTGGGAGCGAATTCGATGAGTTTTGACGAGACCGTGATTCACTGCTCGGCTCCGTCTCTTTGCGGAATAAAGCCCGCGAGCCTTTTTTCAATAAAAAGCGAGTGCTTCGCGGACGGAAAGGCGAAGCTTCAGGAATGGCGCGGCGACTTTAAAAAGTCAAAAAAATATTTTGTTCCTTTAAAAAAGGACGGCGGAAGATTTCTGATGTTTGTTTTTGACAAGAATCTTCTTGAAAAAGTTGTCGCCAGCGAAGAAAATTCTTTATATTTAATAAGAAAGGGCTACCCGGTTGAAAAAGGTCTGGACGGAGTTCTCCCGGTGCTTCTTCACAGGCTCGCTTTCAGCAGCTGTTTTCCGCACGAGGTTGGGCTTTTCTTGGGCTATCCTCTTTGCGATGTCGTCGGATTCGAGAATGACCGCTCGGGCTACAAGTTTTCAGGATTCTGGAAAGTCTACGGAGACTTGGACGAGGCTGAGCGCAATATGAAAATGTACAAGTCGTGCAGCGAAATCTGCATGAGAATGTTGGGGTCGGGGCTGTCAGTTCCGATGATAGCAGAAAAATATGGAAAAACAGGAGAAAAACTATGAAAGTGGCGATTGTTTACGCAACAACAACAGGCAATACAGAGCAGCTTGCGAACGCGGCTAAGGAAGCGGCGGGCGCGGACGCTTATTTTTCAACGGCGGATTCTGCCGACAGCGCGGAAGTTCTCGGCGCGGACTTGATTCTTCTTGGAAGCCCTGCGATGGGAGCGGAGCAGCTTGAGGATTCTATGGAAGAATTCTTCAGCTCAATTGAGGGTCAGCTTGCCGGAAAGAAAGTCGGACTGTTCGGCTCTTACGACTGGGGCGGCGGTCAGTTCCTTGAGGACTGGGCAAACCGTGTAACATCAGCGGGCGCGACTGTCGTGGGAACTGCGAAAGCGCAGCTTGCTCCTGACGCGGAAGCTCTCGAGGCTGTGAAGGCTCTTGTAAAATAACGCGAAGAAAGAGAAATCTTGTTCCGTTTTTTAAGTTCATATCTTGCCGCCCGGAAAGTACCTCGCCGGGCGGCTTTTTTTTGTTTTTTGAAGTCAGTTTTTGCAGAAAATTGCTGGCGAAGTTTTTTTCTTGCAGAACATTTTTTGAACTGCTTTCGGCTCTGAAAAATCGCCAGAATTCCAAAATCTTTGAGAAATCGTCAAAATCTGAAATCATCAAAATAGAAAAAATCCTTTTGAAAATCTTGAATCGCAAAAATTTAAAAATTCTGGAAAATCCCGACTAAAAAATATTCTGTCTCTGAAATCCCGAAATTTTTGAAGAATTCTGTTCCTTTATAATCGCGTAAAATCCCGAATCGCAAAATTTCTTGTCTTGAATCTATTAAAATTTGCTTGTCTTATTTTTTGAAATTAAAAATCTTTCGTCCTTGGAAACTTAAAATTATTTTAAAAATGTGTTTCCGAGGCATATGAAAATCAGTATTTTTAAAGATATGTTCGAATTTAGACTAAAAAAATGGATTTTCGCCGCGGTTTTTCTCGCTTTGTTTGTGTTTTCTGGTGCAAGGATTTTTCCGCAGGCGGCTGGGGCGGTGGACTCTTGCTCTTTCTCGGTTTTCCGCTCGCAGTACGGGGATATGTTCGACGCGCGCTACTGGCAGAATCAGCTTGAAGGCGGCTATTTTTTCAATACAGGAATTTATGACGACGCTTCCGACTTCGCGTTGGCGGCGAATTTTGCCGGAATGTATTTCGGCGTGGGCTACAACGCGAGGATTATGAACCATAAGCGATGGCCGCATAATCTCACGGATATGGACGTCCGCGCGTTTGCGGGAATTCCGTCGCTCGGGCTTGGAATCCGCGTGAGCTATCTTGACAAGAATGTTTATGCTGGAATCGGGACTGCGGCTCCTAAAATCGAGATTGGAAAAAATTTCGGGGAATTTCCGCTTTCGCTCGCTTTTGAGGCTTCGGGAGAATTTCATTACTGGAAAGGGCTTTGCCTTGACGTGGTGAGGCTTCCTTTTGTTTTCAAGGCGGATTACTCTTCCGACGGAATGAGAGGATTCGGCGGCTCTTACGGCGTCGCCCCGGTTTTCGAGGCGAAAGGCGGCGTGAACGATGTCTCCTCAGTCGCGCCTCAGCATGACATCTCGTTCTGGGCGGGCTGGTTCTGGGAGATTCAGGAGAACTTGCGATTCGGATTCAGGCCGAACTTCTCGATAAGCTTCAACTGCGTGAACACGACGGACTATTCTGTGAACACAAGGCTCTCGGAGATTTACGCTGTCGCAGAAACTGATAAAAATGTGAGCCTTAAAAAGAACATCGAGAACTTGAACTGGATTCCTGAGAACGGAAACACTCAGTGGCGCGTCAGTATTCCTTTTTCTGTCGTTTACGGCGTTTCCGAGAAAGTCCAGCTTGTCGCGGGCTTCAAATGGGGATTCTACTGGGCGAATTTTGACCATATGAGCAGCAGGCACACCGGCGGCTGCAATCTGATGGGAACTGTGAACGAGACAGGCTTTGCGCTAGGAATGAAGGCGGAGCTTGGAAAGCGTGCGGTTTTCCAGATTGGAACGGCGTTTGTAAGACAGCTCTCGCTGAATCCTGACGGAAATGAGAGCGGAAAAGTCGCCGACTACGAGGTTGAAAGCCCGAGCATCTCGCTCTCGAACCTTTTCGACAGCCCTCTTGCGGCTTCGCTCACGATTCGGTTTTAGATTTTCAGTTTTTTGAATGGATTTTTTTTCATTCAGATTTCGGAATTTTGCCAAGATTTCTGATTGGAACTTTTTATTTTCGTTTTCCTGTTCAGTTTTTTGCAGAATTTTTGATTTGATTTCGGGCGGTTTATTTTGCCGCGATTTTGATTTTAGATTTTTGGAATTTCGGGTTTTATCTTAATCTGTTTTCTGAAGTTCTAATTTCTTCTTTTTGGCTGAAATCTCGATTTGAAATCCTGATTTTTTTAGTTCGCGATGATTTGGATTTTTCCTTCGGTTCATTTTTTTAAGATTTTGAATCTTGCGTCCGGGAAAACGTCATCTTGATTTTTCCATTTTAGATTCTGGAATCGCTTAAAATTCATTTTTATGATTTTTTTGAGGTCGCTTCTATTTAAATTTTTCGTTCAAATTTTGGAAAACTTATGATTTTTGGCGAGTTAATTTTTCTCGTCCAAATTTTCACGATTCTCTTGCTTTTTTCTCCGCGCGGAAAATCTTCCGGATATTGTAATTTTTTTTGCGCGAAGTAAAATATCTGCGTAAAAACTGATTTTTATGGAGGACTATTATGGCTTTTAATAACAAATGGGTCGCGTTCGGCGTTGGAGTTGTTGCCGGAGCTGCCATTGTCTCTATCGTCAAGACACCTGCTTTCAAGAAGGCTTGCGCCGCTGTTGTCGGAAAAGGGCTTCAGCTCAAGGATGACGCTGCCGCTTTCGCTGAGTCTATAAAAGAGGACGCGCAGGACATAATCGCCGAGGCGAAATACAACAACGAAGAGAAAAAGAACGCTAAGAAGGCGTAACATTTCAATGACTTGATAAAAGGGGCTTTTCAGCCCCTTCTTTTTTAGGGGAATCATATGTGGATTTCAGTTCATCATTCGCTGCCGGGGAGAATCCGTGTCCATTACGACAAGAAAAGCGTTTCCCCGAGGCAGGTGATTCTTGCGCAGAGCCTTATCGCTGTTCAGGAAGGAGTCGAGGACATCTCGGTGAACACGGTTTCTGGCTCTTATCTTATCTTTTTTGATTCTGGAAAAATCTCTCAGGGCGAAATCGAGAATCTCTTTAAAGCGCTTACATCAAAATATCTTGACGACGAGAAGCTTCTTGAGAATGTCGCGCAGATTCCTGAGACAGAGAGCATTTCAGGCGTTTTCATCTCGTCTTTCGGGGAATACTATCTAAAGAAATGGTTTCTGCCGCTTCCGCTCCGGACTTTCCTTATGTGGAAGAACATTCTTCCGCGCGTTTTCAAGGCTTTAAGGTCGGTTTTCGGGACCGGGAAGATTTTCAGCACCGATATGCTCGACGCGACCGCTCTCACTGTTGCGGCTTTGACCGGAAACACGAACACTGCAAGCCAGATTTCGCTTCTCCTTGACCTTGGCGAGGACATCGAGGAGATTACAAAGCGCGCTTCCTACGGAAATCTTGCCCATAAGCTTCTTATAAACAACGAGCCTGCGCATCTTCTCGAGGACGGCGAGGAAAAGTCTGTTCCGCCGGAGACGCTGAAGAAAGGCGACCTTGTGGTTGTGCGCGAGGGGAGCACGATTCCAGCCGACGGAACTGTCGAGGACGGCGAGGGAAGCGCGAACCAGGCGAGCATAACGGGCGAGCCCCTTCCTGTCATAAAGAAGAAGGGAAGCAGCGTTTTCGCGGGGACGATTCTCACCGAGGGCGAGCTAAAAATCCGCGTTTTCTCGGCAGGCGGCGAGACAAAAGTCCAGAACATCATAAATATGATAGACAACTCGCAGGGCTTGAAGGCGGAAGTCCAGCGCCGCTCGGAGATGATTGCGGAGAAAATTGTTCCGTTCAATTTTCTGCTTGCTGGTCTTACATGGCTTTTCACAAGAAATGTCACAAAGACGATGTCTACTCTGATGGTCGATTACTCGTGCGCGATGAAGCTCTCCGCGCCGATTGCGGTTCTCTCGGCGATGAAGGAGGCCGCGGACAACGGAATCACGGTAAAGGGAGGAAAATTCCTTGAGACTGCGGCCGAGGCCGACACGGTGATTTTCGACAAGACCGGGACTCTCACTTACGCGAATCCTGTCCTTGAGGAGATTTATCCGATGGACGGATTTGAAAGCGACTTTGTTCTTCAGACGGCGGCGTGCCTTGAGGAGCATTTTCCGCATCCGCTCGGGCGCGCGGTCGTCAAGGCGGCTGAGGACAAGGGGCTTCGCCATCCTGAGAACCACTCGCTTGTTCAGTACCGCGTAGCGCACGGAATCGCGTCCACAATATCTGGAAAGAAAGTCTGCATTGGAAGCGCGCATTTCATCTTCGAGGACGAGAAGATTCCCGAGCCTGAAAAAGCGGCGGAAATCCAGAAGGCTTCGATGGAAAGCGGAAAGTCGCTTCTCTATCTTTCATATGACGGAAAACTCGCGGGAATTCTGGCGGTGGGAGACCCGATACGGCCTGAGACTCCAGAGATTGTAAAGCTGCTTAAAAGCACAGGCGTAAAACGCTGCGTGATGATTACAGGCGACACAGAGGGAGCTGCAAGGAAAATCGCTGCGGAGGCAGGACTTGACGGCTGGCACTCGCAGGCTCTCCCGGAGGACAAGGTCTCCTTAATTGAGGAGGAGCGTAGCGCGGGGCGGAAAGTCATAATGCTCGGCGACGGAATAAACGACGCGCCGGCTCTTTCCGCTGCCGATGTTGGAGTCGCTGTTGAGGGCTGCTCTTCAATCGCTGGCGATACGGCGGACATCGTCCTGACGGAGAACGGACTTGGAAACATTGCGGTCGCAAGGATTATCGGGCAGGGGCTTCTCCGGAGGATAAACACGAACAACATCAGGATAATCGGGATAAACTCCGCGCTGCTTCTTCTCGGGGTGGCAGGGCTTATTCCTCCGCAGCTGGCGGCGGTTCTTCACAACTCGGCCACAGTGGCGATAAGCGTCTCCGCGCTGCGGTTTTCAAGGACGACGATTTGTGCGCTAAGGCGATGGAAATCTTGAGAATGTCGGACGCGGTGAAAAGCGTCGAGCGGAACGCCGTCACAGGGAGCGTGCTTCTCCGCTACGACCCGGGAAAAGTTCCGCTGGAGAAGCTCGCCGAGATGCAGGGATTCCTCGCGCGGCTCGCGTCCGAGGCTGAGCGGTTCGGGGATGGCAACCGGCAGGAGATAGGGCGGATGCTCGATGAGCTTGCGGAGACTGTGTCAGGTTGGTGAGGAAGTTTTGCTCCTGGCAAGGGAAAAGAAGAAGGCAAATTTTCTATAGAAAGCAGGAAGCGAGCTAAAAAAAGGCGGGATTCCTGAAAGAGAGGGTTGAAAAGCGGGAAAAGCACGGAAATTCTGGAAAAAGAGTCCCTAAAAAAGCCAAAGAAAAGAAAAAAAATGAAAAATTTCGAAAAAATTATGGTTGGGGTATAGACAGGGAGGTGGGAATGTGGTAGATTATTTCTCACCCGCCAACGAGAGGCGGCGGGAAAGCTCTTTGAGCGCTGAACCAGTGGCGGGAAGGAAAGACAGAAAGGCAGTCGCGGTGCCTATATGGCACTGCAAACAGGCCAGCGAGTTAGATAACAATTATGGAGCAGAAGAGACCTGCTTCTCCGAGATGAATTCTCCGCGCCCTCGGGCGCGCAGATATAATCATGGAGAGTTTGATCCTGGCTCAGAACGAACGCTGGCGGCGCGTCTTAAGCATGCAAGTCGGGCGGCAAGCCCTCCTCGGAGGGCCTAGAG
>JAXDVS010000033.1:0-13076 GCA_034088785.1 Treponema sp.
TGTTCACGTTTCTGCAAAGGATATGGGAACAGGCAAAGAGCAGCACATTCAGATTACTTCTTCTTCAGGATTGAGCAAGGACGAAATCGACCGCATGGTAAAAGATGCAGAGGCTCACGCTGATGAAGACAAAAAACAGCGCGAGGCAATCGATGCCAAGAACGAAGCTGACAGCCTTGTTTATCAGACAGAAAAGAGCCTTAAAGATTTGGGCGACAAGATAAACGGAACTGAAAAGCAGAAAGTCGAGGACGCTGTTGCAGACTTGAAGAAAGCTATTGAAGGCGGAAACACTGACGACATCAAGGCAAAGACAGAGGCTTTGAAGCAGGCTTCTTACAAGATTGCAGAGGAAGTCTACAAGCAGCAGGGAGCTGCTGGCGCGGCAGGAGCTAATGCAGGCGCGCAGCCGAATGGCGGAGCGGACGCTGGAAACGCAGGCTCTTCTGGCAACGCAAACAACGGCAGCAAGTTCGACAAGGGCAAGGCTGACGATGTTGACTACGAAGTTCACGACTAACAGGAATTTAAAATTATCTCGTTGTAATTTTTAATTCTAACTGAAATATTCTGCTTGCATTTAAGCTGGCAGAATATCTCAGGGCTTTGCCGCATTTTCTTGTGGCAGAGTTGATTTTTATTTAGAATTATCCTTAAATTATAAGCGGGAATTTGCTAGTCAGATTCCCGCTTGTTTTTGATAGTAAAATAGGTTGCCAAAATCAGAATGTAGAAATGGCAATCGCAGGTGCAAAAATGGCTGAAAAACGAGATTATTATGAAGTTTTAGGCGTTCAAAAAAATGCGACGCTCGACGATATTAAAAAAGCTTACAGAAAGCTCGCCATAAAATATCATCCTGACAGAAATCCGGGAAATAAAGAAGCCGAGGAGAAATTCAAGGAAGCGACCGAGGCTTACGAAGTTCTTTCTGATGACAAAAAAAGGCCGATTTATGACCAGTACGGATTTGCCGGACTTGACGGCATGGGCGGCGGCTCTTCAGGCGGCTATAGCCATGCTTTCCACGATTTTTCTGATATTTTCGGCGGCATGGGCGGCGGCTTCGGCGACATTTTTGAGAATCTTTTTGGCGGCATGGGCGGAAGCTCACGTTCAAGAAGACGTTCTCCGACCGAGCCTCAGCAGGGCGAAAGCCTTCGCTATGACTTGAACATCGCTTTTAAAGATGCAGTTTACGGAACAAAAGCTGAAATCAGGTTTTCGCACGAGGAAACTTGTTCTTCATGCAATGGAACTGGCGGAGCTGCTGGCTCGAGCAGAAAAACTTGTCCGACTTGCCACGGTCAGGGGCAGATTGCAAGAAGCGCGGGATTTTTCTCTGTTTCTTCGACTTGTCCGACTTGCCACGGCGCAGGCTCCGTAATCGACAAGCCTTGTCCTGTATGCAGAGGAAGAGGCGTTCAGGAAGTCGCAAAGAAAATGACGCTTACAATTCCTGCTGGCGTTGACGACGGAAAGCGCATTTCGATTCCGCACATGGGAAATGCCGGAGCAAACGGCGGACCTGCAGGCGACTTGATTGTTGTGCTTCACGTTTCACAGCATGAATATTTTGAGCGCGACGGCGAGGACTTGTATTGCGCAATCCCTGTAACATTTGCGCAGGCGGCTCTCGGCGCGGATTTGAACGTGACATCGCTTGACGGAAAGAAAATCGAGTTCAAGCTGCCTTCCGGAACAACAAACGGAAAAATGTTCAGAATCAAGGGCGAGGGCGTTCCTTATTCAGGCGGCCTTAGAAAAGGCGATTTGTACGTGAAAATTCTTGTGCAGATTCCGACTCGTCTTACTTCTGAGCAGAAACGGCTTATGCAGCAGTTCGCGGAAATTGAAAACGCGACAACTTCTCCGCAGTGCGTCCCGTTGTCATCTCTTAGCAGATAGAATTCGGCTTTATGTTAAACGTAGAGAAGTTCAAAGAATATATTTCCCCGCAGTGCGACAGGCTTTCGTTCCTGCGGGGATATTTGGCTGAAAATGGCGTTCAGACTTCGGTTGTGAGCCTTTCTGGAAAAAATCACATCTACGTTAATTTTCCTTCCTCATCGTTCAATCCGATTTTTAAAATCAAAACGATAATTTCGCATTACGACAGAGTTTCTGGAAGCCCCGGCGCGAACGACAATTCTTTTGCGAATTTCGCGCTTGCTGATTTTGCAGCTTCTCTTTTGAAAAATCCGCAGTCGGCGCACAATATCAGAATTTTCTTTACGGACGGAGAGGAGCTTGGCGAGGAGGGCGTTTCGGCTCAGGGCGCGTTTGCTCTTGCTGACTTGTTCCGGCGGCTTGGAATTCAAAATGATGATGTCTATGTTTTTGACTCGTGCGGACGCGGAAATGTTGCGGTTTTGGCGCGGGCAGGGCTAAATGCAAAAGCGTCGTCAAAATTCAAAAAATCTTTTTTGGGCTTGTATCAGCGGACGGCCGAGCTTTTGAAGCTTTCTTCTCCTGACGCTTGGATTACGCTTCCCGTTCCTTACAGCGACAACGCTGGCTTTCTGGCGTGCGGAATTCCTGCGGTCGCAATCACATTTTTGCCTGCGGACGAAGTCAATCTTTATCTGAAAAATCTGATGGCGGACAAAAATCTTGAAAAAGCCGTTATGAACTGCAAAATCGGCTCTGATTCTCAAAGCAAGGCCGATATGTCGATTCAGCGTTTCAAATATCAGGAAAAGATGCCGATGACTTGGCGGATGTTCCATACTGAATTTGACAATCTTTTGAGCTTGACGGCGGAAGAAAGCTACAGTCTGCTTCAAAAAATCTTCTTGAATCTGAAAAATCAGAAAATTCTCGCGGAATAAGTCGAAAAAATCGGGAAATCGGAAGAAAATCAAAAATCGTCTTAAAAAATAAAATTTCTTCTTTCAATTAAAATCGCTGTTTTCATTTTTGTTAAATTCAAATCTAAAAATTTTCATCTTCATTTCCTTATTCCTGAAAAAATCAAAAATCACGGAAAATTCAACTCTTAAAAAAATCTGTAAAATCAAATCGTTTTAATTGAGAATCTGAAAAAATGTGGTAATATTATAAATATCTTTAATTTTTACGGAGAACCAAAAATGGCAGAAGAAAAGAAAGAAGAATTGTCTGCGCCGCAGAAAGAAATCAACGGACTTGTTGAGCGCGCGCAGAAAGCGTTGGAAGAGTACGCGAACTTTGACCAGAAAAAAATCGACTATATCGTGGCTAAAGTTTCTGTTGCGGCTCTTGACCAGCACGGAAGCCTTGCAAAACTTGCCGTCGAGGAAACAAAGCGCGGAGTTTTTGAGGACAAGGCGACAAAAAACCTTTTTGCCTGCGAATATGTTGTTAATCATATGCGCCATCTAAAAACTGTAGGAATTGTTGAAGATGACGATGTTAACGGAATTGTAAAACTTGCAGAGCCTGTCGGAGTTGTTGCCGGCTTGACTCCTGTAACAAACCCGACTTCCACTGCAATCTTCAAGTCTCTGATTTGTCTTAAAACACGAAATCCGATTATTTTTTCATTCCATCCGAGCGCGATAAAATGCTCGATTGCGGCGGCAAAAGTCTGCTACGAGGCTGCTGTTGCGGCTGGCGCGCCAAAAGACTGCATCCAGTGGATTGAAGAGCCTTCAATGGAAAAAACATCGCTTTTGATGAATCATCCTGGAGTTGCGACAATTCTTGCGACTGGCGGAAACGCGATGGTAAAGGCGGCTTATTCTTGCGGAAAGCCTGCGCTTGGCGTTGGAGCTGGAAACGTTCCTGCATATATGGAAAAAACTTGCAACGTTCGTCAGGCTGTAAACGACATCGTAATGTCAAAGGCTTTTGACAACGGAATGATTTGCGCTTCTGAGCAGACTGTAATCATCGACAAAGAGATTTATTCTGACGCATTGAAAATGTTCAAGGAATACAAGGCTTATCTTTGCTCTGCTGACGAGAAGAAAAAGCTCGAGAAATATATGTTCGGAGTTGACGGAGACCCGAGCGTCGCAAAATTGAATCCTGACATCGTTGGAATGAATCCAAGAGTTCTTGCGAAAAATGCCGGATTTGAAATTCCTGCCGAGACGAGCATTATTCTTGCGGAATGTAAGGACATCGGCATTCCTGAGTGCCTCACACGCGAGAAGCTTTCTCCTGTTCTCGCTGTCGTAAAATCAAATTCAACTGAGGACGGAATCAAAAAGGCTGAAAGCTCTGTAAGATTCAATGGACTCGGACATTCTGCCGCAATCCACACATCAGACAAAAAAATCGCTGAGCATTTCGGCGACGTTGTTCCTGCAATCAGAATCATCTGGAATTCACCTTCAACATTCGGCGGAATCGGAAACGTCTACAACTCATTCATTCCTTCTTTGACTTTGGGCTGCGGTTCTTACGGACACAACTCGACTGACGACAACATCAGCGCGGTAAACCTTTTGAACATCAAGAAACTCGGACGGAGAAGAAACAATATGCAGTGGTTTAAGATTCCTTCAAAAATCTACTTTGAGCGCGACTCAATCGAATATCTCCACCAGATGAAGGAGATTCACAAGGCGATTATCGTAACTGACCGCTCTATGGTTCAGCTTGGATATGTTGACAAAATCACTGACCAGCTCAAGCTCAACCGAAACGACATTCAGTACCAGCTTTTCTGCGATGTTGAGCCGGATCCTTCAATTCAGACTGTAAGAAAAGGCGTTGAGCTTATGCGCTCGTTCGAGCCTGACACAATTATCGCGCTTGGCGGCGGCTCTTCAATGGACTGCGCAAAGGGAATGTGGCTTTTCTACGAGAATCCTGATGTAGACTTCAACGACTTGAAGCAGAAATTTATGGACATCAGAAAACGCGCGTTCCGCTATCCGGCACTTGGAAAGAAAGCGTTGCTTGTCTGTGTTCCTACAACATCTGGAACAGGCTCGGAAGTGACTCCGTTTGCGGTAATCACAGACAAGGAAGAGCACAAGAAATATCCTCTTACAGACTATTCTTTGACTCCGAACGTTGCGATTATCGACCCGACTTTCACTTACGGACTTCCTCCAAAAATCGTTGCTGACACTGGAATGGACGTTTTGACACACGCGACAGAAGCGTTTGTCTCAACTCTTGCAAGCGACTTTACCGACGGACTTTGTATTCAGGCAATCAAGATGGTCTTCAAGTATCTTGAACGCTCTTACAAAAACGGAGCTTCTGATGTTGAGGCGAAAGAGAAGATGCACAACGCTTCGTGCCTTGCCGGAATGGCTTTTGCAAACGCATTCCTTGGAATGAACCACTCAATGGCTCACAAGGTCGGCGGAGAATTCCACGTTCCTCACGGTCGCGCAAACGCGATTCTTCTTCCGTTCACAATCCGCTACAACGGCGCGCAGCCTGAAAAACTTTCAACTTGGCCGAAATACAACTATTACAAGGCTGCTGAAAGATACGCGGAACTGGCTAGAATTCTCGGACTTCCTGCAAAGACAACTGCGGAAGGCGTTGAGTCTTACGCAAAAGCGTGCGGCGAGCTTGGAATGAAGGTCGGAATCCAGATGAACTTCAAGAGCCAGGGAATCGACGAGCAGGCTTGGATGGACGCTGTTGAAAAGCTTTCTTACCTTGCGTACGAAGACCAGTGCTCACCTGCGAACCCGAGAGTTCCGATGGTTTCTGATATGCAGAAAATCTTGAAAGAAGCGTATTACACAACAGAATTTTTCGAAAAATAAAAAGATAAAAAATTAGGCACGGTCGCGCATTAAAAAAAAATTGTGCGTCTGTGCTGAATTTTTAAGTTGTTTTTTTGATTGCCGCACGGATTTCGATTTATTTAGAAGTCGGTTTCGCGCGGCAATTTTTTATTTACTGATTTGTTTTTCCTGTCCTAATCATTCTGCTGAATTTGCCGAAGTTGCTGAAAGCAAATTTTTTGAAACAGCAGAATGGCGCAGATTCTCCGATTTTTCTTGTTTATTCAAAATCTCTTTTCTTTTATAATTTTCTTATGAAAATTTTTCCAGCGAAATCTTTTGACATTCCTGACATTATGAAAATTGAGCGGGCAGCTTTTATTCCGGCGATTCAGGAAAATCAGAAGACTTTTGAGGAGCGGCTTGAAGTTTTTCCCGAGGGATTTTTTGTGCTTGCCGACAATTCCGAAAAAACGGTTTTTGAAAAAGGAAAAGCTGAGATTGCGGGATATTTTACGAGCGAAATTTGGAGTTCTTTTCCTGAAAATGATGAAATTTTTTCGCTTGGACATTCGGCTTCAAAAATTCACGATAAAAACGGCCCGGTTTTGTATTTTTCTTCGTTCGCGATTTTGCCGGCGTTTCAAGGAAAGCATCTGGCAGAAAATTTTTTGACAACTTGCTTGAAAAATCTTTGCACGGCGTTTCCGAATATTAAAAAAATCGTGCTTCTTGTTTGCGAGGAATGGCACGGCGCGCGGCACATTTACGAAAAAATCGGATTTAATGAAGTGCGCGTGATAAAAAACTTTTTTCCGTCGCTTAAAAAAAACGCAGCCGACGGAATTGTGATGGAAACTGATTCAAAGACGATTCTGAAAAATGAATAATTCACGGTTTGCAATTCACGATTCAAAATAAAATCACACGGATTCTGGATTCCTACGGAATCCATTTTGGAAAGAAGTTAAGGAGAGATTTATGCTGAAATATGAAGAATTGACGAGAAAAATAATAAAGGCTTGTATGAATGTTCATAATGAACTTGGCTGCGGATTTTTGGAGCCTGTTTATCAAGAAGCTTTGGAAAAGGAATTTATTTTGCAGAATATTCCTTATGAACGTGAAAAATTGCTTCCGATTATTTACAAAGGCATAAAACTCGAAAAAGAATATTTTTCTGATTTTGTTTGTTTCGGCAAAATCATTGTTGAGTTAAAAGCCGTAACAGAACTGGTAAAAGCTCATAAGGCTCAAGTTATCAATTATTTAAAGGCGGCGAATTTAGAAATTGGTCTTTTAGTAAATTTTGGACAAAACTCTCTGAAATGGGAAAGAATATCAAGATTTAACTCTGATATAAAAAAAGAAAATCCGTAGGATTTTCCAATCCGTGTGAATATTAAGGATAAAAAATGACATCTGGGCAATATAAAATTTTTTGTGGTTTCAGGACGGAATTTCGCTCTTATTGCGATGAATTGAGTTCAAAATTCGGCGGGATTTTGCAGCCTCTTCAAAAATCTGCTTGCGAAAAGGACACGCCGGAATATCCGATTGAAAATCCTGTCGTTTACAACACGGCTTTGGATGAAATCACGGCGGAAAGCGAAATCAAGCTTATTGTGATTGGCGACAATCCCGGAAAAGACGAGCAGTTGGACAAAAATCAAAAATATTTGGTCGGACAGAGCGGAAAAATTGCGGCAGGATTTTTCAAGAATCATTCGGAATTCGATGTCGATTTTCGGAAAAACGCGATTATTTTGAACAAGACTCCGATTCACACTGCTAAGACAAAGCATTTGAAGTCTCTTTCATCTTGCGGCGGAGAAAAAATCAAAAATTTGATAGAAGAAAGCCAGATTTGGATGGCGAAAAAGACGGCGGAGCTTCACATCGGCTTGTGCCGTGCGGCTGAAAAATCTGGAGCTTCTGAAACGCCTGAAAACGCTGAAAAGGAACTTGTTTTTGGCGGAAAGCCCTCGGTTTTTCTTGTGGGCTACAGCGAGCTTAAAAAAAACGGAATTTTCACGCTTTACCGCGACGAGCTTAAAAAAAATTACGGCGAAGGCAGTTTTGGTGAATGGCGGCGCGTTTTTGTCTTTCAGCATTTTTCGATGAACCGCTTTTCGATTGACCTGAAGAATTTTATGGCGGAAAATCCGAATCTTGGGATTGTTGAGGCGGCGCGGCGACTTGGAGAAATTCACAAGAACGAGATTTTTTGAAGTAGATTCTGAATGACAAATATGAAGACGCTGAATCCAAGCGAGAACGAGGTTCTTGAGTTCGGAATGTGTCGCAACTTTACGGTTGCTTAACGAGTTTTGTTCCCAAAACTCGCGGGCTGTATTTTGCTTTTGATAAAATGCCGCGCCGACATGGAGCGCCGAAGTCTGAGGGCGTTTTTCGCTGGAATTGGGCTTTTTTATGCTTTTTTTGGATTTCGCGTTTTTTGAAATCTGAGAAACTTTTTTTCCGAAGATGAGAGGCAGCGAAGCGCGGAACGTCGGGCATTGTGACCGATATTGACGCTTTGCTTTTTTTGAGCGTCAAATTGCTTTACTGAGCTTCGCGCCTGAAAAATAAAAATATTTTGTTTTTTGTCATGCTGAATTTAGTTCAGCATCTTTTTGGGGAGATTCTGAATGACGAATACGAATATAAGGATTCCGAATCAAGTTCGGAATGACAATTTTGGTGTTCGGAATGTGTCGCAACCTTACGGTTGTTTAACGAGTTTTGTTCCAAAACTCGCGGAGCTGTGTCACCCTGAACTTTTTTCAGCATCTTTTTATGGATTCCGAATCAAAGCGAGAACGAAGTTCTCGAGTTCGGAATGACCGCTTTTTATTCACAATGGCACGGCTTTTACGCGTTGTTTTTTTCTCTTGCATAAAATATGCAAAAATATTAGATTTATTGCATAAATATACAGAATTGGTTTGAAAATTGTTGGTTTTTGAATCAGTTTGGTTTTAGCGATTTTTTTTCGAGGTTTGATATGGCAAAAGAAAAGGTTATTCTTGCTTATTCAGGCGGACTTGACACGACAGTTATTATTCCGTGGCTCAAGGAAAATTATGATTATGATGTTATCGCTGTTTGCATTGACGTTGGCCAGGGCGATGACTGGGAGCATATAAAATCACGCGCTCTTAAAACTGGAGCTTCTGCTTGTTACGTTGTTGACGCGCGCAAGGAATACATTGAGGAATACATTTGGCCGGCTTTGAAGGCTAACGCGGTTTACGAGGACGAGTATCTTTTGGGAACTTCAACGGCTCGTCCTCTTATCGGAAAAATTCTTGTTGAATACGCTCGTCAGGAAGGTGCGGTTGCGATTTGCCACGGAGCTACAGGAAAAGGAAATGACCAGGTTCGCTTTGAGCTTGCAATCAAGGCTTTTGCTCCTGACTTGAAAGTAATCGCGGCTTGGCGCGACCCGAAATGGAATATGGACAGCCGCGACGCTGAAATCAAGTTCCTTGAGGACAGAAATCTTGAAGTTCCGATGAAGAAAGACCAGTCTTATTCACGCGACGAGAACATCTGGCACATTTCGCACGAGGGATTGGAGCTTGAGAAGACTGCGAACGAGCCGAATTTCAAGCACATGCTCAAAAACACGACTGTTCCTGAGGAAGCTGGCGACGGCGAGTACGTTACAATCGAGTGGGAGAAAGGAATTCCGGTTTCTCTCAACGGAAAGAAGATGGACGGTCTTGAGCTTATGACTGAGCTTAACAAGATTGCCGGACGCAACGGAGTCGGAATCGCTGACATCTGCGAGAACCGCTGTGTTGGAATGAAGAGCCGCGGAGTTTACGAGACTCCAGCCGGAACTGTGTTGTATTTCGCTCACAGAATGATGGATCACATCTGTCTTGACCGCGACACTTACCATTATAAGCAGCAGGTTGCGCTTCGCCTTGCAGAGCTGATTTACGACGGAAAAGTTTTCACTCCGCTTTATGATGCTTTGATGGCGTTTGTTGACTCAACTCAGCAGACAGTAACAGGCTGGACAAAAGTCAAGCTTGTAAAGGGAATGGTCCGCGCCGCAGGTTCAGACTCAAAATACAGCCTTTACAGCGAGAACATCGCTTCTTTCACAACTGGCGACTTGTACGACCACAAAGACGCTCAGGGATTCATCACTTTGTTCGGACTTCCGCTTAAAGTCCGCGCGATGATGGAGCAGAAAGTAGGCGAGGGAAGAGCGATTGCGGAAAGCAAGAGCCTTAAAAAACGCCCGACAGAGTAATTTTGCTTTGTAAATCTTGAATACGCCGGAGAATGTGAAAATGTTCCCCGGCTTTTTTTGTCTGGAAGATTTTTGAACTGTTCGATTTCGAAATCCACAAAGAGACCCTGAAATAAATTCAGGGTGACACAGCCCCGCGAGTTTTGGAACAAAACTCGTTAAGCAACCGTAAGGTTGCGACACATTCCGAACTTGAGAACTTCGTTCTCGCTTTGATTCGGAATCTGCAAAATAAAAACACAGACCCTGAAACGAGTTCAGGGTGACGATAACGTTGTCATTTCTCAGGGAGGCACAGCCCAGCGAGTTTTGGAACAAAACTCGTTAAGCAACCGTAAGATTGCGACACATTCCAAAAGTTCATTTTTCTTACAAAATCCGCGTTTTTTGCCTTATAATCGTTGTATGAAAAAAATATTTCCTGCATTGTCTTTTGCGGCTTTTTGTCTTTTTGCTTTTGCGCTTTTAGGCTGCGCCTCGCTTTCGTCATTTTCTGGAAAAGTTAATTCTGATGAAAAATCCGTTTATTCAAATCAGAAAAAATTTGAGAAATTCACCAAAAAATCATTCGCGTCTGTCTCCTTGAAAGAATTTTCAGACGGATTCAGCCACGCGCGCTATAAATACGAGAACGAAATTCCGCCTTACGAGCTTTACGACAATTCTCAGATTGCCGGAATCGCTGAAAATATGCTTTTTCTGCAGAATCCTGACGGCGGCTGGGCAAAAAATCTTGATTTCCAGCGGATTTACACGCTCGAGGAGCTTTACGCGATAAAAGAACGGAACAAAAATATTTTGCCTGTAACGTGCAACTTGAAAAAACAAAGCGACGGAAGCACGATGGACAACCGGAATATTTTCTCGGAGATTCGGTATTTGTCCCGAGTTTACGCCCAGATCCCTGAAAAACGCTACGCCGACTGCGCAAAACGCGGGCTGCAGTGGATTTTGAACGCGCAGGAGCCTAAAACCGGCGGATTTACCGGCGCGGACGTTTACGCGATTACTTTCAACGACGATGTTATGGCGGACGTTCTTTCGTTTTTGAGCGAGATTTCAGAAAATCTTGAGCTTTGTCCTTTTTTTGACGATGAAATGCGTTCAGCCGCGAAAAAAGCCTATGAGCGCGGAATCGGCTGCATCTTGAAAACTCAGATTGCTGTGACGCTCGACGACGGAACAAAACTTTTGACGGCCTGGTGCCAGCAGCACAGCTACGAAAATTACGCGCCGGTCTGGGCAAGAGAATTTGAGCCGCCTTCAATCTGTTCAACGGAATCAAAAAAAATCGTGGAGCTTTTGATGAAAATCAAAAATCCGTCTGAAGAAGTGAAAAACGCGATAATTTCAGCGTGCGAATTTTTTTCAAGAGACGACATCAAAATCTGCGGGAAAAAACTTGTGCGGATTCCGCGGCAGGGAAGCGTTTTAAATGGAAGATATTCAGATTACGAGCAGCGTCTTGTTGACGACGAAAACGCGCCTTGTCTGTGGGCGAGATTCTACGCGCTGGACAAATCTTTTGACGTTGTGACCGGCGCGAGAAAGCCGATTCAAGGCGACTATCCAAAAACGCTTTCGCCTGTCTGGTGCGACCGTGGCTGCAAATACGTTTCAGACTTCAACGAGCTTTCGATGGAACGGCGAAACGGCTACGGCTACACGACCTCATCAATGGAAAATCTGATTTCAAAGGAATACAAGGACTGGCGAAAAAGAAACGGAATGTGACAGGCGCGCGACACATTCTGAACGTGATTCGGAATCTGAAAAGAAGATGCTGAATCAAGTTCAGCATGACGAAAAATCGTGTGCCATTCTGAAAAAAAAGCACGTCATTCCGAATTTATTTCGGAATCTATAAAAAAATACAGCCCCTGAATCTAAGCGACCTTGTAAACGAGTTCGAGTTCAGGGTGACAAATAATTGGAGAGGAAAAAATTGTCTGAAAAAGGATATGTTTATTTTATGGCAAACGCGACTGATTCAGTATTATATATAGGCGTTACAAGCGATTTGTCAAAAAGAGTGGCACAGCATAAAAATCATGAATACGAAGGATTTACAGACAAATATAACTGCACGAAACTTGTTTATTTTGAAGAATGTAATGATATAAATGCAGCTATTGCAAGAGAAAAACAGCTGAAAAACTGGCACAGAGAATGGAAAAACAGTTTAGTGAATAAAATAAATCCTGAATGGAAAGATTTATCTTTATAAAGATGCTGAATCAAAACGAACACTTACGCGTTCGAGTTCAGCATGACAAAAAATCGTGTGCAATTCTGAAAAAGCACGTCATTCCGAACGTGATTCGGAATCTGCAAAAAGATGCTGAATCTAAGCGAACGCTAATGCGTTCGAGTTCAGCATGACACAGCCCTGCGAGTTTTGGAACAAAACTCGTTAAGCAACCGTAAGGTTGCGACACATTCCGAACTCGTTTCGGAATCTATAAAAACATCTTCATTTTTCGGTTTGAAGAAAAGGACGCAAAGAACTAGAATAGTTTCTATGGAAAATAACAACGAGATTACAGAAAAAGAACTTGATTTTGCGCTTGAGGAAATGTACGGCCTGATTTCTGGGAAAAGCGCGGATTTTATAAAAAGATTTTTTGACGACTTATGCACAAAAGCCGAGCTTAAAGACTTTGCGAAACGCTGGCTTTTAATGCGCGAAATTGACAAAGGCACAACCCAGCGGGAAATCGCGAAGAAAATCCACATTTCGCTTTGCAAAATCACACGAGGCTCGAAAGTTTTAAGAAAGCCGAACGGCGTTGTGCGCGCAATGCTCGACGAGGCGAACAGCAAGAACCGATAAATTAAAAATACAGCCCTGCGAGTTTTGGAACAAAACTCGTTAAGCAACCGTAAGGTTGCGACACATTCCGAATTTATTTCTGGAGCTATAAATAGAGGCTGATGACAAATTTTTGCTTTTTTCGGAATCTGCTTTTATTTTTTCTTGTTCGCAGACTGTTTTTATCGTTTTTTTGATTTCCGCATTATAAAAACAAGTTTTTGTATATAAAATCTGCTGAAAATTTAGAATATGATAAAATATTTCTCAAAAATATTGATAAATATTGCCCGGAACAATATTCTTTGCAAAG